>NZ_CBVI010000094.1 GCF_000513195.1 Bacteroides timonensis | reverse complement strand
TGATATGGAGGCTTTTTGTGTTTGTACCCCTTTCAGGTGGTTCTATTTTAATTTTCCTTTTGCATCTTTGAGCTGGTAGGTGAATTGACTCTTCTTTTTTCCTCTTTGAAAACCCTATTCTCCTTTTTCAGCAAGATTTTTCTTTTTAGTTTGCAACTTCATCCTTATCTTTACGGAATAAAAATGGTATAAAAAGGTTTATTTTGAAAAATAGGACATTTTTATTCCATTCTTTCTCCTTTTTATCTGAGGGATTTTAGTACTTTTGGACTCGAATCTAATAAAAAGGGAAAAAATCGCAATTATATAATTATTAAAATTACTCCTGTGTATATGGAAAACAAAATTCAAGAGTTGACTGATAAGATTTACCGCGAGGGGGTCGAAAAAGGTAACACTGAGGCCCAGAAACTTATCGCTAACGCTCAAGATGAAGCCAAGAAAATTGTGGAAGACGCTCGTAAAGAAGCTGAAGCAATTGTGGCTGCTTCTCGTAAGTCTGCCGATGAACTGGCAGAAAATACCAAGTCGGAATTGAAATTATTCGCCGGCCAGGCAGTGAATGCACTGAAGTCTGAAATCGCTACACTTGTGACGGATAAGATTGTCAATGCGGATGTGAAAACATTTGCTGCCGATAAGGATTATTTGAATGCCTTCATAGTTGCATTGGCTTCCAAATGGAGTGTGAACGAGCCTATCGTGATCTCTACCGCTGATGCCGACGGCCTGAAGAAATACTTCGCCGCACAAGCAAAAGCGTTGCTGGATAAAGGTGTGCAAATAGAACAGGTAAATGGTAATAAGACGTTGTTCACCGTTTCGCCTGCCGATGGTTCGTACAAAGTAAACTTCGGTGAAGAAGAATTTATGAATTACTTCAAAGAATTCCTACGTCCGCAATTAGTGGAAATGCTGTTCTAAAACCACAGGATATGAGTAAATACTATTACTACTTGGTAGCCGGTTTGCCCGAACTCACTTTGGAGGATAGCAAACTGAGCTATACGGTAGCTGATTTCAAAGCGGAACTGTATCCGGATTTGTCCGACGAAGATAAACGGTTGATTGATCTGTTTTATTTGAAGTTTGACAATGCGAATGTTCTGAAATTGCTAAAGGATAAGGATGCCGCCATTGATCCTCGTGGAAATTATTCCGCAGAAGAATTGGCTGAGTTTATCTCGTTGCTCAAAGATGGTGACGAGGTGGCTGATGCCGTATTTCCTTCCTATCTTTCCACCTTTATTTCAGAATATTTCAATACTCCTGCCGAGGATGATTTTCTGCATGAAGACCGTCTGGCCGCGCTTTACTATGCGTATGCAATGAAGTGCAGGAATAAGTTCGTGTCTTCCTGGTTTGCGTTCAATCTGACAATGAACAATGTGCTGGTGGCACTGACTGCCCGGAAATTCAAGATGGATATCGCTCCGCTGATAGTGGGAGATACGGAAGTGTGCGAGGCTTTGCGTACATCCGGTGCCCGTGATTTCGGACTGACGGGGGAGGTGGACTTCCTGGATCAGTTGGTGAAGATCAGTGAAACCGAAGAGTTAGTGGAACGGGAAAAGAAAATTGACCAGTTACGTTGGAATTGGATGGAAGAAGCTACCTTCTTTAACTATTTCACCGTAGAGCGTCTGTTCGTTTTTCTGCTGCAACTGGAAATGATAGAACGGTGGATTTCTTTGGATAAGGAAAAGGGTAATCAGTTGTTCCGCAGCATCATAGCAACGCTGAAGGATGAAGTGCAGATTCCCGCAGAATTCAGATAAAATAAATAACATAATTATATGGCAACAAAAGGAACTGTTAGTGGCGTTATCGCCAACATGGTAACCCTCGTCGTTGACGGCCCGGTGGCACAGAACGAGATTTGCTACATCTCGACCGGCGGTGACCGACTGATGGCGGAGGTGATTAAGGTGGTAGGTACCCATGTGTACGTGCAGGTGTTTGAGAGCACCCGCGGACTGAAAGTAGGGGCTGAAGCCGAATTTACCGGACACATGCTTGAGGTGACATTAGGCCCGGGTATGCTTTCGAAAAACTATGACGGTCTGCAAAATGACCTCGATAAGATGGATGGAGTCTTCCTGAAACGCGGGCAATATACCTATCCGCTGGACAAGGGAAGCAGATGGCACTTTATGCCTCTGGTGAAAGTAGGTGATAAAGTGGAAGCCGCTGCCTGGCTGGGACAAGTGGATGAAAACTTCCAACCCCTGAAAATCATGGTGCCTTTTACTCAAAAGGGCGTATGTACCGTGAAGTCCATCGTAGACGGAGGTGAGTACAGCATCGAAGATATCGTAGCCGTACTGACTGACGAAGAAGGGAATGACATCCATGTGAACATGATACAGAAATGGCCGGTGAAACGCGCCATGACGAATTATAAAGAAAAGCCGCGTCCTTTCAAACTGTTGGAAACGGGTGTACGTGTCATTGATACCGTGAATCCTATCGTGGAAGGTGGTACGGGATTTATTCCCGGCCCGTTCGGTACAGGAAAAACAGTGCTTCAGCACGCCATTTCAAAGCAGGCGGAGGCGGATATCGTAATCATCGCTGCCTGTGGTGAACGTGCCAATGAGGTTGTGGAAATCTTTACGGAATTTCCGGAGCTGGTTGACCCGCATACCGGACGTAAGTTGATGGAGCGTACAATTATTATCGCCAATACTTCGAACATGCCGGTAGCTGCCCGTGAAGCATCTGTATATACGGCTATGACGATTGCAGAGTATTATCGTAGCATGGGTCTGAAGGTATTGTTGATGGCTGACTCCACTTCCCGTTGGGCACAGGCTTTGCGCGAGATGTCCAACCGTATGGAAGAGTTGCCTGGACCTGACGCATTCCCGATGGACTTGTCTTCTATCATCTCCAACTTCTACGGACGTGCCGGATATGTGGTGCTGGGTAACGGTGAAACGGGATCTATTACCTTTATCGGTACGGTATCTCCTGCCGGTGGTAACCTGAAAGAGCCTGTAACGGAAAATACGAAGAAAGTAGCCCGTTGTTTCTATGCTCTTGAACAGGACCGCGCCGACAAGAAACGTTATCCCGCCGTGAATCCGATTGATTCTTATTCTAAATATATCGAATATCCTGAATTTGAGGAATATATCAAAACTCATATCAATGGTGAATGGATCGGTAAGGTAAACGAAATCAAAAACCGCCTGCAACGTGGTAAGGAGATTGCCGAACAGATCAACATCCTGGGTGATGATGGTGTTCCTGTAGAATATCATGTAACGTTTTGGAAATCAGAGTTGATTGACTTCGTAATCCTGCAACAGGATGCTTTCGATGAAATTGATGCTGTAACACCGATGGAGCGTCAGGAAGATATCTTGAACATGATTATTGATATCTGTCATACGGAGTTTGAATTCGATAACTTCAATGAAGTAATGGATTATTTTAAGAAAATGATCAATATCTGTAAGCAGATGAACTACTCGAAGTTCAAATCAGAAGAATATGAAGGATTCCGTAAGCAGTTGCAGGAACTGATTGAAGAACGTAAAGCCTAAGGATGTACTATTTGACTATTTACAATTTACTATTTGCCTTGCGGATGCAGGTGCATGGAGGTTGTAGATAGTAAAATAGTAAAATAGGATGGCAGAGATTTGAATAGTAAATAGTAAATTGTCAAATAGTAAATAAATAGATGGCAACAAAAGCATTTCAAAAAATATATACCAAGGTCACTCAGATTACGAAAGCTACGTGTTCGCTGAAAGCAACAGGGGTAGGGTATGATGAGTTGGCAACCGTAAACGGCAAGCTCGCCCAGGTGGTGAAGATTGCCGGTGACGATGTGACTTTGCAGGTATTTGAGGGTACGGAAGGTATCCCGACCAATGCGGAGATCGTATTTCTGGGTAAGTCGCCTACGCTGAAAGTGAGCGAACAGCTTGCGGGACGTTTCTTCAACGCTTTCGGTGATCCGATTGACGGTGGTCCGTCCATCGAAGGTCAGGAAGTGGAAATCGGTGGTCCGTCTGTGAACCCGGTACGCCGTAAACAACCGTCGGAACTGATTGCGACTGGTATTGCAGGTATCGACTTGAACAATACGTTGGTATCCGGACAGAAGATTCCGTTCTTTGCCGACCCTGACCAGCCGTTTAACCAGGTAATGGCGAACGTAGCACTTCGTGCCGAGACGGATAAGATCATCCTGGGCGGTATGGGTATGACGAACGATGACTACCTGTACTTTAAGAATGTATTCTCCAACGCCGGTGCGCTCGACCGTATCGTCAGCTTCATGAATACAACGGAGAATCCTCCGGTAGAACGTTTGCTGATTCCGGACATGGCATTGACGGCGGCAGAATATTTTGCTGTGAACAATAATGAAAAGGTATTGGTACTGTTGACTGATATGACCTCTTACGCTGATGCGTTGGCTATCGTATCCAACCGTATGGACCAGATTCCTTCCAAGGACTCTATGCCGGGTTCTCTTTATTCGGATTTGGCTAAGATCTATGAGAAGGCTGTACAGTTCCCGAGTGGCGGTTCCATTACCATTATCGCAGTGACAACGTTGTCCGGTGGCGATATTACGCATGCTGTGCCTGATAATACGGGTTATATTACGGAAGGTCAGTTGTTCCTGCGTCGTGATACGGATATCGGTAAGGTTATCGTTGACCCATTCCGTTCACTGTCCCGTCTGAAACAGCTCGTTACAGGTAAGAAGACCCGTAAGGATCATCCGCAAGTGATGAATGCTGCTGTACGTCTGTACGCCGATGCTGCCAACGCCAAGACGAAATTGGAGAACGGTTTCGACTTGACGAACTATGATGAACGTACCCTTGCATTTGCCAAGGATTACTCCAACCAACTGCTGGCTATCGATGTGAACCTTGATACGACAGAAATGCTCGACGTGGCCTGGAGCCTGTTCGGCAAGTATTTCCGTCCGGAAGAAGTGAATATCAAGAAAGAATTGGTTGACGAGTTCTGGCCAAAAGCAAATAACTAATCACTAACAACTAATCACTAATAAAGTGGCTATAAAGTTTCAATATAATAAAACTTCCCTCCAGCAGTTGGAAAAGCAACTGAAAGTGCGGGTACGTACACTCCCTATTATCAAGAATAAGGAGAGCGCACTACGCATGGAAGTGAAGCGCTGCAAATCAGAAGCTGCCGCGCTGGATGAGAAGTTGGAACGGGAAATCCAGGCCTACGAAGCGATGTTCGCCCTTTGGAATGAGTTTGACTCCTCATTGATAAAGGTGAGCGATGTACATCTCGGCGTGAAGAAGATTGCCGGTGTACGGGTGCCGCTGCTCGAAAACGTTGATTTCGAAATACGCCCCTACAGCCTGTTCAATGCCCCCAAATGGTATGCCGACGGCATACATTTGCTTAAGGTGTTGGCACAGACGGCTATCGAGCGGGAGTTTATCGTCGCCAAACTGGGCTTGCTGGAACATGCACGTAAGAAGACCACCCAAAAGGTAAACCTCTTTGAGAAAGTGCAGATTCCAGGCTATCAGGATGCTCTGCGAAAGATCAAGCGCTTCATGGAAGACGAGGAGAACCTCTCCAAGTCATCGCAGAAAATCATGAAATCCCATCAAGAGAGTAGGAAGGAGGCAGAAGCATGATTACAAAAATGAAGAAGCTCACATTCCTTGTATATCATAAGGAGTACGAGGTGTTTCTGAACGGAGTGCGCGAACTTGGAGTAGTGCACGTGGCCGAAAAACAGCAGGGAGTAGCCGATAATGCAGAGTTGCAGGACAGCATCCGGCTTTCTTCGCGTTTGCAGGCGACACTGAAAATGCTGCACAGCTTGGGCGAAGCGAAGGAAACTACACCCGCTTCTGCCGCCCGCGGGCTGGAAGTGCTGGACGAAGTGGATGTGTTGCAAAGTGAAAAGGCGAAGCTGCAACAACAGCTGCAAAACTATCAGAAGGAGAAAGCCGCCCTGGAACCCTGGGGTGATTTCGAGCCTGAAAGTCTGAATCTTCTGCATGATGCCGGCTTTACGGTAAACTTTTACTGTTGTTCGGAAGGTAGCTATGACGAGATTTGGGAAGAAACTTATAATGCGATGATTATCAATCGTGTATCCTCACGTATCTATTTCATTACTGTAATTAAGAATGAAGTGGAAGTAGATTTGGATGCAGAGCAGATAAAGTTACCTCCTTATTCATTGACCCGTGTGCAGATACTTTGTCAGGAGACTGAACAGGCCTTGGCGGACAATGACCAAAAACTGGCTGTGCTTGCTGAGAAGGAGCAACCTTCATTACAAGCAGCCTTGAAAGAGGTGAACACTGAAATAGAGTTTTCTCAGGTGATATTGAACACAGAGGCTACAGCGGGAGAAAAGCTAATGTTGCTGCAAGGTTGGGCGCCGGCTTCCAAAGAAAAGGAAATTGCCGCATGGTTGGATGAACAGCATATCTATTATGAGATTACGAATCCGACACCAGAAGATAATGTGCCTATCCAATTGAACAATAAGGGTTTCTTTGCCTGGTTTGAGCCGATATGCAAACTCTACATGCTTCCGAAATACAGTGAATTGGATCTGACACCGTTCTTTGCACCGTTCTTTATGGTGTTCTTCGGGTTGTGTCTGGGCGACTCCGGTTACGGGTTGTTCCTGTTCCTTGCCGCTACGCTGTACCGTATGTTCGCCAAGAATATCAGTGCTACGATGAAGCCGATTCTTTCATTGGTACAGATATTGGCTACCTCTACATTCTTCTGTGGAATGCTGACGGGTACGTTCTTCGGAGTGAGCCTCTATGACATTAACATACCTTTCTTGCAGTATATGAAGGAGCATTTGTTCATGGATAATAATGCCATGTTCCAGTTGTCACTGATACTCGGTGTGGTTCAGATTCTCTTCGGTATGATACTGAAAGCAGTCAATCAGGCGATACAGTTCGGCTTTAAGTATGCCATAGCCACTATCGGTTGGATTGTGTTGCTGATATCCTGCGGAGTAGGATTCCTGTTGCCCGAAGTGATGCCATTGGGTGGTACGGCACATCTGTGCATTCTTGGTGTGGCTGCCGTTATGATATTTCTCTTCAACAGTCCCGGTAAGAACGTGTTTATGAATATCGGACTGGGTTTGTGGGATTCTTACAACATGGCTACAGGTTTGCTGGGCGACGTGCTTTCGTATGTTCGTCTGTTTGCCCTCGGTCTGTCGGGAGGTATCCTTGCGGGAGTATTCAACAGTCTGGCTGTGGGCATGAGCCCTGACAATGTGATTGTCGGTCCGATTGTGATGGTACTGATATTCGTTATCGGACATGCCATTAACATGTTTATGAATGTACTGGGTGCGATGGTTCACCCCATGCGTCTGACTTTCGTGGAGTTCTTTAAGAATTCCGGTTACGAAGGAGGCGGAAAAGAATATAAGCCATTTAAAAAATAACAATTATAGAATTAAAAATTAAAACAATAAAAACGTAAGATTATGGAAATGAACTTATTGATTGCCTACATCGGCATCGCAGTAATGATTGGTTTGTCTGGCATCGGTAGTGCCTATGGAGTGACGATTGCCGGTAACGCAGCTATCGGTGCTTTGAAGAAGAACGACGGTGCATTCGGAAACTTCCTCGTATTGACAGCACTTCCCGGTACGCAGGGTTTGTATGGTTTTGCCGGTTACTTTATGTTCCAGACTATTTTCGGTATCCTTACTCCTGAAATGACAGCTATTCAGGCTGCCGCTATTCTCGGTGCAGGTATCGCCTTGGGATTGGTTGCTTTGTTCTCAGCTATTCGCCAGGGACAGGTTTGTGCAAATGGTATCGCAGCTATCGGACAAGGTCACGATGTATTCAGCAATACATTGATCCTTGCCGTATTCCCGGAACTTTACGCTATCGTTGCTTTGGCTGCAACATTCTTGATTGGTAGCGCACTGGTTGCATAAGAATCTATTTCTGAATAATTTGCTAACCCAGGGTTGTCATTCCGATGATAATCCTGGGTTTATTGTTTTCAAATGCCACACTTCAGTAAGCGAAATGCCACACTTCATCAGAGCAAACGCCACACTTCGCAACATACAGAGTGTGGCATTTACTCTGATGAAGTGTGGCATTTCGCTTACTGAAGTGTGGCGTTCGGAGCGCTATTCAGTCCTTCTAACTATTTTTCGCAAACGATTGTTTATGCATATTTCATTAGTTTTTTCGATTAATAGGCTATTTTTCAAAGAATAATGTGTACTTTTGCAGCCGGTATTAAGTAATAGAGATTAAAAGTAATATGACTAAAGAGCTGTTAACCCCCGACTACATCTTCGAGTCAAGCTGGGAAGTATGTAATAAGGTTGGAGGTATCTATACGGTTTTGTCCACGCGAGCAAATACCTTGCAGGCAAAATTTCATGATAGATTGTTTTTTATAGGGCCTGATTTCTGGCAGGGGGAAGAGAACCCTTTGTTTATCGAGTCCGATAACCTTTGTGCAGCATGGAAAAAGCATGCATTTACAAAAGATAACCTTTCCGTCCGCATAGGGCGCTGGAACATTCCGGGCAATCCGATCGTTATATTGGTTGATTTCCAACCGTTTTTCGCACTGAAGAATGAAATATATACAGAGATGTGGAACCACTATCAGGTGGATTCGCTACATGCATACGGTGATTATGATGAAGCATCTATGTTTTCGTATGCTGCCGGAAAGGTGGTGGAGAGCTTCTATCGCTATAACCTGACGGAAACGGATAAGGTGGTTTATCAGGCGCATGAGTGGATGACCGGTATGGGTGCCCTCTACCTGCAGATTGCCGTTCCTGAAATCGCAACGATCTTTACCACGCATGCCACGTCTATCGGACGCTCCATCGCGGGTAACAATAAACCTCTGTACGACTATCTCTTTGCCTATAACGGCGATCAGATGGCGGAAGAGCTCAACATGCAGTCCAAACATTCCATCGAAAAACAAACTGCACATTATGTAGACTGTTTTACGACTGTGAGCGAAATCACGAATAACGAGTGCAAGGAATTGCTCGATAAGCCTGCCGATGTAGTGCTTATGAACGGTTTCGAGGATGATTTTGTGCCGAAGGGCGCTACATTTACCGGAAAGCGTAAACGTGCGAGATCTACTATGTTGCGCGTTGCCAATTGCTTGATGGGTACGGATATGGGAGATGATACGTTGATTATCGGTACCAGTGGCCGTTATGAATTCAAGAACAAGGGCATTGATGTCTTCCTTGAATCGCTGAACCGGTTGAACCGTGATAAGAACTTGAAGAAGAATGTATTGGCATTCATCAACGTGCCGGGTTGGGTAGGCGATGCCCGTGAAGACCTGCAGCAACGTCTCAAGAGCAAGGAAAAATTCACTACTCCGCTGGAAGTACCTTTGATTACCCACTGGCTGCATAACATGACGCACGATCAGGTGCTGGATATGTTGAAGTACATGGGCATGAGTAATCATCCTGAGGATAAGGTGAAGATTATTTTTGTTCCCTGCTATCTCGATGGAAAAGATGGCATTATAAACAAGCAATATTATGATTTGATACTGGGAGAAGACCTCAGTGTCTACCCTTCATATTATGAACCTTGGGGATATACCCCGTTGGAAAGTGTTGCTTTCCACGTTCCGACCATCACGACCGACCTGGCTGGATTCGGACTTTGGGTAAACAGCCTGAAAAATCAGCATGGCATCGATGATGGAGTAGAGGTACTTCACCGTTCGGATTATAACTATTCCGAAGTGGCTGATGGCATCAAGGACACCATTTCCGCATTCTCCGGAAAGACGGATGCAGAAGTGAAAAACATTTGCAAGCGTGCTGCCCAAGTGGCTGAGCAGGCTTTGTGGAAGCATTTTATCGAATATTATTATGAAGCCTACGATTCCGCCCTTCGCCATGCGATGGAGCGTCAGCTGGGTTAAATAGAAATAGAATATTAATCAATCAAGTTATCATACAATGAAGATTAAAGTTAGTAATGTAAACACTCCGAACTGGAAAGATGTGAATGTGAAATCTCACATTCCTGCCGAGTTGGAGAAATTGTCTGAACTGGCACACAACATTTGGTGGTCTTGGAACTACGAAGCTACTGAACTGTTTGGAGATCTTGACCCTGCTCTGTGGAAAGAAGTCGGTCATAACCCTGTCCTCTTGTTAGAAAGAATGAGTTATGCTAAGCTCGAAGCACTCGCAAACGACAAAGTAATTCTGAAAAGAATGAATGATGTGTATTCTAAGTTTAGAGCATATATGGATGTAGAACCTGATAAAAAACGTCCTTCCATTGCTTATTTCAGCATGGAGTACGGTTTGAACCAGGTACTCAAGATCTATTCAGGTGGTTTGGGCGTTCTTGCCGGCGACTACCTGAAAGAGGCTTCTGACAGCAATGTAGACCTTTGCGCAGTCGGTTTCCTGTATCGTTACGGTTACTTTACACAGACTCTCTCTATGGATGGTCAGCAGATTGCCAACTACGAAGCTCAGAACTTCGGCCAGTTGCCTATCGAGCGCGTGATGGACGAGAATGGCAATCAGGTGATTGTGGATGTTCCTTATCTGGATTACTTTGTTCATGCGTTTGTATGGCGTGTGAATGTGGGACGTATTTCTCTCTATCTGTTGGATACGGACAATGAAATGAACAGTGAATTCGACCGTCCTATCACTCACCAACTCTATGGTGGTGACTGGGAAAACCGTCTGAAACAAGAAATTCTGCTCGGTATCGGTGGTATCTTGACACTGAAGAAACTGGGTGTCAAGAAAGATGTTTATCACTGTAACGAAGGACATGCGGCATTGATCAATGTTCAGCGTATCTGCGACTATGTAGCAGGAGGTCTGTCTTACGATCAGGCTATCGAGCTGGTGCGTGCATCTTCTCTGTATACTGTACATACTCCGGTTCCTGCCGGTCACGACTACTTTGACGAAGGTCTCTTCGGCAAATACATGGGCGGTTATCCTGCCAAGATGGGTATCACTTGGGATGACCTGATGGATCTCGGCCGTAATAATCCGGGTGATAAAGGCGAACGTTTCTGCATGTCAGTCTTCGCTTGCAACACTTCACAGGAAGTGAACGGTGTAAGCTGGCTGCACGGAAAAGTTTCTCAGGAGATGTTCTCTTCTATCTGGAAGGGTTATTTCCCCGAAGAAATGCATGTGGGTTATGTTACCAACGGTGTACACTTCCCGACTTGGAGCGCTACCGAATGGAAACATCTCTATGCTGCTAACTTTGACGAGAACTTCTTGTACGATCAGTCTAACCCGAAGATTTGGGAAGCTATCTATGATGTGCCCGATGAAAAAATCTGGGGAACACGTATGGCTTTGAAAAACAAGTTGATCGACTATGTTCGTAAGCAATATCGTGAAACTTGGTTGAAGAACCAGGGTGATCCTTCACGTATCGTTTCGTTGATGGATAAGATCAACCCGAATGCATTGCTGATCGGTTTCGGTCGTCGTTTTGCTACTTACAAACGTGCTCACCTGCTGTTCACTGACCTTGACCGTCTGGCTAAGATTGTGAACAATCCTGACTATCCGGTACAGTTCCTGTTCACCGGTAAGGCTCACCCGCATGATGGAGCTGGTCAAGGTCTGATCAAGAGAATTATCGAGATCTCCCGTCGTCCGGAATTCCTGGGTAAGATTATCTTCCTGGAAAACTATGATATGCAGCTGGCTCGCCGCCTGGTATCCGGTGTGGATATCTGGTTGAATACTCCGACTCGTCCGCTCGAAGCATCCGGTACTTCCGGCGAGAAAGCGTTGATGAACGGTGTTGTAAACTTCTCCGTACTCGACGGTTGGTGGTTGGAAGGCTACCGTGAAGGTGCAGGTTGGGCACTGACAGAAAAGCGTACTTACCAGAACCAGGAACATCAGGATCAGCTTGATGCAGCTACTATCTACAGCATCCTTGAAACTGAGATTCTGCCGTTGTACTATGCACGCAACAAGAAGGGATACTCTGAAGGTTGGGTGAAGACTATCAAGAATTCTATCGCACAGATTGCACCTCACTATACAATGAAACGTCAGTTGGACGACTATTATAGCAAGTTCTACACTAAGCTGGCTAAACGTTTCAGCGCACTGTCTGCTAATGACAATGCCAAAGCTAAGGAAATTGCTGCTTGGAAAGAAGAAGTGGTTTCTAAGTGGGACAGCATCGAAGTCGTATCTTGTGACACGTGTGAAGAATTGCAGCAAGCCACCATCGAAAGCGGTAAGGAATATTCCATTACTTACGTTATTGATGAGAAGGGCTTGAACGATGCAATCGGTCTGGAACTGGTAACTACTTACACTGCCGGTGACGGTAAACAACACGTTTACTCTGTTGAGCCGTTCAGCGTAGTGAAGAAAGAGGGTAACCTCTATACCTTCCAGGTGAAACATAAATTAGAGAACGCAGGTAGCTTTAAAGTATCCTACCGTATGTTCCCGAAAAACTCTGACCTGCCTCACCGTCAGGACTTCTGCTACGTTCGTTGGTTCGTGTAAGAGTTTGATCTAACAATATAGAGAAGCTGCTCACGGGAGGTTTACTAAACTTCTCGGGGCAGCTTTTCGCTTTTTTATTCACCTTATAATATATGTACTATGAGACATTTACTTCTTTCATTGAGTTGTTTGTTTGGTATAGTTTCTGGCGGATATTCACAAACGGAACTGTCGCCTTTTCTCTTTGATACCTATCAGGATGCTATTGTCTATATGAGAAATGGTATGGAAATTCGTGGCAAGATGAATTATCATCTTCCGAGCGAAAAATTCTATTTTATTGATGAGCAGGATGGAAATCAGGCAAAAGTATTGTCGAATGCTGATGAGGTGAATATTATAAAGTTTGGTGCACGGGTATTTTATCCGGAACAGGATGGTGGAGTTGAAATTCTTTCTTCGGAGCCTTCATTTTATGTACAATACAAAGTTACTGTTCGTGATAAACCGAAGTCTGTGGGATATGGCGGTACCTCTTCGTTGGGTAATGTGAAGACGTATTCTTCCAACAATGCAGGATTCTCGCCTGATGCTCCTGTAAAGTTGGAAATAGGAAGTCGGTATAATGTATATTGGGTGGAGAAAAAAGGGAAAAAGAAGGAGGTTCGTAATATGAAGCAATTTCTGAAGCTGAATTCTACTCATAAGGAGGAATTGGAGAGGTATATTAAGGAAAATAATATATGCTTTGACGATGCTCAACAAATGCTGAAGTTGTGCATATATGCTGATTCACTGCTGAAGTAGTACTCCCTCCCTTTTATTGAACAAGTTCCGATAGATGCGTGTTTTATTTATACGACTAATAAAAAATAATTCGTATGAAGAAAATTGTATTACTTCGCCATGGCGAGAGCGCATGGAATAAGGAAAATCGTTTCACTGGTTGGACCGATGTAGATTTAACGGAAAAAGGTATTGCCGAAGCTAAAAAGGCGGGACAGTTATTGATAGATAATGGCTTCCAGTTTGATAAAGCCTATACTTCCTACCTGAAACGTGCAGTGAAAACACTGGATGTGGTATTGGATCGTATGGATCAGGACTGGATATCGGTAGAGAAATCCTGGCGTCTGAACGAGAAGCATTATGGACAGCTTCAAGGTTTGAATAAGGCGGAAACAGCTGCCAAATACGGTGAAGAGCAGGTGTTGATCTGGCGTCGTAGCTACGATATTGCTCCGCATGCACTGACTGAGGATGATCCTCGTAATCCGCGCTTTGAAGCGCGTTATAATGAAGTGCCCGATGCGGAACTGCCTCGTACCGAGTCTCTGAAAGATACAATCGAACGTATCATGCCTTACTGGAAATGTGTGATTTTCCCGAATCTGAAAACAGCAGACGAGCTGTTAGTAGTGGCACATGGTAATAGTTTAAGAGGAATCATCAAGCACCTGAAGCATATCTCCGATGAAGATATTGTGAAGCTGAACCTGCCCACCGCCGTACCTTATGTCTTTGAATTTGATGATGACCTGAATTTGCAGAAAGACTATTTCTTGGGAGATCCGGAGGAAATAAAGAAATTGATGGAAGCAGTAGCAAATCAAGGAAAGAATAAATAGAATGAAATCAGTATGAAATATGAAGTATTAGGTTCAGGTATTAATGATGCGCTTAATACTTCATACTTCATATTTAATTCTCTAACCAACTAATTCGTTCAATATCGTGATACTTAGAAATACTCCAATTGCTACACAGAGTGCTATTAGAATCCAGTTTGTATATTTGGCACTTGGTTTTGTTTCTTTATGCAGATTCTGGTCGAAGTAATTCTTGAAGAAGAGATAAATGGCAGGAACGGTTGCACTTGCCAGCAATAAGTCTTCGGGAATTTTGTAGATGTACACTTTAGAAAACGCTATCAATGCCCAGTGACAAAGGAAAAGTATTACAAGCAGATTTACTTTGCGTGAAAATGCCAGTAACAATCCGATGGTGAATACTGCCACGGAGCAGGGCATCACACAGGTGGTCATCATTGGGAATTCCATGCCCCGTGCCCATGACAAGAGAGGGTAAAGGAATGGCATGGCATACAGTATGTAAGTCAGTTTGTCATATTTGTGATAACGTTCAAACGGAGTATAGTTTGTGATGAGGTCCCACAGCCAGATAAGTGCAATTATACCCCAGAATATGGCAAGTATATAATTGTAATTCCGGTCACCACAATAGATCATGTAGTAGACGATAGAAATCCAGCTATTTAAAAATACCATATATCCCTTCATCAACCGCTTTATCAGCAGTGTCGGTTTTTGATAAAGTAGTACGGTCAGCAGAATACCTGCAATCGTAATAATTACCTGGAAAATCCAGGTTGCTTCATTATATTGTGCGATTGTTTTCCAAAAAACTTCCATACGCAATCTTTTAAATTTTAATTTTCAACTTTTAATTTTTCTCGTGTCTTGTCATGGAGAAAGCTCGTTTGATAAACAAGAACAACGGTATAGTGGCGCCCACTGCCAACATGAAAATGACGCTACAAGTAACAATTGTGTTCGTGAATAAGTCTATCAAATACTTTTCTTGCAATTCCGGTACTTTCATATTCTGCATGAACATGATGAGTGAGAATACTATTTTGTAGGCATACATACCCGGAATCATAGGCAGCAATGCAGGGATGTAGAGCACGGTCATGGGGCAATAGATACGTTTTCCCAAAACCAGACTTCCCATACCGATACTGAAAGAAGCAAATAGAGATGCAGTGGCGATATCTACTCCCAGATAGGTCATCAGACAAAAACGCAAAGCATGGCCGATAGCGGCAAGCAAGGCAATGGAAGGAAAAGCGCGCAAGGGAGGATCTGAAATCGCTCCGAAACCGATGGCGGCAACTGCGGCAAATATGCCGTCCGTAAGTATATCAACGAGTATCATAATAAACTGTTTCTAATTAACATAAGAGTGCAGGAGAGTCCTACGGAAATACATAATACCAGCAGTAATGCCTGGATGAGACGGGTGCAGCCGGTTAATACATGTCCCTCGACAATATCAATGACACCATTCAGCAAGGGGACGCCGGGCACCAGATAAAGAACACTTGTGGCAATGGCTATCTCAGCTGTCGTTTCCAGCGTAAGCGCTGAAGAAGCAACCATGGAAGCTACGAATGCAGATACAATGAAAACAAGATAATGATTGATTTTCTTCTTCTGCATAATCTGTTTTATATAGAAACCGATGAGCGTTGCGGAGAATACAATGAGACGCGCTGTCCAGTCACCGCCAAACAGGGCGCAGAAAGAAGCATTGGCAAAACCCACCAGAAACAATGTACAAAGCGGGTCCATCTTCGGTCGTGATATTATTTTCTCATACTTGTCCCAAAGTGTCTCCAGAGGCAAATGATTGTCGTAGGCTTCCCAACTAAGCGCACTCAGTTCAGCGTTCAGTTCGAAACTGATGGGGAAAGCGGGGATAATGGCTACTTCATTGTAGACTTCCGTGCTGTCAATGTCGCATACACTTACCACCATGGTCTTTTGGAAAAGGCTCATTTTCACGTCTACGTCCAGTGACTTTCCGATGCGACGGGTGTTTCGTATCACGCGTGAAGTGTGTACGCCGGACCCCATAAGACGATTAGCATACTCCAGTAAAAACCGGGTAATTTCTTTTAATTCGTTTGGCGAATTCATACTTTAAAATGTTATCCTAATATTATCTATTCTTGAAAAGCGCCGCAAAGGTACGGTTTTTTGAGGAAAGAAGGAAATGATAATAAGTTATAATTATGGGAATTTCTGAAAGGAGGAAGGCAAGAAAGGAGAGAGAGTGTGTCAAAACTGAATAAAAGAACGCAAATTACACAAATTACGCAAATAACAAATCAGATAAGCTCTGATTATCAGAAGCCTAAAAAACCATTATTTGTGTAATTTGTGTTCTAATCCTTATTTTGACACACCTTCATACTGATTATTAAGCAATGCGAGGTACGGGATTATAGTTGTATGTCACTACCTCTTCTGCCTGTAATGAAGCCTGTACGTCAATCAAGCGTTGGTTTTTACTTCCGCGGAAGCACAGGCTTTCATCCCGTAGTTCCTGTTTGAATTTCCCGTCTACCAGTACATCGATATACTGCAACAGTTTGGCCTGTAGTGGATTGCGTAGCAGAGTCTCAAAAGTATATCCTGTATAGCACCAGATGTTCTTGTTACTTTTTTCCTTGATGGCACATGCCAGTTCTGTAAATCCCTCGGGTTGGTACATCGGATCTCCGCCACTGAATGTTACGTCTGCAAAATTGTCGGCAAGCACTTTCGCCAGAATTTCGTCTGTCGACATCCAGCGTCCCCGGTTGATATCCCAGGATTCAGGATTATGGCAACCGGGGCATCTGTTCGGGCATCCGGCAGCATAAATGGAGGTCCGGAAGCCCGGACCGTCCACTGTAGTATCTTCTATAATGTCAAGGATAGAAAGCACGTTGATAGTGATTAGTGATTAACGATTAGTGATTAGTTATGAATGACACGGTCGTTGAGTTCCGCCAGTTTGGCATTGTTCCAGCGGTCGGTAGTACCTACCAGGTAACCGGTGATACGTTGTAACTTATCGATGTGCGTGCTGCCACATTTCGGACAGGCTTCCAGATTCGGAGTAGAGTTTTCATATCCGCATTCCAGACAGCGGTTGCGGTTATGGTTTACTGAGCCGTATCCGATATTATACTGGTCCATCATGTCCACTACACGCATGATGACCTCAGGATTGTGTGTCGCATCACCGTCTATTTCTACATAGAAAATATGTCCGCCACGTGTCAGTTCATGATACGGAGCTTCCACTTCTGCCTTATGGCGGGCGCTACACTTATAATATACAGGCACATGATTGGAATTAGTGTAATAATCCCGGTCTGTAATTCCCGGCAATACACCAAACTTCTTACGATCTGCCCCTGTGAATTTGCCGGATAGTCCTTCGGCAGGCGTAGCCAGCACACTGTAATTATGGTGATACTGATCAGAGAATTGGTCGGCGCGGTCGCGCATATAAGTTACTATTTTTACTCCCAGTTTTTGTGCTTCTTCCGATTCTCCGTGATGTTTGCCAGTAAGGGCAACCAGACATTCTGCCAAACCTATGAAACCTATGCCCAACGTTCCCTGATTGATAACAGAGGCAATTGTATCGTTTGGTTTCAGTTTTTCGCAACCTACCCATAGGGCAGACATCAGCAATGGGAATTGCTTGGCAAATGCAGTTTTCTGGAATTCCATACGTTCGTGCAGTTGGCGTGCAGTGACTTCGAGCATTGAATCCAGTTTTGCGAAGAATTTGGCTATACGCAATTCTTCATCTTCTATCTTCATACACTCGATAGCCAGGCGTACGATATTAATGGTAGAAAAAGAGATATTTCCGCGTCCGATTGAAGTTTTCGGTCCGAAACGGTTTTCGAATACACGCGTACGGCATCCCATGGTGGCTACTTCATGCTGATAGCGTTTCGGGTCATCTGCCTTCCACTCTTCGCTTTGGTTGAAAGTAGCGTCCAGATTGAGGAAATTCGGAAAGAAGCGGCGGGCCGTCACTTTGCAGGCAAGCTGGTAGAGGTCATAGTTCCGGTCTTCCGGCAGATAGCTCACACCACGTTTCTTTTTCCATATCTGAATAGGGAATATGGCTGTTTCGCCGTTACCTACACCTTGATAGGTACTTTTCAGAAGTTCGCGGATGATGCAGCGTCCTTCGGCAGATGTATCCGTGCCGTAATTGATAGAACTGAATACTACCTGGTTACCACCGCGTGAGTGAATGGTATTCATATTATGGATGAATGCTTCCATTGACTGATGTACACGTGCTACAGTCTTGTTAATGGCATGTTGCACAATGCGTTTCTCGTCGGACAGTCCATCCAGCGGCTGTTGCAGATAGTCTGTAAGCTCTTTCTGATATAGATGTGAATAATCCTTTCCGTTCAGCTCTTCCAGATTCTTGATTTCTTCGATATAGCTGTTGCGTACGTAGGGTGCCAGATAAAAGTCGAATGCCGGGATAGCCTGGCCGCCGTGCATTTCATTCTGTGCAGTTTCCAGTGAGATACATCCCAGGATACTTGCTGTTTCGATGCGTTTGGCAGGACGGGATTCACCGTGTCCGGCAGAAAAGCCGCAGGTCAAAATACGATCCAATGGATGCTGAACACATGTCAGGCTCTTGGTAGGGTAGTAGTCCTTGTCATGAATATGCAGGTAATTGCCGCTTACGGCTTCCAGTACTTCATCGCTTAGCAGATAGTCATCCACAAAGGGTTTGGTCGTTTCACTGGCAAACTTCATCATCATGCCTGCCGGGGTATCGGCATTCATGTTTGCATTTTCCCGTGTTACGTCATTGGATTTTATTTCTATAATCTCCAGAAACATGTCGCGCGTCTTGGCTTTACGGGCAATGCTGCGCTGATTGCGGTAAGCGATATATTTCTGTGCTACATCTTTCCGGCTACTCTTCATCAGTTCCATTTCTACGGCATCCTGAATGGCTTCCACCGTCATTTGTGCACTTCCCTTGAAAGATATATGATCTGTGATTTGGCGTATCAATTGCAGGTCCTCGCCTTTATCCGTATGTAACATTGCTTTACGGATGGCAGTTACTATTTTCTCTTCATTGAAACCGACTATACGTCCGTCTCTTTTGATTACAGTCTGTATCATGGTCTCGTTTTAATTTTTTAGTTATCCATTAGAATTGGGAGTGCAAAGGTATAAACTTATCTGTGAGTTTTTGTTTTTGGAAAACTTTTGTCGGTCTAAAATATGTTAATCAATTGATTTCTAGTTGTGTAAAAGTGTAAAGTGGATAACTTTCTGTATTAGTCGGTTTTCTAAAGTTGTTCAAAATGGAAAACTCTGTGTAGTAGGTAGATACAAAAAAGCTCCCTTGCTACATGTATTTGTAACAAGGGAACTTATACTATAAGAATAATTCCTTGACTGTGATTATTCTTTTCCGGACAAAGATTATTTCAATACTTCAGCCAACTTTTTCTGCAATTCTTCACCGTGCAATCCGCGTGCGATGATAGTTCCTTCACCGTCGATCAATACAGTGTGAGGAATGCTGCTTACTGCATACAACTGAGCGCCTTCGCAATTCCAGTATTTCAGGTCAGACATTTGCGGCCAAGTGATGTTCAGTTTCTCGATAGCATCTTTCCATGCTTCGCCACTTTGATCCAAAGATACACCTACGATTTCGAAACCTTTGTTCTTGTATTGAGCATAAGCTTCTACCAGGTTCGGCATTTCGCGACGGCAAGGACCACACCAGCTTGCCCAGAAGTCGATGAGTACCACTTTACCTTTACCTACATAGTCAGACAGTTTCACCGGTTTTCCGTCAGGAGTTGCCATTTCGAAATCTGTGAACTTCTGGCCTACAGCGGTAGCTTTCATCTTTTCTACGTTTCCTTTGATCTTGATGATAACTTCATCGTTAGCAAATTCAGTGGGAATTTGCGGCATCAACGGATCCAGTTCGTCTACTTCAAGGTAGTAGTAGTTATTCTTCAGCAAATGAACACCTACGAGGTTTGTAATATTCTTAGCGATACCTGCCTTGGTGATCTCCATTGACTTTTCTTGCAGATCGTTCATTTCCTTCATTTTGGCTTCGCGCTGTTCGTCAGTCAGTGTAGTATCTGACATGGACTCGTATATAGTCATCATTTGCTTGTTCAGATCATTCAGCTGAGCTCTGATTCCCTGATAAGCATCGTTGCTCGGCGTACCGGTAGCAGAGTCATTATCGCGGGTTAAATTGATCTTGATATTACCGTTTTCAAGGAAGAAGTCCATCAGGATACCTTCTTTTCCTGCCGGTCTGCAGGTTACGTAACGGTTCGCAGCAGTATCTTGTACGCCTTTGAAGGTGAATGTACCTTTGGTGATTACTGCGGAGTCTACTTTTACAAGATTTCTTCCGTCTACTTTTTGCAAAAATACGGTGTCGCCGTCAGCTCCACCCTCTACGGTTCCGGTTACCACGTAACCTTTGTTTCCGCTACAGGCGGCAACGATAGCAGCCACAGCGAGCAGATAGATAAATTTTTTCATTGCTTTTATTATTAAGTAAAAATATGTGGCTACAAAGATAGTCAATAAAAAATCCCCTCCGGCATAACCGGAGAGGATTTTATAGTTTTAATCCCATTTTTCGTAATCGCACTGTGCTTACTATTATTCGGCGGCAGCTTCAGCAACGGGAGCCTCTGTTGCCTCTTCAGCAGGAGCTTCAGCGGCAGCTTTTTCTGCTTCTTCAGCAGCTTTCTTTTCAGCCAATGCTTTAGCTTTTTCAGCGTTCACTTTCTTTTCAGCTTCCAGACGTGCTTTTGCTTCAGCTTTCTTAGTTTCTTCGTCTTTAGCTTTCAGAGCAGCCAAACCGCTTTGTTTGTTGTTCTTCCAAGCTTCGAATTTAGCTTCTGCTTCAGCTTCGCCAAATGCGCCCTTGGTAACGCCACCTAAAAGGTGTTTTTTCATGTAAACGCCTTCGCGTGACAAGATGTTACGAACAGTGTCAGTCGGTTGTGCACCTTTCATAACCCAGTCAAGTGCGCGGTCGAACTTCAAATCTACTGTGGCAGGATTGGTGTTCGGATTGTACGTACCAATCTTCTCAATAAATTTACCATCACGTGGTGCTCTTACATCAGCAATAACGATAGAGTAGAAAGCGTAGCTCTTACGTCCATGTCTTTGCAATCTGATTTTTGTTGCCATTTTAAATAATGTTTTAAATAAATGATTTGAATTATGCTACTATCTCGTAATAGCGGTTGCAAAGGTAGGGCTTTTATTTTGATTGACAAAGAGTTCCTAACAAAAAAGGATGGATTTCTATGAAATCCATCCTTTTAGTGACGTATTATCTGAGAATAATTAATTCTTCGGTAATGCTTCTTTAACTACCATCGGGCGACCTACATATTCAGCACCGTTCAATGCATTGATAGCGTTAGATGCTTCTGTAGAATCCGGCATTTCAATAAATGCAAATCCTTTGGATCTTCTTGTTTCGCGGTCAGTGATGATTCTTACTGAATCTACTGTTCCGTACTCTTCCATAACATCTCTCAAGTCTTGTTCTCTAACCTTGTAATTCAGGTTACCTACATACAAATTCATAAATCTAAATAAAATAATAAATTAATAATTCAATAAACAAAGTTTTTGGAAGTTGTTAGGTCAGAGATGGAAATACTCAATGCAGAGGAAATACATACGTGAAATAATCAAATCAAATAAACTTTCTTATTGTTCGGGTACAAAGTAACGCATTCTATTTCAATAATGCATCATCTTTTGCCATATTTTTTTTCAATATTTTCATTTTTTATTGGGTATGGGAGATTTTTTACGAATATTTCCGTGGATATCTCGCCAATATTGCCAGTAATGCACATATTCCCATTGTAAACGGATAATACAAACTGCCGATAATGCTGATGGGAGAGATTCCCGCTAATCCGGCGGCAATCAATAGTTGCGCTCCGTAAGGAATGATACCTTGTATCAGGCAGGAGAACGTGTCCAGGATACTGGCGGTCTTCCGGCGGTCCAGATGAAAGCGTTGGGCGATGTCCTTGGCTATCGGTCCGGTGGTAATGATGGCGATGGTATTGTTGGCGGTGCATAGATTGGCAACGCTGACGAGTGCGGCGATACTCAATTCTGCACCTCGCTTGCCTTTTACGTGACGTGTCAGGCGGGAGATTATGAAATCTATGCCTCCATTATACCGGATGGTTTCAAGCATGCCGCCCGCAAGTAAAGTGATGATGATAAGTTCTCCCATTCCCGTGATACCTGTTCCCATGGCGCCAAACCAGTCGAAGAAAGCTGTACTTATGTCTGTTCCGCTTGTAACAATACCTATGATGCCTGTGCTGAGGATACCTAGCAGCAAAACCAGCATTACATTTACGCCAGCCACTGCCGTGCCCAATACGATGAGGTAGGGGATAACCTTTATCCATTCAATCGCTTGCGTCTGTGCAGGGGCCGATATTGATAATCCTTGGAATATATAGATACATAGTACGACCAGTGCTGCCGGGACCACAATCATAAAGTTCACCCGGAACTTATCCCTCATCACACAATCCTGTGTTTTGGTGGATGCAATTGTTGTATCCGAAATAAATGAGAGATTATCTCCGAAGAATGAACCGCCCACTACAATGGCAACCATATATGGCAGATCGATACCGGTTTTTTCCGCCAGTCCGATGGCTACGGGTGTCAGGGCTACAATTGTTCCCACACTGGTGCCGATGGAAAGTGAAATGAAACAGGCAGCGATGAAAATTCCTGCCAGTAATAGGTTGTCCGGTAGTATGCTCAGAGTCAGGTTTACTGTAGCGTCGATTGCTCCCATCTGTTTGGCGCTCTGTGCAAAAGCTCCGGCAAGGATGAATATCCATATCATCAATATGATATTCTTATTGCTGGCTCCTACCGAGAATTGATACACCCGCTTTTCCAGACTCAATCCGCGCGTCAGTGCGATGGCATAGCAAGATGACAACAGGAATGCTACCGTAATAGGTACTTTATAGAAATCGTTTACAATCAATGAAGTCACAAGGTAAAGGCATAAAAATACCGCCAGCGGGCTCAGTGCCCACCATCCACCTTTTCGTTTATTCGCTGTATTTGTCATTTTAATATATATTGTAACACGTAAGGCATTCGGGCCGTTAGAGGAATTAATTTCTGTCGGGTTATGAATTCTTCACCACAGAGTAACGCGGAGTATCACGGAGTTCTATTCTTTGGGTTTCAAATTGATTAAACTCAGTGAGACTCTGTGGTGAAACATTAATCCGCTGCAAAATTATAAAAAACAAAGAGCGGAGCAAAATAGTTTTTGCCCGCCCTCTATCTCTTAATTGTCAATTGTCAATCGTCAATTGTCAATTGTTATAGCGTAACTCCCGTTTTGAAGATTGCGATTTCCTTGTAACCTTTCTTCTCGTTGTTCACGAATTCACCACTTGCCACCTGGATAATGTAATCGATAAACCGTTCGCAGGTCTTTTCCATCGGCTCGTTTTCCACGATAACTCCTGCATTGAAATCAATCCATCCCGGCTTATTCTTTGCCAGTATAGAGTTGGTGGAAATCTTCATGGTCGGCACATACGTTCCGAACGGTGTGCCGCGTCCTGTGGTGAACAATACCATGTGGCAACCGCAGGAAGCCAGTGCTGTTGCTGCCACCAGGTCATTTCCCGGAGCTGACAACAAATTCAATCCTTTTACTTTCAGACGTTCACCATACGGCAACACACCTTCCACGTAGCTTTTGCCACACTTCTGCGTACATCCCAAGGCTTTGTCTTCCAAAGTTGAGATACCACCCGCCTTGTTTCCCGGAGACGGATTTTCACCAACCGGTTCGCCATGTGAAAGGAAGTATTCCTTGAAGTCGTTAATCAGTTTCACAGTTTCTTCAAATAATTCCTTGTTGCGGCAACGGTTCATCAATATGGTCTCTGCACCGAACATTTCCGGAACTTCCGTCAATACGCTCGTACCACCTTGTGCCACCAGGAAATCGGAGAACATACCCAACAGCGGATTGGCTGTGATACCGGAGAAACCATCCGATCCGCCACACTTTAAGCCTACTCGCAATTCACTCAGGGGTACATCCACACGTTCGTCCTTGCTGGCTTTTTCATACAGCTCCCGCAACAGTTTCATGCCTTCTTCGTACTCATCTCCTACTTTCTGCGTTACCATGAATTTTACACGGTCTTCGTCATATTCTCCCAGGAACTCACGGAACACATCCGGCTGATTGTTTTCACAGCCTAAGCCCACTACCAGCACTGCACCTGCATTGGGGTGCAATACCATGTCCCGCAGGATTTTCTTAGTGTTTTCGTGGTCGTCTCCCAATTGCGAGCATCCATAGTTGTGCGGATATGCCATAATCGCATCCACTCCTTTGCCGCCGGTTTCCCGGCGCAGACCTTCGGCCAGCTGGTTGATGATACCATTCACGCAACCTACGGTCGGTATAATCCACACCTCGTTGCGAATTCCCACTTCGCCGCTTTTACGACGATAACCTTTGAATGTCAGATCCTTGTGTGGAATGTCCAGCGTAACGCTTGTCGGATTGTATGTATAGTCCAGCAACCCAGCCAGGTTTGTCTGAATATTATTCTCATTCATCCAATCCCCCTGTTTCTTAGCCATGCGTGCATGGCCGATAGGGTACCCGTATTTAATGACGTTTTCGCCCTCTGCAAAGTCTTTCAATGCAAATTTATGTCCGGCGGGCACTTCCTCACTCAGAGTGATTTCCGTCCCGTCCACCGTGAGCTTTTCTCCTGCCGGCAGTGTCACGATAGCGACAGCTACATTATCCGCAGGGTTGATTTTAAGGTACTTAGTTTCCATAATTACTTTATTATTTATTTGAATAAAATTCAATATTCTCCTTCGTAAGCAAGTCTATCGGCATAAAGTTTTCTCTTGGTACTTCCTTTTTGAAGATCAGGTAGTCACACAATGCTTTGATGCCATCGAATCCCTGTAATTCAGGCTGTTGAGCGATGAGAAAGGATACACTGCCTTCCATCAGGCATTTCACGTTGCGTTCCAGCAAGTCATATCCCATCAGTTTAAAGTCTGTTTTTTGTTGCTTCAATAAATATTCTCCGACAATGTAAACTTTTGAATTGAAAGTGATGCCATTCTTTACGTTCGGATGTTTTCTGAAAAAATCATTCAGCATCTGTGCGTCATCACTGTCTCGCTTGGCGTGCAGGTTCAGTTCCCAGATGCGGCAATCGGGGTGATGCTTCAGCATGTATTCACGAAATCCTATTTCCCGGCGCTCTTGCTGGTTAGAACCTACAATACCTTCGTTTATCTTGCGGAAAATTACAATTTCCCGTTCCCCGCCTGCAAGCAACATCATCATCCGTGCGGCGAAGTATCCACTCTGGTGCGAATTCTGCCCGAAAAAGGAGAGGGCAGGCTGATCTTTCAAATTGGAGTCTATATATATATAAGGTATAGAGCGTTTGTTTAGTTCCTCTGTAAACGGTTTCGTATATTGCGGTACGGTAGGGGCGAACATAATCCCGTCCGGCTCCTGTTCCAGGATATTCCGGGCAACATCTCCGAATGAATGATAGTCGAACGGATCGTAATAGGAGAGGTTCACGGAGATATTGAAGTCCGAGTACGCTACCAGTGCGTCCTGGATACCGGCTTCTACGGCAGTCCAATATTCGCCTTTCTCATGTTGCGGCAGCAGACAGGAGAATGCATATTTCTTGTTCGATGCCAGTGCGCTGGCGTACATATTGGGTTGGTAATCCAGCTGTTTCAGAATTTCCTCCACCCGTTTCCGGCTGGCCTCCGATACTCCGCTGCGTCCGTGTATCACCCGGTCTACTGTTCCCACCGATACGTCCGCCATTTTGGCGATATCTTTAATGCGTATTCTTTCAGACCCCATATCAATTACGATTTAACAATTTACGGTTCTTTGTGTCCGCACACAATAATAATCTTAATATTTTCGACACAAATATATGACAATTTTTGTAATTACGAAAATTGTTGTATCTTTGTGCCCGCACACGAAGGCTATGAAGAACGAACCTTATTTTAGTTTACTCTCCATAGTATCAAGTGGTTAAGGCGGTTTTTAGCCTTAAGATGACAAATTGAAAGTTATAAATTAATCACATATTAAAAAAATAATAAGATTATGGGAAAGAAAGTCGTTACATTAGGCGAGATCATGTTGAGATTGTCCACCCCGGGAAATACCCGTTTTGTTCAGTCTGATTCATTTGACGTAGTATATGGTGGTGGTGAAGCAAATGTAGCTGTCAGCTGTGCCAACTATGGACATGACGCTTACTTTGTGACTAAATTGCCGAAACACGAAATCGGTCAATCAGCTGTGAACGCACTGCGCAAATATGGTGTAAAAACAGATTTCATTGCCCGTGGTGGCGACCGTGTAGGTATCTACTATCTTGAAACAGGTGCTTCTATGCGTCCCAGCAAAGTAATCTATGACCGTGCACATTCTGCCATTGCTGAAGCAGATGCAGCTGACTTCGATTTTGATGCAATCATGGAAGGTGCCGATTGGTTCCACTGGTCCGGTATCACTCCCGCTATCTCCGATAAGGCAGCCGAACTGACAAAATTGGCTTGTGAAGCTGCAAAACGCCATGGCGTTACGGTATCGGTTGACCTCAACTTCCGTAAGAAACTCTGGACGAAAGAAAAAGCACAATCCATCATGAAGCCGTTGATGCAGTTTGTTGATGTTTGTATCGGTAACGAAGAAGATGCGGAGCTCTGTCTGGGCTTCAAACCCGACGCTGATGTAGAAGGTGGAAAGACTGATGCTGAAGGCTACAAGGGTATCTTCAAGGCAATGGCTAAAGAATTCGGATTCAAATATGTTATTTCTACTTTGCGTGAATCATTCTCTGCAAGTCATAATGGTTGGAAGGCAATGATTTATAACGGTGAAGAATTCTACGAATCTAAACGTTACGATATCAATCCGATCGTTGACCGTGTAGGTGGTGGTGACTCTTTCTCCGGTGGTATTATCCACGGTTTGCTGACGAAGCCTAACCAGGGTGCAGCTCTCGAATTTGCCGTAGCCGCTTCTGCCTTGAAGCACACTATCAATGGAGACTTCAATCTGGTATCGGTAGAAGAAGTTGAAGCATTGGCTGGTGGTGATGCAAGTGGACGTGTTCAACGCTAAAAAATAATCATAAGAAAATGGCAAAGTTTGATAAAATAGCTGTGCTGAACAAAATTGGTTCAACCGGCATGGTTCCTGTATTTTACCATAAAGATGCAGAAGTTGCAAAAAAAGTAGTGAAAGCTTGTTACGAAGGTGGTGTTCGTGCCTTCGAATTTACTAACCGTGGTGACTTTGCTCACGAAGTATTTGCTGAGGTTGTGAAATTTGCAGCGAAAGAGTGCCCGGAGATGGCTATGGGCGTAGGTTCTATCGTTGATCCAGCTACGGCTGCTCTTTACTTGCAATTGGGTGCCAACTTCGTTGTAGGCCCATTGTTTAACCCTGAAATCGCTAAGATTTGCAACCGCCGTTTGGTGGCCTACACTCCGGGATGCGGAAGTGTTTCAGAAGTAGGTTTCGCTCAGGAAGCAGGATGCGATCTTTGCAAAATATTTCCGGGTGACGTTCTCGGAGCAAAACTGGTAAAAGGTTTGTTGGCTCCGATGCCGTGGTCTAAGCTGATGGTTACCGGTGGGGTAGAACCTACTCAGGAAAACCTGACTTCCTGGATCAAAGCCGGTGTATTCTGTGTGGGTATGGGTTCGAAACTCTTCCCGAAGGACAAGGTAGCCGCGGAAGACTGGACTTACGTTACGGAAAAATGTAAGGAAGCTCTGGCTTATATCGCAGAAGCAAGAAAATAAGATATTTCATTTTGTTTAAAGGTGTTTAAAGGGGACAACCATTGGAGTTGGCGGGTCAAAGCCACTCCAGTGGTTTGTTTTTTCATAGATAACCGTAAATGAAGCTGGATAAATTTTAAAAGATGTTATAAAATATGCCATTTTATATGCAACTGTTTGCGCACACGGAAAATCTTCTTACCTTTGCATCGCAGTTGGGAAACTGCTCATGAATTTGACTTTTAAATAAATTAGTTTTTAAGTTTTCAATAAAGGGATTAGTTAGGTAAAAAGATTCGTTAATAGTTTTTTTATAGGATAAATTTTGGATTAATAGGTAATTAGGTAAAAAAGGTTGTGTTTTTATAGGTAATTGATTTTTAGGTAAAAAGAAGATTGATTTTTAGGTAACAATTTTAGATGCAATTAAAAGAAAAGCCTCTATGGCTTTTCTTACAGAGGCGAGGGGTTCGTGAGAGCTTGCTCGTTTTTATGTTCCATTTACGAAAAATGGGACATTTTTTTCTTAAAGAGATGATGATTCTTTCAGTTATTTTGTATATTTTTGTAGCAAAATGTATTAAAAACAGCTACGTATGAAAAGAACATTATTTTCGATGGCAATGATAGCCGCTTTGGCTGTTGCTTCCTGCATGGATAATGATGTGTATGACCCAAACAAGAACACTGACGAGCCAGCTCTTGACCTGTCTTTCTCATTCGCATTAAAATCTTCTAAAAATCTTTCTCTGTCCGCTTTCAATGCTGAAGGCAATCCCGGAAGAGGTGTACTATTTAATGTCTACCTTGAAGATCCCCGTACAGATGAAGGTATCTCTCACGACGTAGAACCGGTATATACCGGTTACACAAATAACCAAGGCGTTCTGCAAACACAGGTCACCTTGCCGGAAAATGTAAGAAAGCTGTATGTATATCCTGTAACCTTCGGTTACGGACAAACGCAAGAAGTAAATGTGGCGGAAAACATGTCGCTCGCTTTCCATGCGGTAGCTTTTCCCATGCTTACAGGGACTCGTGCCGAGACGCGGGCGGTTGATTTATCACAGATTGCTTATAAGCGTATCTACGATAAGCGCTATAACGTTTTTTCTGCTTTTGCGGCGGATGACGCCAACAGCAACGGCATTCTGATTCCCGGCAAATCTCCTTTGGTCACAAAAGAAGAACTGCCTGCCGCTTTCCTCGACCTGGTGAATTCCTGGTACCCTGAAAAGTCATTTCAGAATGAGGAAGCGCTGAACCTTTCCAGTGATTTGGTCGTTACGGATAATGCCGGCGCGGAAATCTGGGTAACCTACATTGGCGATGGCGGTTTTGGAGCCGATAATAGATACGGCTCGTTGCTTTACTATAGCTATGAGGCCGGAGAACTGGCTTCCAATGCTGATTCTTATAAAGGAGAGGATGGAACTCCGGATGATATAGGGATGCGTTTGACAATGATTTTCCCGAATGTCAATTCGGTTCAATGTGCATCCGGTATAAAAGTGCAACTACTATATTGGGATAAAAATAAAGGAAAATACGATACGGTTTTCCCAAAGGATACCCGCGTTGGTTTCGTATTTGCCCGTTCGGCGTATAAAAAACTGGGCACCGCTATCGATGATGCCGGTTCCTATTGGTTTGCGCAACCGCTAAATGCACCGGTAACCAATTATAATTATCCGAAGTATGAATTATTTTATTCCACCCCCTGCCTGAATGGCAAAGGTATCAATAAGTCCAATGCCATCATACGTTCCTGTCCCGATTATAATTGCCTTATAGCTGGTATGGATGCACGCTATTGGGATGACACTTCGGTAAAAAATGACCGCGATTATAATGATGTACTTTTTAAGATTGTGGCCAATCCGCCGAAGGGTATCACTCCTGAGAATGACATAGATCCCGAGCCGGTGTCCCCATTCGATGCTCAGCATGGCACTTTGGCTTTTGAAGATCTTTGGCCTGCCAAGGGAGACTATGATTTTAATGATTTGGTGGTTGATTATACCTATAAGCGCGTTAAGAATACTTCGGGCATTGATAAGGTAAAGCTGTTGCTGAAGCCTGTGGCACGCGGTGGAACCAAAGAGAGTGGTTTTGGCATTGAATTGCCCTTTTCGGCTAGGCTGGTAGACGGTGTATCGGGAGCAACGTTGGAAAACCCCGGTTCCGGTGAGAATGCCGTCCTGATCGTATGGAATAATACGAACAGTGTGTTTGGCGGTTCAGGAATAGTCAATACCTATAAGTCCCAAAGTTACAGGAGCATACCGGCAACAGAGGTCACGGTCGGCCTGAACGCCCCTCTTGCTGATGCCGAAGTGAACTTCATCAGGTTCAATCCCTTCATTTTCGTCGATGGCGAGCGCGGTCATGAGATACACCTGGTAGATTATGCGCCCACTTCGAAGATGGACGTTTCCTTGCTGGGCATGAAACTTGACCGTTCCGACGCTTCGAAAGGTGTATACTATCGTATGGATAATACTTATCCGTGGGTACTCGATATTCCCCGGACTTCCTCTTCCTCACCTTCCTGGTGCTATCCGGCAGAGACGGAGGATATTACGGGTGTCTATCTGAATTATGAGAAGTGGACTCAGAATAAGACGAATTATGATTGGTTCGATGCCTCTGTGGCGGGCAACGTAAATAAGGATAAACTATATTAAAAACTTTAATCTTGGAACAGGTACTGCTTATACTCGATTGGATTTTATACGTATTGTTTACGATAAATATATTGTATTTATTGGTTTATAGTTTGGCGTCGCTCCGGCATCACCCCGATAAACCAGTTCTTGCGAAAGAGCATAAGCGGTTTGCTTTGCTGATAGCTGCGTATAAGGAAGATACTGTTATTATAGATACGGTACAGGCCTGTCTGGCGCAGGATTATCCAAGTGATAAATACGATGTAGTCGTGATTTCAGATCACATGCAGCCTTCTACAAACGAAAAACTCCGTGCGTTACCAATCAAGCTGCTTCAGGTGGATTTTGAGAAAAGTACGAATACGAAATCGTTGAAGGCAGCCCTTGAGTATTTGGATAAGGATTCCTATGATGTGGCTCTAATAATAGATGCTGATAATATCATAAATCCTTCCTATCTCGTAGAGGTGAATAATGCTTTTGGCAATCCGGAGGTACATGTCATTCAAACACATCGGGTTGCGAAGAATCTGAATACGGATATGGCTTATCTGGATGCGATCAGTGAGGAGATAAATAATTCTATATTTCGTTTGGGGCATGTGAATCTGGGTATGTCGGCTGCTTTGATAGGTTCCGGTATGGCTTTTGAATATTCTCTGTTTTATAAAGCAATGATGAGCAATACTTCGGTTGGCGGTTTCGACAGAGTTTTAGAGATGAAATTGCTTTATCATCGTGTCTTTTTCCACTATTTGCCGGATACTTATGTGCTGGATGAAAAGATACAGAAAACCAAAAACTTCTATCAACAAAGGAGGCGTTGGCTGTCTGCGCAATATTATAGCTTAGGAGAATTTATGTGTCATTTACTCCCGGCTATTCATGGTAGAAAATGGGATTTTTGTGATAAGTTGTTTCAACAAGCTGCTTTTTCACGGGTACTATTATTAGGGTTTACGTTTATTTTTTCCGTATGCCTGTCTATATGGTTTCCTTCGTTGGCATATAAATGGTGGATTATTTTCGGTCTATTGCTGCTTGCGTTGATAGTTGCAATACCTCGTTATTTCTGGAAATGGCGTTTGGCGAAGGCAATATGCTTTGTTCCCTATTCGTTTTTATTGATGGTAATTAATTTGTTCCGGTTAAAAGAGGCGAATAAAAAGTTCATTCATACTACTCATGGAATAGAAGAATAAATTAGTGTATTAACGCTTATGTACATATGTTGATATGAAGCTTTGTAATCCTGAAATATCTGTGATTGTTCCCGTATATAGAGTAGAAAGGTGTTTACCTCGTTGTATAGAAAGTATACTGAAACAGTCTTTTAGAAATTTTGAGTTATTATTGATAGATGATGGTAGCCCTGATTACAGTGGGGAAATTTGTGAGAAATATGCATGCAAGGATAAACGTATTCGTGTTTTTCATCAGAAGAATGCTGGAGTGAGTATAGCTCGTAATTATGGTTTGTGTCAAGCTAAAGGTGTGTATATAGTTTTTGTTGATTCGGATGACTGGGTACAAGGAAATTATCTGAAGGATTTGTATGATAGTGCGTCTGCTCTTCCGGGAAATGGTTTAGTGATACAAGGTGCTGTGCGGATTACGATTGAGGGAGTTTTATTATCTGATATATCATTGCCAGATCGTTACTTCTCTTTTCAGGAGATAGGTGATGCCTTTATAAAAGAGCATATCTGTGAGTTCGGATTTCCTTGGGGTAAATTGTATAAGAGAAGTCTTATAGAGACGTTCTCTATTCGCTTTCCTGAAAATATCAATTATTATGAAGATATGCTTTTTATGTATCAATATTTGTTACATTGTGATTATCTACTGCTAGGACATGCGAAAAACTATGTATATGTAGCTTATCCTTTTACTTCACTTTCCGCTCGAATCCATCCATTCGAATCGGAATATGCATGTTGGACTCTCTATCAGGAACTCTTGAAGAAAATGATAACAGTTTGGCCTTTTGACATTGACAAGACACGGATACCTCTTCATTTAAAAATGTTGGTACGTCGTATTTTAAAGAGTGACTATCAAGTGGAACGAAGAGTACCTAAAAATATGCGGATACGCCATTTAAAAGATTTTGTTTCTCAAAATAGTGATGTGGTGAAAGAGTCTTATTATTATGTATATGGGAAAAATGATAGATTAGGGCGTTATCTTTTGCTTTCTCGTCACTATGTAATATATGATTTATATATACGTATATTGTATTATTTTATAAGAATTGTCCGGAAATTGATAAACAATAGAGGTGTTGTATGAAAATAGTTATACCTGCATGGGGATTAGGAAATGTAATGTTTCAGTATGCCTTTTTATGCGAATTACGCACACGAAGTAAAGATGGATGCTGCTTTGTTGTGCATCGTCGTATGAAATTTGACCATCAAGGATACGAGTTGGATAAGTTGTTTAAAAAGGTAAATCCATATAAAGGGCTGAATTTGTTTCAAAAAGCCTATATACATACTATTGAATTTTTAGGTGGTCGTGGCTTGCCACATTATAAATTGATAACATGGTTTTTTAAAGAAATCTGGCCAAAGGAAAATTTTATTTTTTATGAAGACATATTTCAGTATGGACGTAAAAACTGTATGCTTTGTGGTACATGGCAAAGTCTAAAGTATTTTGAACATGTGCAATCGGAGGTGAAAGAGACATTTACGTTTGATGAAAAAATGTTATCTCCTTACACCAAGGAATTTTTAATGCGTATTATTGAGACATCTGATAGTGTTAGTATTCATGTCAGGAGAGGAGATTATGCATCGGGCAATTTTGATGGTTTTTTATTATGTTGTCCTATTGATTATTTTAAACGGGCTGTTGAATATATGAAGGCACATTTGGCACACCCTGTTTTTTATGTTTTTTCTGATGATATAGAATATGTGCGAGAGTATTTTGGGGAAGAAAATATGGTGTTTATTGATGGAAATCGGAAAGAAGACTCTTGGCAAGATATGTTCTTAATGAGTCGATGTCATCACAATATTATTGCAAATTCTACATTTAGTTGGTGGGGGGCTTATTTAAATGCATATAATGATAAAATTGTTATTGCCCCTAAACGCTGGTGGTATTATTTTGAGAAAGATGACGTTGTGCCAGAAAGTTGGCTTAGGATGTAATAAACTTTACTTCCTAAGTATACGTCTTGTGAAAGAACGAATACTGGGAGATACTATATAGAGTAAAATATAAGTCGAGAGGGTATAGCTTATTGTGAGTATTACTCCATAGATAATCCAGTGTCCGAAAGACGTTTCTGGTGCGAAATAATCTTTTGGAAAGAGGTAATAGCATGTCACTCCGGTAAATAAAAGAACGAATAAATGTTTGCAATAATTGACCCAATAGTGAGCAACTGTTTTTTTGAATCCTTTGCTGTATAGAAAATAAGGTTTCCAAATACAAACAATAAGCAAAGAACTGACAATTCCTCCTGTTAAGACTCCAGGTAATCCCCACAATATACCTCCTACAATTGCTACAGGTAGATTAATCCCAATTTCCACTATTGGGGCCCATGTGTCATAAAACAATCCATAACCAAATAGAAATTGATCAGTGGCTCCTCGGGTATAGCCAATAAAAGCGTTTAGAATAATGAGGAATAATACATGTTGGGACAATATGTATTCTTCTCCTAACCATAATGTGATAAAAGGTGCTGTTAATAAGAATAGGGCGAATGAAACAATGCCAGCTATCAGAAAACGCCCACTAAGTAGCTCCCAGAAAACCTGAATAATTTTTTTTTGATCTCCTTCGGCTATTAAGTTGCCTACGCCCGCACTTGTGCTACTCCATAAATTTTCCAATAATTGGGTAATCTTGCTTATGATAAGTGTATAGTTACCATAATACGCCACTGTTTTTAAAGAAACAAAGGCGTAAATTAAAAAAGGTACAGTCTGATACTGGGCAAAGGCTCCTAGCTTATGCACAAAAAGCTGTTTTGTATACCGCATTACCTCTGGATATTTTTTGAATAAAACTTTGCCATGTTTTACTTCACTTCTTAACCATGGATATACTTGGCGGATTTTCCAGTTCAAGATGATAGCACATATAATGCCTGAGAGTAGTTCTATAATTAGCCAAAGATAATAATTGCTTGTATAATACGCTATCCATATTTGAAATATGGTTTTCAACATTAGAGTGCTTTGGAAATAAGCTGTTACTACATAATTTTTTTGGTCAGCTCCCAGTAAAGTCATTTTGTAGTTAGCAAAATAGCCGATCAATGAAGATGCCAGATATGAGAAGAATGCAAAATAGATAACTCGTAAATCGAATACTCCATGGGGAAAAATAAGGGGTAAAAGGCATGCCATAATGCAGCCGGTTCCTAAAATAATAACGCCTATCCAGCGATAGATATAGCCAAATACTGCTATGATTTCATTAATTTTTTCTTCATTACGTTCGAAGAGTGGTTTATAAAGTACGTATCCTATGGCAGAGCCTATGCCTAATTCTGCCAAATTGAGAAATCCTAATAGATTACCCAAGGTTCCTGTCATACCCATAAAATTCGCTCCCAAATTATCCAGAAATATTTTTCGGGAGAAAAAAGAGAGTACTAAAGCCAGAAAGTAGAATAAAAGATTTACTCGGGCATTAAGCAAAGATTTTTTAGTGCGTGATTCTCGTTGCATGTTTTTTTGATACTTGTGGGCAAAGATATATATTTTTGTTTATCTTTGCCATTAGAAAGAATGTTTTTCTGTGTTTACCTGTTTCTCAGAATATGTGAACCTATGATAGATGAAAAATTTCCGTCAGAAGAGTATCCTGTAATTTCGGTTATTGTACCTGTGTATAATAAGGAGGATGTATTGGCAAGATGTGTGGAAAGCATCTTGGGACAATCTTTTGCTACTTTTGAGCTTATATTAGTAAATGATGGAAGTACTGATTATTCCGGTGTCCTCTGCAATGAATTGGCTATCCATGATGTTCGTATTCGTGTTCTTCATCAGAAAAATAGTGGTGTAAGTGCTGCGCGTAACAATGGCCTTGACTGTGCGAAAGGGAAATACATTGTTTTTATAGACCCGGATGATTGGGTAAAAGAGGATTATCTGTATCATTTATTAGACTCGGCTTCAGGTAAGAGTGGACGCGGATTAGTGATACAAGGTTTTTTGAAATATATATCAGATGAGGAATCGTATGCTTTACGTGGTATGAAGTTTGAAAAGTTATATGCTGAAACACTGGATGAAATAAGGCGGTTGATTGCAGGACAGGATTTAGGAAAATGTGGATTTCCCTTTTCTAAATTATACAATAAGAGCCTATTGGATGATTATCATATTCGCTTTGATGAGCGAATTTATTTTTGTGAAGATCTTCTGTTTATGTATGATTACTTATTACATATTGATTTTTTGGTTTTAGGAGACTCGCAAGATTATGTATATGTAGTGTACCCTTCCTCGCTCTCAGCAAAACTTCATGGTTTTGATATGCAATATTTATGTTTTGTGGAATATCAGCAACGGTTATCTGCAATAGCTTCGCAGTTTAAACTTTCTTGGAGCGCATTTCCGCTATTGACAAATGCTATGATGGAAGATGTTTTCGAAAGAGCTTTGAAGACTGATTACCAGTCTTATCATGCTGAGAGAATTATCCAAAAAGAGAGATTGGTACATTTGAAACATTTAGTGGATAATAATTATAATGTGATATACCAATATTATCATCCGGTGTGTAAGAGTGATTGTCTTGGCAAATTTTTTTTAGTTTGGCGCTGTTATCGTATTTATGATATATACATGTGTGTTTTGTTTTGGTTAAAGTTTGTTCCTGTATACTATGGTCCGATAAGGAACAATGTGAGGTTTCAAGAATCTAAAAAAGTAATTAGGAGGAAAGAAGATGGCTTGGTATGACAAATATCGAACAGCTTTTGAATATCCTTGGCAGGACATTCCGTCTGAGGTGAGGTTGGAAATAACTACTAAGATGAAATCCTTTCGTGCCGTAACAGATCCGGAATGCTCTGTTGTACTGATTGCTCATAATGAAGAAAGGCATATTCTTGGTTCACTTTGGTCTTTGGTTGATAATATATGTGATTTTTCTGTTGAGATATTGGTGGTTAGTAATAATTCTACAGATGCTACTGACCGGCTTTTAGAAGAAACTGGTGTTTGCTGGTTTCGTGAGGAAAAAAAAGGACCGGGGTTTGCTCGCCAGTGTGGATTAAATCATGCTCGTGGGAAATATCATATTTGTATAGATTCTGACACTTTATATCCCCCTTATTACATAGCTATGCATGTATATAATTTGCGAAAACCGGAGGTTGTTTGTACATATGGCTTATGGAGCTTTTTGCCGGATGAACATCATCCTAAATTAGGACTATTTCTTTATGAATCGTTGAGGGATATATATATATGCCTGCAAAATATAAATCGACCGGAGTTATGTGTCCGTGGAATGGTTCTTGCTTTTAGAACAGAATTCGGCAAAATGGTCGGATATAGAACAGACATAATTCGTGGTGAGGATGGAATGATGGCATTGGAACTTAAAAAATACGGTAAGTTAAAATTGATAAGAAGCCGAAAAGCGAGAGCAGTTACTAGCTGTGGTACTTTAGATGGAGGAGGTAGTTTGTTTAGGAATATTTGGTGTCGTTTTATAGGAGTAATGAAAGGCATAGTATATTTGTTTACTACGGCTAGTGAATATAAAGACAGAGATTCTAATTTGATTGATAAGAATAAGATAGAAGAAGTATAGCTATTCTATGGAAAAATGGTTAAGTTTCATTGTACCGGTTTATAATGCAGAAAGGTATTTGCCGGAATGTATAGACAGTTTGTTGAATCAAAACTTTCCACAAGATAAATATGAAATAATTTTATTTGATGACTCTTCTGTGGATGGAAGTTTGTACATAGCAAAGGAATATGCGCAAAAGTATTCTAATATACGCGTATTTACTCACATTAATGCTGGAACTTCTGAGACTCGAAATGCCGCTTTGGAGAATGCAGTTGGAGAATATGTTTGGTTTATAGATAATGATGATCATATAACCATAGATATTCTTCCTATTCTACATGGGTATACGCAGAAATATAATCTGGATATATTAATTTTTGATGCTATAAGGTTCAAAGGAGAAATACATTGGAAGATGGCTGATTTTGCAATAAGGGATACTCCTGTATTGAGCGGGCAAAATGCATATCTTGGTTTTTATTATGACGTAGTTCCATGGAATAAAATTTTTCGTCGTGAGTTTCTGAATGTCAATAAATTGCGTTTTTTTCAGAAATTAGCGGAAGATTGTGAATTGAGCACACGTTGCTTTTACCATGCGCAGAGAGTGAAAGCGGTAGCTGTGGATGCTTATTATTATCGTATTATAGACCAGTCTGTCTCGCATGATGTAAAAAATAAGAAAAAGTATATTTATTATTTACTAGAATGTTTGAACAATCATTTTAAGTATATGATAGCTGGACATCCGGCACAAAAATTCTGGATGCGTGCTTTTGTGCATGATATACGTAGAATACATATATGGTTGGAGGGGGAGGGATGTACATCACGAGAAAGGTATGATTTTATTCAGAAAGAAAAAGTAATATTGAAAGAAATAATGAAGCATCTTTCAATATTTTTATCTATTGATTTTATTGTTTTATTTATAGCCTCATTTTCACCGTTTTTTATCTTAAAAGCACAACGAATTTTACGGACAGCAAAAAAAATATTGAAATGAAAGAACTTCCTTTAATTACATTAGGAATCCCTGTTTATAATGCAGCAGATCTTATAGAACGTACTCTTTTGTCTGCTTTTGCTCAAACATACCCTAATATTGAATATATTTTAGTAGATGATAAAGGAAATAGTATGGATATTGTTCACAGTGTGGTAAATAACCATTCACGTGGTAATGTTGTACGCATTATCGATCAAATATATAATCAAGGTACTGGTGCGGCTCGTAATGCTATTGTGAACCATGCAAATGGAGAATATCTTTTTACCATGGATTGTGATGATGTAATTGTACCGGAATGTATAGAAATATTGTATCGGAAGATGCAAGAGCATCCGGTTGATTTTGTTGCGGCTTCATTTGTGCGGAAAGATTTGGAGGGCAATGTTTATCCTGGCGGATGCCAATACCCTGACCTTTTGGTTGAGGGGGGAGAACATGCGGTAGTGGAATATCGTTATGGTCAAAGACAAAATATATTTGTTGCAACCTGGAATAAATTGTATCGTACAGATTTTTTGCGGCAGAATAATATTCACTGCATTCCACATTTTTTGATAGATGATCCTTGGTTTACTTATCAGGTTATTTTATGTGCCCGTTCATGTCGGTTGATACCCGATTGTACGTTGATTTTTACTTATAATCCCAGTTCTGTAACCAGTGTTAAGGAGCAGGCGGGCTATACAGACTTTCATGTAGAGCAATATATTGAGACAGAAAGACTAAAAGCGAATTATATGCGTCCTTTTGCCGGGGAGAAATTCTACTCGGGTTTATTGATAGACACGATGAGGATAAGCATTTATCATGCTTATAGGGCATGTGCTTCATCTGCTATTTCTTCAAAGCAGAAGAACAAGTTAGTGAAGAGTTTGTTAAAACGTCGTTTTGTCTATCCTGCACGTTTATACAGAGATAAAAATACAGTTATTATGCTTTCATACGCTTTTCTGTATGCCTGTCCTCCATGGATGAAGTGGGGGATAATACGAATTATGGTGGCATTGGATTTGAGACGAAGATTGAAAGATATTATTCACTTTGAGTAAGAATGGCTATGGTATCAATTATTACTATCAATTATAATGGCTGTAAAGATACTTGTGAGTTGATAGCTTCTTTAAAACGATATGAGACGTATCCTCATGAAATCATTGTTGTGGATAATGCCTCTCAAGAGGATGATGCTAAATACATACAAGTGGCCTTTCCTGAGGTTACAGTGATAAGCAGTAAACATAATTTGGGCTTTGCAGGTGGAAACAATTTAGGTTATCAGTATGCTAAAGGAGAGTTTATTTTCTTCTTAAACAATGATATGATAATAAAAGCTCCTGTGCTGCAAGCCATGGTTAAACGGCTTGAGGATAATAGATGGGCAGGGGTGTCTCCTTGTATTGCTTTCTACTTTGATCCAGAACAGTTACAGTATTATGGTTACCAAGATCTTACTTCGATTTCCCTACGACATACTACTGAATCTTTTGAACCTGCTCGCCGTGAGCAGTTTCTAGAGCCAAAAGAGACAGAAGTGCTACATGGCGGAGCCATGATGGTGCGGCGTGATGTAATAGAACGAGTAGGGCTGATGACAGAAGTGTATTTCCTGTTTTTTGAGGAATTTGATTGGAGTCGTCGGATGCGTGAAGCGGGATATCGCCTGTTCTATGAGCCTGCTTCTGTCGTTTATCACAAAGAAGGTATGAGTATACCTAAAGTAACTCCCTTGCGGGAATACTATTTGATGCGCTCACGTATGATTTATGCTCGTAGAAATAGCAAAGGGTTGAGGAAGTTGCTTACATGTTCATACTTATTGTTTTTGGCTATTCCCAAAAACAGTTTTCTTTGTTTACTAAAAGGAAGGTGGGACTTGGTAAAAGGTATTTGGAAGGGAGGACTTTCCGGATTGTTTTTACATTTGGATTTGAGTTGTAATATTACTGCCAAAAAGGGTTGATGTTAATTCGGTATCTCAGATGTTTGTTCATCAGAAAAGTTATTATAGGCCTGATATTATAGCAAAAGATAGTGATTCTTTATTATTGGATAAAGTGAAAAATGTATGGTGTGTCATGAACCTTTAAAAATAGTCTATTGTAATCCTTCATTACATATAGCTGGTGGAATTGAACGTGTCTTATCTGTAAAAGCAAACTATTTTGCAGAAAATTTGGGATATGAAGTTCATATTGTAATAACTGATGGTAAAAAGAAAGAACCATTTTTTGATTTGCATCCTTCTATTAAAGTACATCAGCTTGACATTAACTATGACGAATGGCTTCCACCTTATCGTCGTTTTTTTTGTTTTCTTCAGAAAAGGAAATTACATATAAAGCGTTTGAATAAACTTTTGGCTCAAATACAACCTGATATAACTATCTTGCTTGTAAGACGTGAGGTTAGTTTTGTTCATCGGATGACAGATAGTAGTATCAAAATTGCGGAAAACCATATTGATAAAAATAGATATCTAACTTCTATCAATCCTTTACTGGCAAAATATGTACCTCATTTTTTATTGGAGTATTGGAAAGCACAATATATAAAGAAAGTAAAGAGTTTAGATAGATTTGTCGTATTAACATCTGAGGACAAGCAATCCTGGGATGAATTAAAAAATGTGATAGTCATTCCCAATCCTTTAACTTTTTTGCCTGATAAGATTTCTTTATGTACTTCTAAGCAAGTAATAGCTGTTGGTAGATATGAGAGACAAAAAGGTTTTGATATGTTGATTTCTGTTTGGAAGAAAGTGACGATGAAATATCCTGATTGGATTTTACGAATATTTGGTGATGGTTCGCTACGCGGAGAGTTGGAATTGCAGGTAATACAAGAAGGGATTACAAACAATTGTTTTTTGGATTTTCCTGTTAAAAATATAGCTGATAAGTACGCTGAAAGTTCAATATCTGTATTGAGCTCACGTTTTGAAGGTTTTGGCTTAGTTATAATTGAGGCTATGTGTTGTGGTCTCCCTGTTGTTTCTTTTGAGTGTCCTTGTGGACCACGAGATATAATAAGGGATCAAGAAGATGGTATACTAGTTGAAAAAGGGAATGTTGAAAAAATGGAACAAAGCATTCTCCGGTTGATAGAAAATGAAGAGGAACGTAGACAAATGGGAAAGAATGCTTTGCAGAATGTTCAGCGATATCATATGGAAAATATTGTGGTTTTGTGGAAAGAACTATTTGAAGAACTATTACAACATAATACTCAGTTGAGTAAATGACTCATCTAATCAACTACTGAACTATAAATTTCTCATTAAAATAAAGTATTGAGAATATATGGAGATCGTTAGTGTCGTGAGCAGTTGGAACAAAAAATTACAGGATTGAAATTAAATAAAGATTATTCTTTTTAGAATATTCAGAAACTGATATTGCTGGAAAATTCCAAGAAAGTTCTATTTATATGAAAACACTAAAGAAGAAAGGAGAGGTTCGTTAAAGAGGTTGGTAGAACGAGTAAATAAGAAAGAGGGGCGTTCCCCCTCTTTCTGTCACCAGCTTGTAATAAAGCTTTTTACCTCGAAGCACGGACACTCCTTCGTCCACTCCATCGGCTCCACTTCACCATTCCCATTGACATCCGGACTCAAATCCCGATGCCCCACAACCCTTGCTTCCGGATAATCCATCTTCAAAGCCCGTACCAGTACCCGCAGTGAATGCCTTTGCCATTCCGTCCGGGTATCCTTTGCCAGCCCGTGGCAATCCAGACCACCCTCATAGCAAATTCCGATTGAATTTGCATTGTGTCCACGCGCGTGGGCACCGACCCTCTCGACCGGGCGTGTGGACTTGATATCACCGTTACGGCGAACGTAGAAATGATAGCCTATGCCATCAAAACCGCGAAGGCGGTGAGCGGTTTCCAGGTCCTGTTCGGTAAAGGGGCGGTCCTCGCGCGTGGCGCTGCAATGGATCACAATTAAATCGATCCTTCTCACAGGTTCATCGCATTTGCGCTAAAAGCGCCGATTACGGCCGAAGCCACCGCGATGATTACTTTCAAAATCTTGTCCCAAGTCGTTTTTTTCATAAAGATTAAGAGATTAGTGATGAATGTTTAGTGATTACCCTATCCCAGCGGATTCTCCTCCAGACCTCCGCCGCCACCGGAAGAAGAACCGCCACCGGTGGACGAACTGCTGTCTTCCGCCACCAGTTCGAAGACGATGTTGTTCGGTCCTCCCTTGGTGGTGGCAATGCTGTCGTTTGCCAGTCGCAAGGTGTTTGCCACCTTGAAACGGATATTGACACGTTCGATATTCTTCACCGTACAGTCTTTTGCCACTTCGGTGGCACGACATTTAAAGGTGGTGTGGAAAATCCCGAAGCCGTCCAGACGGACACTGTTGCCGTCGGTCATCGTCTGGCGCATTTGGCGGACGATGGCTCTGCCGACGTGCACCACGTCTTCGGCCGACATTCCGCCCAAGGCTTCAATGTCTTGGGCGATGCGTTCAAGGTCGAAGATCTTGGCGTCTTTCGGTTTGCGTTTCAGGGTGTAAACCATCGGCGATTTCGCGTCGCCGATTTTCTTGTGGCGTTGTGTGCGCACTACTAAAGCATTTGACATAACTTTGTGATTTTTTAAATTAAATGAGTAATAAAATCTCCGGAGCGGGGGAGGAGACAGGGACTTCTTTCGCTCCGGTGAAACAAAGATACGTCAGGCGGACGGCGCGGCGAGGGGTTCCGTGAGGTTTCGTGAGGTTCCGTGAGGATAAATGAGGTTAACGGAGGTTATGTGAGGTTTCGTGTAGTCCCCAAAAAATAACGAGGTACGGAGGGGTTTTATTCCTCCGCTTGTTTTTATTACTCAATCTTCCATCCGTCAATGCTTCTTTTCTCCAGCGAGAAGTTCACCCCGATTCATCGCTCTTCACCGGCATATAATAGGGCGCTAAATACTTGATGAACCCCTCCGCCACTTCCTTGTTGGGGAATCCCAGCCGATAGATGTCGAATTCCTCGTCATATCCTTTTATCGTCAGATACCCGCTTTGATAGATCACCGCTATTGGATTGTCCTTGAACGACTCCACATCGGTCAGAGTTTTTGCAGTGACCCCCTCATCGGTCAGGTTTGGCAGGCGGAAGTCGTTGTCCTTCAATAGTTTCACGAGGTAGGAGGGCGTGCCTGTCTCGAACCAGTAACTGCCGAATTCTTTTGAACGGAATGTATTCATCAGACTGAAGGGATTGTATAAGTCGGTTCCGTTTCGCAGGAAGTGATAGCCGTCGTATCGTTCTTTCAGTTGTTTGCAGGCTTCATCGTAAGTGATGCCGTAGTTTTCCGCTATTTCCCGGAGCGGCTCTTCAAAATAAGTGTGTATCTCTTCATCGGTTATTCCGCAGATGCTTTGGAACTGCCTGTCCATCGAAAGGTCGATGAGGTTGTTCAGGTCGCTGAACACGCTTACCTTCCCGAATTTAGTCACTCCTGTCAGCAGTCCGAAGCGTATGTACCTGTCCTGCGTCTTCATCACCGAATAGAATGCCTTGAGCGTGTTTCGGTATTCGTCCTGCAACTCCTTGTTGCCGAGTGTCTGGAGTATGGGTTTGTCATATTCGTCCACAAGGATGACCACTCGCTGTCCGGCCTTCTCGGCGGCACGCCTGATAATGCCCTTGAAGCGCAGCTCCGGGGTTACTTCGCTTGGCGAGCTTCCGTACAAATCCTCCCAAAAATGCAGGGTGTCGTTCAGCACATCGTCAAGGCTGCGCTTTTCGTCATATTTGCCCGTGTTCAGGTCCAGATGCAGAATGGGGTATTTCGTCCAGTCCTTTTCCAGTTTCTCTATGGCAAGTCCCTCGAAGAGTTCCCGATGTCCGCTGAAGTAGGCTTCGAGCGTAGAAATCAGCAGGCTTTTTCCGAATCGGCGCGGGCGGCTCAGGAAGTAATAGCTGCCTGTGTTAGCCAGTTGATAGATCAATTCGGTCTTGTCCACATAGACATATCCATCCTTGATAAGGCTTTCAAAACTCTGTATTCCGATAGGGTATTTCATACGATTCAGCTTTGTTTTGTGACAAAGTTTTACAAAATCTCTGGAATAAACGAATAGAAAGGGATAAATGGCACTGAATGGCTTATTAATAAAGCAATTGCGGTGACAAGCGAAGCCAATAGAGAAAAAGGGAAAACGCAAAGAAAAGCGGATTTAGGAAGCAGTTAGGTTTTCAAATCATTACCCGTTCAAATGTGACATTTAACAGTCTCCGTACCGTTTGCGCTGCTCTGCTTAGGTTTGCTTATCAAGGTTTAACACGTTGATTACGGCATACACGAAGCGGGGTGGAATCCACGAAGCTAATGCCGGTACATGTACCCAATAGCACTTGCTTGATGAAGATGGTTAATGGAAACAGGACTTCTTTTTCCAATTCCACAAAACGGTTGTACGATACATGGTGTGGAAAAAGATGTGTCAAATGTTTGCAAACATATTCCTTGTAATAATGCTTGAAACATCTGAACCTTCCCGAATGGAACAGGATAAGGATAACCATTATTTCCGCATCATTCATACGGTTCGGTTTGTTCCGATGCTTATGAGTCGTATCTTCAACCATATATTTTTTTCTGTTGCAACGTAAATTCCTTGCAGAAATCATCCGCCATATAATAAATCTCTGTAATTTTAGCCTCTGAGAACATAGTGATAATCGTTTAAATGTTATATTTAAGCACTATAAATTTAATACTTTTATCGCTATGTTCATAATAATCAAGATAATAAATTTAATCTTATATCGAACTCACGTAAAATAGATTGTAAATGATGAACCCCCTGTCAGTTATACTATATTCCATCTTTTTGCCCCTTTGCATCATAGGAATCCTTCAGTTCGTGCAACGCCCTTGCAACAAGGCCAATCGACATCTGGGTATAGCCATGTTGCTCGTGGCACTGGGTGTATTCCAGAATCTATACTTTATGGAGCCACCAAGCACACGCATTCACGTAATATTGTTATTGCCACTGAACCTAACCTTTCTGCCATATTACTTTTCCATCAGGTATATAGAGGCGTTTTCGCAGCAGGAATTGTTCCCCAAAAGGTTTGTCTCTTCCATAAAATACCTGGCTATAGGCGAAATTGGCGCTCACCTCTTGCCGATAGGCGTCATTCTCTTTACGGGTGAGTACTCACGGGCCATCCTGGATTTCTTGTTTCAAATAAGAAGCATTTGCTTCTTGGCGTTTATACTATTTGTCATTGCGGGGGCTGTCAAGGCGAATGCCAACATTAAAAACGTGCATACACAGGAAGGACTCGACCGGAAAATATACAACGGAATACGCCTATTCATCATGATGACCGTGGTACTTTCCATTTTACTGGGCATCTCGATAATAATTCCATTGATGGTGGCAAGGGTAGATAGATTAATCTTCTATATTCCTCAGATTATGATAGGCTTATATTTCATCGGCTGGGGAGGGTATAACCTAATCATCAATCAAAGCATCGCCACAGTGTTTGCCGAAGAATACAGAGAGGTCCGGAAAGCCGAGAATCCATATTACACACAGCTCATATCGCTGCTGGAAAGCGAAAAGATATACCGGAATCCCAATTTGAGAATCTCCGACGTTGCAGAGCGGCTGTCCATCTCTCCCAACTACTTGTCCCGGATTATCAACGAGACATCGGACGACGGCTTCAGTGAGCTGGTCAACCAATACCGAGTGGCGGAAGTGATAGAAAGAATCAGAAACAGGGAATACCACAACAAGACAATCATCAGTTTGGCAATGGAAGTAGGCTTCAGTTCCAAGTCCACCTTCCAGAGTGTCTTCAAGAAGGTGACGGGAAAGACACCATCCGAGTATAAGGCAGCGTCCGAAAAACAATAATCCGTAGTCCGGAATTCTATGAACAAGTCCAATATGCTGATACAAAACAGCATATCGGACTTGTCTGTTTTAGGTTTCATTGTTTTGCGGCAGGTTTTAGATTTCCTTTGCAGTGAAATTTTAATAATCAAATTTACAACAATGAAACAGTTTCTTATTTTAGCCTTGTCGCTATTGGCAATTTCTTGCTCAGAAGACGACTATGATGTAACTCCATCGGGAGTATTGACATCTGAAAACCGAGAAGTCACATCTTCTTTCTCGAAGATTGAAGCTTCCAATGGTTTTACTCTCAACATTTCACAGGGCGGTTCTGCGCCCCTGCTTGTCCAAGCAGACAATAACGTCATTCAGTATATTGAAACTTATGTGACCGATGGCACATTAATACTGAAAATCAAAGATGGCGTACACATATCGGGCAACAGGACAAAAACGGTAAATATCACGCTGTCTGTCGATGAGCTGAACGCGCTTACCACAACCGGAGGCTCAAGAATCTTATTCTCATCTGTCCTGAATCAAGACATTCTGGATATCAGCACAAGCGGCGGCGGTTCCATTTCGGGGAGTGTCAGGTGCTCGGAAATGTCGCTGAATATCTCCGGCGGGGGAACTGCCGATATAAACGGCACTTGCGAAACCTTGAACTGCAACTTGACAGGAGCCAGCGGCCTACATCTTTTCGGATTGGAAACGGAGGGCATCAATATGGATATAAGAGGCGGTTCCACAGCAGAGCTGTATGCCGATAGAAGCATCCATGTCATAACCGCATCAGGAGGCAGCAGGATATACTATAAAGGAACGGCTCAAGTGGTGACATCGAGCGTTACCGGAGGATCGACTATCTCCAAACTATGAAAAAGGGGGCACCTTGCAGAGGCATCCTCAAAGCAACAGCCTCTCCAAGTCATCGGGCACGCACACCGTTCCGCTGAACTCTGCCGACGCCTCTGCCGTATATCGCTGCTTGCGGCTGTCCAGCGTGCGGTCTTCGGTGTGATAGAGCAGCAGATGCTTCACGCCGAGCTGCTCTGCCAAGCGTCCGGCATCCATGGCCGTGCTGTGGTGCTTCTCGTAGGGCTTGAAGGTCTCGCGGTCTTCGTAGAGACAGAACGCCTCACACAGCAACCAGTCGGCACCTGCCACCTGCTTGCGGTTCAGTTCGTTATAAGGCTCGTCGCCCAGGCACGCCACGGTCTGCCCGTCAGGCAAGGAGGCACGGAAGCCGTACTGCTTCTCCTTGGTGGAAGCGATGTCAAAGCATTGCAGGCGCAGGTCGCCCACTGAGAAGCCGTCACCGTCCTTCACCTCGCAGAACTCAATTTCCTTGTTCAGCCGCGCCACAATCTTACAGGGAAGCGTCATGCGGCATATCCACTCCAGCACTTGGAGCGACTTGTCGTGACCATACACGCGGAGCGTGCCCGTGTAGCGTCCGGCGTTGATGCGCTGGGCTATCATGCGCACCACCCACACTGCACCCAAAATGTGGTCCGTGTGGGCATGGGTGATGAAAAGGTGATGCACGTCCTCCAGCTTCACCTCCGCCTTCTCCAGTTGGTTCAGGATTCCGTTTCCACCGCCCGCATCCACCATCAGCAGGGCGTTCTCCGTCTTCAGCACGAAGCAAGTGTTGTAGCAGCGGGTCACAGTGGCATTGCCCGTACCCAGCATAATCAGTTCGGTATGGCTCATCTTTCTATTGCTTTTTTGAGTGTGCAAAGCTACTTCAATTCCTCCTCTCCTCAAACTTTTTCTCCAAGAAATAATTCGGCAATCGGCCAAGAGAGGAAACAGGGGAATAATCTGTTTACAGACAGAATGTTATGGGTTTATTCCGATTTATCGCTGATAAACCTCCAATTTAGTGCCGCTAAACTGACGGTTTATTACCGTCAAACCGAGGATAGACTGATAGCACGACTTTCCTCCTTTACTTTTTATTCAAACGAGCAAGGATAAACCGACAAAACCACTATCTTTACACTCAAATCGGGCTGCCAATGACCTAAGAGAACAATTGAAAACAACATACGAAACTCCTTCGCTATCTTATAGGCTTTGGTCAGCCTCGCAGGGATAGCGAGGGCATCAAAAACGAAATGTCGGAACTGCAAGCGTTTCGCGACCTCGCTGTTAAGATTAAGCGCAACAGCAAAGCCGAGCATCTTTTCAAGGCTCTTACCAAAGGCTTTGAAAAGTTGAAAGAACTTGGTGCACCGCAGAAAGTTCTTATCTTCACTGAATCGAGGCGCACGCAGGAATATCTTTACGAGTTGCTCGAAGAACGTGGTTACAAAGGAAAAGTGGTGCGTTTCAATGGTACGAACACCGACAAACAATCCACCGCCATATACAAGGCATGGCTCGAAAAGGATAAAGATAGCGACAAGATTACCGGCTCGCCTACTGCCGACCGCCGTGCCGCCATTGTCGATTTCTTCCGTGAGGAAGCCACCATTATGATTGCTACCGAGGCTGCCGCCGAAGGTATCAACTTGCAATTCTGCTCGCTCATAGTCAACTATGATATGCCTTGGAATCCGCAACGCATCGAGCAACGTATCGGGCGTTGCCACCGTTACGGACAACAATTCGATGTGGTGGTAATCAACTTTCTCAATATCAAGAATGAAGCCGACATTCGTGTGTATCAGCCGCTCTCGGAAAAGTTCCAACTTTTCGATGGCATCTTCGGTGCAAGCGATGAGGTGTTGGGTACGATAGGCAACGGCGTGGACTTTGAAAAGCGCATTGCCGACATCTACAATTCGTGCCGCACACCGCAAGAAATCAAACAGGCATTCGATGAACTGCAAGCCGAGTTCCAAGAGCGTATCTCTGGCAATATGTTGGCGGCACGAAGTTCGCTGCTTGAAAACTTCGATGAGGAAGTGGCGCAGAAGCTGCGCATCAACTTCAAGGAGAGTGCGGCAAGTCTTACAAAATTCAACAAGGCTCTTTGGCTGCTCACCCGCTATGCGTTGCGAAACACCGCTTGCTTCGATGAAGAAGGTAACGAGGTGTTCCCCGATGTGGCGCAACATCTGTTTGGGCTTTATGCCGCCGAACAAGTCGGGGCTATTATCAAGCCGGCTAAGGTTATCAACCTATACGATGGCATCATTGCCCGACAACGAGCTGTCCTTATTGAGGAAAATGCTCGCCAATCCCCCGGTGGTGGTGACAGGTGACAATTACGAAAAGCACCGCAATCAAGGAACGGCTATCCCCGGTTTATTAAGCCCCGTTGAGATAAACATCTTCAATATCTCGAATATTTAACACCGAGAATAAGTCGAGCAAAAAAGGAGGTCAGACGGTCGCACCTCGCATGGGACGACTGTCGGAATACCTCAGTGAATCGTATTACGACTATCTGTCTAATCTACCCGATCTTGTTATTTTGATGGACGAGGCACACCGCTACCATGCCGATGCTTCGAGAAAGGCGGTCAATGAATTGCGCCCGGTTCTCGGACTTGAAATGACAGCCACACCGACCGATGAAAAGGGTAAGTCGTTTAAAATATAGTCTATGAATACAACTTGGCACAAGCGCTCGCAGGTGGAAAATATGTGAAGAACCCGACTGTTGCCAAGCGTAAGGACTTCAAACGCGGCAATCTGTCGGATATAGAGCTTGACACAATCAAACTCGAAGATGCCGTTTCTGTACACGAAAAGGCGAAACTCCACTTGCAGATGTACGCCAAAAACAACAATGTGCCGTTGGTGAAACCATTCATTTTGGTTGTCTGCCGAAACATCAATCATGCCAACGACACTGTTGCACTGCTTGAAAGTGATAGTTTTTACGAGGGTCGCTACAAAGGCAAAGTGTTGCAGATTGACAGTTCAACGAAAAAGGACGAAGAAGTTGAGCAACTTTTCGTTTCATTGGAGAAACCCGATAACAAGATAGAGATTGTTGTGCATGTCAATATGCTTAAGGAGGGTTGGGACGTGACCAATCTTTATACTATTGTGCCACTTCGTGCAGCAGATGCTCCTATACTCGTTGAGCAGTCAATCGGTCGTGGGCTGCGTTTGCCTTACGGCGGTCTGCGTACAGGCAATCCCGAAGTTGACAAACTCACGGTAATCGCCCACGAAAATTTTGAGGCTGTAATCGCCAAAGCGAATGACCCGAATTCCATTCTCTCCAAATTGTCGTTTATCGAACTTAATGAGGACGAGAATGTTGTGCCGGGCACTACTATCGTTACGGCTCAGACACAGCAGGAGGCTACGATAGCCAATTTACAACAGAAGGTTGCCACCGCCCCCACCGAACAAGAGCAGAAGCGGGCGCAAGCGAACATTGACGCGCGGCGTGCCGTATGGCAAGTGCTTGAAAAACACAATGTCACTGTAAAAAGTACAACCCAGCTCTTAACTAACGAGGAAACACAGAAAGTGGAAGAAGCCGCTGTCGCCTATATACAAACCAATGCCGCCACGTCAAATTCACTATTCGCACAAAAAGAAGCAGAGGAGCAAATCGCACAAGTCAAGCAGGTACTGAAAGTGGTTATCAGTGAATTTGTGGAAAACGTGATACCCATTCCACGTATCACTATTCTGCAAGACGAGGTAAAAGCCATATATAATTGGTTTGACCTTGACACCTCGAAAGAGAGATTCAAATACCAGTACATTAACCCGGAAATTATCCGTATGGGGCTGGTTGACAAAATGGTTGAGACTTTCTCTGTTTCAGAAAGCGGTGCGCTTTCTCACTCTCCAAGAAACCAGATTGTCAGCGAATTGATCAACTATGACGACATCGACTACGACAATTCAAGGCAGAACGCAGCAAATAGCACAATTGCCAAGTCATTACCTCCGAAACGGGTAATTCTTCTAAAGTGATTTGTATAAGTCACTAACAAAAGTCTTCCGGAATTAGGGAAATTTTTTGGGTCGGCAACAACTTTGTGATTATTATACTCTACTTTCGGCATACGGACAAGGGAACAAACTTGGCCCCTTGTTCCTCGTCCCTTTTCTAAGGCTCGCCGAAAACATTGACTATGGCTTGTACCTGGGCGGGAGTGTAGTTCCTGCCCGTGCGGCTCATTCCCATTTCCAGCAGGCGTTGTTCCAGTCCGGGCGCTTTGCGTATCCAGGTGTTGAAGCGGTTGACTGCTGCCTGTTGGGTCACTCCGTGAATGTAGCACATGGCCAGTTCGCCTTTCCCGTAGCTGCGTATCAGGAAGCAGACTTCTAAGATAGAATCATCAGTTTTCATCATACTTTAATTTGAATAAATTGTTCCTTTTTGTGAGTCTATTATCTCTACAAATATACTGAATATTAATCAAATAGACAACCTTCTTCTGTAATGTTTTTCAACCAATTTCCATTGTCGAACACCGTGTTCACCGGTCCCGGTTTGTCACCGTCGGGACGGTGCACGATATCCTCCTCGCAGGGCCAGTAACGCCCGTTGATGCGGTTGTAGACGAACTTGGCGCAGGTGTTGGCGCTGCCCAGATGCTTAAACCTCACTTTGTCGATGTAGATGGTGACGATTTCTTTCGCGTCATTCCGGTCTATGGTAAAGCAGAAGTCGGCCATATTGCCGAAGTTGGCGGAACCGTTGATGTCATTCATCTCCACCCGCCGCAGTTCGCCGTTGGTGGTGTTGCGGTTCACCTTGCGCGGATGCGCCACGAGGATGACGAGGCACTTGTGCTGCAGGGCGAAGCGGCTCAGCTTGTTCAGCAGCGAGGTGATGTATTGCAGTTCCGTTTGTCCCGGTTCCAGCTGCTGGTCGATGCGGTTCAGCGGGTCCACGACAAGGATGCGCACTCCGCGGCGGCGCACCAGTTGGCGGGCCTTCTCAAGAATGCAGTCCACGGTATAGCTTCCCGAGTCCGGCAAGATGTGCGTCACGTTGTCTGTCAGCCAGCGCGTCGTCCGGTTGTAGAGGGCTTCCGTCATGCCCGGTCCGGGGCGGAAGGGATGTCCGGTCAGCTTTTCGGCGAGCTTGGCCAGATGGTATTCCATCGGCATGTTTTCGGGACTGAAGAAGCCGATTTTCCATTCGTGGCGCAGGCAGAGGCGCAGGACGAGTTCGTCGATGAATTCCGATTTTCCCTCGCCGGTGCGTCCTGTCCACACCGCGAGGCGCCCCGTCTCAAAGGTGCAGTTTTCGTCCAGGTTGTCCCAGCCCGTTTCAGCGCCCCGTTGCAGCCCGTTTTCGAAGAGCGTGCGGAGAGGCTCCTGACGGTCTTCGGCGGTAAAGACGCCCTCCAGCGGGATTTCTTCGGCCTGTTCCAGCGTGATGAGCAGACTTTCCGCGCCATACTTTATCAGGTGCTCGTTGGCGTCTTTGCATTCGGGGCCGAAGTGCACCAGGCGGCAACGGTCCGATCCGAGGCGTCGCACCAGTTCCTGGCTCAGTAACCGTCCGGAGCTGTCCTCGTCGACGGCGATGTAGATGAGCTTCTTGGGTTCGAAGTGGCTTTCTACGAAGCGGTCCATCCAGCCCAGGTTGCTTTGCGCGCCGGCGGGCACGGAGATGACGTCCTTGCGGCCGACGGTCATGAAGGCGGCGGCGTCGAATTCGCCCTCGGTGATGATGCATTCCGGGGTGTCCAGTATGGCGTCGATGTTGTAGGGGATCAGCTCGGCGCCCTTCACCATCATGAAGTGCTTCCGGCCGCTGCGATACTTGGTGTTGACGAGCGTGCCGCCTTCGAAGTAGTTGAAGCAGAGGCAGTTCTCCTCTTCGCAGCTTTCGGGCAGCCTCACGCGTTCTTCGGTGATGCGCAGGTCGGTCAGCAGGTGTTGCGCCAGGCAGCGTTCCTGCGTCCAGTATTGCTCCAGCTTCTCGCTGAGGGTCGTGCGCTTGGGGTCGAAGACGGGGCGGCGGAAGTGGGAGGGGAGCTTGCGGGCACGGTTGTAATTCTCTTTCCGCTGCTGGCGTTCCCGTTCTTCGGCATCGTCGGGCACGTAGAGCTTGTAGCCGCAGTGGTGGCAGTAGCACACGCCCTTGTCCAGGTCGATGGAGAGGGATTTGTTGCCTTTGTGTCCGCGGGTGTCGTTGCACTGGGGGCAGATGGTCTTTACTTTTCCGCTGGTGCGGCCACGGGTGTCGATGCCGTGCTGATGGAAATTTCTCATTTTTGTTGAATTATTTAAGATTTATTTTCGTTTGGAAATGCCACACTTCAGTGGCTCGAATGCCACATTTCAGCGTCTCGGATGCCGCACTTTGTGGGGGCGGATGCCGCACTTGGATGGGCGTGAGGTGTGGCATTTGCCTTGCTGAGGTGTGGCGTTTGCCTTGTTCGGGTGTGGCATTTACGATCTCCATGAATTCGTGGTTTCATTCCAGAAAGCGGTGTTGTCCGGCCGGGGCGGGGCATTGTCGGGGATGGGGCAGCCCAGGTAGGTGCGTCGGCCGTCGATGCGCTGTTCGTAGCGGTAAGGGTCGGGCGGAGCGGCGGACTGTTGCTTGGCGTCGAGTGCCAGAAGGGTTGCGTACAGGGCTTGCGAAGTGCGCTGTCCGGGATTTGTGAAATTCACGAAATAGCGGCGCGCATCGCTTTCGTTCAGCAGGTTGCGCCATTTGTCGTAGATTTCGATATGCTTCTTGAAGCAGTCCACGGCCGCCCCGATGTGTCGCATCAGCAGTTCTCCGTAGCCGCTGTGCATGCAGGCTGCTTCCAGCCAGGGCGTTCTCACGGCCAGTCCGTCCACTACTTCCCGCCAGGGACGTATGGGATTGAAATTGACATCTTCAGCGGCAGCAGTTTCTTTTTCTTTTATTGCTGATGTTGTTATATCTTTTATATTCTCTTTAAATACTTCACGGCTTGTTTCTTTATCGGTGCTGGTATTTAGCGCGTTAGCTTGTTTTTCGTTCGAATTTTCCGTTTTTTCCTCTGCGGTTTTTTGCCGATTTTCGTCATTTTTTGCATCAGCAACGGCATTTGCTCTATCACTTTTTGCCGTTTTTTTCTCCTTCTTTTTCACCGGATTCAGTTCTTCGGGACTGAAGGATCCGTCTTCTTCGAGTACGAAAAGCTGGAAGTTGCGGATGATTTTCTCCATGTAGGCGAGCGTCAGTCTTTTGCTCGTGGAAGAGCGCAGATATTTCAGTTGCGCTCTGGCGTCGGGCAGCATGGATAGTTTTTCGATGATGATCCAGTAGGTTCCTATACCTCTGGGGCCTTCCTCGTCGAAGAGTTTTTTCATCCGCGGGTCGTGCATGGCCATGAGCTGGTGCTGCAGGTAAAAGTTTCTTTTCATTCTGAATTGTTTTTATTCGTTTATTGTTCGTGGGAAAAGGTTGCGCAAAGCGGAGTTGCTTGGTGTGGCGACAGCGTTTTTTCGTAGCGTTTTTCTCTTAGCGACAGCAAAGATAATCATTGATAATACGGCTGGAATGTGCGGTCTTGTCCGTTTGTTCCGTTGTCAGAATAATCGTGAAAGCGGTTTTGTCGGGCAAGACCGCACATCTTGAAAAAAGAGATGATTTATTATTCCTTAACGTTTGGTGGGGCTCTTGCGCTGAAATGCGCATTGCGATTATTATACACAAACATCTGTCTGTCAGTCTTATTCGCCTTTTTTGTCTGGGGTGTGCCTGAAACGGTGGGTGACATCGCGAAGGGTTCCTAACATTCGCTCCATGCGCGTACTGATGTTGCCTTTGTCTTCCAGTAACTTCTCTATGCCCCGGGCAAAAAGTTCCAATGCGACAAATTCCAGTTTCATGTGTTCGGTCTCGGTTTGGACACTGAAAATTTCTACACCATTCTTGTTGGTGATGGATAAATTAAATGAATTTTTTCATAAATTTGATATTAATAAAATAAAAAGTGGCAAAGGTATAAAAAAGTGGGGAAAGGAAGAGATTATTTTACAGATATCCATTTCTTTTGATCGAAATCGAAGTTCTTTATTACTCTTGCGGGATTTCCTACTGCTATACTATAGTCAGGTATATCTTTGGTAATCACACTGCCGGCACCCACGACAACATGTTTTCCTATATTTACACCTGCTGTTATTACAGAATTGGCTCCTATCCATGAGTCATCTCCTATTTGTATAGGTGTGGTTGTCACTCCCTGTTGATGTATGGGGAGTTGAGGATCTTCATAGCGGTGGTTCAGGCCGGATATTGCGATATTTTGCGCCAGTATCACGTGGTTTCCTATTTGTACAGGTCCAATGATGGTGCAGCGCAGCCCAATGCGCGTATGATCTCCGATTATGACATCACCCACGCCATTGTCTACTATCGTGTATTCTTCGATGGTGCTGCGCGTTCCCAAGTGGAATCGGTTGATGGGGGATACGTTCATCACTGTCTGTCGGCGGATGACAGCTTTTTTGCCATGACGAAATACGAACGGATTGACCAGCCATTTTACCCATAGACGGGGACGGGCATTGCTGAACATCATTCGATGGAGACGTGCTTTCAGGTTTGGATTTTCCTTGAGTCTATCTTTTATTTCTTGCAATGTCATAGTCTTCGATTATTTTTAAAATTCGTCTTACGCCATATTCCCATGTATGGGTTTGAGAAAAAATGATACGGCGTTTCTGTAATGTGGGCGAGTCAGTTTTAAGTGCATTGGCGATAGCCCTTTTGTATTCATCAACTGATGAACATAAGTATACATAATCTTTGAAGAACTCCATAGTTCGGGTACGGGTAGCCACGACAGGTTTTCCCATAGCTAAATACTCATCTATTTTTCGTGGATAATTTCCAATAGTTACTTCGTTTACTATCTGAGGATTCATGCATACATCCATAAACCGAATATAGGCTGGCATTTGTTCTGGTGGACGAATTCCTGTAAAGTGTGTATTAGGAAGATTATGAATACGATGATTTTGAAAAACTTCATCTTCTGGTCCGATGAATATAAAAGTGTATTGAGGACAATCTAAAGCTATCTTATATAATAATTCTATATCAAGGCGTAGCGAATATATTACTCCTGTATATCCAATGATAGGGTGTGGCAAAGAAAGGTACTCTTTCGGCAAAACATAATTTGCATCGGCATGATAGGCTGATAAATCCACACCTTGCCCGACATTATGAACTTGGGTAGTTGGGAGATAACTGCGTACATATTCTGCCAATTCCTCAGAGTTGCACATTACTAAGTCGCTTTTTTGAATGAGTGCAGGTTCCAAACGTCGGATATGGCGTTTCCAATAAGGTACGGCATGAAGATTGTCACGCCGATAGTAAATATATAATGAGGCATGTAGATATGTGCGGGCATAAAAACTACGATATATATCATTGTCGCAGAAATGTATGATATTTTGAAATCCAAGCTGCTTAGCTGCTTGATTGACGGCATGAAAAATTAATTTATTATTGAAGCGGTTTGCGAAATCAAAAAGAAAACCGTCCGGGAGTTTATTAACTGGTAGTATTGTGAAATTACAGTCAAGCACCCATAAATTCTCTTGGATGGTACGTAGCTTTGAATGAGAATGCCGGGAAGGAACAGGGGTGTTAATAAACAAAACACGATGTTGTCTAGACAGTTCCAATGCAATATCTTTAGCATTAGAACCAATGCTGAATTCCCAAGTCTGAAGCGCCGTGATAATGAAGTCTGCCATAAGTACTGGTGTTATGAGTTATGGATATAGAATTTCTTTGTATATTTTCACGTACTCTTCAGCAGTATATTTCCAAGAGAATTGTTTAACGCGTTCCAATCCACAAGAACTTTGTTGCTGATAAAATGCTTTGTTGTTTTCTAAATGCAATATTGCATCTGCTATTTCTTGAGGATGCTGTGGGGAGATAAGGATACCTCCTTCACCGGCAACTTCGGGCATAGCAGAAGTATTGCTGGTTATGACTGGGGTTCCGCAGGCCATGGCTTCCAGCATAGGAATACCGAAACTCTCACGTAGTGAAGGATAGAGAAAGGCGAAAGCTGCATTGTAGAGCGTAGGTAAATCGCTATTGGCTATATATCCTGGATAATATAAATGAGGTTTGATGTGTTCAAGTTCATTTTGCTTCAACAACGCGTTTATGTAGGATTCTTTTAAATCTGCAATGAGCAATGGGCGTTTTACAGTTGATTGTTGTAGATAGAGACTATAAGATTTTAGTGTACCTAGGGCATTCTTTTTGGGGTCAGTATTGCCCAAGAATAATAAAAAACCTTCTTCAGAAATGTACCGATGTACAATCTCCATGTTAATCTCTTCTTGGAGGAAAAAATGAGAATTGTAACCATTGTAAATAGATGTTATTCGTTCTGCCGGTATTTGCAAAGCCTGGCGAATACGATTACATTCATACTGGGATACAGTAATTATCATTTTACAATTTTTTAAAATATGTGGAACTATGAGACGACGATAATACCATCCCATTTCTTGGTAAAGGGAAGGGCTACGACGTAAACGAGGCTCTAGATAGATAATATCATGAAGAGTCAGCACTAATGGTACGGGGCATCGTAGTGGAGCTGTATTAGAAGTACAATGGAGCAAATCAACTCCTAATTGTTTTACTATTCGCGGTAATGCTACTTGTTCCCAAAATGGATAACCACCAGAACTCTTCAATTCTATGATGGACAGGTTATTAGAAGATTCTATACAGTGATCTTCACCCGGAGCAACGATGATATAATACTCATTACCGTCATTTCGTTTCTGAAGCTCACGTATGGTTTCTAGTGCCACAAAATCCATACCATGCTTATTAGAACGAAATATGCGTTGAGCTTCGATGGCTATTTTCATACGGTGACTGTTTCATTTTATTTTCCTTTTTTCCGGAAAATATTAGATATATGGCTGAATAAGGTTACAAGTATAAGCATAGGGACTCCCCAAATAGCACGTTTGAAGCGCTTGTTAATTTCACCTTCAGGTAAAGCCATAAGGAAAGACATGGCAATAATACCTAATAAGGCAAACCATTTGAGACTAAGAGGCCAGTCGTATAACATGGTTAAAAAACCACATAAGGCTATTAAGGCGATAAGCATAAAACGAGAAGGTATTAACCACTGGAATAGCTTTAAAGAATAGTCCCATTGTCCTCTTATTAAGGCAAAAGGCAATCGCTTGATTGCAAGGAAAGTACTGCTATATTGCGAACGGAGCCAATTGAGTCGCTGCATTTCATAACCATTGGCGTTCTCCTCTTTTTTACTGTAACATACAACTTCTTCAAGGTATTCCGTATAGATATTTTGATTGAGCAAAGCTGTTTCCAAAGATTTGCTCAAATCAGAGCCTTTCAGAGTAGGAGTAATTTCATGAAACATACGAAAATCGAAAGCCATGGCTGAACCAATAAGGGCTGATGAAAATCCCATACGAGTATGCGACTTACGGAAAAGGTTATTATTGATCTCTTCACTGGTAGCATTCAATATAGCAATATTGGTAGTTAGATTTTCAGTCATGCGATGCGCTTGTATAGCATCACAACCGGAATAATAGGCATTGTTGAATAATTCTAAAGCTTTGGGGACTATGCGGTTATCAGAATTAAATATGACTACCATGTCATACTCATCGGGCGAATAGCGTTGCATAACCTGCTGGATGGCATAAACTTTAGTACATTTTTCATTATCAGGAACAACAATATTAACAGGCATCTGAAGTAATTTTATAAGATCCTCTTCAGATAACTGAGTAGCTGCAACTGCAATATCGTATTTTTCACGAGGATATTGCTGTGTGTCTAGAAAATGTTCAATTGATTGAATTACTTCTTTCCCATTCCTAAGTACGGCAAATATTACAAGAAAACGGTGTTGTATCTTTGCTTGAGGGTATGGGTTCTTATATTTTCCCATAGAGAAAAAAGCACATATTAAAAGATACATTACTGGGATGGCTAGCAATAAGTATAAAATCGCGTCAGCAATTTGCAGGGCATTATTGTTTTCGTCTAACCACCAGTCAGGATTCAAAATTTGAAAAAAGTCATTCATATAGTTCTATGCTTTATTGGGTTTTATATCAGATTGCTTTGATTCGATTTGTTTGTCCATATAAGGACCGTTCATTATAAATATAAGTGCAGAGGCAAGCATCACGGTATTGGGAGGCATTCCCATAGCTTCACCGGCATAACCATTTAGCCACATGCCAAATATTCCGCATAGTAAGGCTGATAGCATGTGGTATAAACTCTTATTACGGATTCGGAACATTATAATATAACAGCAGCGCAAGAATATGACTGCATAAATGGCAAGATAAAGAATCAAGCCGGTATAGCCTGTTTGTATCCAAATATTGACATAGAAAGAATCTGGAGGGATGTTCTTCATAACTATTCCTTTTTCAGTCTCAGTTGCCTTTGTTACATTTTTTCCAACTCCAGCTCCCCAAGGATGATTAGAAAGATAAATTGCTATATCCTCTCGGTTTTTTAGGCGTGTATTAAAAGAAGCATCTTCTTGTGGAGTAAACGCTGTTCTCATACGTCGAATGATGGGATTATCATCACCAATAGTAGTAAAAGTAAAAAAAGAATATAGTACAGCGAGCGCGAGAGCAGATATTATTACTATTTTAATACTTTTACCAAGGAAGCAATAGAGCATTAATCCCCCCAAAGGAATGATAATGGCACTGCGAGTTCCAGAAAAAAGCATTCCAGCTATTCCCATACCCATAACTCCAAAATAAAACCAACGTAACCATTTCTGAGGAGTGTGGAAAGCAATGATTCCGTAGACAATGGTTACCATACCCATATTTGCTCCAAAATTTCCGGCATCACTGAAGATTGAGAAATAACGAATACCACTAATGAGCAGGTGGGTTCCAGCTCCTACTTCCATTAACCATTCTACCTCTGCCGCATCAAACCAACGATATTTTTGATACAAAACTTTTATAAAAGCCGTTAATGTTAAAATACCAACAATGATCAGAGCCTTTTTTAATAACTGAGGTTTGTCAAGAAGCAGAGATGTAATGATATAGAGCACTGGTATTCCGAGAAACCAACCACGAACAGTGGCGGTGATGTCTTCTCCATTGAAGCTTGCATGTGGATTGAGGAATTGTATCAGCAAATAAAGCATCCATACGGCATATCCTACTGTAACATAATTGATGGCATTAGAAAAATCTATTTTTTCTTTGTGTCGGGCGGAATGAATCAGAATGGTTACAAAGATAAAAACCAATAATGTATCTCCAATAACACTGAGCCCCTCTGTGCGACTATATCGCATTATCGCTGTAAGGTAGTAAGAAAAAACGACATAGAGCAGGAAGCTGAAACGAGGTACCTGAATGCTATATCTAAAGATAATTAATCCCAATGGAAGAAATACTACTGCCGCAAAAATAATTAATTTCTGAAAGATAAGGGCGTAAGCCATCACCACCAAACCTATTAAGAGTAATAAATAGGTAGTAATGCGAGGAGGTATCTCCTTCAGTTGTGTGCTAAGTGGCATATTTTTCCCTTATTATCGTTGTTAATTATTATTTAACGGCAGCTTTTTGACTTGTTAGTCCTAACTGTGCCATACGTCTTAACCATGAGTGGAGCAGAGTGTTAGGTGGCAATTTTCCAGTAAACATCTCCACTGTCTCGCGGTCAGCGTTATTTAAGTATAGGAAGAATGGCTTATTTTCTAAGCTCTTTTTGACAGCTTCCAATAGGGCATCATTATCCGAACTCCATAAGCGGCGCGCATTGGCTATTAATAAAGTCAAGTCAGCTTCCTCCAGTACATGAAGTGGGATACTAGATGTACTGATTGCCGGATATTCCACTAAAATAATATCTGGAGTTTTTTCAGCTTCATTTAACATCCAAAAGTCTGACAATTTTTGAGCTTGCACATATTGGGGAGTCTCATTCTCAAAATCAATATCATGATTAACTATGCGTACATGAAGTCCTTCTGTTTTCCAGTAATCAGCAAAGAACTGCGCAAGGAATGATTTTCCCTCTTTGGGATCCATACTGAGCAGGTTGATAATGGTCGGTCTGCCAGGTTGAAGATAATTATTCATCTGTCGGCAACTATATGCTGCTGCAAGACGGTTGCAAGCCCTTAAGAAACCACGAAACTTCAGATTATTGGTACCATTGAATGCTGCAATAACTGGAAGTTTAGTTAATCGCTTACTGCGAAGAGGGTCACGTAACGTACGGTCTAACAACTCAATCAGCAAGAAATAAGTCGTAATAAATATGAGACTTCCTACAAAAGCTATTAGAACATAGATCATTCGACGCCGTCCATTATCTGTTAACGGATAAGCGGGAGGAGCAATAGTTTGCAGATTACTTGTAGTCATTTCAAGATTTTTTAATTGTAAATTAGCTTGGGCTAAGCCGCTGATTTGAGTTCGATAATTATCTTCTGCAATGTCAATAGCGCGTTGTTTGCGACTAACTTGAGTTCCTACAGGAGACATTAGGCTGTATTGGTCAAAAATATCCTGTTGGCGCTTTGACATAACTTTCATTTCAGCACTCATTTTGGCTTCGTTTACGCAAGCGTTAAGCCATTCTTTTACCATTTCTTGAATGCCCACTCCTTCCTTTGACATTCCATATTCATTTAGATTGTCCGAAAGTCTGTTTATATTTTCTTCTGCCTTTTTTAACTCTCTTTTTTCCCGTTGTAACTTTAGGTTTTTATTCTGAGCTTTATCCGTTATAAAAATCTCTTGTTCCATTATGTTTTGGTTTAAGTCACTGACTTTTTCCAACTCATTAAGTAAATTAGTATTATCACGAATGATTTTAGCGCGAATGTCCATTTTCTCATCTAACATTTTGCGTAGAGCAACGGCACTTTCATATTCGCGTGAAATCTCAGTGAACACATCGTCCGAGGTATAACGGATATTGGCGAGTGCTTTAGATTCTTCCGTATAATTAATGACTCGTTGTTCTATACAATATTTCATTAAATCGTCTTCCTCTGCACTCAACTTTTGTTTAGTGATACGTACTTGTTCTTCAAAATAGGCGATTACATCATTAGTAGATTTAAAACGTAACAATTTATAGGCTTTTCTCAATTCTTCAATTAAAATAGCAACAGTTTGTTGAGTTATCCCTGGATCGGCTGAGGTATAGGTTATCATCAAAATATCACTATTGCCTTCTCTTTCAACAATGATTTCCTCTAATGCTCGTGCTCCGTAAAAAGCTACGGGGCGATTGAAAAGAGTATTAATGAAATTCTCACTGTTTTTTTTGCAGTATTCTTCTAAATTAGCAGTGGTTTTTTGCACATCTTTCCTATCGACTAATGCCAATACCTCTTTAGGGGTCATTTGTAGTAACTGACGGTAATGCTTAGCCTGAATATAATTATTGTCTTTCCATTCTTCACCAAATGTATAAGCATTGGCTAACAAACGGATAGATACTTTGGCTAAAGTTCCACGTGACTTAGCTATATTAATAAGGTTATCAAACGTACTAATGACATTGACTGATGCCGTTCCATCCAGATTGACTGCATTAGTAATGCCCGCATACAAACTGCCTTCTACGGTGTAACTATACGGGAGAAACTGTGTGAAATAGACAACTAATCCAGTGACAAATAGTGTACCCCATAGCAGCCAATAGCGGATACGGTAGAGAAATTGCGATACAAATAGTGATATATCCATACTTTCCTTATTTATCTTTTAGAATCCTTACATTGGTTAGCATTTCCAACAACACGATTGAGTTATGTAAAGTAACACGGCTTTGTTCGTAAGAGGTGACAGCACCTGTACGTCGATTACGCTCCAAAGCTAAAGAACTTATATCAATCTTTCCATGAATGAAATCATATTCGCTGATTTTCATTAAGGCATTGTAAAGAGCGGCTGTTTCAGCTTTAGCTTTCATGGTAGCCAATTGCTCGGTAACGGCATTATATACTTCTAGTACTTTTAATCGCCGTTCTTCCATTACTTCTTCTTGTGTGTATTGCAACTGTTCAATGTCATATTTGTATTTTTTTAATTTGAGTGGTCGATTTATTAAATCGCCAAGACTAACACTAACATTAGCTCCAACATTAAAATTATGTTGCGCGCTAGACATGGTTGTTTGGTACATAGGTGTAAATTCATCACTAGCATTGCCAATAACATTGTACCGTCCATATGAATATACTCCATTTAGTTTAAAATAGTTCCACCAGTCTCGCTTTTGCAAGCGGTATTCATTTTTTATTTGTTCCACTTGTGACCGTGCTCGTTTTACCGTCGCATTTTCTACAACAGCATCTAAAAACGTTGCTAATGGAGGAAGCTCAAGCTTTTCAAGTTCTAATGGTATGTTCTTAGTTGCTTGCTTGATAGTATTATTTTCCCATTTCTCATCATCCATTTTTAGCTTTTCCAGTGCTTTGATGCGCTCCTCCCGCGTCATCTCTTGTGCGGACACAAAGGATGGAAACGAATATAACCCAATAAAGGTTATGCTGCAAATTATAATTCTTATATATTTCTTGGTCATTTCTTTTTTGTTTTTATTGATGTCGTTTTATACATTCTCCTTTTGTACAAACGCTGTCAGCGTCTTAAAGATAATCTTCATATCCAGCCAAAAAGAGAAATCCCTTGCATACTTGATATCCAATTGTTTCCGTTCTTCCGCTGACAACTTACCTGCACCACCTCGTTTCTCTACTTGCCACAATCCCGTCAAACCAGCCGGGGCCATGAAACGGTCTATGTAGGCATCGCTAGTCAATAGCTCAGCCTCATAGAGTGGGAGAGGGCGGTTGCCTACAATACTCATATCTCCTTTCAGTATATTGAATAACTGCGGCAATTCATCAATACTGTATTTGCGAATAAACCTTCCGACACGGGTAACGCGCGGATCGTTTTCAATCTTGACGAATGTATTCTGTTTTGTTTTCTCTTTCTTTTTGATGAAATCTTCTTCGGAGATCACGAAATCATCTGAAATCAACAGGCTTTCTTCCTCGTCCGGCGTCCCGGCAAGGTCGTCAAAGCGGATTTCCGGATCTTCATCAGAACTCTCCACTTCTTCAATCTGATATTGATTAAGCGCATTCAATTCTTTCAACCGCTTATCCGCGTTGATGTACATGGAACGGAATTTCAGAAAATTGAAAATCTGATAATTGGAGCCTACGCGTTGCGACTTATAAATAACTCTTCCTTTGCTCTCCGCACGGACGGCAATGGCTGTCCCTATCAGCAATGGCGAAAGAAGGATAACGGCGGTACCGGCAAAGAGAACATCGAAGGTGCGTTTCCACATAGGAAGATGGAAGGTATTCAGCACTTTGCGATGTGTCTCGCTGAATTCTTTCAGCTTACTGTCCTTACGTGCCTTGAGATAAGAATTCATGCTTTGAATACTGTCTTCATCGGCATGTGGTGGAAGTGTATTATTGACGCCTGCCTGAAGATAAGCTTTCCGGCTTTCAGGTTTTAGCATTTCTGTTATAAGGGTTATGTAAACCCGGGGATAACGTTTGCGTAAATAAGAAAGCTCGATGCAGTCCGCTTCCGGATTTTCCGTCTGTTCGTAGAGGATGGATGTGTTATAGCGTTCGCGAATACCGTCGATGACTTTAGCCGCTTTCTGTGGAGAAGAGACGGCGACAAACATGCCACCTGTCACTTTACTCAGATGGTCGATTATTATCCGGTTATTTCCGATATAGATGTAATATAACATATCCTTTTACGTATTTTTGTCAATTAAAGGAATTTCTTTAAACGTACTTTCAATTCCATAGGATTGAAAGGCTTCAGAATGTAATCTACCGCACCTTCTTCGAGCAGGCGGATACGTTCGGTAGTACTCTCTTCGCTGGAAAGCATCATGACGGGGATGTGGCTGAACAACTCATTACTCTTTAGGTAATGGAGGAATTCGGAACCGGTCATCTTCGGCATACGGATGTCGGATATGATCAGGTCGGGTTCATTACCTTCGTGTAACCACTCGATGGCTTTCAAGGGATCTTCGCAGTATACCAAATCATACTCTTTTCCCAAATACATAGAGAGCACTTTACCTATGGAGGCTTTATCGTCTACTAATAAAATTTGTTTCATTATTGTTATTTATATTATTCTATACTTGTTTTATTCGCTATAGGGGAATAGATAGTTGTTATCTATATACATTCTCTTCGTTGGGATACTTATACCAGTCTTGGTTGACATTGCGGTTGCGGGCCCAATCCAGGAACTTGGGGTATGCGCAATCTTTTTCATCTTTTTGGTTGCTGATATTGATTCTTTCTTTGGGATAGCGGAAGTTAGGCACGCAGATGGCCCACGTGTTGTTTCCCGCCAAGTCAAGATTTTCCTGCTGGACGGTTCCGGCGGCGGTGGCGCCGTATTTCCAGAATTCATAAAGATGAACTTCCATGCGTTTCTGCATCGTCTTGTATCCATAGGTGATGAAGAAGTCGAGATTGTCCTTGGTGATAACGGGGGCTTCTCGTTGGTAGGCGTTATTTTGTTCTATCTTGATTTGATAAGTGTAAATGGGCGCTGTTTCTCCACCGGTATTGACCAGAGTTCCTGCAGTTACGCCAAACACCTTGTGCACGCTGCCAAGAAGGGGAATTGTTCCGTCACTTTCCATGTCGGTGCTGAACATAGAACCTGATAGGGTGGACTGGAAACGGCTTTGGTCCGCTCCTTCAAAGCTGATGTTGCTGACTACTGAATTGTCTATGCCCACAAGGCGCAATCCGGCTCCGACGGTTTTGCCGGCACCGGCTGCCACGAGTTTGACGTCGATGCGGGTGGTTGTGATTTTATTGTCACGACCTCGATCGTAGTTGATGGTTACGTCTAATACCACGTCGTTGAAGTCATAGTCGCCTACCAATGGGTAATTGTCCTCGAAGACGTAGGTATAGGGCATTAATTGGGGCTCTTCTCCCGGATCGCCTTCTCCCGGGGTATTGCCTTCACCGGTGCATCTGCCTCCGGGGATATATTTGGGAGCTTCTCCGGGCTTGCATGCAACCGCGTTACCATTTCCTTTTCTTCCGTTTCCTCCTGCAGTGCCGTTCAGGCAGCAGTACTCAAAATTCCATGTAGCGTTTTGACCGCCGCCTTTATATTCGCAATATATGTTATTGATGACATAACCTTGCGTCACTTCGCTTTGCCAACTTCCCGTCCAATTCGCATATTGTATATTTTTAAGTTTCAATAATGCATAGCTGTTGGGTGCTGTGGGGCCAGTAATATTGCAATTGTTGAACCATGAGTTGTTCTCGACTTCTATCATGGAATTGTCGCTCATGTTGATATGGCCGGAAGCATGCAGATGTTGGCACTCGATGTATGCCCCTCTTCCTAGTGTGATGCCATAAGAGGTCAAATCATTATCAACTTCGATTTTGCAAGTATTCTCTAACAAGGGACCTACGCTTTGATTATCGTCGCCTATCTGACCGGCTTCGAAATCTCCGTGATTGACAAAGAGGCTTCCGGTAGAGGAACCGTAGAGTTTCTTTACGTCGATTTTGCCGTAATTGAAGAAGGTGCCGCCGTTGTTGTTGATACCGTCAATGTCAATGTGCCCGGCATTGTAATTGGTGCCTCCATTGGAGAATTCTATCCAGCCGTTACCGGAAATTCTTCCACGGGTGTCTTCCACATCATCGTCTTCATCGTCTTTTTCTTCCTCATCTTCCTGATAGGCGGTTCCTAAAACCGCGAGGGATGCGGTGTTGGTGAATTTAAGGGCGGGGGTGTTGTTACTGCCGGAACTCAACTCTATCTTGCCGTCGGAGGCGACAATGATTTCAAGACCTTGATTGACGGTTTGGGGAGAGGTGACTTTCCATTTGCCTCCCGGGGCAATGATCAACTTTAGGGTACTTACTGAAGGGGTAGGGGTACCTCCATGATTGATGCCGCCTCTATAGGTGTCGGTTATTTTGAAGATGTTTTGATTGGCTATGTCTGCATCCATGTCTTGACCTGTATATTCGATGGCTTTGGAAAGCATGTTCGCTATTTCGTTATCGGTGTATGGGCGGGACATTGCGGATATATTGAAATCATCCTCGCTTTTGGTTGAGGGAGAAAAGGAACGTGTCGATGTCCGGCTACCGAATGAGGTGGTCAGTTTGTCGTTGGCTATGGCTACAGGCTTGAATATTCTGCGCCCGGCTTCATCGGTACGTGATACATAAAGGGTGGAAAGCGCGGACGGGCAATCGATTGTGGTGCGGAAAGATAATTCCTGATTGGCGGTTCCTCTTGCCAATAAATGGGGTATAGTGTCAGTGGAGTAAGGATTGCGGTCGAATACTTCTACGGTATAATCTACTCCATAATCTTCGTAGACAGAGATGTCTATCGTAACCTGTCTGGTCATCTTCCAGTCCATATCGGGGTCGATGTCTTTTACCGGAAACTTGTCTTCGTAAGTAGCTTTTACTCTCTCGGGGCTAAAGACGTCTTTTTCACAACTACCCAACAAAGCACTTAAAGTGAACAATGCAATGGATAGGATTAGATCTATTTTGATTCTCTTCTTCATAAATCTGTTTGCTTTGCTTGATTATTAACAAAAGTACGGACTATTAAAATAACAGCAACTTTTATAGGCTTGAAAAAACTTGTATATTAGTGTTTTTTAACAATGATGATGGCTTTTGAATAGTACGCTTTCCAAATCGCTTTAAAAAAGCCGATGAATAAAGACATTCATCGGCTTTTGCATTAAAGAGGGTATTTGCTTATTTTTCTTTCTTTTTGTATACGTTGCCATTGGAATTGTTATACCAGCCTTTGCCTTCTTTTCCTCCGCTGGTCACCCAACTTGCAAATTCTGTATAAACATCTTTTATGTTTCTGTATTCCAAAGGCCAAGCGAATTTATCGGGAATAACAATGCCCCACGCTAAGTTTTCTTTGCTGAAATAGTAGTTTTGGGCAGACGATGAAGAATTGTCATTGCCTTGTCCGAACAAGCTGTTGTTTGCCAAATCCGTAGGAGCGTAACCCGCTACGTGAACCTCCGTACGTTTGCCCTTCTTATCAGCGGCTTTCGTGATGATAAATACATCTAAGTTGTTGATGTTGAATGCAGAGACGGGGACGTTGTCGGATCCGTCAAATTCAAAGATTATGTCATAGTTATGTTCGTCGTTGGTGTTGGTTGTTGCATCTTGCACGGTGTTGATGAATGGTCTCTCGTCGTTATGCCCGCATTCGCTATGCGCATTTTCAAACAGTATCAAAGTCGGGAGGCTTTGTCCGGCTTCAAAGGAGCGGTCTTTGCCGGAGACTCTGAATTTCGTTGGAGTAATATTAGCTGGCAACTTCAAGAAGCGGATGCCGACTCCTAAGATTTTGCTTGCACCGACTGCCTCAAGATTGACATCTAGGTTGGCCCTTTTCAGATAACCACCACCATCTACTTCTTTCGTTCCTCTTCCGTCTATTGTCAAGACAATGTCGTTAAGGTCGAAGTCGCCATATGCAGGCCAGTTGTCCTCAAATACATAAGTATATGTATTAGCGTCGTTTACTGTCGGTTCAAACTCAGGAGTGGTGGAGGGGTCTTTGCCTTCGTTGCCTTCGTTGAAAATGCCGCCGCAGGTTTCAATGGTGTATTTGGATTCATCGTAGCCGGTTGTAGCGCAATCTACCTTGAGTCGCCAGGACTCATACTCTTGTGTATCCTCTCTTTCAAGTACCAAATTGCCTTTGAAAGTGGTCAGACCACCGCTCGTTAATGATAATTTACTGACTTTTATCATAGACATATCGTTTGTCTCGCCTATAATACTATTGGGTGAATTACCCAAGGTGAAATTGTTTGCTTTGATTATTGAACCATTTCTCATCTTGAGATTAACCATTTGATTACAGGTAATGGTTGGAACGGGTAACCATTCGTGGGTTGCTTGATCCTGACCAGCTGTAATGGAACCGTTGTCCAATATCAAATTAATGAAAGTAAACTCTTTTTCAATGATAAATGCACAGCTGTTATAAATATTGCCTACTGCGGTGTTATAGAAATTGGTAAGTTGGATACGTCCGTCATTGTAGACCGAAGCCCCATTCTCCCATTCAGTTCCTGTCATGGAAGCTTGATTGTGATTAATAAGAACTGCCTTATCCGTATTGTTATTGGTTGTAAGTGTTCCATTGAATTTAATATCACCATAGTTGAATATCTTACTGCCGTTGATCAGAATGTCTTTACATTCTTCTATATCTGACTTATTTAAGATGGTAGCATTGACAAGCTCAAGCTTGTCTGCGCTTAACACGCCGTAATTGAATATTTGAGAATTGTTGAAATAAGCTTCTACGGCTTTGATGCTGCCGTTTTCGCCAATGTATATTTCCGGCGTACCCTCATTTACCCTAACGTTTGTTGTTGTGATGGAACCATAAACTTTAACAGGACATCCTAACTTTAAAATACCGCTCTTAGATTCAATGCTTCCTCCGCTTTGAATGGTAAGGGTGTTGTTACCACCGAACGTGATGCCTGAACCGATAATTTTACCGCCATTCATTATGTAAATGTCAAGGCTGGATTGTAAACCTTTGCCTGACAGATCCCATACGCCTTGAACGAATACGGTTGCCCTGCCATTGTTATAAACTCGTATATTATCTTTAAAAGGAGTATTATATGTGTAATCTTTACCGATAATGAAATTACCTCCGGCGTTTATGGCTCCCGGATTATACGCAACATAGCCGTCAGAAGTTGCAGGTACCTCAGGTATTACATCTTTCTCATTATATACCTTAGGCTCCGGTTCTGTAAATCCATCCAGTTTGGCGGCTTCAAATGCTGAACCTGAATTTCCTGCGGCTCTTGTGTCAACTTCGGTATAGTACAATTTGCAGCTTAATGCACCTCCGTTTTCAGGTACTGCGTATGTATATATTTCCTTTCGCAGTTTGGGATCCGTCTGGCGGATATAGAAGTTCTCAGCCGTTTGAGGAATATTGACCTCTGCAATATAATTTGTTCCTTGCTTTGCCGTACCTGCTGCAATCGGGCTTGCCGTCTCGTCGGTCAGCGGATTGCTGGTGAATACTTCAATCAGGTACTGGTACTGGCCGTTGAATTCGTCTTTTACCTCAATATTCAGGCTGACCGTGTTGATCATAGACCAACTGAAGCCGTCCGGTGCTGCGAAGCCTTCGCCGAAAGGATTTTCTGTCGGTAGTGTTTCCGGCTCTTTGCTGGGGTCGTAAACATCGTCCGCGCAACTGGCTAAGAGCATGGCGCTTGCCATGAAAGCCATTACTGATAATTGTTTAACTTGTTTCATTATTAATAATACTGATGATATTTGCTTGTTTTGTTGTCCTTAAGTTATTTGAAATATTTCGAGAATGCGTAATTCTTGCATATTCTCGCCACAAAGATATAGATTATATTTAATATCTCAATCAGGAATATTGCTTTTTTTGTTCTTCTCCACTGTTTTATTTGTTTAATGTGGATAAGGTCGGGGATTGACCGGACTTGTATATTCCGCTCACGAGCAGGCCTTCCGATGGTGGGGCTGTTTCAGGCTTTCGTGATTTCTCCTGCGAGATCGGAATTCATCTGGTAACGGATTTCCGCTTGATCGAGGCCGTGACCGAGGAGAAACATGAGTTTGGTCACTGCGCATTCGGGGGTGCTGTCGTAGCCGCTGACGACGCCTGCCTGGAGAAGCTTCAAGCCGGTTTCGTAGCGTCCCATTTCGACCGCGCCGCGTTGGCACTGGGTGATATTCACAATAATGATGCCACGTTCGGTAGCTTCTTTCAGTTGGCGGATGAACCAGTCTTTCTGAGGGGCATTGCCTGAACCGAAGGTTTTGAGCACAACGGCTTTCAGGCCGGGAACGTGGAGGACTGAATTGATGATGCTCTCCTGGATGCCGGGAAAGAGGGTGAGCATGACGACGTTTGTATCGAACAGGTAATGGGGCTTCATGGGGCGTGTCGGATCAGGACGGCGGATGATATGTGCATCGTACTTGATGTGGATGCCTGCATGGGCCAGCGAGGGGTAATTGAAGGAACGGAATGCGTTGAAGTTTTCGGAATTTATCTTGGTGGTGCGATTGCCGCGCATCAGTTCGTTCTCGAAAAATATACATACTTCGGGGACAACGGGAGTACCATCGGGATTCTTGGCCGCGGCTATTTCTATAGAGGTAATAAGATTTCTTTTCCATCTGTACGCAGGGTGCCGATAGGGAGCTGAGAACCGGTGAGAATAACAGGCTTGGCAAGGTTTTCGAGCATGAAGCTAAGGGCGGAGGCGGTATAGGCCATGGTGTCGGTGCCGTGGAGAATGACAAAGCCGTCGAAGTAATCATAGTTGTAGTTGATAATCTTTACGATCTTTGCCCAGAGGGAGGGCTCCATGTCGGAGGAGTCAATGGGCGGATTGAACTGATAGGAAGAGATGCGATAATTGAAACGCTTCAGTTCGGGAACATGTTTGAGAAGATGATCGAAGTTGAAGTTTTCAAGCGCACCTGTCTCTGGATTCTCTATCATACCAATGGTTCCGCCGGTATAAATTAGCAACACGGATGGGTAGTCAATCTTCATAAACATAATCGGGTTACTTCAAGTCATTTATTATTTTAATAATCACCTTATATAATTGTGGAACATCTTCCTTGCAAATTCTAAATATTTCGTCGGCATCTACATCAAAGTAATGATGTACGATAATATCACGAATACCCATTACATTCCTCCACGGAATTTCCGGATATTTCACAAATAATTCTTTATTGGTGATTTTATCCAGATTTTTAATGCTTTCTCCTATGGCTGTGAGTTTCATGCAGACACTGTCAAGTTTCATCATTCCACTATCACTTAACAGGAAATCATCTACAGAGTAAATATCAGAACATCTTTTCTCTATTAGTTCAAGAGAGTCACAAATTAATTTCAGTGTATGAAGAGCTATTAATTTATCAAACATAAATACCCTCCTTTAATATCTTTTCACGTAGGAGTGCATCCATCTTATCACGTAGACGTACAATATCAACCGGACAGCCTAACAGTTCTTCCAATTCTTTTTTTATGCCGGATAAAGCAAAGAAGCCATGTAGTTGCCCTTCAATGTATATATCGACGTCGCTCGTTTCTGTTTGTTCGTTCCGAGCAACAGAACCGAATATGCCCATCCGGGAAATACCATATTTACCGGCATTTTTTTGCATATAGTCACGCAATAATGAAATATATTCGGCAACAGTTTTCATCACATTTCGGTTTTACTAGTGCAAAGATAAGAAAAAAACAGTGATTAGCGGTAAGTGATTAGTGATAAGTGTCATTTTGTTGTTATTGTACAATCCGCTTATCACTAATCGCTCCCTACTAATTATTTCTTCAATCCTTCTTTTAGTTGCTTGATCGCCTTTTCCGCATCTCCTTCAGCTTCATTCAGCAGGGTGACGAAACGGCTGCCGATGATGGCACCGGAAGAGTTGGTGCAAGCAGCGTCAAATGTCTGTTTGTTACTGATGCCGAAGCCAACCATACGGGGATTGCGGAGGTGCATATCCTGTATCTTTTTGAAATAAGCTTGCTTCTGGCTATCGAAATCTTTCTGGGCACCGGTAGTAGCAGCGCTGGATACCATATAGATGAAGCCGTCGGTATGCTCGTCGATTTCGCGGACACGGGCTTCGCTGGTTTCGGGGGTGATGAGCATGATGACACGGATGTCGTAACGGTCGGCAATAGGTTTATACGTCTCTTCGTAATCCTTGAAAGGAAGATCGGGAATAATAACGCCGTCGATACCACATTCTACGCATTTCTGACAGAAAGCCTCGAACCCGAATTTCATAATAGGGTTGAGATACCCCATCAGGATGAGCGGAATGCGGACATCGCTGCGGATATCGCGAAGCTGCTCAAACAAAATACGCAGTGACATACCATTGCGAAGCGCGCGCGTGGCAGCTTCCTGGATAACGATGCCGTCAGCCATCGGGTCACTGAAAGGAATACCGATTTCAATTGAATGGACCCCATTGCGTTCGAGGGTACGGATGACGTCGGCAGTACCTTCCAGGGTTGGACAACCGGCACAGAAGTAAATGGACAGCAAGTTTTTAGGGCTGTCCTGAAAAAGTTGATTTATACGATTCATCTTATTATTTACGATTTTATTATTTACGATTTACGATTGAAATTACTTTTCACTTGACGATTGCTCTTCACAATGGCGTGCTTCAGTCGTCAAATGGTGCATTTTCCCATTTCTTTGAGAAAGCGCCCGATCCGTTCCACATCCTTGATGCCCGGAGATGTCTCGAATCGGCTGTTGATATCGATACCGGCAAGGCGGGGATGGTGGAATTCTTTCAGAGCTTTGACGCTGTAGGAATTGATGCCGCCGCTAAGCAGGAAAGGGGTACTGCCGATGTAACGTTGCAGGATACTCCAGTCGAATTGCTGTCCGGAGCCACCATAATGGACGCTGCGGGTATCGAACAGGAAGTAGTCGCAGAAACCTTCATAATAGGAAACGGCAAGAAGATCCTTGGGCAAAGCGATGGAAAACGCTTTGATGATCCGGATACCCTGTGAATGAAGGGTGCGGCAATATTCGGGTGATTCGTCACCGTGCAGCTGGACATAGTTCAGGCCGAAACGGTCGACATACATAAGGATGTTTTCTTTGGTTTCGTTGACGAAAACACCGACACGTTTGGCAAGCGTAGGCAGGTACCCGGGTATCTGATACAGGTATCTGGGGGATTTGGGATAGAAGATGAAACCGATCATATCTACACCTAATACTTCTACATCGCGGATATTGTCTGCATCGGTCATTCCGCATACTTTGATCATTGTATTCATGATAATATGTACGATTGGACGATTTACAATTTACGATTGAAAACTCTTTGTTTAAAAATCACGAATATATGAAATTATGTGTGAATTTCCAAATTTATATGCTGTGGATGAGTTCTTTCAATGTGTTCCCGGGATCGTCTGTACGCATGAAAGTCTCTCCCATAAGGAAACCACGGAAGCCTGCCGAGCGTAGCTCACGGATGGTTTCAGGGTGCGAAATACCACTTTCGGAAACGAGCAGCGGAGGCGTCTGAAAATCAATTTCAGCAACAGCATTTTTCAACTCTTCCGCAATGCGGAAAGAGTTTTCTGTATTGGTGACGAAGCTGCCCAGATTACGGTTGTTGACACCGACCATATCCGTCTCCTTATATATATAGGAGAGTTCGGAGGTGCTGTGTACTTCGAGCAGGACTTCAAGTCCAAGTTCGTGCGCCTGCATAGTAAGCGTGCGGCACTCATCAGGCGTGAGGCAGGCGGCAATGAGCAGCACTGCATCGGCACCCACAATACGGGCTTGCAGAAGCTGATACTTGTCGATGATGAAGTCCTTACGCAGGATCGGGATGTTGACCAGAGGGCGCGCTGTACGGATGTCACGCAGAGTTCCGCCGAAGAACTTTTCATCCGTGAGGATGGAGAGGGCGGAAGCTCCGGCAGTTTCATAAGCTGGTGGAATGAGACCGGCCTGTGCGCTTTCCTTGATCCAGCCCTTGGAAGGGGAACGGCGTTTGAACTCGGCAATGATGCCGGATGGAGAGCTTGCGAGTGCACGCTTCATGCTGCGGACGGGCGTTGTACCGGAAGCTCCGGTTCCGACAGCTTCCTGCATCATGACAGCAGCTTGCTCTTGCAATTGACTGAGAGAGACAGCTTGCTTTTGCTGCTCAATCTCAATCCGCTTGTGGGCGATGATTTCGGATAAAATATCTTTCATATTTTTTTAGCTCATTGATTGATTTCTATAAATTTCTTCAGCGTCTCCAGCGCCCGTCCACTTTCCAGCGATTGGCGAGCGATGGCAATGCATTCTTCGATTTCCTTTTCGGGTTCCATCACCTGGATGGCGAAGGCGGCGTTGACAATGACACATTGCGTTTGGGCACGTGTGGCACGGTTATTAAGGATGTTGTCAAAGATGCGGGCGGCATCCTCTTTGCAGGCTCCGCCGAAGAGTTCTTCGGGTTGCGCGGCATTGAAACCCAGCGCTTGCGGACGATAAATCCGTTCGTAATTGCGCGTCATGACTTTGAATTCGTCCGTGAGGGAGATTTCGTCGTAGCTGTCGAGGCTGTTGACTACCGCAAAATCAATGCCGAGTTTGTAAAAAACATTTGTGTAGAGCCGCATCTGTGCAAGATCGGCCACACCGAGCAACTGGTAAGCAGGCTTGCAGGGATTGACAAGCGGGCCAAGAAGGTTGAACAGTGTACGTACGCCCAATGCCTTGCGCACAGGACCGACGAACTTCATTGCCGGATTGAAAAGTTGGGCGTGCAGGTAGGCGATGTTACACTCGTCCATGCTGCGTTTCAGCTTGTCGGGGTTGTTGGTGAAACGGACGCCGTGCTGTTCGATGACGTTGCTTGCGCCGCTGACGGAAGTGGCGCCGTAATTGCCGTGTTTGGCAACTTTGTAACCGGCTCCGGCTACCACAAAACAGGCACAAGTGGAAATGTTGAACGTGTTCTTTCCATCACCTCCCGTACCTACGATATCGATAGGCCGATAAGGCGCGAAGTCGATAGGAATGCGAGTCTCCATGAGGGCTTCGCGAAAGCCGATCAGTTCATCTACTGTGATGCTACGCATCTGAAATACAGTGAGTAATGCGGAAATCTGTGCTTCGGGGTAAGCTTCCCGGGTGATGTTCAGGAGAATTTGCTTGGTCTCTTCCGAAGTGAGCTCTTCGTGGTTGAAGAGACGGGTTAATATATCTTTCATTTTCTTATTTACGATTAGACGATTTACAATTTACGATTGAAAATTCTGTAGTGTTTGGAATGCCTCACTTTAGCGTTCGGAATGCCACATGTTGACGGTCATGAGGTGTGGCATTCCGACCTGTGAGGTGTGGCATTTGGCCTCATGAAGTGTGGCATTTGGCCTCATGAGATGTGGCATTTCAGATGCCTTTCATCCAGTTGCCTACAATCTGTTTTCCATCGGGAGTCAGTACCGATTCCGGATGGAATTGGATGCCGTGAACATCGTATTCCCGATGTTTCAGTGCCATGATTTGACCTTCGGGGCTGATGGCGGTGATAACCAATTCTTCGGGAAATCCGTCCGTATCCACTACCCAGGAGTGATAACGACCGACTGGTATTTCACTGGGAAGACCATCGAAAATGTAATCAGCGCTTAGCGGTAAGTGCTTAGTGTTTAGCGATGAGTTACTAATCAATAATCCCTCATCCTTTATCGCTATATTCGTTTGTATGCCGTGAAAGACTTCACTCAGATTGGTGAGCTTTCCACCGAATGCTTGTCCGATGGCCTGTTCACCCAGGCAGACGCCAAGTATGGGTTTCCGTCCTGCGTAAGTACGGATGACCTCTAATAGTAAGCCTGCCTCCTCGGGAATGCCGGGACCGGGTGAAAGGATGATCTTATCATATTTCTCCAATTCCTCAAGTTCAAATTTATCATTGCGCAGCACATCTACTTCTGCGCCGAGTTCTTTTACCAGATGGGCAAGGTTGTAGGTGAAAGAGTCGTAGTTGTCTATGATTACTATCATGGGAATTAAAAATTAATAATTAAAAATTAAATAGAAGGTGGTGATTCCTCACATTTTCTCCGCCATTACGATTGCCTTTTTCAGTGCTCCCAGTTTGTTGTTCACCTCTTGCAATTCGTATTCTTCATTGCTCTTGGCCACGATGCCGCCGCCTGCCTGAAACCAAAGTACACCGTTGCGACTGACAAAAGTACGGATGGTAATGGCCTGGTTCAGTGAACCGTTCAGTCCGATGAAGCCGATGCAACCGCCGTAAGCGCCGCGATTGTGCGGTTCCAGTTCGCTGATGAGTTGCATGGCGCGTACCTTGGGTGCACCACTCAGAGTGCCTGCCGGGAAAGTGTCGATGAATGCTTTGATAGGGCGGGCATCCTCGTTCAGCGTACCGCTGACGCGGCTTACCAGGTGGATAACATGACTGTAATACTGCATTTCCTTGTAGAAATCCACTTTTACATCGTGGCAGTTGCGGGAAAGATCGTTACGGGCGAGATCGACCAGCATGACATGCTCTGCATTTTCTTTGGGATCATCATGCAGGTATTGGGCGTTCAGCGCATCCTGTTCGGGATCTCCGGTGCGCTTGGTAGTACCGGCGATGGGGTCGATGTAGGCGTGGCGGCCTTCGATGCGGCAGTGCGTCTCAGGTGATGAACCGAAGATGCGGAAACCTCCGAAATCGAAATAGAACAGATAAGGAGAGGGGTTGATGCTGCGCAAGGCACGATAAAGTTTGAAGTCATCGCCTACGAAACGTTGCTCGAAACGGCGGGAGAGAACAATCTGGAAAACATCCCCGCGCAGGCAGTGGGCGATTCCCTGACGGATATTTGCTTTATGCTGTTCGTCGGTCAGTGGGGAAGTGGTTTCACCAACGGCACGGAAATCATAGGCGGTGTAATTGCGGTTGTTGATGGCTTTCTGCACCGTATCCAGCTCACTTTCTTCACCGGGGGCAAGCATTTCAAGAAGAACCATTTCATTCTTAAAGTCGTTGAAGACAATGAGGTATTGATACAAGATGTAGAGCATATCCGGTGCGTCGTTAGTGGCTTCGCGGCTGTCTTTTACGGGAATATTTTCGAAATAGCGTACGGCATTGAAAGAAGTGTAGCCATAAAGACCGCAGTAATTGGCATATTCGCCTTCCACATGGAAGCGCCCGAGGAAATCCTCTAAAGCTTTTTCTACAGGGTATTCCGGTGAGATGGGGCGTTCTTCGCGAGTACCGTCGGGCAGGCGGAAGATGGCTGTTCCATGGTCGATGCTGACGCTTGCCAATGGACAGAGTCCGATGAATGAACGGTTGTTTTCACTGCCGTGATAGTCGGAGCTTTCCATAAGTGCACTTTGGGGAAACACATCACGAACTTTCAGATAAGTACTTACAGGAGTGTGCAAGTCCCCAAGAATAGTACGGCTATGTGTTTGATAATTATATGTATTCATAACCCTTCAATTTTTAATTCATAATTCATAATTCTTCATTAAGATAAGTTTCTATATCCTTGTCTCCACGTCCCGAAACGGTCAGTACAACGACATCATCGGGTTTGAAGTTCAGTTTTTCGAGAGCACCGAGGGCGTGGGCGCTTTCCAAGGCGGGGATGATACCTTCCAGTTTCGTCAGTTCGTAGGCGGCGCGGATGGCTTCATCATCATTAACAGCAAGTACGATGGCACGTTTTTGTGCAGCCAGATTGGCATGCATGGGGCCGATACCCGGGTAATCCAGTCCGGCAGAGATGGAATAGGGCTCTTCGATCTGGCCGTCTTCGTTCTGAATGACGTACGTGCGTGCACCGTGGATGATTCCCATCTGTCCGAGGGCGATAGTAGCGGCAGTCATACCCGTATCTATTCCTTTACCACCGGCTTCGGCAAGGACGATCTGCACGCGGCTATCGTCGATATAATGATAAATGGTTCCGGCGGCATTGCTACCACCACCTACACAAGCGATAAGGTAGTCGGGGCAGTCACGGCCTTCTTTTTCAATGAGTTGCTTTTTGATTTCCTCGCTGATGACGGATTGCAGGCGAGCCACCATGTCGGGATAAGGATGAGGACCGACTGTAGAACCAATGATGTAGTAGGTATCGGCAGGATGACAACACCAGTCGCGGATTGCCTCGTTGGTAGCATCTTTCAGCGTCATGTTTCCGGAAGTGACGGGGATGACGGTTGCACCCAGCATCTTCATTTTTTCTACATTGACATGCTGGCGTTCTACATCCGTTTTTCCCATGTAGACGATGCATTCCATGTTCATCAGGGCACATACGGTGGCAGTAGCTACGCCGTGTTGTCCGGCACCGGTTTCGGCGATGATGCGATGCTTGCCCATGCGGCGTGCCAGAAGAATCTGTCCGATGGTGTTGTTAATCTTGTGAGCTCCTGTGTGGTTCAGGTCTTCACGTTTGAGGTAGAGTTTGCAGCCATACTTTTCGGAAAGTCGGCGGGCATAGTAGAGTGGGGAAGGACGTCCTACGTAGTCACGCAACAGCTGGTCGAACTCTTGCTTGAAATCTTCGCTTTGCAGTACTTTGAGATAGGTGTTCTGCAACTCTTCCACACATTTGTGGAGTATTTCGGGAACATATGCTCCACCGAATTCTCCGTAATAACCATCTTGATTTACTAAAAAACTCATCATTTTATTTACGATTTAACTATTTACTATTGGGATTTGTCCGGGTTTCAAAACCGGATAAAAGAAAAGGGCCCTGTCGCAGGTTGCGACAGGGCTCTTTCTTAATCAGTATTATGTTTACATATATACATACGAGCGCTGCTCCCTTACGACTGTCGGAGTTGTAACGGGCGCCACCACCAATATGTATTTATGAGCATTGTTTTCATTGTCTTTTTGTTTTAGCTGGGGGCAAATGTAAGCACTTTGTTTTAATTACCAAAGAATTTCTTGCTTTTTTTCTTTAAACGGCTCATTTTTGTTTCATCAGCTTGAAACTATAGGAATACTCCCCGTTCATAATACGAAGAATTGTAATGGTAGGTAGAGCATTGGCATCCAGTGTGATATTCTCTCCTGTAGGCTGTATCCGCTGCAATAATTTTCCTTCTACAGAATAAAGGGATATTACGCTTTTTACTGGGAAAGCGGAAATTATGAAAGAATCACTTTCTGGATTGTATAGCGGATATTGCTTAATTTCAGAAGAGGGTGTTTCAATTCCTGTTGGGAAGCTTTCTGGAGTATATACAAAGGAACCTATCTGGTAGTGGTTCTTTCCATCTTTTGCTCCGGCAGTCGGTACTGATGAAACAAGAACATTTCCATTTGCCGATCTTGAGGTGCAAACTACGGGTTGTACTATGACCGAAACTTCTTGTGCATAGACAAGAGTGGCCGTACAAGTAAATAGGAGGAAAATAATGTATTTTTTCATGGCTACTTATTGTTTTATATAAATATATCCTCCATCTCCGTCGCTAGCGAGAAATATTTGGTTATCAGCTATTTTCATAGTGTACCATATACTGTTTCTATCAAATCCTTTTCCATCATAACTTTCGCTTCCTGTATCTTGGATTGCTAAAAATCCTGCTTTGTTGAGCATCCACTTAAAAGGATAACCGTGATAGTCTGTGATTCCATCTTCAGATGTTTGAAATAGTCCTGTACCATCTTCTTTGAAAGTGAAAACGTCTGTAAATTCGTCTCCGGAGTATTTCCAGGTACCTATCAACTCTTTCTGCGTTATGATACCTTCAAGAGATGCCGCATGCAATGCATAAGGAACAGAAGTTATTTTAGGACTTCCACATTCGATGCCATTTATGATAGTAGCCAAATAGTAACTTTCCGCACTCCAGTCTATTTTGTCTGAAAAATCGAGAGTGAGATTACATACTCCTGTTTGGTCAGTATGTCCATTAAAATCTTTTTCCCAGACCACACTCCCGTTGGGGGTATTTTTACGGATTTCAATGCGGATGCTTACATCTTCATCTGCTTGAATTTTACCTGTTTTAGGGTCGAGAACCATGATTTGATAAGCCATTTCTTGAGGGGCTTGTGCTGATAAGTTCTGAATACAACAACTGGCAATCAGAAAAAATAAAAGAATAATTTTTTTCATTGTTTTATAATGTTACAATGTTAATAATGAGTGATGCAAATATAAGGAATTATTTTGTAGATTGTTAGTATAGGTGTGCTCTTTTTCTTTTACTCTTTCTTATTGTATTTAGGGAAATCAGTAAACCTTTTGTATGCGAACTTGTTTTATAGTCGTGTTTTGAACAACTATTATTTATATAAATAAAGAAAGGATGAACTATGAAACGAAAACATTTAGTAGCCATTGGCGTATCTATTGCTATACTCTTGTTACTTTATTGGCTATTGGTGGCCGAAGATATGAACGCTTGGTTGGACGTAAACTAATTTTTCGTGACTTTCTTGTGGAGTTGTGCGGATAAAAATGTATCTTCGCAAAAAATCATAAGCTCATGAAAGGAATAAGTAACTCATTTTTGCGTACGATATGTGCGCTGATAATCGGTTTGGTATTGGTGATGTTTCCCAATGAAGCCGGAGATTATTTTGTTATAACGATCGGTGTTATATTTCTGATACCGGCACTTCTAAGTATCATCGGGTATTTTGCCATGAGTGCGGAAGAGAGACGTCGCCTTCCTATCGAAGGAATCGGTAGTTTGCTGTTTGGCCTGTGGCTGATCATTATGCCCGGTTTCTTTGCGGATTTGCTGACGTTTGTACTGGGATTTATCCTTGTGCTGGGTGGTGTGCAACAGATTGCATCGCTTTCCGCAGCCCGTCGCTGGATGCCGGTTCGTGTGGGATTTTACATCATTCCGGTGCTCATTCTGATTGCAGGGCTGATTGCCTTGTTCAATCCGACGGGCGTGCGTTCCACGGCATTTATCATTATCGGTATCACCAGCATCGTATATGCAGTTTCCGAATTGATAAATTGGTTCACATTCACTCGCAAACGGCCGAAAGCACCGGGTATGCCGGGAGCTTCTTCAAAGGCTGTAGACAATATTGAGGACGCGGAAATTATAGAAGATAAATGAAAATTTAGTTGACAAGGGAACAAGTTGACAAGGGAACAAGGGGCTACGCAGTGTTAGGCTACGCGGTGAAATGATAATTTATCGGGCTGAATTTTAAGCCTGAAAGGCTTGCATTATATAGCGTAGGGCATCGCTCTACGTAATGTGCATCCCTTTTTCTG
>NZ_CBVI010000093.1 GCF_000513195.1 Bacteroides timonensis | reverse complement strand
TTAAAATAGAGATATACATAATCACGTAGGGCGTTGCCCTACGCTATGTAATATCAGGCTTTCAGCCTGTCTTAATCTCAGTTATTCCCACCGTTAAATTAGCATTTATTTTAGCCATTGTTTTATCAGTTCCATCACCTCTTTCTTTTCTTTTTCGGGCAGTGTGTTGATGCGTGCCAGATGGCTGCCATTCGGTTGGATAAATACATGAATATTCTTCTTGTTTTTCAGCCAGGTGACGCCTGCGGCTGTCCATGGATCGTTCTGACCGTAAATGAGGATCATCTTCGGGTCCTGTTTCTTTAGAAACTTGGTTATTTTCTTACTTAAAGTTTTGTCGAAAGGCATATCTTTCAATTCTTCGGGAAGCATCAGACGGTGCAGATAACCTTTACTCGATTGGATGGAAAGGTAGTCTTTGAAAGGGGCTACGTCATAACCATAGTATCCCAATTCACGGGCAGCCTGTACGAAGAAAGAAGCGTTGGGGCTGTCGGCGGTGAAATATCCCGGTTCACTGATGGCAAGCAGATGAGAGAAAATTTCATCATCAGAGGCTGTAGTAGCGGGTATGGAGCTGATAGGAGTACCCCACTGCCACAAAGCGAAAGAATATTCCAATACCGAGTAATCGTAAATTTCTTCAATCGGTGCACGGTATGAATACTTCTTTTCAGTGCAATACTTTTCAAAACGGGGAAGTAAAGTTGCTTTCCGTTTCAATGCTTCCAATTGGAAATCTTCAATTTTCTTGCGGTTTTCCGGTGTTGAAACTTTATGCAGGAAAGGCTCATGGCGTCCATCTTCTACTCCATAACAAAGCGGAGCTACGTAAGGAACAGAAATATCTACATCATCCGGATAGAAAGTGCGGTAAAGAAGCGTGGTCTGTCCTCCTTTGCTGATGCCGGTGGCGATCCATTTGCCCGGATAAATGTTTTTGAATGCGGTGGTAATGGCATGTAAGTCGTCCGCAGAGTTCTCGGCTGTCAGGTATTGCCAGTCTTTGGGTTCGGGGGTAGACTCAAGGAAGTAGCGGTATTCCACGAATATCATGTTGGCATTGAGAAGTTTTGAAAGCTCTTCACGATATTGGGAACGGAGAGCGTAAGCGGCGCCATAGCCTTCGGTAACGATCACTGTGGGGCGGTCGAAGCCGACATGAGAAACGATAACGCGTTGGCGAAAGCTGCCTTTCTCAGGATGGCGGTGATCCAGCGGTTGGGTAAAATAGGTCACATATTTCTCTGAAAACTCAGAAGTTTCCAGTGGGCGGATTTCTTTAATGGCGGAAATCGCGCTGATTTTTTGCTCCAGAACGGTCTGTGCGAAAGAAGAGGCCGATGCTGACAGCAAAACAAAGAGTAGGAGTGCTGCATAGCGAATGTGCATGTTCTTCATAATGAATCGTTTTAAATTTATCATCTGGTTTTGTAAATACCGGCAAAGGTAACAAAATGTGATATTCAGACGAACAAATAACGATGATATTTTAGTTTCCCAGTTTTATTTTATACCCCTCTACAGATACTTGCAAAGCACATTCAGAATGGCTACACCCTTTTGACCGGATAGCTACACCCTTTACTATAAAGGGTGTAGCCATAAGGGGCAAAGGGTGTAGCCATAAAAAAGAGAGAGAACTGCCTCCCGGCACCCCTCCCTCTGCAAACTTAAAACAACCAACAAAAGAAATAGATAATTTCAAATAGTGATTAGTGTTTAGTGATGAGTGATTAGTGGCTGCGCTGTATGCGGCATTTTGCTTATCACTAACCGTTAATCACTTCTCTTCACTTATCTTATAAACAAGAGTTCCCTGTATTTTGGCAGCGTCCACATCTGGTTGTCGACAATCAGTTCCAGCTTGTCGATATGGTAACGGATCTCTTCCATTGCCGGTACGATGGTGTCGTGGTAGGCAATGGCTTTCTCACGTTCACTTTCGATCTTGTTGGCCACTTTGCGGGCTTCGATCATGGCATCTACATGCTCTTTGATGAAGGCGGTGCGGTCGGCAATCTCTTCGATGAGTTCCAGGTTCTTGGCAGACAGTTTTGCAGCTTTGTCGCCGGGGAACAGATCCTTCATCTTGTAAACGTTATCAATGAGATCCGTCTGATACTGCGTGGCTACCGGGATGATGTGGTTCATGGCCAAATCACCTAATACACGAGCCTCAATTTGGATTTTTTTAGTGTAAGTTTCCCATTTCACTTCGTTACGGGCTTCCAGTTCTTTCTGAGTCAGGACACCGGTATCCTCGAACATGCGGATACTTTCCGGCTTCAGATAGCTGTCGAAGATGAGAGGTACACTGGTTTCGCAATCCAGGCCGCGTTTCTTGGCCTCTTCCTTCCATTCGTCACTGTAGCCATTGCCATCGAAATGGATGGGTTTGCAGATCTTGATGTATTTGCGGATGACCTCAAGGATAGCCGAAATCTTCGGTTCACCCTTCTCGATGAGTTCGTCCACATCTTTTTTGAATTCTACCAGTTGCTCGGCTACAGCGGCGTTCAGGGCAATCATGGCGCAGGCACAGTTTGCTTCCGAACCTACGGCGCGGAACTCAAAGCGGTTTCCGGTGAAGGCGAACGGACTGGTGCGGTTACGGTCGGTATTGTCAATCAGCAATTCCGGTATCTGCGGAATATCCAGTTTCATACCTTGCTTGCCGCTAAGGCTTACGAGATCATCCTTGGTACTCTCTTCAATGTGTTCCAATACCTGTGACAACTGTTTGCCCAGGAAGCTGGAAATGATTGCGGGAGGTGCTTCGTTGGCGCCCAGGCGGTGTGCGTTGGTGGCACTGGAAATAGCGGCTTTCAACAACCCATTGTGCTTGTAGACGGCCATCAGGGTATTCACTACGAAGGTGATGAAACGCAGGTTCTCTTCGGGCAGTTTACCCGGGCCCATCAGCCCGATGCCTGTATCCGTACCCAATGACCAGTTGTTGTGCTTACCGCTACCGTTGACACCCTTGAAAGGCTTTTCGTGCAGCAGTACGCGGAAGCCGTGGTTACGGGCTACTTTACGCATCAGTGCCATAATGAGCATGTTGTGGTCTACCGCCAGATTACATTCTTCGAAGATAGGAGCCAACTCAAACTGATTGGGGGCTACCTCGTTGTGACGGGTTTTAACGGGGATACCGAGCTTCAATGCTTCGATTTCCAGTTCCTTCATGAAGGCTGCCACGCGGGTAGGGATGGCACCGAAATAGTGGTCTTCCAACTGTTGGTTCTTGGCACTGTCGTGTCCCATCAGCGTGCGGCCTGTCATCAGCAGGTCGGGACGGGCGGCATACAGACCTTCGTCGATCAGGAAATATTCCTGTTCCCAACCCAGATAGGCAACTACCTTCTTCACTTCCGGATTGAAGTAACGGCATACGTCTACGGCGGCTTTGTCTACGGCACGCAGGGCTTTCAGCAACGGGGCCTTGTAGTCCAGTGACTCACCGGTGTACGCAATGAAAATGGTCGGGATACAGAGCGTATCATCGATGATGAAAGCTGGGGAGGAAGGGTCCCATGCGCTGTAACCGCGTGCCTCGAACGTATTGCGGATGCCACCGTTAGGGAAGCTGGATGCATCCGGTTCCTGCTGAACGAGCAGTTTGCCTGTGAATTCTTCCATCACACCGCCTTTGCCGTCGTGTTCGATGAAAGCGTCATGCTTCTCGGCTGTACCTTCGGTGAGCGGGTGGAACCAGTGAGTGTAGTGGGTAACGCCCATTTCGAGTGCCCATTTCTTCATACCGGCTGCCACTTCATCAGCAATGCTGCGATCCAGCGGAGCGCCATTGTCGATCACGTCAATCAGTTTGGCATATACCTTGCTCGGCAGATACCTGAACATCTTTTCCTTGTTGAACACATACTTGGCATAATATTCCGACGGACGTTCCGCTGGGGATGCCACTGCAACGGGTTTCTTTTTAAACGCCGTTTCTACTACTCTGAATCTCAATTTAGACATACCTTGTAATTGTTGGTTTATAAAAACTATTTGTTAGAGTAAAAAAACTTTTTTCTTTATCCGTTATATGCCGATTCACCATGCTCGTAGATGTCGAGCCCTTCTTCTTCAACACGTTTTGAAACGCGGAGACCGTGTATCTTATCGAGTCCTTTGAAGATGAGGAATCCCATGCCGGCTGCCCATGCACCTACTACGAGGGCGCCGAATACTTGTGCTCCGAGGAATCCCCAGCCCGCACCATAAAAGAGCCCTTCACTGGTAGACAAGAAACCTGTGAGAATGGTACCCGTGAAACCGCAGACACCGTGTACGGAACTTGCACCAACTGGATCGTCAATCTTCAGCACTTTATCGATGAACTCTACAGAGAATATCATGAGGATACCACAGATTGTACCGATGATGACTGCCCCCAGCGGAGAAACCGCATCGCAACCTGCCGTGATACCTACCAAACCTGCCAGGATACCATTCAGAGTCAGGGATAAAGATGGTTTGCTGAATTTTAACCAACTGACCACCAGTGCGAAGAAACCTCCGGCGCAAGCTGCAAGATTCGTGGTGAGGAAGACGTGTGAGATAGCCATTGCATCGTCCGTAGAGGCTGCTGCCAACTGTGAACCGGGGTTAAAACCGAACCAGCCGAACCATAAAATGAATACACCCAGCGCCGCTATGGTGAGGTTGTGTCCCGGAATAGCTCTGGATTTGCCATCTTTGCTGTATTTACCGATACGTGGGCCAAGGATGGCTGCGCCTACCAGCGCAATCCAGCCACCGACGGAGTGAACAATGGTGGAACCTGCGAAGTCGTGAAACGTGGTGCCGAACAGATTCATCATGAACGAACCTTCTTCACCGTTCATCAACCAGCCGCCGCCCCAGGTCCAGTGACCGGAAATCGGATAGATCAGTACGCTGATGAAGATGGTGTAAATCAAATACATGGAAAATTTGGTACGTTCGGCCATGGCTCCTGATACGATAGTAGCCGCTGTGGCACAGAATACAGTCTGGAATACCAGGAAGCCTTCTGTTGGCAATCCTCCTCCGTCATAGAACGAGAGGTCGAAGAAGTGGGGCATTCCTACGAAACCACCTACACCGAACATCAGTCCGAAACCGATGAACCAATAGAGCAGGCTGCCGAACATGAAGTCCACGAAGTTCTTCATCAGGATGTTGGCAGTGTTCTTAACCCGGGTGAAACCGGCTTCTACCAGTGCAAAGCCCGGTTGCATGAAAAATACCAGCATAGCGGCGAGAAGCATCCATACTGTGTTGAGTCCGTTTACTAATTCTCCTACGGTGTCAGGGGCTGATGATTCTACAGTAGTCTCTTCTAATGTATCTATAACAGCGGCTGTTGTAGCTGATATACTATCCGTTGCTGCGGAAGTTTGTGCAAAAGTTTCTGTTGTTGTGCAGAGCGCTATAATGACAGCGGCAGCTATCCACAGCTTGGCAATGCTGCGTTTACTATATTTATCCATAAGTTTTTTGCTTTTTGTTGTACTTGTATTCTTTGTCTTTCTCTAGCGAGCTTCTAGCTTACGGGGGCGTGAGTTTTTACTTTATAAGGTAGTGTATCGCTCGCTTTTTTGTTGCGGTTTGATGCTGCCCTTTTATCTTTCCTGTTCGGCATTGTAGAGGGCGATGTCGCCACGTTCGGCGGTACGGATGCGGATAGCGTCTTCTATGGGGATGACGAAGATACGTCCGTCGCCGATTTCTCCGGTTTGTGCAGATCTGATGATGGCCTGCACAGTCTTTTCGGCATTTTTGTCACGCACCACGATAGAGACCAGGATACGTTCAATGGAGCTGGTGTCGTACATTACACCGCGGTAGATGCGTGCCTGGCGGGATTTTCCTATACCCCGGACGTCGTAGTAGGAGAACCATTCGATGTCCGCTTCAAGTAATGCGTCCTTTACATCCTCGAATTTTGTCTTGCGGATAATTGCTTCAATCTTTTTCATACCTTAATACATTTACAATTAGACAATTTACGATTTACGATTTGCCATTCGGCGCATCTGTAAATACCTATACCCGTTTATCCTTCTTTAAAAACTAACTCCGAATACGAAGTATGCACCCTGCGTGTGTGGATTGAACGTCACTTGTGCAAAGGTGGGCAGCGAAAAAGAGTCTGTGAACTTGATTTCTTTTTCTGCTTTCAGTGTGAGGTTGGTTACGTTGAACTTGTTGGCATACGCACCTTCCCATGGGGTAAGTCCTACTTCTGCCGACCAGTCTAAGCCACCGAGTTTAAAGGGTGCGCTGATGCCTACATACGTGGAGTAAGCTCTGTCACCATTCTCTTTCGCATAATCATCTCCGGCAAAGTAAGTGTTCCAACTCAGTGCCAGCGGACCGAAATCATATCCCAGAGTGGCTTCGAAGATGTGCACTGTGTTGTGTGCGCCATACTTGAAATAATCTCCCGTATATCCGCCATCCTCTTTGTGGTAGGAGAACCAGTAATCTGTAACGGATACGCTGAAACCGCCTGTTGTGTAACCCAGTGTGAGGTCGATTTCCCTGGCATCTTCCTTGTCGATTCCTACCGAACCCCAGGCTGCCAGTGATAAACCTTTGTAACTGACTCCCATGCTGGGCTGGATACTTATACCACCGCAGTCTGTTCCACGCCAGATGTAGCTGCTTACAAAATCTGCACCGACTGAGGCTTCCACTTTATCCTGTGCCTTTGCCGTGAAAGGCATTGTTGCTGATAATAGCGCGATGGCTATCATTCTGAATTTTACGCTTTTCATTTTCATACCTATTTTACCTTTTAAGTTTAGACAAATTGCGGATGATCAGTCCGGTGAAACTATAGTTTTATTTTAGTTGTTATCTTTTCTATCTTCATGCTAACCATTTTCTGATTCTCCTCATGGCTTCCACACAATCCTCGTGATTACCGAAAGCGGTCAGGCGGATGTAGCCTTCTCCGCTGGGGCCGAAACCTACGCCGGGTGTTCCCACTACATTGGCTTCGTACAACATCTGTTCGAAGAAGCGCCAGGAACCGATGCCATTCGGCGCTTTCAGCCAGATGTAAGGAGCATTCACGCCGCCGTACACTTTCAATCCGGCTGCTTCGAGCCCCTCTTTCATAGTTCGGGCGTTGTCCATATAGTAGTCGATGTTTTCCTTTATCTGCTGCTTGCCTGCCGGGGTGTAGATGGCTTCGGCAGCCCGTTGGGTGATGTAGCTGGTACCGTTGAATTTGGTGCATTGACGGCGGTTCCAGAGACGGTTCAGCGGAATGCGTTCACCGGTCAGGGTGGCGGCTGTCAGCTCTTTCGGAACTACGGTGTATCCGCAACGGACTCCGGTGAATCCGGCTGTCTTCGAGAAGCTGCGGAACTCTATGGCACATTTCTTGGCTCCTTTTATTTCGTAAATGGAGTGGGGAACGTCTTCTTCCTGTATAAACGCCTCATAAGCGGCATCGAACAGAATCAGTGTATCATTGGCAAGCGCGTAGTCCACCCATTTTTTCAGTTGCGACTTGGTCAGCGTTGTTCCCGTCGGGTTGTTCGGGTAGCAGAGGTAGACGATGTCAATCCGCTTGTCCGGTATCTCGGGAACAAAGTTGTTTTCGGCAGTGCAGGGCATGTAGGTCACGTTGCTCCATTTGCCGTCTTCTTCCAATATTCCGGCACGGCCACACATTACGTTGCTGTCTATATATACCGGGTAGATGGGGTCTGTCACTCCCACGCTGTTGTCGTGGCGGAGGATATCGCCTATGTTGCCCGTATCGCTTTTGGCTCCATCGTTTACGAATACTTCCGTAGGGGTAAAATGAATGCCTCTGGGAGCATAATCATGTTTGATGATCGCTTCAATCAAAAAGTCATATCCCTGTTCGGGACCGTATCCGTGGAAGGTACCGGCATTTGTCATCTCATCCACCGCCCTGTGCATCGCCTCGATGCAAGCCGATGGCAGTGGCCGGGTAACGTCTCCGATACCCAGGCGGATGACCTCTTGTTTAGGGTGCGTTATCCTGAAAGTATTCACCTTTTTAGCTATATCTGAAAATAAGTAACTTCCCGGTAGTTTCAAAAAATGTTCGTTTACTAATGCCATACTTTTGTTGTTTTAAGTGCGTTATTTAATTATGAATTATAAATTATGAGTTATGAATGGGCTGCGCTGTTGGGGGGCTATTCATAATTCATCATTCATAATTCATCATTCATAATTACTTCCCCGTCGAACACCCGGACTGCTTCTCCGGTCATCCATACGTGATCCGTCTTTTCGTCCCATTCGATGGTAAGCGAGCCTCCATCCATGATGATGTCTGATTTTCTTCCGGATCTTCCGGACAGTGCGGCGGCTACCGCGGTGGCGCAGGCTCCGGTTCCGCAAGCCTGGGTGATGCCCGAACCTCTTTCCCACACCCTCATCCTGATTTTCCCATCCTCCAGCACCTGGGCAAACTCTACATTGATGCGGTCGGGAAACAACGGATGATTTTCCAGTTTCGGGCCGATGCTTTCGAGGTTGATATCTTTAATATCTTCTACAAAGATTACCAGGTGAGGATTTCCCATTGATACGGTTGTTCCGGTGAATTTCTGTCCGTTGGCTTCAATGGGTTGCTCTTTCATATCGGCGGGACGTCCCATATCCACGGTTACGGTGTTCACTTTTCCGTCTTCCACATGGAGTTTCAGTACTTTGATTCCCGACAGGGTGTCGAGGGTAACGGCTGTTTGGGAGGTCAATCCGTATTCATATAAATACTTACCGATGCAGCGACTGGCGTTGCCGCACATTTTGGCTTCGGAACCATCCGCATTGAAGATGCGCATGCTGAAATCCGCCTTGTCCGAACTGCCGATGAGTACCAGGCCGTCGCTTCCAATTCCTGTATGCGGGGCGCTCCATTCAACCGAAAGTTTTTCAGGGCTTTCGATGGGATATTTCAGGGTGTTTACATAAATGTAATCGTTGCCTGCTCCGTGCATCTTAGTGAATTTTATAGCTCTTGTCATTTTGTACTCTGTTGGTGAATTAATCTTTCTTTTTGTTTTATCACGGTGCAAAGATACGACGTTTTGCTAAATTATTTGTAGAATACATATCTTATTTCTATTATTTTTATTTATTCTTTCACTCGCTGCAAATATACGGTATTCAAGTTTTAAATTAAAAGTTTGAGGGCGCATATTTGTATAAATTGTTATTTATGGAATTATTTCCGCATATTCATTCTATGTAAGTAGTGGCGTAAATACGTGTTTTAAGTGAAAAAATGGAGTTTATGGGGTGAAAATGAGGATTTGTATATGACAGAATGAAATTATTTTCTTCTTTTTGCTGACTAAATGATCTTTTGCATAATGCCACACTATAACAAATCAAATGCCACACTTTAGCTTCCGTAATGCCATTCATCTGAGCCATCGAAGTGTGGCATTTGAATTGTTGAGGTGTGGCATTGGGGGAGTTAAAGTGTGGCATTGGCACAGGTTGGAACTATTCCAATATTTCCTGCAATAATACCGGTTCGTTGGTGGTGATGAAATCCACTCCCTGGCTGATGAGCCATTCCATATCTTTGGCATCATTTACTGTCCAGGCGTTTACTTTCATGCCAAGGTCGTGACATTCTTTGATCCACCCGGGATGTTTCTTGAAGACAGAGAAATGATAATCAGGACCGGCGCAACCCATGTCTTTCAGTTCCTGCGGATTGAGGTCGCCTTCCAGATAATATACGGGGGTACCTTTAGGAGCCAGGCGAATGAATTCTTTGGTCGCATGGCGTGAGAAAGTGATGTATTCGGTACGCTCTTCCAGTCCCATATCCTTAATCATTTTCACAATTTGCTCTACGGCGAGCGTTTCCCGTTCGGGAGTCTTGTGTCCTTTCAGTTCCAGGATAAGGCGGGTTTTCAGTCCTTTGGCCTTATCGAGGTATTGCTGAAGGGTAGGGAGGCTCTCACCGTTGTCGAGGATGATAGAGGTACATTCTTTCTCGGTGGATGTTTCCATGCGGACACCTTTGAATACACCGTCGTGGTCTACAATAAGCTTGTTGTCGGCAGTGAGCCAGACATCGAACTCGGAGCCGTAGCAGTGGATGGAGTCAGCTTTCACCAGGGCGGCAATACTATTCTGGGCAGAGCCGTCGGTTTTCCAGAAACCACGGTGGGCAATGACTTGAGTGTTTTGAGCCTGCAGGATGCCGCATGCGGCAAGAGACATGGCGGAGGCAAATAAAAGTTTTTTCAGTTTCATAGTTCCTTATTTATAATTCTGCCGCAAGGTACAAAATATGTCCGAAAAGTGATGTTTCATTTATGTTATTATTATCTGCGTATACGACGTCTGCGTCTGTGGTGACGTTTCTTCTGCTTATAAATGCTGATCCGTTTCCAGGCAATCCACACAAACAGTATCCCGAAGACTGCAAAGATGAGAAGCACGATACCCGTATTCAGGTTATCGCCTTTGACGCGGCTCCACATTTCGAGAACAAGCTCTGTGCGGTCACCGAAATCACGGATCATGGCGCAACGCTCCACGACTTTACGGTCAGGGTATTGTATCGGATTGATCTGAACGCTGTCTGCACCGGGACCGAAGAAATAGCTGAGGTCGGAGAACTGTTCAAGAGTAGTGTCGATCTTTGCCTCCATAATCTCGGGCGTTGCTACGGCACTGACGTAGCCGATGGCATCCATATTGCGCAGAGCGATATCCGGCTGGCAAAGGTAATTGATGAAGTAGCTGGCGGCTTTTACGTTGCGGGCATACTTGGGGATGGCCCAGCCATCGTACCAGATGTTGCTGCCTTCACGGGGAACTACATAGTCCAAGTCCACGCCTACAGCCTCCGCTTCTTCAATGGCCCAGACGGCGTCGCCACTCCAGGTAAGGTTGAGCCATGCTTTGTTTTTGGTCATCATTTCTTTGCCGAAGTCGGCTTCCCACCCGGCAATATTGGGTTTCAGAGCTTTCAGGTATTGCTCTGCAAGGGCAATGGCTTCAGGGGAATTGTCGTTCATCAGTTGCTCCACGGTGATGGTGCTGTCGGCAAGTTGCCGGGCATGGGCATAGATGATGGCAGTGCCGTAGGCATCGCGGTAACTGTCTTTCATCAGAATCTTGCCACGGTTGACGGCATCCCAAAGGCATCCCCAGGAGCTGACTTCTTCAAGGGTCTTGAACTTCTTGTTATAGAGTATTCCGGCGGTACCCCACATGTAGGGAACGACGTAATCATTGGTGTGGCGACCGGGCTGGCTGATTTTCTCCAACTCTTTCTGGATGTATGGGGAGATGTTGGGGATATAGTCAGGAGTCTTCCCAAAATTGCGGCTGATAGGGAGGAGAAGATTTTTCTTCAACATTCGTTCGATGATGTATTCCGATGGGCATACAAGGTCGAAATCTTCCTGTCCGCGCTCAATCTTGGTGAGCATGATTTCATTGATATCAAATATCTGGTAGATGATGCGGATATCTTCGCCTGTCTGCTCTTTGTACCAGGCGGGGAATTCGGCGAGGACTTCTTCGTCGATGTAATCTGCCCAGTTGTAGACTTTCAGTACACGGCTGCGCTTCTCGTTGGCACCGGTACAGGAGGCGAGGAGAAGGATGCAGAGGAAGAGGGGGAGGTATTTCTTCATTGTTTGATTGAATTAAATTGTGATAAAGTGATAATATGATAAGGTGGCTGCGCTATATAACGGAGTGACATCCCACTATCACTTTATCACTCTACCACCTTACCACATTCTATATCATTCTTTCTTGTTTCTTTCTGCTCTCTTGTTAATCACAATCAGCAATACCAGCACCGTTACAAAAATGATTGTTGACAGTGGACGCAGTTCAGGAGTCAATCCACCCTTACGTGCGTCCGCATAGATGTATGTCGACAATGTTTCCAATCCTTCATTTCCTATAGTGAAGATCGTTACTGCGAAATCATCAATGGAAAGCGTGAAAGCGAGGATGAAACCACTGATCATCCCCGGCAGAATTTCCGGGAAGATGACTTTGCGAAGCGCCTGGAAAGGGGTAGCTCCGAGGTCGAGGGCTGCTTCGTATACATTCTGATTCATTTTCTTCAGACGGGGCATCACACTAAGCACCACATAAGGGGTACAAAAAGTGATGTGTGCCAATACCACCGTAGTAAATCCCTGCGAAATGCCAAAGCTGACAAATAGCAGGAACAGGGATACACCGGTAATGATATCCGCATTCATCATCGGAATGGCATTGGTGAAATTCATCACCTGACGTGCCCGGGAGCGCAAGTTAAAGATGCCGATAGCTGCCAGACTTCCCAGCAGGGTAGAGGCTGTGGCGGCAATCGTAGCAATGGCAAACGTGTTCCAGATGGCATTCATCAGCGAGTGGTGCATGCCGCCTGTAAATAGTGAACTGTATAGTTTGGTAGAGAATCCTGTCCAGTTACCCAGTACCTTGGCCTCGGTGAAAGAGAAGATCATAATAATCAGGATGGGCGAATAGAGCAGGGCAAGCAGAAACCAAAGATAGCCTTTCGCCAGAATACGTGTCATCATATCACACCTCCGCTTTCATTTTGTGCACTGTCGTCCTCGTTGGTAAAGAGGGCGGTGACGCCAATCAGCAACAGCATGATGAGCGACAAGGCAGCGCCGTAGTTCCACATTCCGTTATATATATTCTCCTGTACGGTGGTACCGAACAGTTTGATGTTGTTCATCGTCAGCAACTCGGCAATGGCAAAGGTGGAAACCGTGGGCATGAAAACCATCACCACGCCACTCATGATGCCGGGCATCGAAAGGGGGAGGATCACTTTACCGAATACCTGTACAGGCGTAGCTCCCAGATCCTGGGCTGCTTCTATCAGACTGCCATCCATCTTCTGCAACGTGTTGTAGATAGGGTATATCATGAACGGCAGGAAGTTGTAGACCATACCGAATACCAAAGCTCCTTCGCCCAGCGGCAGGTTGAGGAAATCAAACAATGCCACCGTGGCAAGTGTACGTATCAGGATGTTCACCCACATAGGCAGGATGAACAGTACAACCATGGTCTGGGAAGTGTTGAAGCGCTTCTGACTGAGAATATAAGCAGCCGGATAACCGAGCAGGAGGCACGCCAGAGTCGTGATGACAGCTATTCCGATGGAGTAGACGAATGTGTTGATAGATTCGGGATGCATCATGAATTTGCGGAAGTTGGCAAACGTGAATGCGCCTTCAGCATCGGTGAAGGCATAAACCACAATGAGCAACAGAGGCATCACAACGAAGATGATGAGAAACAATGCGTAGGGAACTGTCCAGTTCCGGCGACGCATGAAGAAACGGGATATATTACTGAGCACTTCCTTTCTTATTAGCGGATTCGACAATAGGGATAGAACCGGTGGTCTGTGCCGGTGCAACAATTCGTATATTTTCGGGTGCGATGGTGATGCCGACACGGTCGCCGTCGTCCCAGACGTCAGTGGTGTCTACAAAGATATCCTCGTCCCAATCGGTAAACACGGTGAGATGGTAATGGTTTCCTTTATAAAGGATGAATTTCACTTCGCCCGTCAGATGACCGTCTTCTTCGTTATCTTCGAGGATGACGTTCCGGAAATCTATTTCTACGAGGACGGAACTGCCCGGTTCGATGTCCCGCACTTCGGCGCACTCAAAGGTGTAACCGAGGAATTCGACGTGTGTGGCATCTATGAGCTTGCCTTCGAAGGTGTTGCAGGTGCGTTCTTTCTTCATTACGTGAATGTCGAAAGGTTTCACGAGCAGACCGACTTCCCGTCCGGCTTCGAAACTGTGATAGTCCTGTACCATGAATTCGTAGCCCTCGTTAGTCTGTACCATCATTTCGTAATGCACGCCTTTGAAGATGCAGGAGGTGACAGTACCCGTCAGTTGAGCAGCGGCAGAAGGCTCGAATATATAGATGTCTTCGGGACGGATGACTACATCGACGGGAGTGTTTTCGCCAAAGCCCTTGTCGACACATTCAAATTCGTGTCCGGCAAAGGATACGGCTTTGTCTTGAAGCATGAGACCGTTCAGGATGTTACTTTCTCCGATGAAATCGGCTACGAAAGAGTTGATGGGTTCGTTGTAGATGTCTGTCGGGGTACCTATTTGCTGGATGCGGCCTTCGCTCATCACGACGATGGTGTCGCTCAGAGTGAGGGCTTCTTCCTGGTCGTGGGTAACGTAGACGAAGGTGATCCCAAGCTTCTGGTGCATCTCTTTCAACTCCATCTGCATGTCTTTGCGCATTTTGAGGTCGAGGGCGGCGAGGGGTTCGTCCAGTAACAGCACTTCGGGTTCGTTGACGATGGCACGGGCAATGGCAACACGTTGCTGCTGTCCGCCGGAGAGGGAGTCGACGTCACGGTCTTCGTAATCCGTCATACCTACCATGCGGAGGGCTTGTTTCACTTTCTTGCCAATGGTGGCATCGGGCATCTTTTTGAGCTTCAGTCCGAAAGCGATGTTGTTGTACACGTTGAGGTGGGGGAAAAGGGCATACTTCTGAAAGACGGTATTCACCGGACGTTGGTGTGGCGGTGTTTGCGTGATGTCTTTTCCGGCGATGGTGATGATACCTTCCGAGGCGGTCTGGAAACCGGCTATCAGGCGCAACAAAGTAGTCTTGCCGCAGCCGGAGGGGCCCAATATCGTTACAAATTCGCCCTTACGGACAGAGAGGTTTACATCATTCAGTACGGCTTTGTCTCCGAAGTATTTCGATACGTGCTCTACACCGATGATGCAGTCAGACTTTTGCATAAGCGTTATTAAGTGTTTAACCTAAAACTAATAGAACGAATTCTGCCTTTCTAAAAAAAAGCGGGGACAAAGGTAGGGAATAAATTGGGAAAATGAATCAAATTCAACTACTAATTCGCATTATTATGTGGCTTGTAGTTTTTGTACTTCCCTCGGTTATGGTACGTCAGCGCTGCTGATACACGATCTTTCTTGCGGTGCTGGTTTACTATATTTATGGTATGTAAGAATGAGAAGAATAAAAAAAGAAAAAATAAAAGTCGGAAAAACCAACCTAAATACTTGACTTCGCCTTTCGGATGTCGTATCTTTGCAGGGTAGTTGATAATAGAGAATTCATACAACTTGTTTTCTAAGATAATAATAGACGAAAAATAAGAAAGGCGGTAATTTCAATAGGAAATTATCGCCTTTCTTGTTGATATTTATCGGATCTGGGCTTAAAAGAGCCTTTTTACGTTTTTAATAAACGTTGAGCACATTCTTTAAAAACGTTCCTGTTATTCTTTAAAAACGAATAACAGGAAGCTGAATAAAGCAGAAAAATGCCTGTGATTTGTCTATATTTGAGACTGTGATAAGAACCTTTGGTATTCTGTTGATATATGTTGATTGGTAAATTGTTTACACAATGGATGCTCGAAAATGCCATTTTGAATACATGAATATTTAAAAATTGATAGTAAATGGGTGCAGAAAGAGTAATAAATCATAGAAATAATGATTATCTTTGTGATGTTTCATTGCTAAAAAGAATACTTTTATGGATTTTAGTGTTAAGGATAAAATAGAGTATATTGTAGCTCTGATTAGTGAGTTTGCTAAGCTACATTCGCTTGCTCCCAGCCAGGCATACCGTTATCTGGATCGGTATAAAGCTATTGATTTCATAGATAAACACTATGGTATTGCTCATACACAACGTTTTGAGGATGTAATATCAGATATTACGGTTTATTGTCAACGTTTTGGAGGGGCAATAAAATGATTCTTTATCATGGTACAACTGTAGATATTAAGGAAATTGATCTTCAAAAATCAAAACCTAATAAAGACTTTGGAAAAGGGTTTTATCTTTCAGCTGAAAAAGAGCAGGCTATTGCTATGGCTGATTATAAGGCTGAACAGATAGATGGAGTGCCGGTCGTTAATGCTTTTGAATTTGACGAAGCTTGTTTGCATGATTCCTCCTTAAAAGTGAAAGTCTTTAATGAATACGATAATGAATGGGCGGATTTTATATTTGCTAACCGCAACAATCCTACATCAGCAAACGTTCACGACTATGATATTGTAATCGGACCGATAGCTAATGATCGTGTAGGAATTCAGATACGTAGATATATGGAAAGAGAAATTGATTTGCCTACGTTTATTGAACGGCTGAAATATATGAAAGGAATGACTATTCAATATTATTTTGGAACTGAACGAGCAATTTGTTTACTGAAGAGAATATGAGTGAGGTAGATTATGCGATAGAAGGTTTAGCAAAAGACCTTGTTTTATTGTTAATGGAAGATTTCGGTATGGATATGAAATCTGCATTGCGTACTCTGTATACATCGGATACGTATGCAAAATTGCAGGATACTAAAACCGGACTTTATTTTCAGAGTCCTCGCTATGTGTATGACTTTCTGAGGAATGAAATTAAAACTGGTAAAATGTCATAGCTGACAGAAGCTATATATTATTATGGATTCGCCCCGCCAATTCTTTGCAAAGAGAATGGGTGGGGCGCCTTCATTATTATCAGTAAAGATGCATTACCTGGCATACGTTGCCTTGTGCACATCTGCCACCGCCCGTCCGCTTGGATCATTTTTCCCTTGCAACGTGGCATCCCAGGCGAGTGCTTCAGCAGTAGAGCAAGCCACGCTCGGCACACTGGGCACGCTTCGGGCAGCCGACTGACTGGGGAAGTGTTCTTCGAAAATGCTACGATAGTAATATTCCTCCTTATTCTGTGGCGGATTGATGGGAAACCGTTCGGCGGCATGTTCCATCTGATGGTCGGTGACGGCGGCCGAAGTAATGGCCTTCAATGTATCAATCCAATTGTAACCGACGCCATCGGAGAATTGCTCTTTTTGCCGCCAGGCAACACTTTGAGGAAGCATATCTTGAAAAGCTTCGCGCACAATGCGTTTTTCCACTTCTTTGCCCGGACACATCTTGACGGCAGGGCTGAGGTTCATTGCCACATCCAGGAATTCTTTATCGAGGAAGGGAACACGACCTTCCACACCCCAGGCAGCGAGGCTCTTGTTGGCACGCAGACAGTCGTACAGGTGCAGTTTGGAGAGCTTACGGATCGTCTCTTCGTGGAAAGCCTGTGGTGTGGGGGCTTTGTGGAAGTAGAGATAACCACCGAAAACCTCGTCAGCGCCTTCACCGCTAAGCACCATCTTGATGCCCATAGACTTGATGACACGTGCCAACAGGTACATCGGTGTGGAGGCACGCACAGTGGTAACATCGTATGTTTCGATAAAGTAGATGACATCACGCAAGGCATCGAGCCCTTCCTGAATGGTATAATTGATTTCATGGTGAACAGTGCCGATGTATTCCGCCACTTCACGGGCTTTAATCAAGTCCGGTGCACCGCGCAGGCCGACGGCGAAGGAGTGGAGTTGAGGCCACCAGGCTTCGCTTTGGTTATCAGTTTCAATGCGCTTGCGGGCATACTTCCTGGCAATGGCGGAGATGACGGAAGAGTCGAGGCCACCACTGAGCAGAACACCGTAAGGAACATCGGACATTAACTGGCGTTGCACGGCAGCTTCAAGGGCGAGTTTTACGTTGTTGATTTCTGGTTGGGTAGCCCGGCGGGCGGTGGTGTCATTGGCTTTGACGGCGGCATAATCGGTCCAGGGACGTTGATACCAACGGTGCATTTTTCCTTCACGTCCCCAGAAGTAATGTCCGGGCAGAAAAGGCTCGTAGATATCACAGAAACCTTCGAGAGCTTTCAGTTCGCTACCGACGTAGATATGTCCCTGGTCGTCACGACCGATATAAAGAGGGATTACTCCGATAGGGTCACGGGCAATCAGATAGTCGTCTGCTTCTTCATCGTAAAGGGCAAAGGCGAAAATACCGTTCAATTCTTCGAGGAAATGAATGCCTTTATCCTTATATAATGCGAGGATGACTTCACAGTCCGATCCTGTACGGAAAGCATACTTGCCGGCGTAGCGGGAACGGATTTCCCGATGATTATAGATCTCACCGTTGACGGCAAGGATTTGCTTGCCATCCGGAGAGTACAAAGGTTGTCCGCCACTTTCCGGATCGACGATGGAAAGACGTTCGTGAGCCAGGATGGCACTGCCGCCTACATAAATACCACTCCAGTCTGGTCCGCGATGACGGATTTTCTGCGCCATTCGAAGCGCTTTATTTCTCAATTCCTGGGATTGAGATTTGATATTGAAGATACCTACGATTCCACACATAATACTTAGTGATTAGGGGTTAATTTAAATACTTGTCTATCCGTTCTGCCACTCTCCGTCCGTCCGCCAGTGCATGCACCACAAGGCTGGCACCACGTGCCGCATCACCTGCTACGAATACATTTTCCGGAAATTCCGGTTGTTCCGGTTTCAGGAAGCCCATGGCCAGAAGTACCATATCGGCGCCTATCACTTCCTTCTTTCCGGTAGGTTTCATGGTAGGGCGTCCTCCATCCTGAGCCGGAGTCCATTCCACTTCTTCCACCTCTACACCGCAGACTTTTCCATTCTTGCCAATAAACTGATTGGATGCCAGCGACCAGCGGCGCGTGCAACCTTCTTCGTGACTTGAAGTCGTCTTCAGCACAATGGGCCATTGCGGCCAAGGAGTAGCGTCATTGTGACCTACGGGAGGCTGTGGCATGATCTCAATCTGTGTCACACTCACGGCTCCCTGGCGGATACTCGTACCGATACAATCCGATCCTGTATCACCGCCACCGATGACGAGAACCCGTTTGCCCTTGGCATTTACCAGACGTTCTTTCGGGAACGTTTCTCCATCGAGGATATGATTTTGCTGGGACAGCATTTCGAGGGCAAGATAAATACCTTTCAGTTCGCGTCCGGGGATATTGAGGTCACGTGCCTGCGGCGTCCCGGTGCAGATGCAGTAGGCATCAAAGCCCGCGGGGAGTTTCTGTACATTTACCGTTACGCCCATTTCGAACTTGATGCCTTCGGCTTCAAGCACTCCCATCCGGCGGTCGATTACTGCTTTATCGAGTTTAAAATTAGGAATACCATAGCGTAGTAATCCGCCGGGCATGGGTTTGCTGTCAAAAAGAGTCACTTCATAGCCTTTAGCATTCAGCCGGCAGGCAGCGGAGAGTCCCGCAGGACCTGCACCGATGATGGCAACCCGCTTTCCATTACGTTGGGGCTGAATGGGCACGATGTAACCTTCGCGAAAAGCCGCTTCGGCAATAGCCGCCTCGTTTTCACGAATGGTGACAGGCTCATCGCATGAAAGCTTCAGTACACACGACTTTTCACAAAGTGCCGGACAGATGCGTCCGGTAAATTCAGGGAAGTCGTTTGTGGCGGCGAGCACTTCGTATGCTTCGCGCCATTTACCTTTATAAAGTGCATCCTGAAATTCAGGTTGTTTATTGCCCAACGGGCATGCCCAGTGACAGAAGGGTACACCGCAATCCATGCAACGTGATGCCTGGAGTTTGCGTTCGTGACTGTTTAAAGTTTGCTCCACCTGACTGAAGTCGGTGATACGTTCGTGGACAGGACGATATCCCGCTTCCTGTCGTGGTATGTTTAAGAATGCTTTTGGATCTGCCATGTTAATGATTTATGATTTATAATTTATGATTTCAGGTTTATGATCTCTACTTAGGCTTATGCTATGGCATGCCCTTATGATACTGTCCGGCAAGCCATAAATCATAAATCTCTTAATAATCTCTCTGCATCTCTGCAATCTTCTGTTGCAGTTTCCGCATTTGCTCCTCTTGCAGTACCTTCTTGTACTCGATGGGGACTATCTGGATAAACTCATCCACATATCGGTTCCAGTCATCAAGTAGGGTGCGTGCCAGATTGGAGCCTGTATAGAGGTAGTGCTGACGGATGAGTTCGTGCAATTCCTTACGATAGGATGCTTCTTCGATGAGGCTTAGTTCCACCATTTCCATGTTACAGAAATAGTCGAAGTTTCCATCCTTATTCCATACATAAGCTACACCACCCGACATACCGGCTGCGAAGTTGCGCCCTGTTGAACCGAGGACTACCACACGACCGCCCGTCATGTACTCGCAACAATGATCGCCTACACCCTCTACTACGGCAATGGCACCGGAATTGCGGACAGCAAAACGTTCGCCTACGCGCCCATTGATGTAAACTTCACCGCTAGTTGCACCATAGAGCAAGGTATTTCCTGCAATCGTATTTTTTTCGGCCTGGAAGTTAGAGCGTACCGGAGGCAACACGGCAATCCGTCCGCCCGAAAGACCTTTGCCGAGGTAATCGTTCGTTTCACCTTCCAGCTTGAAGTTGACACCCGGTACAAGGAAGGCACCGAAACTTTGTCCTGCAGAACCTTTGAACTTTACGTTCAACGTATGTTCCGGCAATCCCGCTTCACCGTACTTCGCGGCAATGGTGCCCGAAAGCATGGCTCCGCAAGCACGATCCGTATTGGCAATCGTATATTCCAGTGAGATTTCTTTCTGATTTTCCAGAGCTTCGGCAGCGGCATGCAGCATTTCAACGTCTTTTACGTGGTCGATGCCGTGTTGCTGGTCGATGGTGTGGCGGATGGCTGCACCATTATCGACGCGTGCCAGTATTTTGTCGAAAGTAATCAGGGATTGCTTGGGTGATTCGTTTTCTGACTTGCGGATAATAAGATCCGTGCGTCCGATGATATCATCCATACGTTCCACACCGATTTCTGCGAGATATTCCCGCACTTCCTGCGCCAGGAAAGTGAAGAAGTGCACCAGGTATTCGCTGCGTCCGTGGAAGCGCCGGCGAAGTTCCTCATTTTGCGTCGCCACACCCACAGGGCAGGTATTCTGATGGCATTTACGCATCATGACGCAGCCTAGTACAATCAAAGAGCTGGTTGCAAAACCGAACTCTTCGGCACCCAGCATCGCCATCAATACGATGTCACGACCGGTTTTCAGTTGCCCGTCCACTTGCAGCATCACTTGCCCGCGCAGACCGTTTAGTACGAGAGTCTGTTGCGTCTCGCTTAGTCCCAGTTCAGGAGAGATACCGGCATAGCGGATACTGGAGGCAGGAGAGGCGCCCGTACCACCTTCCGCACCGGAGATGACAATAAGGTCTGCTTTTGCTTTGGCCACTCCGGCGGCAATGGTTCCTACACCGCTTTCGGCTACCAGTTTCACACTGATCTTGGCACGAGGATTTACATTCTTCAAGTCGAAGATCAACTGTGCCAGGTCTTCGATGGAATAAATGTCGTGATGGGGCGGGGGAGAAATCAATGAAATGCCGGGAATGGAATGACGTGTTTTCGCAATCACCTGGTCTACTTTAAAGCCTGGCAACTGACCCCCTTCACCCGGTTTGGCCCCTTGTGCCACCTTGATTTGTATTTCATCGGCGTTCACCAGATATTCCGTTGTTACGCCGAAACGTCCCGAAGCTACCTGCTTGATGGCACTACGCAGACTGGTTCCGTCTTCGCGGGGCGTAAAGCGTGCGCTGTCTTCGCCTCCCTCACCTGTGTTGCTGCGTCCGTGAATCCGGTTCATGGCAATGGCCATTGCCTCATGCGCTTCTTTGCTGATAGAACCGTAACTCATGGCACCCGTCACAAAGCGGTGCATGATGCTTTCTACCGGTTCAACCTTATCTATGGAAATGGGGTCACGGCGGAAATCCAGGAAATCGCGCAGGAAGATAGGCGCTTCTTTTCTGTCTACCAGACTGGTGAATTCTTTGAACTTCTTATAGCTGCCTAGGCGTGTGGCAAGTTGCAAGGTAGAAATGGTTTCCGGATTCCATGCATGTTCTTCTCCGTCTTTACGGAAAGCATACAAACCGTTGTTGGGGAGTAATCCGTCTACCTGTACGGCAAAACCTGCATCGTGGAATGCGATTGCATCGTGTGCGACTTCATCCAGCCGGATACCGCCTATTGTGGATCTCAACCCGCCGAAATAAGCATTGCTGAGCTCTTCACTCAAACCTACGGCTTCGAATATTTTCGCTCCCCGATACGAACGGATAGTACTGATACCCATCTTACTCATGATCTTGAACAATCCCTTGCAGATGGATTTGATATATTTCTTTTCGGCAGTGGCATAATCCAACTGGATTTCTTTCTTCGCCACCAGCTTGTCTATCACGGCGAATGCCATGTAAGGGTTCAGGGCGCTGGCGCCAAATCCCAGTAACAGGGCTGCATGCATCACCTCGCGTATTTCACCGCTTTCCACGACCAATGCTGTCTGTACACGTTTTCCTACCGAAATCAGGTGGTGGTGTACTGCGCTTACTGCCAGTAGGGAGGGGATAGCCGCATGGGTGGCGTCCACATCACGGTCGCTCAGTACAATGTAGTTCACCCCTTCGCTGACGGACTCTTCCGCTTGCTTGCAAAGTGCTGTGAGTGCTTCCTGCAATCCGGCACGGCCCTTTGCTACTTCAAACAGCAAGGGTAGTTTCACCGTTTTGAAACCTTTGTAGCGGATGTTGCAAAGAATATCCAGTTGTGCATTGCTCAGGATGGGATGGTTGAGGCGCACCATCTTACAATGGCTTTCGCTGGGTGTCAGGATGTTCATGCCCACGGCACCGATATATTCCGTCAGTGACATTACCAGTTCCTCGCGTATCGGGTCGATAGGCGGATTGGTGACTTGTGCAAACTGTTGGCGGAAGTAGTTGTACAGCAGTTGCGGCTTATCCGAAAGCACGGCAAGCGGCGTATCATTCCCCATTGAGTTGATAGGCTCGGCACCTGTGGTACACATAGGGACGATGAGCCGCTCCACATCTTCCTTGGAATAGCCGAAGGTGCGCAGCATCCTCTCGTAATCGGGCACAGTGTGCGCTACTTTACGGCCGCTTTTCAGCTCATCCAGTTCGATGCGGTTCGTTGCCAGCCAACTGCGGTAAGGCTTGGCTTCGGCCAACTGTCTTTTCAATTCCCCGTCGTAGTAGATTTCTCCTTTCTCGGTATCTACCAGTAGTATCTTACCCGGTTGCAGTCGTCCCTTCTCTTTGATGTCTCCCGGTTCGAAATCCATCACGCCCACTTCGCTGGCAACTACCATCATGTCGTTGTGCGTAATCAGATAGCGTGCAGGACGCAATCCGTTACGGTCGAGCATACCGCCCGCAAAACGCCCGTCGCTGAAGAGCAAGGCGGCAGGGCCATCCCATGGTTCCATCAGGATGGAATGGTATTCATAAAATGCTTTCAGATCTTCGCTGATGGGGTTCTTTTCATTGAAAGATTCCGGCACCAGCATGGCCATGGCGTGCGGCAGGCTGAGGCCTGACATAACGAGAAATTCCAATACATTGTCCAGTGAGGCACTGTCGCTCATCCCCGGCTGAATGATGGGGCGTATCTCCCTGATGTCGCCCAGGACGGGAGAGGAGAGCACACTTTCACGGGCTTCCATCCAACCCCGGTTGCCGCGGATGGTGTTGATTTCGCCGTTGTGAGCCAGGAGGCGGAACGGCTGTGCCAGTCCCCAGGTAGGGAAGGTGTTGGTGCTGAAGCGGGAGTGCACCAGTGCTATGCCGCTGGTGAAGTAGGGGTTTGTCAGATCGGGGAAGTAGCCTCGCAGTTGCAGTGAAGAGAGCATACCTTTATAGATGATGTTCTTCGTGGATAGGGAGACAACGTAGAAATCCTCGCGCATGGCAATATCCGATTTGCGTACTTTGTTTTCTATTCTTTTTCTTATGAGATAGAGTTTACGGTCGGCTGTCTCGCTTTCCGTAAATCCGGTGATGAAAATTTGTTTGATATCCGGTTCGTTGGCAAGTGCCGATTCTCCCAGAATTTCGGGACAGGTGGGCACATTGCGCAGGTGCATCAATGTCAATCCTTCTTTTTCAATCTCTTCGATGATGATACTTAAGATAGCACCCTGGTCTTTCTCATCTTTCGGCAGAAAGAGGAGGCCTGTACCGTATTTCCCTTTCTCGGGAACAGGAATACCCTGCAAAAGAATAAACTCATGCGGAATTTGCAGCAGGATGCCGGCACCGTCTCCGGTTTTGTTATCCGCACCTTCGGCGCCCCGGTGACGCATGTTTTCCAACACCTTCAATGCAGACTCCACCAGTTCGTGTGACTTGCCTCCGTGGATGTTCACTAACATACCGACACCACAAGCGTCATGCTCGTTTTCTGTATCATACAAGCCCAACTGCCTGGGCTGTCGTTGATAGGGTTGCACTTTTGTTTTGTTGTTAAAAAGTTCTTCTTTCTTCATTTTAAGTTTACTTTATTTTGCGATAATACCTATTATTACTATCAAAATGTTCGACAAAGATATATAAATAGTTTCAAAATGATAAGATTGGGTGCGCGTTTGTGATTTATAAAATACTTACTCGAATGAATGTTCTTTTAATATGATATAAAACAGAGCTATTTCCTTTTAAATTAAAAGAAATATGGTGTTTTTTATTTTGTATTGAAATTAATGAAGCTGTTGGTCATTTCATCATATTGCCAAATTGTCATATTGCCACATTGCCAAATTGTAGGTCGTGGCAATTAATCTTTGTATTTTTATCAGTTTCGTGCTATCTCCATGTAATCTCCGTATGATCTCCGTATAATCTCCGTGTCTGCTCCGTAGCATCTCCGTACTATCTCCGTAGTAACTCTATTCTTATAGCTACGGAGTAACTACGGAGCAGGTACGGATCGGATACGGTTCGGATAATATCAGGATACTTGCTGATATGAAATCTTGTTGCAACAGTTATTGCTTTGCTGAAGTTTATTGGGGACGGGTGGTAAAGTAGCAATCACCTCATTACACCTTAGTTATTTTATGGGGTAACCGAATCAAAATGTTCAGATCGGTATGAGGTGATTCAAAATGGTACAGAAGGAACTAATTCCGATATTAATAATAATGAATGACAGGTCATTTGTTTTCAGATATCCTGTTTTTTTACCACTTCGCATTCCTTAGCCGGAAACAGAGTATCATCACTAAAATCGCCTCTACAACACCCCCAGAGAGGGGGTATGGAAAGGTAACGAGTTTGGGGTAGGAAAGGTAACGACTGAGGGTGGCAAAGGTAACGACTTTCCCTGACACAGGTTTTGGGGAGGTTTAAGGGTAGGCGGAGCATTGTCTTATTGTAGTATTATATTATCAAAAGCAAAGTGATTTTCAAAATTTCAATCCTTTTTCGGATATTTGCTCATTTTCGTACAGAAATGAGTTAAATGC
>NZ_CBVI010000092.1 GCF_000513195.1 Bacteroides timonensis | reverse complement strand
GCTCATACCCCGTCAAAGAAGAAAAATCAATTCCATCAACAGGTCTTTCTTATTTATCACTTAGCTTGATAATAAAGAAATTATTTCTTTTAACTATGAATCCGTTGCCAAGCCTTATGAATTTGGCAATGTGGCAATATGGCAATTTGGCAATATGGAGGCATTTAAAGCAGTTCCCTTTCTTGTCAGATTACAATCAAAAAAGGAGATATTCTTTCAATATAAAACTAAAATTCTACTGCTTGCTTTGATTTTGTTAATTTACGCCTTTTGATTTAATAAGTTTGATTTCTTTAACGTTTTGATGTAAAAACAACTTTTTTCTATTCTTTTGATAAATAAATAGGCAAAACATTAACTTTATGTTCTTGGGTTTTTATATCTTTGCAGCGCAAAACCAAATATTAATTAGTATGTGTGGAATAGTAGGCTATATTGGTCAAAAGAAAGCCTACCCCATTCTTATCAAAGGATTGAAGCGATTAGAGTATCGCGGATATGATAGTGCAGGGGTAGCATTAATCAGTGATAACCGACAGTTGAATGTGTACAAAACGAAAGGTAAGGTTTCGGAACTGGAAACTTTCGTTACTCAAAAAGATATTTCCGGTAACATCGGAATTGCCCATACCCGTTGGGCTACGCACGGGGAACCTTGCTCCGCTAACGCCCATCCTCATTATTCCTCTTCCGAACATCTCGCCCTCATTCATAACGGCATCATCGAAAACTACGCCGTTCTCAAAGAAAAACTCCAGGCTAAAGGCTATTCATTCAAAAGCAGTACGGACACCGAAGTACTGGTGCAACTGATAGAATTCATCCAGAAATCTAAAAAAACAGATCTGCTGACTGCTGTGCAATTAGCGTTGCGTGAAGTAATCGGCGCATACGCCATTGCCGTGCTGGATAAGGACAATCCGGATGAAATTATAGCGGCCCGCAAGAGTAGCCCGTTGGTGGTAGGTATCGGTGAAGATGAGTTTTTTCTGGCTTCGGATGCTACGCCGATTGTGGAATATACAGATAAAGTAGTATATTTGGAGGATGAAGAGATTGCCGTCATCCGCCGCGGAGAGAAATTGAAGGTGGTGAACCTGAAGAATGTGGAATGTCCGCACGAAGTAAAGACGGTGGCGCTGAACCTGGGACAGTTGGAAAAGGGGGGGTATCCGCACTTCATGTTGAAAGAGATCTTTGAGCAGCCCGATTGCATTCACGACTGTATGCGCGGACGTATCAATGTAGAAAGCACGAATGTGGTGCTTTCCGCAGTGATTGATAACAAAGACCGCCTGTTGGCAGCCAAACGTTTCATCATCGTGGCATGCGGTACTTCCTGGCATGCGGCGCTCATCGGGAAGCATCTGATAGAAAGCCTTTGCCGCATTCCGGTGGAAGTGGAGTATGCCTCGGAATTCCGTTACCGCGATCCGGTGATAGACAGCAAGGATGTAGTGATTGCGATTTCGCAAAGTGGCGAGACGGCGGATACACTGGCAGCTGTGGAACTGGCGCGGAGCCGTGGGGCATTTATCTATGGCATCTGTAATGCGATTGGCTCGTCTATTCCGAGGGCTACGCATACGGGTTCTTATATCCACGTAGGCCCCGAAATCGGAGTGGCTTCTACCAAAGCGTTTACGGGACAGGTGACAGTGCTCACTATGCTGGCGCTGACGCTTGCCAAGGAAAAGAATACGATAGATGAGGGGCAATTCCTTGCCATCGTGCAGGAACTGAACCATATTCCTGATAAGATGAAAGAAGTGTTGAAACTGAACGGTAGCATTGCGGAGCTTTCCAAGATCTTCACGTATGCGCATAACTTTATCTATCTGGGACGCGGATATTCGTACCCTGTAGCCTTGGAAGGCGCGTTGAAACTGAAAGAAATCTCTTACATCCATGCCGAGGGTTATCCGGCTGCTGAAATGAAGCACGGGCCTATCGCATTGGTAGATGCCGAAATGCCGGTAGTAGTGATTGCCACCCAGAACGGACTTTATGAGAAAGTACTGAGCAATATACAGGAAATCAAGGCGCGTAAGGGAAAAGTGATTGCCCTGGTGACAAAAGGGGATACGGTTATCAGCAAGATTGCCGATACTTGCATCGAGTTGCCGGAAACAATAGAGTGCCTTGACCCGTTGGTTACTACGGTACCGTTGCAGTTGTTGGCGTATCATATCGCAGTATGCAAGGGGATGGATGTGGATCAGCCGAGAAACTTGGCGAAGAGCGTCACGGTAGAGTGAACAACATATCTATCAAATAGTAAATAGTAAATCGTCAAATAGTAAATAAATCGATGGAAGAACTGAAGCATGAATGCGGCGTTGCCATGATACGCCTGCTGAAACCTCTGGAATACTATGAACAGAAGTACGGTACATGGATGTACGGTTTGAACAAACTCTATCTTCTGATGGAGAAGCAGCACAACCGCGGACAAGAGGGCGCCGGTCTGGCTTGCGTAAAGCTGGAAGCAAATCCCGGTGAGGAGTATATGTTCCGTGAGCGTGCACTCGGTTCGGGCGCCATTACCGAGATATTCGGTACGGTGCAGGGCAACTTTAAGGATCTGACAAAAGAGCAGCTTCATGATGCGGATTACGCAAAGAAATACCTCCCTTTTGTGGGCGAGGCTTACATGGGGCACTTGCGCTATTCCACTACCGGAAAGAGCGGTATTTCCTATGTTCACCCTTTTCTGAGGCGTAACAACTGGCGGGCTAAGAACCTCGCTCTTTGCGGCAATTTCAACATGACGAACGTGGATGAGATTTTTGCGCGTATCACTGCCATCGGCCAGCATCCGCGGAAGTATGCCGATACGTACATCATGTTGGAGCAAGTGGGGCATCGACTGGACCGTGAAGTGGAGCGCCTCTTCAATCTTGCCGAAGCGGAAGGATTGACAGGCATGGGCGTGACTCACTATATAGAAGATCATATTGACTTGGCCAATGTGTTGCGCACTTCGAGCAAGGAGTGGGACGGAGGCTATGTGATATGCGGACTGACGGGAAGTGGTGAATCGTTTGCCGTGCGCGACCCGTGGGGAATCCGCCCCGCATTCTGGTATCAGGATGATGAAGTGGCAGTGCTTGCCAGCGAACGTCCTGTGATACAGACCGCTTTCAATGTGCCGGCAGCCAGCATTAAGGAATTGATGCCCGGACAAGCCTTGCTGATTAACAAGGCGGGCAAGCTGCGTACCACCCAGATTAATAAAGCGCGTGAGGTGAAACCCTGTTCTTTCGAACGTATTTATTTCTCACGGGGCAGTGACGTGGATATTTACAGGGAACGTAAACTATTGGGTGAGAAACTGATACCTAACATCTTGAAAGCCATTAATAAAGATCTTGACCATACCGTGTTTTCCTTTATCCCGAATACAGCGGAAGTTGCTTTCTACGGCATGTTGCAGGGACTGGATGATTATCTGAATGAAGAGAAAGTGCAACAGATCGCTTCCCTGGGACATAGCCCCAATCTGGAGGAGCTGGAACGGATACTTTCCCACCGTATCCGTAGTGAGAAGGTAGCCATCAAGGACATCAAACTGCGCACGTTTATTGCAGAAGGAAACAGCCGTAATGACTTGGCTGCGCACGTGTATGATATCACCTATGGCAGTCTTGTGCCGGGTGTGGACAATCTCGTCATCATCGATGACTCCATTGTGCGTGGAACCACTCTGAAACAGAGTATCATCGGTATTCTCGACCGTCTGGGCCCCAAGAAGATTGTGATTGTTTCTTCTTCCCCGCAGGTGCGTTATCCCGACTATTACGGCATCGATATGGCAAAGATGAGTGAATTCATCGCTTTCAAGGCTGCCATTGAGTTACTGAAAGACCGGGATATGAAAGATGTGATCGCCGCTGCCTACCGTAAATCGAAAGACCAGGTAGGACTGCCGAAGGAGCAAATGGTGAACTATGTGAAGGATATCTACGCACCTTTCACCGACGAGGAAATCTCCGCCAAGATGGTGGAACTGCTGACACCTGCCGGAACAAAGGCGAAGGTGGAAATCGTATACCAACCGTTGGAGGGGCTGCATGAGGCTTGTCCCAATCATCGGGGAGACTGGTATTTCAGCGGTGATTATCCTACGCCGGGCGGGGTGAAGATGCTGAATAATGCCTTTATTGACTATATAGAACAAGTATATCAATTTTGAGATGTACGATTTGACGATGTACGATTTACGATTGAAGAATGTCATTGTAGAACGTTATCGCCAAGAAGAAGTAATCTCAATCGTAAATAGTAAATAGTTAAATCGTAAATATATAGATGAGAAATGTAACTCTTATCCTCGACGACGGGAGCCGCTTCCACGGCAAGTCGTTTGGCTACGAAAAGCCGGTAGCGGGAGAGGTGGTTTTCAACACAGCTATGACGGGGTATCCTGAGAGCTTGACTGACCCCTCGTATGCCGGACAGTTGATGACGCTCACTTATCCGTTGGTGGGCAATTATGGTGTGCCGCCTTTCACTATCGAACCGAATGGACTGGCTACCTTTATGGAAAGTGAACGTATCCATGCGGAAGCCATCATTGTGAGTGATTATAGTGAGGACTTTAGCCATTGGAACGCTGTGGAAAGCCTTGCTGGTTGGCTGAAGCGCGAACAGGTGCCGGGTATCACAGGTATCGATACGCGTGAGTTGACAAAGGTGCTCCGCGAACATGGCGTGATGATGGGGCGCATCGTATTTAATGAAGAATTAAGAATTAAGAATGAAGAATTGCCTGCACTATCCGCTGTTTACGAAGGCGTAAACTATGTAGACAAAGTAAGCTGCAAGGAGATTATTCACTACTTCCCCGATGGCAACGCTACCCGCAGCGCAGCTAATTCTTCATTCTTCATTCCTCATTCTTCATTGAAAAAAGTGGTGCTTGTGGATTGTGGAGTGAAGACCAACATCATCCGCTGTCTGCTGAAGCGTGATGTGGAAGTCATCCGTGTGCCTTGGGATTATGATTATAATGAACTGGAGTTCGACGGACTTTTTATCAGTAACGGCCCGGGTGATCCGGATACCTGTGATGCTGCGGTGCAGAATATCCGCCGGGCAATGAAGAATGAAAAACTACCTATCTTCGGTATCTGCATGGGAAATCAGTTGCTGAGCAAGGCAGGAGGAGCAAAGATATACAAGTTGAAATATGGTCATCGCAGTCACAACCAGCCGGTGCGTATGGTGGGCACGGAGCGTTGCTTCATCACTTCGCAGAATCATGGTTATGCAGTGGACAACACTACGCTGACGGAAGATTGGGAACCACTGTTCATCAATATGAACGACGGGTCTAATGAGGGCATTAAACATAAACGGAATCCCTGGTTCTCTGCACAATTCCATCCGGAAGCTGCCAGCGGACCGACGGATACGGGTTTTTTGTTTGATGAGTTCGTGAAGCTATTATAAAAACAATAGACTTGAGAATTTATTAAAGAATAAATACAATGAAAGAAAACAATATAAAGAAAGTCCTGCTACTCGGTTCCGGTGCTCTGAAAATCGGTGAGGCAGGTGAGTTCGACTACTCCGGCAGCCAGGCACTCAAAGCCTTGAAAGAAGAAGGTATCTACACCGTTCTTATCAACCCGAATATCGCTACTGTGCAGACTTCGGAAGGCGTTGCCGATCAGATTTACTTCCTGCCTGTCACTCCTTATTTTGTAGAGAAAGTCATCGAAAAAGAACGTCCGGATGGCGTTATGCTTGCCTTTGGCGGACAAACGGCACTGAATTGCGGTGTTGCCCTCTACAAAGACGGAGTTTTTGAGAAATATGGTGTAAAAGTTCTCGGTACTCCCGTACAAGCCATTATTGATACGGAAGACCGTGAGATTTTCGTTCATAAGCTGAATGAAATCAATGTAAAGACTATTAAAAGCGAAGCCGTAGAAAATGCCATTGATGCCCGTCGTGCTGCTGCCGAATTGGGTTATCCGGTGATTGTCCGCGCTGCATACGCGCTTGGCGGACTGGGTTCCGGCTTCTGTGACAATGAAGAAGAACTGGATGTGTTGGTTGAGAAAGCTTTCTCCTTCTCCCCGCAGGTGCTTGTGGAAAAATCCTTGCGTGGATGGAAAGAAGTGGAGTATGAGGTGGTGCGCGACCGCTTTGACAACTGTATCACCGTCTGCAACATGGAGAACTTCGACCCGCTGGGTATCCATACGGGAGAGTCCATTGTTATCGCTCCGTCACAGACGCTCAGTAACTCCGATTATCATAAGCTGCGCGAACTTGCTATCCGTATCATTCGCCACATCGGTATTGTAGGAGAATGCAATGTGCAGTATGCTTATGATCCTGAAAGTGAAGATTATAGAGTGATTGAAGTAAATGCCCGCTTGAGCCGTTCTTCTGCTCTGGCCTCTAAAGCTACGGGTTATCCGCTTGCTTTCGTTGCTGCAAAACTCGGTCTTGGCTACGGATTATTCGACCTGAAGAATTCTGTAACAAAAACCACAAGTGCTTTCTTTGAACCTGCATTGGACTATGTGGTCTGCAAAATACCCCGTTGGGACTTGGGTAAGTTCCATGGTGTAGACAAGGAACTGGGTTCCAGCATGAAGTCAGTAGGCGAGGTGATGGCTATCGGCCGTACTTTTGAAGAAGCTATTCAGAAAGGTCTGCGTATGATAGGACAGGGGATGCATGGTTTCGTGGAAAATAAGGAACTTGTTATCTCTGATATAGATAAAGCGCTCCGTGAACCGACGGACAAGCGTATCTTCGTCATATCCAAAGCTTTCCGTGCCGGATATACCGTTGATCAGGTGCACGAACTGACGAAGATCGATAAGTGGTTTCTGGAGAAGCTGATGAACATCATGAACACCAGCAAAGAGCTGGAGCAATGGAGCAAGAACCACAAACAAATCATCGACCTGCCCCTTGAACTGCTGAAGAAAGCGAAAGTGCAAGGCTTCTCCGACTTCCAGATAGCCCGCGCCATTGGTTACGAGGGAGATATGGAAGATGGTATCCTCTATGTGCGCAATCATCGCAAGAGTGTCGGCATTGTTCCTGTAGTGAAGCAAATAGACACTCTTGCTGCCGAATATCCTGCACAGACTAATTACCTGTATCTGACGTATAGTGGCATCTCTAATGATGTTCATTACCTCGGTGACCGTAAATCCATCGTTGTACTTGGTTCCGGTGCGTATCGTATCGGGTCTTCCGTAGAGTTTGACTGGTGCGGTGTACAGGCACTGAATACCATCCGTAAAGAGGGGTATCGCAGCGTTATGATCAACTATAATCCCGAAACCGTATCTACGGACTATGATATGTGCGACCGCCTCTACTTCGACGAACTTACCTTCGAACGGGTAATGGATATCCTTGAACTGGAAAATCCGCACGGGGTGATTGTTTCTACCGGTGGTCAGATACCGAATAACCTTGCCCTGCGTCTGGATGCGCAGAAGGTACCTATACTCGGTACTTCCGCCAAAAGCATTGACAATGCCGAAGACCGTGAGAAGTTCTCTGCCATGCTGGACCGTATCGGCGTAGACCAGCCTCGCTGGCGCGAGCTTACGAGCATGGATGACATCAACGAGTTTGTGGAAGAAGTGGGTTTCCCGGTACTTGTGCGTCCGTCATACGTGCTTTCGGGTGCTGCAATGAACGTTTGTTCCAATCAGGAAGAACTGGAACGCTTCCTGCAACTTGCGGCCAATGTATCGAAGAAGCATCCGGTGGTTGTCAGTCAGTTCATCGAACATGCCAAGGAAGTGGAGATGGATGCGGTGGCACAGAATGGAGAAATTGTGGCATACGCTATCTCTGAACATATTGAGTTTGCCGGGGTACATTCGGGTGATGCTACGATTCAATTTCCGCCTCAGAAGCTTTATGTGGAGACGGTACGCCGCATTAAGCGTATCAGTCGTGAGATTGCACGCGAATTGAATATCTCCGGTCCGTTCAATATCCAGTACCTGGCTCGTGAGAATGACATCAAGGTGATTGAGTGTAACCTGCGTGCATCCCGTAGTTTTCCGTTCGTTAGTAAGGTGCTGAAGATTAATCTTATCGAACTGGCTACGAAGGTGATGTTAGGGCTTCCGGTAGAAAAGCCGAATAAGAATCTCTTTGAACTGGATTATGTAGGCATCAAGGCCAGCCAGTTCTCTTTCAATCGCTTGCAAAAGGCCGACCCGGTGTTGGGTGTGGATATGGCATCTACAGGTGAGGTCGGTTGTATCGGAAGTGATACGTCCTGTGCCGTGCTGAAGGCTATGCTTTCTGTAGGTTACCGCATACCGAAGAAGAATATCCTGCTTTCTACCGGTACACCGAAACAGAAGGTGGAAATGCTTTCCGCTGCCCGTCTGCTTCAGCAAAAAGGGTATAAGCTCTTTGCAACGGGAGGTACCAGTAAGTTCCTTACGGAGAATGGGGTGGAGAATACGCAGGTGTATTGGCCCAGTGAGACTAACCAACAGCCGCAAGCGTTGGATATGCTGCACAAAAAGGAGATTGACATGGTGGTGAATATTCCGAAGAACCTCACTGCGGGTGAGTTGAGCAACGGATATAAGATTCGTCGTGCCGCTATCGACCTGAATGTTCCGCTGATTACGAATGCCCGCCTGGCAAGTGCTTTCATCAATGCTTTCTGTACGATGACGCTGGATGATCTGGCAATTAAATCGTGGGCGGAGTATAAATAATCTCTGTATAACAAAATGAGAAAAGCATTTGTTAGTCGGGGAGAATGGTTTAACTTTGCATCTATAACTATAAAAGTATAGGAGGGTAGATTTATGGATACAACGATGGAAACCATTTCATTTGAGTTGCCGAAAGCTGACTTAAAGTTATTCAAAGAATTGGCAAAGAAGATGGGCTGGACTATTACTGACAAAAAGTCGGGTATAGAAAAGGCTATGGAGGATGTGAAGGCCGGACGTGTGTATAAAGCAAAAGATGCAGATGAGTTATTTAAGCAAATATTAGGCTGATGGCATATACATTGACATATACCGGATAGTTCAAGAAAGATTTGAAGCGTTGCCAGAAACGAGGGTTAGATATTGAACTTTTGCATAAAGTGATAACTCTTTTACAAGAAAACGGTTCATTGCCGGCTGAATATAAACCTCATATATTGTCGGGACAATTTTCCGGATATTGGGAGTGTCATATAAAGCCGGACTGGTTGTTGATATGGGAGCAGAATGATAAGGAATTGACTTTGTTGCTGCTTAATACCGGAACACATTCGGATTTGTTTTAATAACTTTGGAAATAGAATGCTCCGTTACATTGCAAAGATGTAACGGGGCTTTTGCTTTTTATATGCTGCAAAACATATCTCTATTTCTTGCTGATTCAGAATAAATAAGCTTTCTTTGCACCAGCACAGTTCAGCACAGTTACCTGTGCCATCCTTACTTTGATTAAACCTGTATACGCAATATGAAAACAATTTTCGGGCAACAAACGACGAAGGTAAAACAACTGGCCGATTTGATTAGCCAGGATATTTCCATGGGACGTTACAAGACGGATACCGCCCTGCCTTCCATCAATCAGCTGAGCCACGATTATAAAGTTTCCCGCGATACGGTTTTTAAAGCTTTTATTGATCTGAAGGAGCGGGGGATTATCGACTCTACTCCTGGTAAAGGTTACTATGTGGTGAACCGCCAGAAAAATATCCTGCTGCTGCTCGATGAATATTCACCTTTTAAAGATACGCTGTATAACAGCATCATCCGCCGTCTTTCCACGCGTTATAAGGTAGACCTGTGGTTTCATCAGTATAACGAAGCATTGTTCAATGCTATTCTTCGCGATTCCATTGGCCGTTATAATAAGTACGTGGTAATGAACTTCGATAATGAAAAGATTTCTCCTTATCTCTATAAGATAGACTCTTCCCGCCTGTTGCTGCTTGATTTCGGGCAGTTTGATAAGCGGGAATATTCATACATCTGTCAGGACTTCGGTGAAGCTTTTTACGCAGCTATGGCTCAATTGTCAGATAGGTTGCAGAACTATCGCAAGCTTATCCTGTTTCTGGCACGGGAAAGTAAGCATCCCAAGGAGACGTGCGATTATTTCAGGAAGTTTTGTGTAGATCATCAATTGGAATGTGAGATAATAGAGACTTTGGACGACAGGGAAGTGCATTCCGGTGAAGCCTATATTGCCATCCGTCAGGTGGATGTGGTGGAGATTGTGAAGAAGAGCCGTGCGGCAGGTTTGACGTGTGGCGTTGATTTCGGCTTGATAGCCTATAATGATACGCCGGCTTATGAAGTGATTGATAAGGGAATAACAGTGATGAGTGTTGATTGGCAAAAGATGGGAATCCTGACGGCAGATTTCATCTTGAGTGGCAAACCCATACAGGTTTGTTTGCCGACGGAAGTAAATTTAAGAGGCTCTTTATAGCCTTTTTTACAAACTGATTTCAGCACAGTTCAGCATAGATGATGTTTTATTAACCAAATATAATGATAGCATGAAAAAGTATCCGAAAATCGGGATTCGTCCCACTATCGACGGCCGCCAGGGTGGCGTACGTGAAAGCCTTGAAGAAAAGACAATGAATCTGGCTAAAGCAGTAGCCGAGTTGATCACCAGTAACTTGAAGAATGGTGACGGAAGTCCGGTGGAGTGTGTGATTTCAGACAGTACCATCGGTCGCGTAGCCGAAAGTGCGGCTTGTGCCGAGAAGTTTGAACGCGAAGGCGTGGGTTCTACTATCACAGTGACCTCTTGCTGGTGCTACGGTGCCGAGACTATGGACATGAATCCGTATTATCCGAAAGCTGTTTGGGGATTTAACGGTACGGAACGTCCGGGAGCTGTATATCTGGCAGCTGTACTGGCGGGACATGCACAAAAAGGATTACCTGCTTTTGGGATTTACGGACGTGATGTGCAGGATCTGGATGACAATTCCATCCCTGCCGACGTTGCAGAAAAACTGCTTCGTTTTGCACGTGCCGCACAGGCAGTAGCAACCATGCGCGGAAAATCTTATCTGTCGATGGGTAGCGTATCCATGGGTATTGCCGGTTCTATTGTGAATCCGGATTTCTTTCAGGAATATCTGGGCATCCGTTGCGAATCTGTAGACCTGACTGAAATTATCCGTCGCATGACTGAGGGCATCTATGATAAGGAAGAGTTCGCTAAAGCCATGGCATGGACAGAGAAATATTGCAAGAAAAATGAGGGTAAGGATTTCAATATCCCCGCAAAGACCAAGACTCGTGAGCAAAAAGACGAAGACTGGGAGTTTATTGTGAAGATGACCCTCATCATGCGCGACCTTATACAAGGTAATCCGAAACTTCGCGAAATGGGATTCAAGGAAGAAGCACTTGGACACAATGCCATTGCCGCCGGTTTCCAGGGACAACGCCAGTGGACGGATTTTTATCCGAATGGTGACTACTCCGAAGCTCTGCTGAATACTTCTTTTGACTGGAACGGTATCCGTGAAGCATATGTAGTAGCTACTGAAAATGATGCCTGCAACGGTGTAGCCATGCTTTTCGGCCATTTGCTGACAAACCGTGCACAGATATTCTCTGACGTGCGTACATATTGGAGTCCTGAAGCTGTGAAACGTGTTACAGGTAAAGAATTGACCGGTTTGGCAGCTAATGGTATTATCCATCTGATAAACTCCGGTGCTACCACTCTGGACGGTACAGGCCAGCAAACAAATGCACAGGGTGAACCTGTTATGAAACCTCATTGGGAAATTTCTGAGGCTGAAATGGAGAAATGTCTTGAAGCTACCACCTGGTATCCCGCTAACCGTGATTATTTCCGTGGCGGTGGTTTCTCTTCCAACTTCCTGTCAAAGGGTGGAATGCCTGTAACTATGACCCGTCTGAATCTGGTAAAAGGCCTTGGCCCTGTGCTTCAGATTGCTGAGGGATGGACGGTAGAGATTGATCCGGAAGTTCACAAGCTGCTGGATGAACGTACGGACCGTACTTGGCCTACTACTTGGTTTGTACCCCGTCTTTGCGATAAACCGGCATTTGAAGACGTGTACTCGGTAATGAATAACTGGGGAGCTAATCATGGTGCTATCAGTTACGGACATATCGGTCAGGATTTGATTACGCTGGCTTCCATGCTTCGTATTCCTGTTTGCATGCACAATGTGGATGAGAAGAAGATATTCCGTCCTGCTGCCTGGAATGCATTCGGTATGGATAAAGAAGGAGCTGATTACAGAGCTTGCACAACGTACGGACCTATCTATAAATAACAAATAAGAAATAGACATGATAACAAACGAACACATAGAACAATTCATTGCCCAGGCGCATCGGGTAGGAGATGCCGGATTGACAATATGTAGTAGCGGCAATATCTCTTGGCGCATTGGTGACGAAGTCCTGCTTTCCGGAACAGGCTCATGGGTACCTTCTCTGCCTAAAGAAAAAGTAGCTGTCTGCCGCCTTTCTACAGGAGAAGTATTGAATGGAGTGAAACCCTCTATGGAAAGCGGTTTCCATCTGGGAGTACTTCGTGAGCGTCCTGATGTGAATGTAGTTCTGCATTTTCAGTCACACTATGCCACGGCTGTGGCGTGTATGAAGAATCGTCCTACGAACTTCAACGTAACAGCGGAGATTCCTTGCCATGTGGGAAGTGAGATTCCGGTAGTTCCTTATTATCGTCCGGGATCGAAAGAATTGGCACAGGGGGTGATTGATGCTTTGAAAGATCACAATTCCGTCCTCTTGCTGAAACATGGGCAGGTGGTGTGTGGTAAGGACTTTGACCAGGCTTTTGAACGCGCTATGTTCTTTGAAATGGCATGCCGCATCATGATCCAGTCCGGAGGAGACTACACAGTACTTACTCCTGAAGAAATCAACGATCTTGAAACATACATTTTAGGAAAGAAGACTAAATGATGAATACCTATCTGGCAGTAGATTTTGGAGGTGGAAGCGGTCGTGTGATGGCCGGTTCCATCTGCCAGGGTACGTTGAAACTGGAAGAGGTGTACCGTTTTCCGAACCGCCAGGTGCGGATGGGGAACCATGTGTACTGGGATTTCCTTGCTCTGTTTGATGAGATGAAGAACGGACTCCGGCAAGCGGTGCGCAAGGGATATAGTATCAGGAGCATTGGCATTGATACCTGGGGCGTGGACTTTGGATTGATAGACTGTAACGGTAATTTGCTGGGAAACCCTGTGTGCTATCGTGATCCGCGAACGGATGGTTTGCCGGAAGAGTTTTTCGGAGGCAATCTTGTTCGGCATTATTCCGAAGCCGGCATACAAGTGATGTCCATCAATACACTTTTCCAGCTTTACAGCATGAAGAAAAGTGGTGATACGCAATTGGAAGTTGCAGATCGTCTTCTGTTTATGCCCGATCTTTTCAGTTACTTCCTCACAGGCGTGGCAAATAATGAATACTGCATTGCATCCACCTCCGAACTGCTTGATGCACGTAGCCGGACTTGGAATCAGCCACTCATCCATCGTTTGGGAGTACCTGCACATCTCTTCGGAGACATTGTGATGCCCGGTACGGTACGTGGCAAACTGAAACGGGAGATTGCCGAAGAAATTGGTCTGACGGATGAAGTGGATGTCATAGCTGTCGGTTCGCACGATACGGCAAGCGCTGTTTATGCGATTCCTTCGACACAGGTGGATAAATCCCTTTGCGCTTTCCTCAGTTCCGGTACGTGGTCTCTGCTGGGTGTTGAACTGGATGAGCCTATTCTCACGGAAGAAGCTTGTCGGGCCGGCTTCACCAATGAGGGCGGGGTAGGCGGTAAGATCCGTTTCCTTCAGAATATCACCGGGCTTTGGATCTTGCAACGCCTTATGGCACAATGGAAAGAAAGCGGAGAGCTATGTGGGTACGATTTCTTGTTTTCTGCCGCCGAATCTGCGGATATTCCATCCGTCATTGACGTAGATGATAAGATATTCCAGAACCCTGTGAATATGGAGGATGCCATTGCGGAGTATTGCGAAGCGCACGGACAGCCTATACCGGAAACTTACGGTGAGGTAGTGCGTTGTGTACTTCAATCACTCGCCCTGCGCTATAAGCAAGGAATAGACCAACTGAACCGTCTGCTTCCCGCTCCGATAGAACAGCTCAATATCATCGGTGGCGGATGCCGTAATTCGTTGCTGAACCGCCTGACAGCCGAGGCTTTGGGTATTCCTGTCTATGCCGGACCTGTAGAGGCAACCGCTATCGGTAATATCCTGGTGCAGGCCATAGCCAAAGGAGAGATCGGCAATCGTGAAGATATCAAAGAATTTATTTAATAACTTAGCCGGAATGCAGATAAACACTGCTTTGCGTAGATAATTACCGTATCACTTTTTAATCTGCTAAAATCTGTGTTTATTTGCGTTTCAATATTGATTTACCATGGACACATCAATCAAACGTTATCCTGCCAAAGAGCATCAACAACCTGTGGAGCGCATCTGCCGGACACTGGAACTCCGTGACGATCCGCAGTTGATAGCCGAATACCGCCGCCGGCATAGCCAAGGGACTATCTGGCCCGAAATACCTGCCGGTATCCGTGAAGCCGGTATTCTGGAAATGGAAATATATCTTTTGGATACCCGCCTGTTTATGATAGTCGAAGTGCCTGTGGGCTTTGATTGGGATGCAGCTATGGAGCGCCTCGCTTCCTTGCCCCGGCAACAGGAATGGGAAGACTATATGGCCATCTTCCAGCTTGTGAAACCCGGTTCCACTGCCGCCGAGAAATGGCAACCGATGGAACGAATTTTCCACTTATATGACTAATTGACAAAAGACAGAAATACCATGAACAACACCAAGAAAACCAGTATTATCAGTAAAGACGGAGTAAGTTACCTCATTCCGTTCATTCTTATCACCAGTTGCTTTGCCTTGTGGGGCTTTGCCAACGATATTACGAATCCGATGGTGAAAGCCTTTTCCAAGATCTTCCGTATGAGTGTTACCGACGGGGCACTGGTGCAGGTGGCTTTCTATGGCGGATATTTTGCCATGGCGTTTCCGGCAGCTATGTTCATCCGCAAGTATTCCTATAAAGCGGGTGTATTGCTGGGGTTGGGACTGTATGCCATCGGTGCATTCCTGTTCTATCCTGCCATGCTGACAGGTAATTACTATCCCTTCCTTATTGCCTACTTTATCCTGACATGCGGACTCTCGTTCCTGGAGACCAGTTGTAATCCCTATATCCTTTCTATGGGCGATGAAGCTACCTCCACCCGCCGGTTGAATCTGGCGCAGTCTTTCAATCCGATGGGCTCGTTGCTTGGCATGTACGTGGCGATGAACTTTATCCAGAATCGCCTGAACCCGATGGATACGGTGGAGCGCAGCCGGCTTTCGGATGCGGAGTTTTCCGCTGTGCGCGATTCGGATCTGGCGGTGCTGATTGCGCCTTATCTGATTATCGGGCTTGTGATCCTGGCGATGCTGATAGTGATCCGTATGGTGAAGATGCCGAAGAATGGTGACCAGTCTCATGGCATCAACTTTCTGCCTACATTGAAGCGGATATTCACGATACGCCATTACCGTGAAGGAGTCATAGCCCAATTCTTCTATGTGGGAGCGCAAATCATGTGTTGGACATTTGTTATCCAATACGGCACACGCCTGTTTATGTCGCAGGGTATGGAAGAAAAGGCGGCGGAAGTGCTTTCGCAGGAGTACAATATCATCGCCATGATTATCTTCTGTGCCAGTCGCTTTATCTGTACGTTTATTCTGCGATACCTCAGTCCGGGATTGCTGTTGAAGGTATTGGCTATTGCGGCTGCTTTCTTCACGATAGGAGTAATCAGTTTCCAGAGTATCCTGGGGATGTATTGCCTGGTAGGAGTATCAGCCTGTATGTCTCTGATGTTCCCCACTATTTACGGTATAGCGCTTCAGGGGTTGGGCGATGATGCCAAGTTCGGTGCTGCAGGATTGATTATGGCTATTCTGGGCGGTTCGGTATTACCTCCGCTCCAGGCAAGTATCATCGATTGCCATACGTTGCTGGGCATGCCTGCGGTGAATCTCTCATTCATCCTTCCGTTCATTTGCTTTGTGGTGATTGTCATCTATGGGCATCGGTCGTATTGCAGGGAAAAGATACGGAAGCAATAGAAAACACACCTGAATTCAGAAATTAATTCCGATATATGAACGCTTCGTTGCATCATCCAGGCAACGGAGCGTGTTTTTTAGGCACTTTCTGTATCATAATATAGTTGTATATTTTTTCTTTTTTGATTACTTTTGCTGCGCAAAATAAAACAAGTATGTTATTTCGCATAATATAAAACACCATATATTGATGAAGAAACAATTCATAATCTTTCTCTTATCTTTCTTTTCTGTGAATTTTGCCGTAGCGCAAGAAGACGCTATAGGCAGTAAAAACTACGTCCTGTGCATCAATTCGTATACGGACTCTTCGCCCTGGAGCAGCCGGATGATTTCCCGAATAACGGAATACTTGCAGCAAGACCCCGGCATTACTCTTTATGCAGAGCACATGAATATGCTGTTGGTTGAGAACGACACCATTCTGAATGAGTTCAAGGATAGCATCTTCAGCAAGTATGCGAAACATGCCCCCCGCATGCTGGTGTTGCTGGGAAATTCAGCGCTGATCCTGAGGGATGAATACAGGAAAGTCTGGGGGGATATTCCTATTGTGCTTTGCGCGCAGGAGAATTATGTGGGGCCGCGGGATGTCTATATCCACAAGTCGCTTATCAAGCCTTCCGACCGGACTCCTCTCTCTGATTTGGCCGACCCCTATAACTTAGTCCTGCTATATGCCGATCCCTGCCTGAAGGAGAGTGTCCGTCTGATATCCCAGATGCTTCCGGCTATGGAGAAATTCATCTATATAGGTGACGGGCGGCAAGTCAGTCTAGAAAATAATGCGATTATAGCGGAAGAACTGAAGACGAATTATCCGGCTATCGAATATCAGTTCCTGTCTTCTGAAAATATAACCACGAACCAACTGCTGGATTCGCTCTATTATGTGAACCCTCAAACGACAGGCGTATTGTTTGGCTCGTGGTTCTACAAATATAATCTTGCCGGTAACACTCTGTTGTCCGCCAACTCTCACAAAATAATCACCACAGTTTCTGCCCCCGTGTTTTCCCTCAACTTTGTAGACCTGACGGACGGGAAAGGAGGCGTAACGGGCGGATATACCTATGATGAGAAGCTTTTTCAGGATAAACTGATTCAAACCATCTCGGATATACTGAAAGGCAAGCAGGCACGTGACATCCCCGACTATATACCTACAGGTGGAAAGCCTGTCATGAATTATGATCTACTGATGCGTAAAGGGCTTTCACCATCCGTATGCCCTGCGGATACTCTTTTCCTGAACAAGCCTCCCACATTCTGGGAGCAATACCGCTACTTCATTCTGGGCACCTTCGTCGCCATCTTGTTGCTGACCCTGTTTTTCCTCTACCGCATTCGCAACCTGAATGAACTGAAGAAGGCACAGAGGAAAGAAATAGAGTTGATGACTACCTACAAGACATTGGTAAACAACATGCCTCTGCTCTACATGCAGAAAGAGTTGATAACTGATGAGAATGGTAATCCCGTCGACCTGATTTACCGGAATGTAAATTCGGAATACGAAAGGCAATTCTTCCGCAAAGAGGAAGTGGTAGGCAAAAAGGAAAGCGAGGTCTTCCCGGAGACTATGCCCGAGTTCCTGCATTTTACCAATATGGCGTTGACGGAGAATAAAGCCATTACCTTTCCTTATTATTTCAAAGCTACCAATACCTTTTATGATGTAGTGCTCAAAGGTATCAATCAGGGCAATATGATTGACATTTTCTGTATGGACAGCACAGAATTGCATAAAGCGCAGCAGAAACTCAGCGCTACGAACCATAAGCTTGCCATGGCGCTGGACGTGGCCAATATCGTTCCCTGGAAATGGGACTTACTGAGTAAAACCATTCTGTGCGATGTCAACAGGCCGATCGAATTGAGCGTTCAGGGCCAGGAAGTGGAAGAAGAACAACTGGCCGTACCCGATTCCCAATACTTCTCCAAGATATTCAAGGAAGACCGCGAACGTGTGGAACAGGCATATCGGGATTTGATAGAAGGACGCATTGAGAAGGTAAAAGAAGAGTATCGTGTAGTCAACGTACAAAAGAACAATCTGCGCAAGATAGATTGGGTGGAAGCGCAGGCAGCCGTAGAAACGCGTGATGAGAATGGAAAGCCGTTGACTCTGGTCGGTTCGTCCCTCGTCATCACCAACCGTAAAAAGATGGAGCAGGAACTCACCACGGCAAAAGACCGTGCCGAAGAATCCAACCGTTTGAAATCTGCTTTTCTTGCTAATATGAGCCATGAAATCCGTACACCGCTGAATGCTATTGTCGGTTTCTCGGGCATATTGGCATCTACCGAGGAGGAGCAGGAGAAGCAGGAATACATCAGCATCATTGAGAACAACAATACGCTGTTGCTGCAACTGGTTAGCGATATACTCGATTTGTCGAAGATTGAATCGGGGACATTAGAGTTGCACTATTCCAATGTGGAGCTGAATGTGCTGATGAAAGAACTGGAACGTGGCTTACTGCTAAAAATGAAGTCCGACGCCGTGAAACTGGAACTTCAGGCTGCCGAACCTTGCATGGTATATACGGAGAAGAACCGGGTGTCCCAACTAGTTATTAACCTGGTGACCAATGCCATTAAGTTCACCAAGGAAGGAAGCATCCGCTTCGGCTATAAAGTGAGAGGGCAGGAACTGTATTTCTATGTAACCGATACCGGATGCGGCATCCCCAAAGACAAGCAGAAGAACATCTTCGATCGTTTCGTGAAGCTGAACACCTTCGCGCAGGGAACCGGATTGGGACTTCCCATTTGCAAGACGCTGCTGGACCACATGGGAGGTAAAATCGGGGTTGAGTCTGATGAAGGAAAAGGCTCTACGTTCTGGTTCACACTTCCCTACAGGACGGCGGTGAAGGAAGACAAAGTAAAGAAGCCGGAGGCAGTGCAGCCTATCGTGGTTCATCAGGACAAGCTGACGATTCTGATTGCAGAGGATAATGAAAGCAATTACAAACTGTTCGAATCTATCCTGAAGTATGACTACAATCTGCTGCATGCCTGGGATGGGAGGGAAGCCGTGGAGATGTTCAAGGAGCATAATCCGCAAATCATTCTGATGGATATCAACATGCCCGTTATGGACGGTTATGAAGCAACGCAGGAAATTCGCAAATTCTCGGCAAAGGTTCCTGTCATTGCCATTACAGCTTTTGCCTATGCTTCGGACGAGCAGAAAGTCATGGAAAGTGGTTTTGACGGATATATGCCCAAACCTATCAACGCCAAACAACTGAAAGCGCAACTGACGGATATCATGCAGAAGCGCATTATCTTGCTATAAGAATAGTTATAATCCTTTTTATATAAATTGGGGAAGGGCGACGAGAGTGTGTCAAAACTGAATAAAAGAACGCAAATTACACGAATTACGCAAATAACAAATCAGATAAGCTCTGATTATCTGAAGTATAAAAAACATTATTCGTGTAATTCGTGTAATTTGTGTTCTAAATCTTTATTTTGACACATCCTCGTCTTTGTTTGGGCTGTTTACGTATTCTTCTGATACTCCGCCGGAGTCATTCCCGTTGTTCGTTTGAAGAACTTTGAGAAGAATGACGGGTTGGGAAAGTTCAGTTCATCCGATATCTGGAATACCAGCATATCACTATGTTTCAATAATACTTTTGCTTCAAGGATAACCGCCTGGTTGATCCATTGCATCACTGTCTGCCCACTGGCTTCACGGATTACTGTGCTTAGGTAGTGCGGTGTCAGGCAAAGTTTGCCAGCATAAAAACCGATGTTGTGCTCGTGCTTGCCATATTCGTTTACTAATGCTATGAACCGATTAAAGATCTCCTCCTGCCGTGAGAGGCGGGAAGAGGTGGAAGTCTGTTTCTGGTCGCGCATATACCTTATATCATATAATATGGCAGTGACCAAATGTTGCACTACTTCAGTGTGAAATAGCGTGCAGTGCATGTTGTCCCACAGCAATGAGAAGTATGTATCGGTGCGTTTCCATTCCTCTGCACTCAGAGACAGAACTATTTCCTGCCTGCCATATAAATCTGTCAAACTATTGCCTTGAGCGACGGGAAGAAAATCATTTTCGGGGACAATTACCTGGAAATTATAATCCGGTGTTAATTCTATCACTTCTATCAGTGAATTGGGGGGGATGACGACAATCATTTGCTTTTTTATATCATACTCCACCAGATTTATGGAAATCCTGCCTTCACCCTGCGTGATGCGAATGAGGCGGCTTTCTTTGGCACGATAGGGTTGCCCTGTGCGGAACAGTGTGCTTTGCATCTGAGCAAAATTGATAACCATGGCGATTCCTTTCTGTATGGAACGGAACTCAGCATGGGCGATGAGATTTGCATTATCTTTCAAGTCTTGAAATCCGAGATTCAGGGGTCTGTTCTTTTTCATTTTACTTTCGTCTCTGTTAGGGGATGTATACCTGTGGCAAAGGTAAGAAAACAGTGCTATTTTATAAACATTCTTGCTGTTTATCGCACAAATGGAACATATCATTCGATTAATAGAAAGTATTTGTGTAGCTTTATGGTCTATCTTTGCATCGTGTAACTCGTAACTAATAAACAATGATATGAAACGAATGATTTTCTTCTTCACCCTCCTGTTTGCCGTTGTGCAGATGCATGCCCAACTCACGCTGGAGGGATGCCAACACTCGGCACAGACCAATTATCCGCTGGTGCGGCAATACGGTCTGATAGAGAAAGCGCGGGAGTATAACTTGGAGAATGCCGGAAAAGGCTATCTGCCACAATTCACCCTTTCAGGAAAAGCAACCTATCAAAGTGATGTTACAAAGCTGTCGGTGGACGTTCCGGGAATCGATATAAAGAGTATGCCCAAAGATCAGTATCAGGTGATGTTGGAAGTGTCGCAGAACATCTGGGACGGTGGAGACATCCGTTCCAAAAAGCAACTGACCCGGGCCGCTTCGGAGATAGACCGCGAGAAGCAGGAAGTGGATATGTATGCGCTGAATGATCGTGTGAATCAGCTATACTTCGGCATCCTGTTGCTGGACGAACAGTTAAGGCAGAATCAGCTTTTGCTGGAAGACTTGGGACGCACTCATCAGCAGGTGTCCAACTATATGGCAAACGGCATTGCCAATCAGAGCGATCTGGATGCCGTAAGCGTGGAGATATTGAACACGAAGCAGAAACGCATTGAACTGGAATCTTCGCGACAGGCCTATCTGAGTATGCTCTCTATCTTTATAGGAAAGGAAATAGCTTCTGGAACCACATTGGAGAAGCCTGCCGATGCTTTTGAATCCACTTCATTGGTAAACAACCGTCCGGAACTTCGCTGGTTCGATGCCCAGGGCGGGCAATTGAACGTACAGGAATCTTCATTAAAGACGCGCTTCCGTCCCCGCTTCGGGCTGTTCGTGCAGGGAGCTTACGGAAATCCGGGATTGAATATGTTGAAAGATGATTTCTCCGCATACTATGTAGCGGGCGTCCGTATGTCGTGGAACTTCGGTAGCCTCTACACGTTGCGCAATGATCGCAGGCTGATAGATAACAACCGCCGTAAGCTGGAGACCAGCCGTGATGTGTTCCTGTTCAATACCAACTTGCAATCTACCCAACAAAGCTCGGCCATTCAGTCCATGCGCCGGCAGATGGTGGATGATGATGAGATTATCCGTTTACGTGTCAACATCCGCAAGGCTGCCGAAGCTAAAGTGGAGAACGGTACGCTGACCGTAACCGATATGCTTCGTGAAATCACTGCCGAGAACCTGGCACGTCAAACCAAGGCTTTGCATGAGGTGCAGTTACTGATGAACATCTGGAACCTGAAATATACATTGAATAATTAAAGGCATAAAAATATATATCATTATGAAATCAAGGAATTTACTGGGACTTTGTTCCCTATTGGCCCTCTTTTCCGCTTGTGGAAACGGTGCCCCGAAACAGGATGCAACAGGAACGTTTGAGACTACGGAAGTGCTTGTATCTGCCGAAGCGTCGGGCCGCCTGCTTTATTTCGATATAGAAGAAGGAATGTTGCTGAAGGCCGGTGAAGAAGTCGGTGTAGTGGATACCGTACAGCTCTACCTGAAGAAGCTGCAACTGGAGGCAAGCATTAAATCCGTCGAAGAACAGCGTCCTGATATCCTGAAACAGGTAGCAGCCACCAAAGAACAAATATCTGCCGCCGGGCGCGAACGGAACCGTGTAGCGAACTTACTAAAAGTAGGTGCGGCAAACCAGAAACAACTGGATGATGCGGAAGACCAGCTTGAAGTGCTCCGCAAGCAACTTGTTGCGCAGAACTCTAGCTTGTCCAACAGTCACCAAAGCCTGACGTGGCAAAGTTCATCCGTCGGTATTCAGGTGGCACAGGTGGAAGACCAGTTGAAGAAGTGTCACATCACCTCTCCGATAACCGGCACTGTACTGGCAAAGTACGCCGAAGCGGGAGAACTGACAGCTATAGGCACTCCGCTTTTCAAAGTGGCCGATACGGAACAGATGTACCTTCGTGCTTACATCACCTCCGAACAACTGTCGCAGGTAAAGCTGGGACAGGAAGTAACCGTCTTCTCCGATTACGGCACCGATGAGCACAAGCGGTATCCGGGCGTAGTAACCTGGATTTCGGATACCTCGGAATTTACCCCGAAGACTATCCTGACTAAGAATGAACGTGCCAACCTGGTGTATGCCGTGAAGATTGCCGTGCACAATGATGGGCTGTTAAAGATAGGTATGTATGGGGGAGTGGAGTTTAGTGATTAACGGTTAGTGATTAGTGATTAATTTATGGAACATGCGGTTGTTGTAGATAACGTTACCAAGAAGTATGGGGCGGTGGAGGTGTTGAAGGGTGTTTCCTTGACGGTTCCTTCCGGAGAGTTGTTCGGTATTATCGGGCCTGACGGGGCGGGGAAGACTTCTCTTTTCCGTATCCTCACCACCTTGCTGCTTCCCGATAGTGGAAATGCTTCGGTGTGCGGTCTGGATATAGCGAAGGATTATAAAGAAATCCGTCGTCGCGTAGGCTATATGCCGGGACGCTTCTCCCTCTATCAGGACTTGACAGTAGAAGAAAACCTGAACTTCTTTGCTACTGTTTTCCATACCACCATTGAGGAGAATTATGAATTGGTGAAGGATATCTACCAGCAGATAGAGCCTTTCCGCAAACGCCGTGCCGGAGCTTTGTCCGGAGGTATGAAGCAGAAACTGGCGTTGAGTTGTGCGCTTATCCATAAACCGGATGTGCTTTTCCTCGACGAGCCGACAACAGGGGTAGATCCTGTTTCCCGCAAGGAGTTTTGGGGGATGCTTCGCCGGTTGAAGGAACAGGGCATCACCATTATAGCCTCTACGCCTATTATTGATGAGGCACGCCAATGTGACCGCATTGCCTTTATCAATGAGGGACAGATACATGGAATAGATACTCCGGAACGTATTCTGAACCAGTTCGCAAGCATTCTCTGTCCGCCAGGGCTGGAACACGGCAAGGTGGAACAGAAAGATGAGTATGTCATCGAAGTGGATAAGCTCACCAAACGTTTCGGCAATTTCACGGCAGTGGATCATATCTCTTTCAAAGTCCATCGTGGCGAGATATTCGGCTTCCTGGGCGCCAACGGTGCTGGAAAGACTACTGCCATGCGTATGCTTACCGGATTGAGCCATCCCACAGGGGGCACGGCCCGCGTAGCCGGTTTTGATGTGGCCACCCGGACAGAGGATGTGAAAAAGAATATCGGCTATATGAGCCAGAAGTTTTCTCTTTACGAAGACCTGAAAGTGTGGGAGAATATCCGGCTGTTTGCCGGGATTTACGGTAGGACGGAAGATGAAATAGCCCGCAAGACCGATGAACTTCTGGAACGCATCGGGCTGAGTGCCGAACGTGATACGCTGGTAAAAAGTCTGCCGCTGGGCTGGAAACAGAAACTTGCTTTCTCCGTTTCCATCTTTCACGAACCGAAGATCGTCTTTCTGGATGAGCCGACGGGTGGGGTAGATCCTGCTACCCGTCGCCAGTTCTGGGAGCTTATTTATCAGGCTGCCGACCGGGGGATCACTGTCTTTGTCACCACTCACTTCATGGATGAGGCTGAATATTGCGACCGTATCTCTATCATGGTGGATGGCGTGATCCGTGCTCTCGATACACCCGATGAATTGAAACGGCAATTTAAAGTTGCTACGATGGATGATGTTTTCCAGCAGTTGGCACGGGAGGCGGTGCGGACTTAGCTACAAGTTACGAGCTACAAGCTACAAGTACCTTTCGGAATATAGCGTAGCCACTTGTAGCTTGTAGCTCGTAACTTGTAGCTTATAACTTGTAACTTTCAAAACATAGCGCAGCCACTTGTAGCTCGTAGCTTGTAACTCGTAACTTAATTAACAATGAAACAATTTATAGCTTTTGTCCGAAAGGAATGCTTCCATATCTTCCGCGACAGGCGAACCATGCTGATATTGCTGGGTATGCCTGTGGTGCAGATTATCCTTTTCGGCTTTGCCATAACCACGGAAGTGAAGAATGTCCGTGTCGCCGTTCTCGACCCGTCGAACGATGTTGTCACCCGGCGCATTATCGACCGTCTGGATGCGAGTGAATATTTCTCCGTCACCACGAATCTGAATACTCCGGACGAGGTTGAGAAGTCTTTCAGACGGGGAGACATTGACCTGGCAGTCATCTTCAGCGAGCAATTTGCGAATCACGTTTATACCGGAGATGCTTGTGTACAATTGGTGGCCGATGCTACTGACCCCAATACGGCAACCACACAGACCGGTTATGCCGCCAACATCATATCCTCTGCCGGACGCGAAATGCTTCCGGCGGGAATGCAGGTTTCCACTATTGTTCCCGAAGTGAAGCTGCTTTATAATCCGCAGATGAAGAGCGCCTACAACTTTGTGCCGGGTGTGATGGGACTGATCTTGATGTTGATTTGTGCCATGATGACTTCCATATCCATTGTTCGGGAGAAGGAGACGGGAACGATGGAGATACTGTTGGTTTCTCCGGTGAAGCCGCTATTCATTATTCTTGCTAAGGCAGTTCCTTACTTTGTGCTTTCGTTTGTCAACCTGACAACGATTTTGCTGTTGTCCGTTCATGTACTCGATGTTCCCGTGGCGGGTAGCTTGTTTTGGCTGATTGTGGTATCGCTGCTCTTTATCTTTGTTTCCCTAGCTCTGGGCTTGCTGATTTCCTCGGTGACGCGGACGCAGGTTGCTGCCATGCTTGCATCGGGATTGATACTGATGATGCCTACCATGCTGCTCTCCGGTATGATATTCCCCATAGAGAGCATGCCCTTGCTGCTTCAAGGCATTTCGGCCGTACTTCCTGCCCGCTGGTACATTCAGGCTGTGCGGAAGCTGATGATCGAAGGAGTGGACATCTCACTGGTATTGACGGAAGTCAGTATTCTTGCTGTAATGGCGGTTGCGCTGATTACGATTAGTTTCAAGAAGTTTAAGAACCGATTAGAATAGGAGAGTGGTGGTATGATAAAGTTTCTGATAGAAAAAGAATTCAAGCAGTTGCTCCGTAACTCGTTCTTGCCGAAGATGATTCTTATTTTTCCCTGTATGATTATGATACTGATGCCCTGGGCGGCAAATCTGGAGATAAAGAACATTAACCTGAACATTGTGGATAATGACCACAGCGTCCTTTCGCGCCGCCTTGTGGATAAGATCGGTGCATCCACCTATTTCCGTACAACGGCCCTTCCTGATACTTACAATGAAGGATTGCACTCCATCGAAATCGGTTCGGCGGATATTATCCTGGAGATTCCCCGCGATTTTGAGAAAAACTGGGTGACGGGCAAAAGTCCCCGCCTGCTGGTTGCCGTCAATGCGGTGAACGGTACAAAGGGAGGATTGGGCGGATCGTACCTGTCTTCCATCATTAATGACTATACCCGTGAGTTGCAATCGGAATCACCGGCAAAGGCAATGTCTGCCGGGATGGGATTACCCCGGATTGGCATTTCAACGCAGAATCTGTATAACCCGAACCTGAACTATAAGCTCTTTATGGTTCCGGCATTGATGGTGATGTTGCTGACAATGATTTGCGGCTTTCTTCCGGCGCTCAATGTGGTAGGCGAGAAAGAGGTGGGCACTATCGAGCAGATCAATGTAACGCCTGTCTCCAAACTGACGTTTATTCTTGCCAAGCTGATACCTTATTGGCTGATAGGTTTCATTGTGCTTACGATATGTTTCTTTCTGGCATGGCTGCTTTATGGCATTCTGCCTGTGGGGCATTTCGTGACGATATATCTTTTTGCAGTGGTCTTCCTGTTTGTTGTCTCCGGATTCGGTCTGGTGATTTCCAATCATTCCGCTACGTTGCAGCAGGCCATGTTCGTCATGTGGTTCTTTATGCTGATACTGATGTTGATGAGCGGCTTGTTCACTCCTGTACACAGCATGCCGGAGTGGGCACAACTGATTGCCGCGCTCAATCCGCTGAAATACTTTGTAGAGGTGATGCGTACCATTTACCTGCGGGGTGGTGGCATTGTAGAGCTACTTCCACAGCTGGGAGCGTTGATAGCTTTTGCAGTGTTCTTTAATTTGTGGGCGGTGAGGAGTTATAGAAAGAATAATTGATGTACCTTTCAGTAATTCCACATTTTATCCTACTTTTGCATCTGAAATTAATTATATCTGATATCCTAATGAACACGCAGACAACTTATCTTGCCTCTAAGCCACATTATGAAATCCTGGATGGATTGCGTGGAGTGGCAGCTGTTATGGTCGTAATATTCCATCTTTTCGAAGCACATGCAGGTGGTAGCCATCTCACGCAAATCATCAATCACGGTTATCTTGCCGTCGACTTTTTCTTTATGCTTTCGGGCTTTGTAATCGGTTATGCCTATGATGACCGCTGGAATCGGATGAGTATCGCTACTTTCTTCAAACGCCGTGTCATCCGCCTGCATCCTATGGTAATTATGGGTAGCATTATCGGCGCCCTTTTCTTTTTCTTCCAGAAATCCCCTTGTTTTCCCAATATGGATAACGTATCGGTCGGAACAGTTCTGATAATCATGCTCTATGGCTGTACGTTGCTTCCCCTTCCTTTGAAGTGGGACATTCGCGGGTGGACGGAAATGCACCCGTTGAACGGGCCGGCATGGTCGCTCTATTATGAATATATCGGCAATATCCTGTACGCACTGTTTGTCCGTAAATTCAACAAGGTCGCTTTATCCATTCTTGTTTTTCTGGCAGCTTGTGCAACTTTACATCTCTGTCTTACTGCCCCGAAAGGTGATATTGTAGGCGGGTGGGCTTTGAATTGGGAGCAACAATATGTAGGCTTTGTCCGTTTACTCTATCCGTTCTTTGCAGGCTTGTTACTTTCACGCTTGGGTTGGCTCATACGGGTGAAGAAACGTGCATTCTGGTGGTGTAGCCTGATGATTGTGATTGTTCTTTCCGTTCCCCGAATCGGTGGTGAAGATGGTTTCTGGATGAACGGACTCTACGAGGCACTTTGCATTATCTTCATCTTCCCGGTCATTGTCTCGATGGGAGCCGGTGGTAAAGTGACGGGAAAACGCTCTGTGGGTATCTGTAAGTTCCTGGGCGATATTTCATATCCCGTTTATATCACTCATTATCCACTGATATATACATACACAGCCTGGGCATGCAACCATAATGCAACCATTACCGAAGGTCTTCCTTATATGATACTGACCTTTGTCGGAGCTTTCGTCCTTGCTTATGTCTGCCTGAAGCTCTATGACGAACCGGTACGCAAATGGCTGACCAATCGTTTTCTGAAAGGAGCGCGTAAGGCGAAATAAATACATCCGGAGATATAAAAAGAAACGGGCAACCTCTCTTGCGAGAAGCTGCCCGTTCTGGTTAATACATCTGTTGGGTTCACCGGAAACCTTATTTCACTTCAATGGATTTCTTATTCTTCTGTTTTTCTTCGGCTGAGAACTTCGGCAGATTAATGTTCAGCACGCCATTTTCTACTTGTGCTGCAATCTTTTCCTTGTCCACATTGTCCGGCAATATCATGGTCTGTTGGAACTTAGAGTATGAGAATTCGCGACGCAGATAGCGACCGTCTTTCTTTTCCTCCTTGTTTTCAGTCTTCTTTTCCATGCTGATAACCAAATTGTTGTCTTCGTCGATATGAACGTTGAAGTCATCTTTGGTCATTCCCGGAGCAGCCAATTCTACTTTGTACTCCTTTTCCGTTTCCAGCACGTTGATAGCCGGAGCGGTTGCATTGGCTTTTTCCATCCATTCGTTATCAAAGAAATCATTGAAGATACTTGGTAACCAATTTTGAGTTCTTCTAACAGGCATCATAATTTTAGTCTCCTATCCTTTAAGTTAAACATTCGGTTAGTTCTGAACTTCCGGTCCTGAGCTGCTTTCGGAAGTCATTTTTCAATCACTTCCCATGCGGTTCCTGAACCGTCGTTCACAAACATAATTGCAAAACGTGTGCCAATTGATTTTAGTTTCGCTGATTAACAAAATGTCACTAAAATTCTGACAAAATTACTTGTTTTATGCCGTTTTGTATGTTTGTTATATAAAATTGCTTTCGAATACTATGAATGTGAAATGTTTCGCCTCCGGCTTATTCGTTTCCCTGATAGTCGAAATAATCAAAGTCAGCCTGTGCCTTTGAGGAGGCGGATACGGCATACAAGCCCAATATGATACCGGTAAATCCGCCGGCAGTTTCGGTACTGAGGTAGCGCGTGTTCATTTTGGCTATTTCCTGGAATTTATTTCCGGCGGTGGAATAGCTGAATGAGTAGAACTCATTATTCCCCTTGACCTGCAGTTGCACTTTTCCTTGAGGGATATTGATTTCCTTTTCTATATGTTTCAGCTCTCCCAACTGATATCTCAGGATGATAGACTGCTGTTCCTTAGCATCCTGCCTTACAAAAAGGTCATAGTGCGAATGATTTTCCATGAATACCGTTATTCCGGCTTCGTCCTGCGGTTGTCCTTTCTGTAGTTCAACGGATGTTCCGGCTGTGAAACTGATATGTTGCTGTCTGCGGCCGATGAAAGTGGGAGAGTCCATACTGTTCAGATTGACGGAAGTTGCTTTCAATCGGAGTGTCTTACCGTTCAGGATGTAGTTCTCTTGTTTGGGATTGCGCAGATAGATCCATTCCGGTCCCAGTTTCTCGGTATTGAAGGTGGTGCGGGGAGCTTTCGATACAAAAGGTTGCTGTGGAAGAGTGGGGGCATCCATCTGTAAGGCTATGGTTCCATCTCCGTTTACCACAGGCCAGGCATTCTTATCCCATCGTACAGGTGCAATAAACGTTTCGCGCCCCAGCAGATGATGCGAGCCGGTTTGCGGACGGAATGCGAGACATACCATCCACCACGAACCATCGTGAGCTTCTATCAGATCGGCATGACCGGTTCCCTGTATCGGACTGTTCTGTGCGTTTTTGTTTATATGCGTCAGGATGGGGTTGGCGGGATTACCCTCATACAGGCCGTCAATATCCCGGCTACGGGCAATGGTTACCTTGTGCCCATATTCAGTACCTCCTTCGGAAATCAGCAGATAGTACCAACCATCTTTCTTATAAATATGTGGTCCTTCCGGATGGCGTCCGCCCGTACCGTTCCAGATACGTTTGGATTCACTTAACTGCTCTCCGGTCATCGGATTTATTTCGCACAGATAGATGCCTACATCCGGATTGCTGACCAAATAGCACTTCCCATTTTCAAAATAAAGGGATGGATCGATGCCTCCTTGCTTTATCCAAACAGGTTCTGACCATTCACCACGTGGATCAGTGGTGTGAACCAGAAAATTTCCCTTGTCCGAAACATTGGTAGTAATCATGTAAAACACTCCCTCATTGTAGCGGATGGTAGGGGCGTAGATTCCGCCCCATGTGCCGGCATTGGTTAACTTTACCTGTGATTCCCGCGTCAGGCAATTTCCAATCTGTTCCCAGTTGACCAGATCCTTACTATGAAACAGGGGTACTCCAGGGAAATAACAGAAACTGCTGTTGACCAGGTAATAGTCTTCGCCAACACGGCAAACACTCGGGTCAGGATGGAAGCCCGGAATGATTGGATTTTGATATCCTTGTTGAGCATGCGAGAGATTTGCCAGTCCCATCATAATAAAGATGGATAAGATGATTTTCTTCATATTAATATGATATTATTAGATTTAGCTGTACCTTCACAGGCAAAGATAAAATCTTTATAGGCAACAGGCAAATGGAAATTAGCACTTTACGTGCAAATGCAACATTAGCATACCCAATTGGAAACAGATGAGAATGTTTATTGCAGTTTGAAACGCATTCTCCATCGTTTGGCTTCTTCATTCCAGTCGTGGCTGATGACTTTGAAGGTTCCTACTTCAGAGGTGTTTTTTACGTGCGTTCCCAAACAAAGACATTCGTCATAATCGCCTACTTTCACTATGCGTACGGTTTCCGAAGCATCTTCCGGCAGTCGTTTCAAGTCAAAGCGTCCTTGTGCTTCTTCCTGCGTGATGAATTCTGTGGTAACATCCAATCCTTGCGCAATCACTGCATTTACAACTTCCTCCAGCTGTTTCACATCTTCTTCGGTAGGAGCAGTTTCCAAAGCATAGTCCAGCTTACTTTTCTTTCTCTCTATATGTGCGGATACTGACCGTCCACAACCGAAAAGATTCATCATGGTACGGTTGACTATATGCTCGCAGGTATGCATAGGTGGGTATTCCTGTTTGTTGTGGTCGTTGAGTTGAATTTGTTGTTCCATAATAGACATTCTTATTTTTTAGACATAAGAACAAAAGTACAATTTTTTTCTTATGAGTTATTTTTTATGTTTATATTCTCTGAATTTTCTTTTTATTTCGATACGTTCACCTCCAAAGTTTATTAATAAGCCATGATCTGTATTAGTGGCAGTTAAGTAATTTACTGGCTGGGTTTCATGTATTGGAATAAAATTTTGAACAGCTTTAAGTTCAATGATAATCTTTTTTTCTATAATTATATCTGCTCTGAATTCTCCTACAACTATATTCTTAATAATATATATTTATAGGCGCTTCTGTTTCTGCATCAATTCCTTTCTCTATTAACTCAATTACCAATGCTTTTTGGTAAACAGCTTCAAGAAAACCAGTGGCAAGGTGCATTCTTACATTATACGCACGCTGAATAATTGTTTTTATTAAGCTCTCTATTTCCATTTCTCAAATATTTTTGTTCTTATGTTCTTTTGTCTTATAAAAAGATAATATGTCTCATTGGTGTATATAAATGGGTATTCTTCTTGCGCTTTCTTCTGTAAATTCAATATACCAATTGTCTTTTTCTTTTTGAGGTTCGGAAACATATCCCTCATACCATGTCAGTAATTTATGGGTAGGTCTTTCTTTCCCAAGAATAAGTTGATTGCTTTTTGGGAAAGGATATAGGGTAATGAGGCGAACACCACTGCCAACCGTATAAACTCCTTGATATTTTTCTTTCTTATTTGTTTTTCGTAACCAGATATGTGTCAGACCTTCTACATGTTCAAGTGGAAAAGGAGCTATCCTACTTTTGAGATAGCTCCCTTCCGAACAAAATTTAAACAGGCTCTAAGATTACTTTTTTTGTTTCAAAAGTTGCTTGAACTTCTCAACAAATGGCATATAAGAATCTAAAGCTTTATTAGATGGAATTTGTATAACATCCTCACCATACATTGCTTGCATTACCCTGTATTCATCTATATTTATATCTTTAGAGCGTTTTTTTATAGACTCCTCTACTGTTTTCAATGCTTGTTCACTGTTCCCATGCAAATGGTACAATACAGGTAAAATATAATCTTTTGCTTCTCCGATATACGAATACTGCGAAGCTACAAGCCCGTGAATCACCTGGTCCATATTTGACAATTCTTCAAGATAGGGTAAACCATAGTTTATAATAGCTCTTGCCATGTTATTAACATCTTCATTAACATCTTTATCTATGGTGAATTTCCATTCTTTAAAATTGTTCTCAGGCATAAGATAACCGATGGGAAGTGAAATCATGGGGGTATACATTTCAAGACAACTATTAGTTCCTTCTCTAAGTTGTACCATTATCTCATCCACATTCTTGTAAATAACTCCTACAACAGGATTCAGATAGATTACATGTCTCTCACCATGAGTTGTCGTAGTAAAGCCAATATCTTGTATTACATTACCATCTTTAATGCGTATATAATTATTGAGCTTCTTTTTCTTGAACCCATATTGGGAAAAATGTTCTTCCAATAATAACTGTATTTTCTTTTTTTGTTCTTTCATTAAAAATAATGCTTAATTCTAGTGTCTTAATATTTTTATATGAAAAATTAAAATAATACAACCAATAATTTTGTCCCAAACAGACTCTTCATTTTATCTAATGTTCTATTCCAAATTATCTATAAAAGATTATATTTTTTATTCAATTACCAGAAAATAATTATACAATTTACTTTGTTGTTCACTATCATAGAACTCACTACGGATTTTTTATGATATAATACACTACTGCTTCGTTAAAAGCTTTGTATTACACGTTCTGTTATTGACAATCAGTGTTTTTCTCCTTATAATTCTCTACTACAACCAGTTCTATATCAGAGTATTTCAAAGCGATATCCTCAATTATAGCCTTAACGTCACACCAATCCAGTCCTCCTAACCCCGCACCTATTTTAGGCATAGCTATTGCTTTTACATTACCTTGAGAAGCCAACTCCATCATTGTACTAATTGATTTTCTTATGGCTTCCAAATCCGCTTTCGTTTTCCAATCCTTTTGAGTTCCTAAATTATAGATATGTTCATCTCCCGTTACATATTCAAAAACATCCCCAACTGTAAACGTCCCATCTATACATTTCTTTTTATATAGCCTGTACATTTTAGGATATTTCATTTTAAATTGCAACGCAATTCCTTTCCCCATAGCACCTGCACAATTACAACCATGTGCATAGCACTTAATTCCATTAATAGTGAAAATATTCCCTTCATTTACGTATCTTACCATATTGCTATTTATTTTTAATGAATTGTAGTGACCATGCTTTGTTAAATTCTTTTTCCGAAATATAATCAGATTCCTCAAGAGACAAATCATCCAACTCTTTATCACATAGTAGATGTTCTCCCTGAACAGGGCTTTCTATTGTTAAACAAACAGTTTCTCCCGATAACACTTCTATTTGTCTAACAACTAATTTATTATGAAAATGAAGATAAAACAATATATCTTCTTCTTTCCAATATTTTTTTATGAAACAATCATTCATATTAAAATTTTATTTTAAAAATAGTAATACCACCATCCAAAATTCTATTGCTAATATTTAGCGGTTGATTATTAGGTATAAGAAAATTATGTGACATATTCTTTATTACATTTAATCCTGTTACGTCAATCTTTATATAATGAGTCAATGAATTAGCCTTCCAAGGAACGCCATACAAACGTCTAGAGACCTGCCCAGCCGTAAAATCCAAAGAGTTTATATCCGTTAAATACTGTCCATCACCAAATCTTGCATGGACCGGTCCAGTTGATGGTAGCAATTCTCCACTCTCCATTATACTGTTATATCCTTGCTCCGTTGTATAATGAGTCAATGTTGTTGGAGAATCATTTAATGTTGTTGGAGACACTTCTGTAGAAGCTGCATTCGGCAATTCTTCCGGAAGTGCTATTGGAGATTCAGGATGCTCTATATTGCCAATCGGTGTATTCTTTACAGAGAATGGGTTCCGACCTTGTGCGATATCTGCTCCAGTCCACACATTTTTTCCCTGGAAATAAGAAATCGCCCCTCCGACTATTGCTCCGGACGCTGCCCCTGTTGCCGCTCCATAGAACATCCCTGTTGTTGCACCTGTCATGAAATCCGTAAAATTCCCCCCAGCCATAATCGCATTACCACCTCCAAGTACAAAACCAGACGCTGCTCCTGCTGCCATTCCAACAGCAGCACCTCCTGCGACTCCGGCTAAACCTTCTAAAACACCGGTTACAGCTCCCCCTGTTGCATATCCAAGAGCACCAGCAGCGGCACCAACACCAAAATATCCCAGTCCTTGCCAGAAATTATCTATATTATTCCAATTCGTTGCGACATTTATGATTCCTCCAACTACAGCAGCAGCTACGAACCACCAGAATTCACCATTCTCATCTACATAGCATAATGGATTATTCATACCATATGTATAACGATTAAATCCTTGTAGATTATCAGGCAACTGTACATATGGATCCGGAGAAAGAAAACGCCCAAGAATCGGATCATATAACCGGGCATTCATATTAACTAAACCAAAGACCGCTAAATGTTCATGACCAGTATATCCACGTCCTAACATAAGCTCGGGTTCCGTTTCTGGCGCATTAACCGATTGGTTTACCGGATTACGCAACCTTCCCCATGCATCATAACTATATTCAGCCAGTAAAGCGCCTGTGCTATTTGTGACGTGAGTAATGCTTCCCAGATAGTCCCGACAAATGTAATTCAGTTGCCAGACACCATTCTGTTTGACGTAGACCGCATAAGCATCATAATAATTGCCACCAAAGTACAACTTTTCTTTGGTTTCTCCAACTTTATTATCAATTTCATAAACATTCCCAAGATAGTAGCGTGTCAGATAATTATTTCCGCCCTTTTTAATCTGCATCTTTACACGCTGGTTGTCCGCATTATACGAAAATGTAGCTTGATAGTCATTTCCCGTAATCGAATTGGGGCGCATGAAAGACGTATAAGTAATATCCTGCTGCTTAGACAGCGTATTGGACAGTCCGCTAATCGGTGTGATAGTTTGTACTTTATATTTGTCATATCCTAACGTGCCAGCATCGCTTTTTGACATAATATTACCCAAGTTATTGTAAGAAATTGTTGCATTTTTATAACCTGTCAAACGATTCAAACCGTCATATGTAAAATTCTCAGTGAGGTTTCTTGTTACATCTTTGCGGGAATTCAAATTTCCATTAACCGATTCAAAATCAAAAGTACTATTTAAGAAAGTGCCACTTGCTGTTGACGAGGCCGTTCTCCCAGTAGGGAAACCATACCCATCATAAGTATAATTCCGCGTTATATTTCCGGTTACAATTTTAGTAGGATGGCCGAAAACATCTATTGCCTGTAAATCCCAAATAGGGACATTTCCTATTTTGACAGTTTTAAGATGGTTATTGGTATAAGTGTAATTTTCCGAAGCTATCGTTTCTGTTTGAGACACATAAGTTGTTCCCGTTATTCTTCCATTGATATATGAATAATTTTTCTGTAACCATTTACTATCTATCCCTACTTCTTTTTCCGTTAGTATATTGCCGTAACCATCATATGTATAAGTAAAAGAAGTACTGTTCGTTCCTGAGATAGAAGACAACAATTGGTCTGAATTATATGTATAAGTAAATGTGGTTTCCGGAGTAATTCGTTTTAAAACCTTGCCAAACTTATCAAACGTTGAACTAACAGTTTTCCCTCTTGCATCCGTTTCCGTGCTCCTGTTACCATAACTGTCATATCCATAAGTAATTGTTCCCGCTGACGGGTCGGCTATACTAACCAATCTGCCATATGTATCATAGGTGAAAGTTGTATAAATTTCATTCGATATACGAATAGAATCAGGATTTCCATTAGTCAGGTAACTATAGGTGATACTACCGGATTCATCACTGACTTTTGCCAGTTTACCCAAATCATTAATTGTGCGAGTTGTTGTTATTCCGTTTTTGGTTTCTGTAATGGATGTTCCGGCATAACTGAAGAGATCTTCTTTACCAGATGCATATTGTATCTTCACCGGACGGTCAAATTCATCATATGTATAGGTATTCCATAGTGTTGCCGAAGTACCTACAAATGGTAAAGATTCTTTTTGTAATAAGCAGTTCCGGTCATAATAAAAGTCTGTATATACTATTTTACCGTCAAACTGCGTAGTTCCTAATCTAACAACCTTATCAAAAATATTATAATAGGTAGTAGTAGGACTTAAAGTAGATGACTTCACAACAGAATATAAAGCTTGTGGAACAGATTGTGCCCATGATATATCATTAGTTTCAACCACATTATCAGGATACGTTGTCTTGATTAAATTACCCATATTATCATATTCATACAGAGTAATCTTATTTTTGTGATTCTTTTCCTGAATCATTTTTCCCCGTCCATCATAAGCATAAGTTGTCTTAAATCCATACGAGTTTGTCATTTCCGAAAGAAATTTTCCATTTGCGGAGTACTTATAACTAGTAGTTAATGGGTTCGTAGACGTGTACGGTTTACCTGATTTTGTCAAAACATTGCCAAAAGAATCATAAGTATAACTCTCTTCTAAAGTGGTATATGTAGTATTAACTGAAGAAACTTTTTTTGCTATGTTGTATTGGGAATCGTAAGTAATATCTATTTGTTCTATCCAAGGAGATTTCTTACCCTCTTCTTTCTTTACAGTTTTCTTTAGTGGTAATCCAAGTAATCTTAAAGCTGAAGTTGTGACATTGGTATAAGCTATGGTTTGCGTTTCAGTAGTATTCCCCATAACTTTTATAATAGAGTTCTTGTAGATTAGTTTTTGTATATGCGCACATACGCGCGTGCGCTGAAGTGCGAATTACCATAAACTCTAATATATAGCCAATAGGTATATTGGTTGAATAAATATATTTCTGCCGTTTTTCGAAATTTAGATTTCTCATTCCATTTGTTATAAAGTTGACTACTGGAATTTTTTATCCATTGTTCCAGATATATTCTTCCTTATTCTTGAAATCTAATCCATCCCAATAATTTTGTTCTCCTTCTTTTTTTAGTTCTGTATATGCTAAGTAAAGAGTGTAGAAATCGTAAAATACATAGTAATTTGTCACTATAAACAGGTTGGCAAGCTGGGTTAATATTTCATATACATCTTTATTCTCAGCAAATCCTTGCCTTATAAGATAGATGCCATAGCATTTACATATCGTAGGTATATCGTTTAAATCTATATTAAGTTTATCGAAAATAACGTTGGTCAGCCCTTCTAAATAAATCTGGTCATCCGTATCGGTTTTATGGCTTAATTCAATGATGTGAGGTGTTTTATATTTGGTTTGCGCTAATTCTGTTGCCCATTCAATTCATTCGGGAGTAATCTCGAAGTAAGTCTTTGCAAACTACCATCCAATCGCCCCGATATTGTAAGTTTGTTCGAGTCTATGACTCCTTATTTCAATTCAAACATTCAGACTACAGATAAGTTACTCCAATTGAAAATGACTGAGGGGCTTCGTGTACTGCTCAATACCAGTAAAAACCTTTATGCCTCCATTTTTGACTTTATCGATCCTTGGAAGATTGATATTCTTGAATTTTTAGAACGAAATTACATGAATGATCTGTCAATAGAAGAAATAGCCAACACGGGACGCAGTCTCTCCACGTTCAAACGGGATTTCAGGAAATATACAACCTCTCTCCGCAGAAATGGTTGATACAACGCCGTCTTGAAGCCGCGCACGAGTTGATAAGGAGAGGTGGATGCAGAGTATCTTTATTTATGACCTTCCGAACAAAATACTTTGAGCCGTGCAACAAAGTCCATGTATCCTGTTTCACGTACCTTTGTCGCAGAATATTAAAAACAAATAAGCTATGAACGATATTTTTGCAAAAGATCTAAGCGGTGAGATGGTTTCACCTAATGAACCGGGCTATGACGAACTGATAACTGACATCTTCGCCACAATGAAGACTGCAACCGAAATGAATACAGGTTATCACACTCCCGAAGTAGTGCATGAATATATGGGACGTATTTTGGATAAGGAACTGGATGCAAGTACCACCGTTCTGCCGCCACTCTACATCGATTACGGAAAGCCTGTAACTATCGGTAAAGGATGCTTTATCCAGCAATGCTGCACGTTTTTCGGACGAGGTGGAATTACGATAGGCAATGAGGTGTTTATCGGACCGAAAGTGAATCTGATTACGATTAACCATGACGTGAATCCGGAGAACCGTAGTGCCACATATGGTCGCCCGATTGTGATTGAAGACAAGGTTTGGATAGGTATAAATTCCACGATACTACCGGGCGTTAAGATTGGTTACGGAGCCATTGTGGGAGCCGGTAGTGTGGTGACAAAGGATGTTCCTGCGATGACAATTGTGGCCGGTAATCCTGCACGGGTCATCAAAAAGATATTTCCTAATTCCGTACCAACTAACAGTCATTTAAAGAAGCCCTTTTTAAAAGAACTTTCGGAAGTATGAAAATGTTACATGATAATGTCGGGACGGAATATAGTAAAAACGGTCTATATCCGCTCAGGAGATAGTTGTGGTACAACTTTTACAGGGCTACACCCTTTCTTGCGGATGGTGTAGCCATTACCTCCAAAGGGTGTAGCCATCTGGGAGAAAGGGTGTAGCCCTGCCGGAAGGACGGTTTACTAACACTGGGGATTGATGAATGTTATTTGACAAGTAATGCTTTACCTTTAAAGATATTCTGATTTAAGTGCTATCCGCATGGGATTCTATTAAATTTTACTTATTTTTGCATAGAACTTCTTGTAGAAGTAACCTTTAACCAATCGAAACTCAGATGAAGAAAATACTCACATTCTTATATATATTATGCTGTGTATGTATGTGTCAGCTCCATGCCGCCAACAATGTTGTAGACTCCCTCTTATCCCAACTGGACCATGTAATTCAAAACCGCCCTGTATACATCGAGCAAAAAGAAAAGAAGCTGAACGACCTGAGACGAGCCTTGAGACAACGTATTTCTGATGAAAACCGCTTTGCCCTATTGGGGGAATATCTGGATGAATATCGTTCCTACAACACCGACTCTTCGCTCTACATCTCACGTGAGAGATACCAGGTAGCCCTGCGACTGAAAAACAAGGAACATCAGGACAACGCCCTCATGAACACTGCTGAGATTATGGGCACGGCAGGCATGTATAAAGAAGCAATCGACTTGATGCACAACGTACAAATCAATCAACTGCCGGATGAACTCCACCCATATTATTACCATATTTATCGTACCGTCTATGGCCTCATGGCCGATTATGCCGTTACGGAACAGGAGAAAAAACTCTATGCCGAGATAACGGATAGATACCGTGATTCTCTGCTACTGGTCAACAAAGACAATCTTCTGGTGTACACGCTGATTCAGTCCGACCAGCATAATGTGCGGGGTGAGTTCGATAAAGCCATCCAGTTATTGACCGACTACCTGGCGGGACAGATAGACAATGTGCACGATGTGGCCATCTGTGCCTACACTTTATCAGAGTCATACCGCCTGAAAGAAGACACCGAAAAAGAGAAGGAGTATTTGATTCTTTCCTCCATTGCAGACATGAAGTCCGCAGTGCGCGAATATATTTCTTTGAGGAAACTGGCTGTGTTGCTCTATCAGGAAGGAGACATAGACCGTGCCTATTCGTATCTGAAACTGTGTATGGACGATGCCGTGTTCTGCAACGCCCGGTTACGTATTCTGGAAATCCTGCAAATCTTCCCCCTCATCAACGACACTTACCAGCAAAAGGCTGAAAAACAACAGGAACAAATGAAATGGGCGTTAATCTCTATCAGCCTGCTGTCCATTTTCCTACTGATCGCAATCTTCTATGTGTATAAGCAGATGAAACGCGTAGCAGCTGCACGCCATGAAGTGATAAATGCCAACAAGCGTCTGAAAGAATTGAATGAAGAACTCCACCGCTACAATCTGCAACTGAAAGAAGCCAACCACATCATTGCCGAAAACTCCTACCTGAAAGAGGAATACATCGGCCGCTATATGGACCAGTGTTCCGTATATCTGGAAAAGATGGACAACTATCGCCGTTCGCTGGGCAAGATAGCCGCTACGGGCAAGGTAGATGAGCTATACAAAAACATCAAATCTTCCAAGTTCATAGAAGAGGAGCTGAAAGAGTTTTATGCCAATTTTGATAATACCTTCTTGCAACTGTTTCCCACTTTTGTAGAAGACTTCAACACCCTGCTTGCTGAAGGGGAGCAGATTTACCCCAAGGCCAACGAACGAATGAGTACCGAACTGCGTATCTTCGCCCTTATCCGTTTGGGAATTACCGACAGTGTGAAGATTGCCCAATTCCTGCGCTATTCTGTGACTACCATTTATAATTACCGTACCAAAGTTCGTAATAAAGCTGCGGGCGACCGTGACCAACTGGAACAGGAAGTAATGAAAATAGGTAAGTCGAGAGACTAAAACCACACTTTTAAGGCATATAAGTGTCTTTTTTACGCTTATATTTTTACTACTTTTTTTGGCACAATGTGTCTTCTTGATAATGTTTATTATCAGCGTTTTATGCCTTGTAAAACGCCTAAAACTACTACTTTTTCACTCTTTTCCCCCTTATTGCTTCCTCTTATCAGATACATTTGCATTGTTCCTTCACAGAGGGGACAAATGCATGTGAATCTATATTTTTATTACTAACTTTAAACTCTTATATTATGCAAAAGTACAAAATGCCGATCAGGCTTCGAATCATGGTTTGTCTGATAGGAATGTTACTTCCGATGTGCATGTTCGCACAGCAAATCACAGTACAAGGTGTAGTGAAAGACCAGACCGGAGAAACCGTTATCGGTGCCAGTGTGGTGCAGAAGAACACAACGAACGGTACGATAACGGGTATTGATGGCGACTTCTCGCTGAATGTGCCTTCGGATGCCGTTATAGTAGTTTCATTCGTGGGCTATAAGTCTTTGGAAGTTCCCGTGAAAGGGCAGAAACAGATTATGGTAACACTCTCGGAAGACAGTGAAATGCTCGACGAAGTGGTGGTCATCGGTTATGGAACCATGAAGAAAAGTGATCTTACCGGTGCTGTTTCCTCTTTGGGAAGCAAGGACATCAAAAATGCCCCCGTTTCTAATCTGGGACAAGCCATTCAGGGCCGCATCTCCGGTGTGCAGGTAGTGGATGCCGGAAAGCCCGGTGACAATGTATCTATCAAGATTCGTGGTCTGGGTTCCATTAACAACTGCGATCCGCTGGTGGTGATTGACGGTGTGCCTACCGACTTGGGTTTGTCTTCACTGAACATGGCGGATGTGGAACGCTTGGACGTATTGAAAGACGCATCGGCTACAGCCATTTACGGTTCGCGTGGAGCCAATGGGGTAGTGATGATTACCACTAAGCGCGGAACGGAAGGGAAAGGCAAATTGTCGGTATCCGCTAATTGTGCTTTCCAGAACGCCACGAACGTTCCTTCTTTGCTAAGCGCAAGCCAGTATGCCGATTTGAGTAATGATATGATGGTGAACAGCGGTCGCAACCCGAACCCGAATTGGGCAAATCCTTCGGAACTGGGTGCAGGTACTGACTGGATGGACGAATTGCTGCGCACGGGTGTGATGCAGAACTATACGGTAAGTTATTCCGGAGGAAATGAGAAGTCCCATTATTATGTGTCCGGTGGTTTTCTCGATCAGTCAGGTACGGTGCGCAGTGTAAACTATCGCCGTTTTACGTTTCAGTCCAACAGCGACGCACAGGTGCTGAAGTGGTTGAAGTTCTCCAATAATATCACTTTCAGTACTGATACGAAGGATTCGGGCAGCTATAATATCGGTGATGCGCTGAAGGCTCTTCCCGTTCTTCCGGTGAAGAATGAAGACGGTTCATGGAGTGGGCCGGAAGGTAATTCGGAATGGTACGGTAGCATCCGCAACCCGATAGGACCTACGCAACTGAACAAGAGTCAGACGAAAGGTTATAACTTCCTTGCCAACCTGACGGCGGAACTGACTTTTACCAAATGGCTGAAATTCAAGAGTACTTTCGGTTACGATGCCAAATTCTGGTTCATCGATAACTTCACGCCGAAATATAATTGGAAGCCTATTCCGACGGAAGAAACTTCACGTTACAAAAGCGATAATAAATCATTCACTTACCTGTGGGATAACTATTTCCTGTTCGACTATACCTTTGCAGAAAAGCATCGTGTGGGAGTAATGGCGGGTTCGTCTGCACAGTGGAATGAGAATGATTACCTGAATGCTCAGAAGAACGTCTTCATGTTCGATAATGTGCATGAAATGGATAACGGTCAGGAGATGTACGCTATTGGAGGCAGTTCCAATGAATGGGCATTGCTCTCTTACATGGCACGTATCAACTACTCTTACGAAGACCGCTATATGCTGACGGCAACTATTCGTCGTGATGGTTCCAGTCGTTTCGGTAAGAAGAACCGTTGGGGTACTTTCCCTTCTGTATCTGCCGCATGGCGCATTTCACAGGAAAGCTGGTTCCCGAAGAATGACATTGTGAACGACCTGAAAATACGTGTAGGATATGGAGTGACGGGTAGCCAGGCAAGTGTCGGCAATTATAGTTACCTGGCATCTTACAACACCAGTGTATATCCATTCGGAACAACGAGTGGCAATCAGACCACATTGGTTTCCTCTACGCTTGCCAATCCTTACATCCATTGGGAAGAGGTGGCACAGACGAATATCGGTTTTGATGCTTCCCTGTTCAATTCACGGATCGTATTCTCACTGGATGCTTATCTGAAAGAGACAAGGGACATGCTGGTGAAGGCATCCATCCCCATCACATCGGGATTTGAAGATACCACCACCACTTATACGAATGCCGGTAAAGTGCGCAACCAAGGCTTGGAAATGAGTCTGCACACCATCAACCTGACCGGAGAACTGGGTTGGGAAACAAACGTGACCGCCACTTATAATAAGAATAAGATTAAGGACCTGAACAGCGCGGTTCCTTACTATATCAACCAGATCAACAACTCGTATGTGACGATGCTGGCAAAAGACTATCCGATTAATGCCTTCTACGGCTACGTGACGGACGGCTTGTTCCAAAACCAGGCGGAAGTGGATGCGCATGCCGTGCAGCCGGGAGCTGAACCGGGCGATATCCGTTTCAGGGATTTGAACAACGACGGTGTCATCAACGACAGTGACCGCACGGTGATTGGCAATCCCAATCCCAGTTGGTTCTTCTCAATGAACAATAACTTGTCTTATAAAGGATTCGAGCTTTCCATATTCCTTCAGGGAGTGGCCGGCAATAAGATTTATAATGCCAACAATATCGACAACGTCGGTATGGCTGCCGCATACAACCAGACGACTGATGTGCTGAACCGCTGGCGCGGAGAGGGGACAAGTTACTCCATGCCGCGTGCCGTGTTCGGTGATCCTAATCAGAACTGCCGTGTATCTGACCGCTTTGTAGAAGACGGATCTTACTTGCGTGTAAAGAACATCACATTCTCTTATACCTTCCCGAAACAATGCTTGCAGAAGTTGCAGATAGAGAATGCACGCCTTTCCCTTTCTTGTGAGAATGTGGCTACCATTACCGGGTATTCCGGTTTCGATCCGGAGGTGGATATCAACGGTATTGATCTGTCCCGTTATCCCATTTCCCGTACATTCAGTGTAGGATTAAACTTTAACTTTTAAATAGATTCGGATATGAAAAAGATAACAAACTTACTATACGTGCTGGCTGTATTGATGCTGGTATCATGTAACGACTTCCTGGATAAGTCGCCCAAATATGCCGTTGACCCTGAAACAACCGTGACCGATGATGTGGCCGTGGCACTGACAAGCGCTTGTTACAAGGCGCTTCAGTCTTCCAATCTCTACAACCAGCGTATGTGGTCGCTGGATATCGTTGCGGGCAACAGCCTGGTAGGTGCAGGCGGTGGTACGGACGGTCTGGAAACCATACAGGCATCCAATTTTATCACGCAGAGCGATAATGGTATGGCCCTGTATATGTGGCGTTCTCCGTGGGTAGGCATCGGGCAGTGCAACATTGTGCTGACCAGTCTTCCGCAGGCCGAGGCCGTATCGGAAAGCATAAAGAACCGTTGTATGGGTGAAGCATATTTCCTTCGTGCCCATTACTATTATATCTTAGCCCGTTTGTATGGTGGTGTTCCTTTGCGTCTGGAACCTTATAATCCGGGTGAATCTACTGCAATAGCACGCACTACGTTGGATCAGACTTATGAGCAGATCATTTCGGACTGTAAGAATGCGGTCGATTTGCTTCCGGCGAAAGCTGAATATAATGAAGAAGAAAAAGGACGTGCCTGTAAGGATGCTGCCCTTGCCATGCTGGCGGATATTTACCTGACACTGGCTCCCAACCATACGAGTTATTATGAAGACGTGGTGGAACTGTGCAATGAGATTACGAACTTGGGTTACGACCTTTCCACCTGTAAGTATGAAAATAACTTCGATGCTACTATCAATAACGGTCCCGAATCTCTGTTTGAAGTGCAGTATTCCGGAAGTACGGAATATGATTTCTGGGGAACGGACGGTCAATCTTCTTGGCTTTCCACTTTTATGGGGCCCCGTAACTCGAACTTTGTTGCAGGCAGTTACGGCTGGAACCAGCCTACGGAGGAATTTGTGAGCCAGTATGAAGAAGGTGACAAACGGAAGGAACTGACGGTTCTTTATGCAGGTTGCCCGGACTTCGACGGAAAGACTTACAAGAGTTCTTATTCCAATACCGGATATAACGTGCGCAAATTTCTGGTGTCCAAGACTATTTCGCCGGAATACAATACGAACCCCAATAACTTTGTTGTGTACCGCTATGCGGACGTCTTGCTGAAGAAAGCGGAAGCGTTGAATGAAATGGGACAACCCGATCAGGCTACCGCTCCCCTGAATATAGTTCGCAAACGTGCCGGGTTGCCGGAAGTTTCGGGTCTGTCACAGGAGGCGATGCGTGAGAAGATTATTCACGAACGGCGCATGGAACTGGCGTTCGAAGGACATCGCTGGTTCGATATGATCCGCGTCAATAATGGAGAGTCTGCCATCCGTTTCCTGCAATCCATCGGCAAGAACAGTGTGAACAAGAATCGCCTGTTGTTCCCCATTCCGCAGACGGAAATGGATGCGAATATACTGATGACACAGAATCCGGGTTATTAATCACTTAAATCAGAAGAAGAATATGAAAAGATATATTTCACATTTAGTATTTGCATTGCTGGGTTGCATGGCACTGTCTGCATGCGTGGACAATGACTATATGGAACTGGACAAGGGGCACAATGAACTGGCACTTTCCACCAGCAACACGGAAGTCGTTTTGAACGAACAGGCGCATGGTGATGATGCCCTGGAACTCTCCTGGACAACGGGCACGAATTATGGTACGGGAAACAAGATTTCCTATACACTGGAACTAGCCAAGGCGGGCAGTAATTTTGCCGCTCCTTATGTGGCTTTGGAGAACGTTGTGCAGGAATATACCTGGAAGAAGAACGTGGAGGAATTGAATAACATCCTTCGTGAGCATTTCGGTGCGGAAACTACTGAAAACATCTCTCTGGAAGCACGCCTGACAGCCAAAGTAACGGATCGGGAAGAGACGCAGGTGGCCACCACCTCTTTTAGTGTCACTGCCTACAAACCGTTGACTGCCACTCTTTACCTGATAGGTGATGCCACTCCCGGCGGTTGGAGTGCGGACGATGCAACGGAAATGACTCGGAAAGATAATGGTATCTTTACATGGACGGGAAAAATGACTGCGGGTTCCTTTAAGTTTATCACTACGCTGGGTTCTTTCTTGCCGTCGTACAACAAAGGGACTGACGGTAAACTGGTGCTTCGTACCAGTGCCGATCAGCCGGACGAATCGTTTACGATTGAAGAAGAGTTCAACTATGTTGTTGAAGCGAACCTGTTTACCGGTGTTGTCACTCTGACTCAGACCGAGAACCTCAGACCGGCTTACGATCAGCTTTATTTCGTAGGAGGTATGAACGACTGGGGATTTGTGCCGATGAAAAAGGATGTGCTCGATCCATTCCTGTTCCGCTATGCCCGTTCGTTCGATGCAGGCCAGAGTGGGGAATTCAAGTTCGGAACTTCGGAAGGAAGCTGGGAGAATATGTATAAGGCAAAGAATGCGGATGCCGCTTACACCGATACGGAAATGGTGTTTGTGAAAGGGTTCGATCCTGACAATAAATGGGTGCTGAAAGATGCCGAATGTGGCAAGGCCTATAAGATATGTGTCGATATCCGTGCAGGGAAAGAGCGCATGATGATGAGCGAATTTGTTCCTTATGAGATGATTTATATGGTAGGGGATGCTACGCCTGCGGGATGGAGCATTGGAGATGCCACGCCGATGCAGGCCACGGATAATCCGTATATATTTACCTGGCAAGGTGTACTGAATGTGGGTGAGTTGAAACTGACCTGTGATAAGAAAGAGGACTGGAACGGTGCTTGGTTTATGCCGACCGTAGCCGATAAGCAGCCTTCGGGCGAGACGGAACCAATGTTGTTCCTGGATAAGGCCAGTGACGCTTTCAAAGCTCAATACCTGGATGTAATGATTGGAGGTATCGACCTGAAATGGAAAATCACGACGGCAGGTTCTTATAAGATTACCCTGAATCAACTGGAAGAGACGATTTCAATAGTGAAACAGTGAAACGATGAAATATATAGTTTATGCAATGGCTGCCACGTTCTTTTTGGCTTCGTGCAGCAAAGACAATGATGAAACCGGCGGTGGTAACGGCGGTGGAGGAGAAACCGGAGGAGTGACTGATGTCACTCCCGTTACCTCCGATTTGACCGTGAACCTGACCACTGACAAGGCTTGTTACAAACCGGGTGAAACCGTTTCCTTCACAGCCGATGCCCTGCCTGCGGGAGCAAAGATACGTTACCGTACTTTGAATAAGGTAATCTCCGAACAGGCAGCCGCAGGCAGTTCCTGGACGTGGACTGCCCCTGCAACGGATTTCACCGGATATCTGGCGGATATCTATCGCACTAAAGAAGACGGTACGGAAGTCATTCTCGGTACTGTTGCCGTCGATGTATCCAGCGACTGGACACGCTTCCCGCGTTATGGCTTTGTCGCCACCTTCGACGCTTCTAAAACGGAAAGTAAAATTCAGGAGGAAATGGCTTTTCTGAACCGTTGCCATATCAATGGTGTGCAGTTTCAGGATTGGCACAACAAGCATCACTGGCCGTTAGGCGGTACGCGTGAACATCTCGATGCGGTATATAAGGACATCGCCAACCGGGATATCTATACACAGTCGGTAAAGGATTATATCCGCATCCAGCACTCGTTTGGAATGAAGGCTATGTTCTATAATCTTTGTTTCGGTGCGCTCGATGATGCAGCCGGTGACGGTGTGAAAGAAGAATGGTACATCTTTAAAGGCACAGGGCATACGGATAAGGATGCGCATACGTTGCCTGACAGTTGGAAGAGCAATATTTATTTGCTCGATCCGGGTAATGCCGAATGGCAGGCATATATCGCCCAACGCAACGATGATGTTTATGCCAATCTTGACTTTGACGGCTATCAGATAGACCAGTTGGGAAACCGCGGTGATCGCTATGATTACAAGGGGAATAAGGTGAATCTGCCTAAGACTTATGTTTCGTTTATTGAGGCTATGAAGGGGAAACATCCTGATAAGAGACTGGTGATGAATGCAGTAAGCAGCTATGGTGCATCCCAGATTGCAGGTACGGGGAAAGTGGATTTCCTGTATAATGAAGTTTGGGGGGATGAAGCTGATTTTACGGATTTATATACGATCCTGAAAGCGAGCCATCAGTACGGAAATCAGGCACTGAAGACGGTGTTTGCGGCTTATATGAATTATGAAAAAGGTTCCGGCGAGTTCAATATGCCGGGAATCTTGCTGACGGATGCGGTGATGTTTGCTCTGGGAGGTTCGCACCTGGAATTGGGAGGCGACCACATGTTGTGCAGTGAATATTTTCCAAATACCCGTTTGCAGATGAGTGATGCCTTGAAGACGGCTGTTGTGCGCTATTATGACTTTATGACTGCTTATCAGAATCTTCTTCGTGATGGCGGGGAGGAGGAGGAGGTAACTTTGGTATGTACGGATGCAAGCAAGAATCTGAATCTGAACACTTGGCCGCCACAGAAATCGGTCATTACTTCTTTTGCCAGAAGGGTGAACGGCAAACAGGTGGTTCATCTGCTGAACTTCCTTAGTGCAAACAGCCTGAGTTGGAGAGACCTGAACGGGACAATGCCCGAACCACGGTTGGTGACTAAAGTGCCCTTGAAGCTGAATGTTGCGGGGAAAGTGAGCAAAGTGTGGGTGGCTACTCCCGACGCACATGCCGGAGCTTCGCAGGAATTAGCTTTTGAACAGAAAGACGGAGCGATAACCTTTACGCTTCCTTCGCTGAAATACTGGAGCATGATTGTAATAGAATAAACGGTTATTGGAGTTGATTCAAAATAAATTGGAAAGAAAAGAGTGATAAGGTGGTAAAGTGGTAAAGTGATAGGGCGATAAAGTAGCTGTGCTATATATAACAGAGATTTGTCAGAATTTATTAATGGCAATGCGGTTTTTTGCAATTTTCTGATTATCAAATTATTAGCCCATACCCTATTCAGTATACGACTGAACCCTATTCTGTATACGACTGAATGGCATTCAGTATACGACTGAATTAGGTTCAGTATACGACTATTTTAGGAACATATATTATTTGTAAATAATATGCACCGTTATCCTGTTTTTTTCAGTTCATAACCGCTACAGAAAAGAACAGATTATAAAAGATATAGAACCATGAGAAAATATATATATTTATTTTTAACACTGTGTTGCCTGTCTCCGCACTTATATGGCGGAAATGTAACGGGAAACTGTACTTCTTATTCGCAGGAAGGGAGAGACGTTACGTTTCATTTAGACGATAATTCGGCTGTGCAGTTGCAACTTTGCAGTCCCTCCGTTGTGCGCGTCTGGTTTTCGCCGGACGGTAAGTTGGAGCGGGGAAATCCTTCCTTTTCGGTGATTAATGAAGAATTGGAAGATGTAGGCACTGTCCGGGTGGACGAACAGAATGCCTGCTATGAGATATTTACGCCTAAATTGCGTATCCGCATCAACAAGGCTCCGTTCAGCTTGCAGATATTCGACAAGTATCAGAAGCTCTTGTTCGGCGACTATGCCGACAAGGGGCATATCAGCGATGGAGAGCGTAAAGTGGAGTATAAGACCCTGCGCCGGGACGAACACTTCTTCGGTCTGGGCGAGAAGACCGGCAAACTGGACCGCCGTGGCGAATCTTATAAGATGTGGAACAGTGATAAACCTTGTTACAGCGTTGTGGAAGACCCCCTGTACAAGAGTATCCCTTTCTTTATGAGCAGTTATCGCTATGGTATATTTCTGGATAACACGTATAAGACAGAATTCAAATTCGGCACTGAAAGCCGTGATTATTACAGCTTTGAAGCTCCTGGTGGGGAGATGATTTACTATTTTATCTTCGGTAAGGATTATAAGGAAATCATGAAACAGTATGTCGTATTGACCGGACAACCCATCATGCCTCCGAAGTGGGCACTGGGCTTTGCACAATGCCGCGGCCTGCTGACTACCGAGAAGCTCTCTTATGAAATAGCCGAAGGGTACCGCGAGCGTGGTATTCCTTGCGATATCATCTATCAGGATATAGGCTGGACTCAATACCTACAGGACTTCAACTGGCGGAAAGAAAACTATCAGAATCCGAGGAAGATGCTTGCCGACCTGAAAGGGATGGGCTTCAAAGTGATTGTTTCGCAAGATCCGGTTATCTCTCAGGCTAATAAAAAGCAATGGGAAGAAGCAGACCGCTTGGGTTATCTGGTGAAAGACTCCACTACAGGTAAGAGCTATGATATGCCCTGGCCGTGGGGTGGCAACTGCGGTGTGGTGGACTTTACCATTCCCGAAGTGGCGGACTGGTGGGGAGCCTATCAGCAGAAACCGATAGATGACGGCATTGCCGGCTTCTGGACGGATATGGGTGAGCCTGCCTGGAGCAATGAGGAACAAACGGAACGTCTTGTAATGAAGCACCACCTGGGTATGCACGATGAAATTCATAACGTGTATGGTCTGACCTGGGACAAGGTGGTAAAGGAACAGTTTGAGAAACGGAATCCGGATCTTCGTGTCTTCCAGATGACACGTGCCGCCTATGCAGGATTACAGCGTTACACCTTCGGCTGGACCGGAGATTGTGGCAATGGAGATGATGTGCTGCAAGGCTGGGGACAGATGGCTAATCAGATCCCGGTACTTTTATCTGCCGGACTGGGTGTGATTCCTTTCGTGGCATGTGACATTTCCGGTTATTGCGGGGATATTGAAGATTATCCCGCTATGGCGGAACTTTATACCCGTTGGGTACAGTTGGGAGCGTTCAATCCTCTGAGCCGTATTCACCATGAAGGAGATGTGGCAGTAGAACCGTGGCTCTTTGGGGAGGAAGCGGAGAAGAACGTTAAAGCTGCCATAGAAATGAAATATCGCTTGCTGCCTTATATTTATACTTATGCCCGCGAAGCGTATGAAACGGGTTTGCCGATTATGCGCCCCATGTTTATGGAATATCCGGCGGATTTGGAAACAGTCTCTACAGATGCACAATTTATGTTTGGTAGCGAACTGCTGGTGGCTCCGGTGGTGAAGAAGGGGGCAACTAATAAGAATGTTTATCTGCCCGAAGGTACCTGGATTGATTATAATGACAAGCGCACGGAATATAGCGGTGAACAGTGGACTACGGCAAATGCTCCGCTGAATACCATTCCTATGTTTGTGCGGAAAGGAAGTATCATCCCTCAGATGCCTGTGATGAATTATACGGATGAGAAAGCGGTTTATCCGATTACATTTGAGGTATTTCCGGCTGTGACGGGCGGTGAAATGTCTTTCTCTCTGTATGAAGATGCAGGAACTGATCTGGGATATCAGCGTGGAGAATTTATGCGTACTCCTGTATCTTGCCGGACAACGGAAAAGGGATATGTGCTCGAAGTCGGGGAAAGGGCGGGAGAGAAGTATGCCCTTCTGGGAGAACGTAACCTGATGTTTTGCATTTATACCGGGCAGATGCCGAAGGAAGCGCTTATTGACGGACAGAAAGTAAGGAAGATGAAAGCGGAAAAACTGAATGAAGGAATGGAGACGGAGTTCAAGGTTATCGCATGGTGTCCGGATAAGAAACAGAATCTTTGTATGTTGAGATTGCCGGATGACGGGGTGAAACACACGATTGAATTTATTTATTAAACCATATTCCGCATGCTGTTATATGCTGATAGAAGTATCTCAATTGTATATAGGCAGCATGTGAAACTTAAATTATTAAAAAGTATAGTTATGAGAAAGTTAATGCTTAGTGCAATTTGTCTTCTTTTTGCCTTAGCGGGGAAAGCAGAAGGAGTGTCGTCTCCTTCGGGCCAGGTGAAGCTGGATTTCGAATTATCAAAGAATGGTGCTCCGACCTATCAGGTGGAGTATAAAGGGAAATCCGTGATTAACCCCAGCACCTTGGGACTGGAATTGAAGAATGCCAATAATCTGTTGGATGGTTTTGAAGTCCTGAAAGCTTCTACCTCTACCTTCGACGAAACCTGGCAACCGGTGTGGGGTGAGACGAAAGATATTCGTAATCACTACAACGAATTGTTGGTTGAATTGAAACAGCCCGCCACGGATCGTTATATGAACCTTCGTTTTCGTGTATATGATGATGGTGTAGGATTCCGTTATGAGTTTCCGCAACAGAAGAATCTGGTTTACTTTGTGATTAAGGACGAACATACCCAGTTTGCTATGACGGGCGATCATACCGCCTGGTGGATTCCCGGTGATTACGATACTCAGGAATATGATTATACGGAATCCAAACTTTCGGAAATTCGCGGTTTGATGCAGGGAGCCATTACTGATAATGCGTCACAAACCCAGTTTTCACTGACAGGTGTACAGACTTCACTCCAGATGAAAACAGCTGACGGAATCTATCTGAATCTCCATGAAGCTGCTTTGGTGGATTATTCGTGCATGCATCTGAATCTGGATGATAAGAACCTTATCTTTGAATCTTGGCTGACACCGGATGCACAGGGTGATAAAGGGTATATGCAGTCACCTTGCCACACTCCGTGGCGTACGGTGATAGTCAGTGATGATGCCCGTGAAATGCTGGCTTCCAATCTGATACTGAATCTGAATGATCCTTGCAAGTATGAGGATACTTCTTGGATTAAGCCTGTGAAGTATGTAGGCGTATGGTGGGAAATGATTGCGGCAGGCAAGCCGTGGGCTTATACATTTGATCTCCCTTCCGTAAAACTGGATGAAACGGATTATACGAAAGTGAAACCGAATGGTATTCACCCCGCCAATACGGAGAATGTAAAGAAGTACATTGATTTTGCTGCGGAGCACGGTTTCGACCAGGTATTGGTAGAAGGCTGGAATACCGGTTGGGAAGACTGGTTCGGCAACAGCAAGGATTATGTTTTCGACTTTCTCACTCCATATCCTGATTTTGACATCAAATACCTGAATGAGTATGCCCACTCCAAAGGTGTCAAACTGATGATGCACCATGAGACATCGGCTTCCGCACGCAACTACGAACGCCACATGGAGGCTGCCTATGACTTGATGAACCAATACGGTTACAATTCCGTGAAAAGCGGCTATGTGGGCAATATCATTCCGCGTGGCGAATATCATTATGGGCAGTGGATGAACAACCATTACCTGTATGCCGTGACCGAAGCTGCCAAGCATAAGATTATGGTGAATGCCCACGAGGCTGTACGGCCTACTGGTTTGTGCCGTACGTATCCGAACCTGATAGGAAATGAATCTGCCCGTGGCACGGAATATGAAGCTTTCGGAGGCAGCAAGCCTTTCCACACGACCATTCTTCCTTTCACCCGTCTGCAAGGCGGACCGATGGATTATACGCCGGGTGTCTTTGAAATGGATATGAATAAACTGAATCCGAATAGTCATGCTCATGTAAACTCTACATTGGCGCGTCAGTTGGCACTCTACGTAACGATGTACAGCCCTCTGCAAATGGCAGCCGATCTGCCCGAGAACTATGAACGCTTTATGGATGCTTTCCAGTTCATTAAAGATGTGGCTCTGGACTGGGATGACAGCCGATACCTGGAAGCAGAACCGGGACGCTATATCACGGCTGCCCGTAAGGCGAAAGGTACGAATGATTGGTTTATAGGTTGTACCAGCAGTGAGCAGGGACATGCTTCTACTCTGAAACTGGATTTTCTGGATGCTGATAAACAGTATATAGCTACTGTTTATGCGGACGCAAAGGATGCTGATTATAAAACGAATCCGCAGGCTTACGTAATCCGTAAAGGGATTGTTTCTCCTAAAACCGTACTGAAATTGAAAGCGGCTCCGGGTGGTGGTTATGCCATCAGTATTATGGAGGTGAAAGATAAGGCGGAATTGAAAGGATTGAAAAAACTGTCCGGTAATATCTGATAAACCGAAATATCTGGTATATAAAAATCCCCTTCCTCAGCTCTCCGATCACCAAGTACAGTGGTTCAGAGTGAAGGAAGGGGATATTGTTTTTTATTTGAATAAATCTTTCATATAGTCCAGCGAGCGGCTGATATCGAAGTAGATTTGAGTGCCCTCATAGTATGGACTGCTTTCAAATTCCATCAGGTCGCATTTGTTTACTAATGATTGTTGCTTCAGACCTTCTACTTTGAAGACATTGTTTAATATCTGATATTCATCATTGACGCTGATGACTTTGAATGCTGTATCTTCGCTTGTGCCATCTTCACTGGATATGATGGCAGAGGAAAGTTTTATGTATTTATCTATATAAGCCTGAACTTCTTCTTCTCTTTGCAGCTCACTCGCCAGATTCACGGCATAAATGAGTAATTTAAGAGATACAGGATTCTTTTTCCGGCATTCTTTTAATAGGGTATATGCTTCTTCCCATTTCTTTTCTTCCATTAGCGTCTCAAGCTCTTTCCAAAGCTCCATACTCCCTTTGTATTTTGAGGTGAAAGAAATGACCGTAGTAGATTAGCGCGTAATCGTTTAAGGATAATAAGCTGTCATTAGCTTCAAAGCGTTCAATCAGCTGTTGGTAATCATCCGACTATTTTTTTACATACTTTTTAATAGTAGCATAGTTTACTTCGATATTCTCTTGCGGGAATACGCATACAGAGAGTAGAAGAAGATTGATGAGTAACAGTGTTTTTTCATGGCATTATTGTTTTAAAGCATTATCACAAAGAAAAACCTTTTGCGAGGATATTCCAAACGTATGGGCATAAAAAAAGGAGTACCGCTGTACTCCAACCTTTGTTAACCTTAAATCTAATACTATGAAAAACACAGTGCAAAGGTACGGATATTCTGCGTATTTCCAAATGATTAGACCAATATAAGTGTTTTTATAACACTAATTAAAAGATAGACATTGTTTCTTTACTTTTTTTCAAGGTTTTATTCGTTGATACGCTCTTTTATCTTTCCCCAGGCGTGTGTATCGAACAGGCAACTTTCGCGCATGGTGTGATACATCTCTTTGAAACGGGACATGGGAATAGTAAAGCTCAACAGATTGGCTTCAAAGTGGGGACGCACGGACGGATCGAAGAAGCCGAGGAAACAGCGCTTACCGTCTTTTTGGTTATCGAGAACAGTGAGGGTTACAACGGAACTGCAACCGGAACCGAAAGGAGTAGCTACGGTATCGAATGCATTCGTATCATAAAAAGCCCATGTGGTAAGCCCTGACAGGATATCAGGCGTAGCAAGGAACAGCAAACCCTCTACATCATCGAAAGAAGTAAGTTTATCTATCCGGGCAAAATGCAGATAGGCCTTTTCCGTACGCGGTACCTGGATTTGCTTTATGAAATCTGTTACCATTTCAGGAGTCTTTTTGTACTTCTCTTTCAGAGATACGAAGTTAGGTACGTGTATAGGCATTTCCGTGAAACCGGTGTAGAATTTTCCGCCGCCACATCCTATGACGTCGCTGTTCAGGCTGATAGTTTTACCTTCCCTTACTTGTTGCAGGTCCTTGAAGAAGCAACCGCCAATTTTTTCTGTTTCGCTTTCCTGTTTATCGGAGTACCAGAAGGCGATGGGAAGTTCTGCGCGTTCACCAAATGCTTCTCGATAATTGGTCATAAAAGTATGTATATCCATGATAACAGAGTTTTGGTTTGGAAGTAAAGATAACAATTGATTGCCGGATTATTGAGGATTTTACTTATTTTTGCATCGAAAACTATAAGTGAAAGGAGAAGATGGCACTTTGTGGCAACTTCCTGCTTCTGATATAAATATTCCGGAAAGTATAGGCATAAAAAAAGGAGTACCGCTGTACTCCAACCTTTGTTAACCTTAAATCTAATACTATGAAAAACACAGTGCAAAGATACGTACTTTCAGGATAACTGCAAATTATCCAAATAAAAAAGTATGTTCTATAACATTAATTAAAAATATAGACTTAATCTTATATCTTTGTTAACCTTTAGCCTCCTGATACATAAACCGTTTAATAGATTTTTTGGCTGTCTTTTCAAATTCCTCAAAATGTATCTTCACCTTTGATATCTGGCAATAAGCCGGTAATTGCTGGTTGAGTTCGTTACGGTTAGTTTCCATCATACGCTCTACATCTGTTTGTTGCAGTCCATTGGCAAATGCATCGTCAAAGTCCGGATAAATCAGTGCTACCAATTTTTCTTTTTGCAACACTATGAGCGACTCGGAAACGTAAGGCATATTATTCAGTTTGCTTTCAATCTCTTCCGGGTAGATGTTTTGTCCGCTGGAAGTGAGCAACATATTCTTGCTGCGCCCGCGCACAGTTACATAACCTTCCGCATCCATTGTGCCTAAATCGCCGGTATGCAGCCAGCCATTTACGTCAATGATTTGTGACGTTGCTTCCTGGTTCTTATAATATCCCAGCATCAGGTTGGTACCTCGACAAATGATTTCTCCCGCCACCTTCTCCGGATCAGACGAATCGATCTTCACTTCCATGCGTGTGGTTGTCTTACCGCATGATGCCAGCTTCAGGGTTTCCCAGCGGCTGGAACAGATGATCGGACCACATTCCGTCATACCGTAAGCGATGGTGTAGGGGAAACCTATCTGTTTGAGGAAGCGCTCGACTTCTGCATTGAACGGGGCTCCACCGATGATAATTTCATCGAAGTTACCGCCGAATATTTCCATTGCTTCTTTGCGTGCAAGAGCTCTGATCTTATCATTGATGATAGGAAGACGAAGCAGTAACTTACCTATTTTATTATCTATACGGGGCAGAATATTCTTCTTGATAATCTTTTCTACAATCAGAGGCACGCATGAGATGACGCGTGGTTTGATTTCAGCGAAAGATTGTGCGATAATTTTAGGAGTCGGCATGCGAGTGAGGAAGTAGAGGTGTGCCCCGGCTGAAAAACCGTAAAGGAAATCATAAGTCATTCCAAACACATGTCCCATAGGAAGCATGGCAACCATATTATCGCCTGGTTTCACCGGAAGCATCTCATGGCAGTAATTCACGTTGGACCAAAGGCTGCGATAGGGAAGCATGACACCTTTGGAATATCCGGTAGTACCGGAAGTATAGTTAATGATGGCAAGTTCTTCCGGTTCATCCTTCCGATAGCAGATGTGTTCGGGACGGAAGTTTTTAGGATAGCGTTGTCCGTAGAGAGTATTGCGGTGCTCGAAAGCTTCCATCAATCGTTTGTCGCGACAGACTACAGGGGTGAATTCAGTCATCAGAATAACGCCCAGCAATTGCGGCATGGCGTCTTCATTCAGGTTTTCCCACACCTGGTCTCCCACAAAAAGCAGTCTGGCTTCTGAGTGGTTGACGATATTATGTATATTATCCGCTTTAAATTCGTGAAGGATAGGTACAATAACAGCTCCATAAGTGATGGTTGCCAGGAAAGTAACTGCCCAGTGTGCACTGTTACGACCGCAGACGGCAATTTTATCACCCGGCTGGATACCGGCACTTTCCAGTACAATATGGAATTTTGCAATCTTGCGAGCTACGTCTTTATATTGGAGAGTAGCACCTTTGTAGTCAGTCAAGGCGTTTAAGTTCCAGTTCCGAATGATGCTTTGTTCAATGTAATCAATGAAGTGTTGTTCTTGTTCCATCTGTTAAATTTGCACACTTTAGTTAAAACTGCGCAAATATAGAGCTAAATGTGATGGCGTGCAAGTTTATATATTTATTCTTTGGTGGGAGGCGAAAGAAAAAGAAAAAATAACCAATTGGGGGGATAATGTGCTAATCATTCTTCTTATCCGAAATCAGCAACAGCTTATCCCCCAAATGTAATTTCAACGATCCGTTCGGTATCAGGAATTCCGTGCCTCGTTTCACAATCATTACGAGTGCTCCATTAGGCAGAGTGATATCCTTCAGGGTATCGCCTTCTTCCAGCATCTCTGTGGTAACGGTCATATCACTGAGATCACTGTCTATTTCCTCGGGCAACTCCACACCGAATTCATTGCCGGTCTTCTCCAACGGGGTAGAAAGTTTCAGCAAGCGGGCGGCTAAGGAAACGGTAGTACCCTGGATAATGAGGGAAACAATCGTGATAAAGAATACGATATTGAAGATCACATCGGCACCCGGTACTTGCGCTACTACCGGATAAGTGGCGAAGATGATAGGCACTGCTCCGCGCAAACCTACCCAGGAAACGAAGAGTCGCGAATGGTTTGTAATCTTCTTGCCGAAAGGCAGCAAGCAGAGGAAGACACTAAGCGGACGACCGATAACAATCATAAATACACCGATAAGCGTTGCTACCAAAGCAATATCGAGTAATTCGTGAGGATTTACCAACAAACCGAGGCAAAGGAACATGATGATTTGGAACAGCCAGGTCAATCCATCCATGAAAGTATAAATCTCTTTTCGATGCATTATCTTGTTGTTGCCTACCATAATACCGGCAATGTAAACGGCGAGGTAACCGTTTCCTTTCAGAAGATCGGTAATGGCAAAAGTGAAAAATACGAATGCAAGCAAAAGAATAGGATAGAGGGCTTGATTATCAATATTAAGTCTGTTCAGCATGAGGATGGCAAGTTTGCCAAGAAGATATCCGGCTGCTGCACCTACTATAAACTGTACAACGAATGAGCCGAAGATACCTGCAATACCCATTCCACCGGATTGTATGAACTGTATCAGTACGATGGTAAGCATGTAAGCCATGGGGTCATTACTACCACTTTCAAGCTCCAGCATAGGACGAAGGTTATGTTTCAGATTCATTTTCTGCGAACGCAAGATGGCAAATACAGAAGCGGAATCGGTAGATGACATGGTAGAAGCAAGTAGTAGGGATGCAGTGATAGGAAGATAAATATTTGACCAACTCATGCCGGAGATCCACCAGATGAAGAATCCTGTAAAGACGGCGGTAAGCAGTACGCCGAATGTGGAGAGGACAATACCCGGAACAAGAATCGGTTTAATTTCGCTGAATTTAGTATCCATACCGCCAGAAAACAAAATAACGCTAAGAGCAACCATACCAATAAATTGTGCTTCTTTAGCGTTATGAAACTGTAGTCCGAAACCATCGCTACCGAAAATCATGCCGACGACAAGGAATAGTAACAGGGCAGGGACTCCGAATCGATAGCCGGTCTTGCCGACAATAATACTAATTATCC
>NZ_CBVI010000091.1 GCF_000513195.1 Bacteroides timonensis | reverse complement strand
GAAGAATATTGCACAGATCGAACACTCCAGGCATCGGTCATTCAATAATTTCATTGCTAACGCATTGGCGGCAATTGCAGCATACTGTTTCTTTGAGAAGAAGCCCGCCATTGACCTGCAATTTGTCAACGACGGGCAGCTAAGATTATTTTGAATTATATCGAACTCACGTTATTTACTCCGATTGCCAATGGGCGGGGAGTAGATACCTTCCTGTTTTTTGTGAAGATTACTTCACTATTGCATCCGTCATTGTGAAGCCTTCCAGCGAACCAGCCTTCACCTGAATGCAGATGACGCTGATGGCGCTGTCGGCAGCGGCAGACAGTTGGCGTTCGGCAGCCGGAGCCACGCGGAGCCAGTCACCGGCTTGCAGGGCGATGCTCTCGCCGTCAATCACCATTGTGCCGCGGCCGGAAAGAACGGCATAGATTTCTTCGTTCTGCTTGTGAGAGTGTACGAAAGGCACTCCCGCACCTGCCGGAAAGTTGTTGATAGATACTTCTGCACCGGTCAAATTCAATGAATCGTGCAGCTCGACACGTGCTTCCGGGGCTACACTTACTTTCTGATAATTCTTCATAATTACTTCTTTTATAATATGTTGTTTCTTTTACAGCAGCAAAGTTAGGCACTTTTTCCGCCTCCTACAAGTAGGCACCATTTGCTTCGTCAGTTACCTGCATGTTACTATTGTTGATAACTAAGCATTTAAAAAGTGAGGTTTAACGGGCATTAACTTTAATGATTATTGTATAAATTCCCATTGCCATCGAACTAACTTCCTGCTATGGTGTTTCTCTGTCTATAGAAACCTAAACAACAGATTGAATTATGAAAAGATCGTTCTTTTTATTGATGCTGACGGCAGTCGCCTTTGCCAGCTGTGCGGATGATAACCCGATAAAGGGTAATGGGGGCGGAAATGGGGACGGTGACCTTGTGACCCCGGATATAGACATAGCCATCGGCACTCAAGGCCCGATGACCGGAACGTTGGAGGTGTTTCCCTGCCTGCCTGCTACTTCCACTTACTACGGGAACTATTTCAATGGCAAGCTGAGTCCGTTTCCCGGCATGTATGTGCTGGCGGACGGGGCTGTGTCCGGAACTCCCATCCGTCCCATCCTCCTTCCTGTGGGGACTTACAACATGCTTTACTGGGGCACCACTCAGACGGGCGAGATGATAACCAACAATCCGAATCTTGGCGGGCCACAGCTGACGCTTGGCGGAGACTTGTCGCAGCAGTATTTCAGCCTGGTGCAGGACTCTCCGGACACCACTTATCGTCCGGTGCCCGACTTGGTCTATGCCGTGGTGCCTACGGACATCGGTACAGATAAGCTGAGCGCCGTACTGAGACGGCAGACAGCAGGCTTTCAGGCAATAGTGAAAAGCAGCAGTGGGGCAACGCTGGCTTCTGCCATCGACAGCATGAGTGTCCGCATCGGCGGCATTGCGGAGGGGCTGAACGTCTATACGGCAGCCCCCGTCAATCAGACAAGGACCGTTGCCATTCCGCTTGTCCTGTCTGCCGACAGCTTGCAGATGAGCAATCCCGTAGCCATGCTCTTCCCGTCTGCCGTAAGTCCGTTGTTCCAGCTGATAGTTACTTTGAAGAACGGAACGGTAAAGACCTTCAGCCAGGCGCTAAGCAATCCTTTGAAGGCGAACACCATGCTGACGCTGACGATAACGATAGGCGGCATCTTCTCGGAAGAGGAGACCGGCAGTTTCACGGTGGATAGTTGGGAGACGGAGAGCGAGGATATTGATATTCCGAGTTTGGAATGAAAATTCTGATAAGGTGCTCTTTTATGGCCGATTCAGAACAAAGAGAGAGCCTGCTTAAATTTTCCTCATAAATTCAGAGAGATATATCTTCAAAAAAGCTCTCGAAAGAATGCTGGGGAAAGTTTAAACAGGCTCTTAAAGTCTTTTCTTATTTGCTATTTTCTTTATTCACTCCACAGATAAGTGGCATTTGCGTTGTCCGTCCAATCTGCTACTTTGCCTTCTTCCCAATTTTCGTACCATCTCGAGTAATCAGGGTAAGCCAAATTGATGTCTTTTCTTTCCAGAGGCCACATCCAGGTTGCCACACTGATGTCCAAAGCCCACGGATTCCGGTTGTCCATGCGATAATAGACTCCGTTAGTAGTATCTGACTTGTCGTTGCTGCCTTCTTTCCGGAACCATGCCATATCTGCCTTTTCCGTAGGCGAATAGTCCACAAGATGGATCTCCCGGTCTCTGCTGTCACGGAAAAGGAACGGATTGAAATCCTTCAGAGCTACTTCGCTCTCTGCCATCGGAGTGGTGAAGGTCAGCCTGAAAGTCTTTGAAGCGGCTGTGACGGCATTGCCCAATTCGGTATTGATGAAACCGGTCTTGCCGGCAAAAGCTTCACGGACGTTGCTATAGACGATTACGGTGGCCCGGCTGTTTCCCGCTTCAAGGCTTGCGTTCTCTATGGATACATTGGTGGTGCTGACCGGCAGCTGGATGCCGAAGCCGTTTGTACCGCTGGCTCCTATGGCTTTGGGAGTGAAGGTCAGCTCCATGCCTGTCACGAGTCCGGAAGTTGCATCTTTGATCAGCTTGTAGGTATAGGCGGTTACGAAGTCGTTGAAGTCGTAGTCTCCCTTGTAAGGCCAGTTGTCCTCAAAGGCCAGTATGCCTTGGTAGGAAGAGACGATGGGCTGGGTTTCCGGCGTAGGAACAGTGCCTGTCTGGCCTTGCTTTACGGGTGAACATACGATTTTGGTTAAGATGTCGTTGAAGTCATTGTCACCGGTAGCTCCCTGGCGTTCCATGCCCAAGGTGTAGCATTGGAATTCATCGTCCCATACAAGGATGCCATGCGTGTTTTTATCCTTGTTGAACTCCTTTGTAGAGCAGTAGGGATTGCCGTCGATAGTGGTAACGGTCAAACCAAATCCATATCCATTCTGTGAAATGTTTCCGTTCGGATTATAGCCCTTATGATTCAGCACAAATCCGATATGTGTTCCCTTGGGGAATACTGTTACATACTTGCCTTTCGCCTTGTCATAATAGAGAAGCTGGACACGGGTACCTGTGGTTATTCCGTCAAAGGGGTTCACATTGGGGAAGATGGCGGTCAGCACATATTCGTCGCTTTCTACGTTGTATTTTGCTGCCGGTGCATTATTTTCGGTATAGATATAGTAGTAGAGACCATTGCGGAAGTATCTGTTTTTATTGGGTTCTACATATCCACCGTCTCCAATATAGGTAGCCCATACTTCTGCTCCGTTCTCGCTGGTTATTATGAGATCCGTATTACTTTCGTCTCCGGTATAAGCCGTTTTCTCGGGAAACATCCTGGTTACTTTTTCCTTGTAGGCATCCGGAAGGGGATCGCTCGTCACCAGTCCCTGATTGATGTTCAAGGAACCTTTTTCATTCAGCTCTTCATCTGTGAAATAGCTGAAGAACTTGTGGATGTTCCCGAGGTCCTTGCGGTCGCGCTCAATGTCTCCTTCGGCTCTTGTGGCGGAGGCTTTCGTGGCTGCGGGAAGCTGGTTTCCCTTGAACGTCAAGCCCGATGCGGCTTCGGCGGGCGTCACTGTCTGCATGAGGCCCAGACCGGCCATTTCGGGATAGATATAGAGTTGGGTAGTCTTGGCGGAAAGTTCAAGGTCGACGGAGATTTGCCCGTTTGCATCGGTGAGTCCTTGGTAGAGGGGATAGACATCTGCTTTGCGTCCGCCGTCCTCGCCGAGGGTGGGGTCTTGTTCGTAGATGCTGAACAGGGCTTTCACTGCCGGTTTGCCTTGTTCATTGATGGCAGAGAGTTTCAGACTGCAACTTTGGCGAGTGCTGAAATCGAAGTTCAGGTCGAGGGGAGTGTCGGTCTCCGGCTGTTCGATGGGACGGCTGACATCTTCCATACAAGCTGTCAGGCACAGGCTTGCCAGCAATGTCGCTGATTTAAGAATGAGGTTATTCATAGATATAAGTTTTATATATCATTTGTTTTTGTTGCAAAAATACAATAAATAGAGAAAGAATGAGCAAGTTTTCACTGATTATTTGAGCTTTGGCTGCAAAAAAGTATTGAAGGCAGGTGCTTTGCGTAAGTAGGGGGCTGTTTTCGGTGCTATAAAAACTGATTTAGCCCCTTGCCGACTCCGGCAAGGGGCTAAATCAGTAAGGTTTGTTGCGGCTTACTTCTTCCGTGTCACCGTGTGCAGCACGTTGCCCTTCTTGTCAATCATGCGCAGCACCAGTGTCTTTTTGTCGGCAGAGACGATGGAGAAGCCGGGTTCGGGGCTGCAGAACAGGGTGCCTTCCACGGGCTTCACCTTGCGGGAGAGCGAACCGGCGGAGTTGGTGACGTAGTCGATGTCGCTGCCCTTCACGCGGATGTGCTGGAAGTTGTGGATGTGGCCGCAGATGTACATATCCACCTTGTGGCGGCGCAGGATGGGGTCGAGGCGTGCCTGCATGTCGCGGCGTTCGGTGTCGGACTTGGAGGTTTCGGCGTAGATGGGGTGGTGTCCGGCCACGATTACCCAGTCTTCCTTGGCGGCGGTGAGCACGGAGTCTGCCCAGGCGAGCTGCTTCCGGTAGTCTTGGCGGCAGGCGTCGGGATAGGTTTCGGTGTCGTTGCGGTACTTGTCTATCAGGGGGGCGGTGTCCAGCCAGAGGACGCGGAGGGTCATGCCGTCGTTCTCGAAGGCTTTGGTGTAGTAGCGGGCGGGCATGGTCCAGCGGCGGGAGACGTTGCTGTAGTCCAGCACGGCTTGCGTGTTGCCGCGGTATTCGTGGTTGCCGAGGAGGGGGAACCAGTCTATCATCAGTTCGGGGTGGGAGTAAATGAGTTCGTAGTTGGTCATCCACAGGGGGTCGTTCACGCTGCGCACGCCTTCGAAGTGGTGGATGTCGCCGGTGGCGAGGACGAATTCGGGGTCGGCGCCGTTCTCCGCCATCACGCCCATGAGTTCGGCGATGGGCTTCTGGTCGTAGTAGCCGTTGCGGCCGAGGTCGTTGGCGACGTAGAAGTTGAACTTCCCGTCGAAGACGGAGTAGTCGGTGGTTTGGGCTTGCGCCACGCTGCCCAGCAGGGCGATGAATAGTAGAAGGATTGTTTTCTTCATTGTTGTCATTCGTTGGATTATTGATGAAATCTGTTTACATTCCGCTTCTCCGCCGTTGTTTTCCCGAAACGGGGCGAAGAGCCGGATTCTCTCTCCGAACCCCCGTCAGAAGTACTTCTGGAGGGGGTGAAAACTGCGTGCGCACGGAGTTAAAAATGGAAGCGCACGGAGTTGAAAATGGAAGCGCACGCATTTTTAACTCCGTGCGCTTCCATTTTTGCCTGCGTGCGCATCTGTTTTCGGGGGGCTGCGGGGGTGGTGATAATTCCTTACACCTGCAACCGGCTCCGGTGCATCAGAAGTTTATCTTCACTCCGGCATTCACCTTCACGCCGTAGTGTTCGCTCTGCATGGTGCGTTCCTTCGTTCCCTGATAGTAACGGAGCGGTTGGTTCAGCAGGTTGGTGGCTTCGGCATAGAAGGTGGTCTTCAGTTTCTTGCCGAAGGTGTAGCTGGCGTTCACGTCCATGTAGCTGACGGCATCGTAGTAGCGGTCGTAGAACTTCTCGCTGCCCATCTCGTCGATGAAGGCGGAGGCGTAGTTGTAGCTCCAGCGGAGGCTGAGGCCGGACTTCTCGAAGAAGAGCGATGCGTTGGCGGTGTGCTCCGGCGAGCCCGGCAGGCGCAGGCCGCTTTCGTTCTCGCGTCCCTCGAAGTTGAAGTTGTTGACGCGGCTGTAGGAGTAGGTGTACGTGCCGTAGAAGCCGATGCACTTCAGGGCGGGGGCGATGAAGCCGAAGTCGCGCTGATAGGCCACTTCCACGCCCAGCAGGTCGGCGTTGCCCGAGTTGCGCGGCTGGCTGAACTTGGTGTAGTTGGTGCCGTTGTAGTCGTAGTTGCGCAGGGTCTGGTCCACGATGAAGTCGTTTATCTTCTTGTAGAACACGCCGGCGCTGACCAGTCCGATGCTCTTGAAGTAGTATTCGCCGCTGAGGTCGAAGTTGTAGCTCAGGGTAGGTTTCAGTCCCGGGTTACCCAGCGAGATTTCGTTGTCGTTGCGGTCGATGTTCACGTTCGGGGCGAGTGCCGAGTACTTGGGGCGGGCGATGGTGTTGGTGAAGGAGGCGCGCACCTTCAGGTCGTCGTTCACGTCCCACTTGGCGAGCACCGAGGGCAGCACGTTCAGGTAGCTGTCGCTCTCGTAGGGGGTGCGGGTGGTCACTTTTTCCACGGCGTCGTACTGGCTTCCGCTGTACTTCACGTGGGTGTTCTCCAGACGCAGGCCCAGCATCAGGTCCCACTTCTTGCCCAGCTTCTGGTCGAAGCGCAGGTAGCCTGCGGTCACCGTCTCCTTGGCGTTGTAGTTGGTGGCGAGCTCTTCCTGATTCTGTTCCTTCTCAAAGAGGGCGGCGTTGTTCAGGTCGAGGCTGCCGAGGTATTCCTTGCTGACGAAGCTGCCTGCCACGTACTTGCTGCCGGGGATGTATCCGCTGCGCGTCTGGTTGACGGCCGATGCAAGACTGGCGGCGTCAAATCCGTCTTCGTCCAGCGGTGTGTATTCGTAGAAGTCTATTTCCTTGTCCTTGGTCTTGTGCACCAGCTTGGCGCCGAAGCTCAGCTTGTTGCCGTACGCGCCCTTCTTCAGCGGCAGGTCGAAGTCCAGCTTCGCCTTGAGGTCTTTCTCCTGGATGTCCTGTTGCTGTTCGGTCACTTCCTTCAGTCCGAAGTCGTCGTCCAGCACCATCTTGGAGCCGCTCTGCGGGGTGAGCAGCGGCCAGCGTTCGTCCGACAGGTCGGCATCGAACTTCTGCTTCTTCAGCTGATAGTCGATGTATCGTTCGTTGGGGCGCACCTCGCTTGCCTTGGCGTAGTTCACGCTCCAGTCCATGCCCAGCTTGCCGAAGAGGTGTTCGCCGCCCAGGGTGAAGTCCATCGTGCGCTGGCGTTCCAGTCGGGCGTTGCGGTTGTCCGGCGTGCCGCCCTTGGTCTGTATGCGCACGGTACCCTTGTTGTTGATGGTGCAATAGGGGTTTTCGTTCTCGTCCTCGTCCATGTTGTAGTCCTTGATGGTCATGCGGTAGCGGTTCTCCCAGTCGTTGCGGTTGTTGAAGATGCCCTTGAAGGTCAGCTTGTGGTTCTCGTTGAACACGTAGTCCAGCGCAGCCGAGTAGCTCTGGCGTTCGCGGGTGACGTAGTATTGGCGGATTTGATACTCCGTCAGCGTCACTTCCTTGCTGTCCACGTCGCGGTCCCACACAAACTCCACGTCGTCCGATCCGGAAGGCGAGTTCTGATAGGAGGCGGACAGCATCACGCCCAGCTTGTCGTTGAAGAAGCGGTCGCCGTACGTGAAGCCCAGGTTCAGCTGCGCCTTCTCGCTGATCCAGTTGTAGCCCGTTCCTGCCGTGGCGCTGATGAAGCGCTTGTAGGGCGAGTTCTTGGTCACGAGGTTGATGCTACCGCCGATGGCGTCCGCGTCCATTTCCGGCGTCACCACCTTGTTCACCTCGATGGTCTGAATCATATCCGAAGGAATCAGGTCGAGCTGCACGTTGCGCGTATCGCCCTCGGCGGACGGCACGCGGTTGCCGTTGATGGTCACCGAGCTGAGGTCCGCGCTCGTTCCGCGCACCTGTCCGAAGCGAGCCTCGCCCTGGTCGTACTGCACGTTGATGCCGGAGATGCGCTTCAGCGCGTCGCCGATGTTGGAGTCGGGGAACTTGCCCACCTGGTCGGCGGAAACCACGTTCGTCACTCCCAGGTTGTTCTTCTGCGAGTTGATGGCTCGGCGTTGTCCCTGGAAGGCGCCGCCCACAACTACTTCCTGCAATTCCACGCCTTCGTTCAGCACCACGTTCTTCTCCAGCGTGCGTCCGGCGGGGACGGTGATTTTCAGTTCCACGGGAGAGTAGCCCACGTAGCTCACCTTTACTGTATAAGTTCCCGGGTCAAGGTTAGAGAAAGTGTAGAAGCCGTTGACGTCGCTCGTCACGCCAGTGTGTAGTTTCTCGATGTAGATAGAAGCACCCGGGAGAGTCTGTTTGGTCGCGTCGATGATACGTCCGCGCACCGTTCCTTGTTTGGTAACGTTCGTCTTTTCGTCAGCCATGGCCGCATTGCCGGCTGCGATGAATAGGAGTAAAAATAAGAATACTCTTACGATTTGTTTCATACTTGTTGTCATCTGTTAATAATCTGCCGCAAAAGTACTGCCGCCGCATTACGTACTTTTTACGGGAGATTGAAGAACGGGTGACAAAAAGGTTACGATTCGGTTACAGGGAAGGTGGGGACAGCATTTCCCGGCTTCTCCTGCAACCGATGTCTTCAAGCCGGATGTTTGATTATTCCTGTAATTTAAGGCATGCGACGAATCCCCCTTCCGGTAGCCACTCTGTTTCCAGCTTGTCGGACTTGCCTACTCGACTGCAGAGCGCGCGTATCCGAGTGGCTTCTTTCCCGTCTGTAAACAAGTTCATTTGATAATTGCCATCTTGCAGGAAATCTAAAGCGACAGTGAGTTTCTTATGGGAAGTTGTTCCGTTGATTCCTGCCAAATACCATGTTGTCCCTTTCCTGCGTGCCAGTACAACATATTCTCCCGGATACCCTTCAATAAACCGGGTATCATCCCATGCCGCCGGCACATTGCTCATAAATGACTTGACTTCATCAGGTAATTGGTAGAAGCCTTCCGGCCTGTCTGCCCAGTGCTGTATGCCGGATTCGAGAATGACAGATAGAGCCAGCTCATGAGCATATGTAGTACGGTGAGGATGTTGTGAATCAGTGAAAGCTACAGGAGTATAGTCCATGGGACCCACTACGTTTCTGGTGAAGGGATAAGTACAGTTCAGGCGTGATGCGGCTGTTGTCATATAAGGACTGTTGTTATACTGTTCTGCTCCGTATACTGCCTCCATTGACATCAGATGCGGATAGGTGCGACTCCATCCTCTGGGTAAGGTGCAACCATGGAAGTTGACCATCAGTTTATGTTTTGCCGCATCTTCCAGAATGTCTAAGTAGTAATTGACCATATGTTGCTTGTCACTTTCGAAGAAATCGACCTTAATACCGGCAAATCCCATTTCTTTGAGTTTTCTAAATTCTCTATTCCTATTTTCTTTAGTTATCAATCGGTCTCTTGGAGTACTCGACACGCGATTGTGTGTTCCTCCGGAATTGTACCAGATGAGAGGTTTGACACCTTTGGAGACTGCGTAATCTGCCGCATCTTCAAGGGTGCCTCCATTTTGCATCTGATCCCATTCCCAGTCGAACAGAACATATTCCCAATGCATTGAAGCAGCCAAGTCAACATACTCACAACATTTTCTGTAATCTTTTGTCCCGTGGTTGTACGCCCAATATATCCATGATGCTGATCCCGGTAGAATCCAGTCTGTTTCTGTTAGAAAACAGGGGGTACTTACATCTTCTACTAAAGTTGATTCAACAATATTCTTTAGTTCTCCTAAAATGATAACTCTCCAGGGAGAGAACCATGGGGTTTGGGTTGCCGGATGTATGGAGCCTACTCCATTCCCTTCTTCCCTGTGTGGATAGGCTATTTGATAGAACTCGCTATGAGCGGTATTCGTCAAATGTGTGGCACAATAATTCCGGTCGATATTAGCTTCTGTCAGCAGTGCCCAGCATCCGTTGTGGCGAATTAATGCAGGGTATCCCCACTCTCCTTGTGAGACATTTCCTTTTTCGTGCGGGAAATCTCCTTCATAGTGCGGAACGTATTTCTGCATCCATCGGTCGCTTTCCCGGTGAATGCGATAAGTGGTGAATTCATTTATGAAAAGAAGAGAATCGGATTGATTTTCAGATAAAGCATAACGGAAACAGACTCCATCATTATACACTCTGAATTCAATATCCAGTTTCTGCTTTTGTGAATTCTCCAGATACATTGTGAATGCATTTCCAATGTTACTGCAAGAGCTCCTCTTCCCATGGATGGCGGAGTATTGCTCTCGGACTGCAGCTTCTTCTGAGAATCCCAGACATTTCATACTGCCATAGAATGTTTGTTTTTGCTCTTGTACGCCAAATCTGATTTCGGGGATGATTGTTCTTCCCTGATATTGGACTGTTGCCATTATATGTTCCTGCTCCTGATTTATCACTAACCGTATGTTTCTGTCCGGAGAGTATAAAGATTGCAGGCACTTGGCGGGAAGAGGCATATTACTTGCCAAAAGTAATAATAATGAAATGAATAGTTTCTTGAACATAGCTTTTGAGAGTTTGAAGCGCTGAAAATTGATATGTTTCTTGTATATGTATTTAGAACTTTACCGGAATGATTCTCATAAATCATTCTCGGTAAAGTTCGATACCTATTGAAAACCTTGTTCTATTTTAATCTGTATTATTCACTCAAATCCTCTCCCCAGAATGTTATTTGCTGGAAGTGGACCGTATGTTTGCCACTGAATGTTTCTGATGTTTTCCACCTGATATATCTTACAGACGGAGTGTCTTCCGGAAACATGAACAATTCTCCTGCTTTTGCATATTCAATGTCTTCTGTTGTCAATGTCTTGTCAAATACACCCGATGGCTTGATGCTTTCACAATCCATTAATTTTATCCATCCGTCCCAACTACCATCGGCAGGAGGAGTATCAGCTCGTCCGTAGAGTTCCCACTTTCTGGGATTGTCTCCTTTCTCGTATAAATAGGCTTCCTGCAAGCGTTGCCAATATCTATAACGATCTGGTTTTGTCAGCACTCCCAAATCAAAAGTGAACCATTGTGGCCATCCTTCTGCATCACTGCTGTGGCACATGCTATTTGCCTCCCAATTCGTATTCCCGTTCCAGATTCTGGACAGAGAAAATCCCCAATAATTCATTCTTGCGTCCGTAGGTAATATTACCTCTTTAAAATTGTTTTTATTGAGTTGTATTACAAAATCGTTCGGGGCTTCTTTTTCTGAAGGTGTGGAATAAAATACATCTATGGCATTTTCTACGGGGATGTACTCTGTTTTCCAAGTTATAGTACTTCCCGGGATGCATCCTTTTAGTAAAGTGCTGTTTTCATTTATAGGTACAGAAATTGTTTTTTGTCCTTCATCTGTAGTGTAAGTAACCTCACTTTTTATGGCTCCTTCTTCGTTGAGTGGTCTCCAGGTTATCATGAATCCTTCTCGTTTATATGCTTCAATTTGAACGATACTTCTATTCATCAAAGACTGCTCATAGAAATCTCCATATACATATCCCTGAGTCGTTGTAGGTAAAGATCTGTTTCCTGTTGCATCCATGGTTGTAAAGGTAAAATCGTATTGCCCTTCCAATAAGTCGTCTAGGATAATCGAAAAAACTTCCAACTGTTCTTCCCGTTGAACAGGAACTTCTTTGGAACCGGTTGTTCCGTCCGGGGCTTTCCACTCAATCAAACATTGGCTTTGAGTAACTCCATAATATAGAGTTCCATTCAACTGAATGCGGTTTTTACCGGGATTAGCATAAGGAGAAACCAATTTGCCTACATAAACAGTTTCTCCCTCATCCAGATACCCCTGTATATTATCCAGCATGCCGTCACATGACGCAAATAGTATCGTGACGATAAGAAAGTATATAGTATTCAATATTTTCATTGTTTCTTATGGTTTAAATTTCTATTTTATTCAATAACCATCTTCTTGTCCGTAGAATGTTACTTCCTGGAGGTGTATGAATTGGGCACCGGTAAATGTTTCGAGTCCTTTCCAGCGGATATAACGGACAGCCGGTGTACTCGGTGGAAACTCGAACTCTTCTCCGGCAGCAGCATAAGCCTTGTCCTCTGAAGATATTTGGCCGGGAGGTAGTCCGGATGGTTTAAGACTTTCGCATTCCATGAGTTTAATCCATCCATCCCAACTCCCATCTGCAGGGGGAGTATCACTTCTTCCATAAAGTTCCCATTTTTTTAGATTCCCATGTTGGTATAAGTAATCATCTTGTAATCTTTGCCAATATTTATAGCGGCTTAACTTGGCTACTACTCCCAAGTCAAATGTAAAACTCTGTGGCCATCCCTCGCTTTCAGAAGAGTGGCACATGTCGTTTGCGCCATATGCATAATTGCCATTCCAAATTCTACTTATGCTGAATCCCCAGTATGCCATAGATGCATCGTTCGGCAGTAAAACTTCTGCAAATTTACCTTTGTCCAACTCTACTTCGTACCAGGGGGTTACAGTGGTATACACCGGCTCTGTTTTGTTTTCCCAAGGATCTCTTATTGTAACTCCAAATTCACGGGGACTATTCTCAAACCCGCGTACCGCAAAAACGATGTCCGGTTTTGATGTATATTCTGTGTGGGTAATATACCATTCGCCCTTTTCATCTTTTGTATATACATCGATAATCAGATTGTTCTTGTCTTCGTTCTTAATGGAAACTCCGATACCTCCAAATGTGACGTACATGTCCATTGAATCGTATGCTTTTAAATAGGTTGGTCTTCCCGGCGTTACTTTAATAGTAGATGATTCTCCTTCATTCTCCATACGATCGACGGCAGAAAGTGTGATGCTTTTCTCTGAAACATTTCCAAAGCCCTCCAGAGTTATTGTGCTTGAGTAAGCGGATATCCTCTCTTCCATTTCTTTTCCGGAATCAAGTTGATATTTTGCTTTGATGTAAAGTAAGTCTTCATCTGAAGGATTTTTGACTTGTAGAATAACACCACCCGGTATGGGGGTATAATCAACTACTTCAACAATGCCGGGAGCTTTTCCATCATTGCTCCCATAGGGTTTGTTTATAATCTCCTCACTGCAACTGGTCAACAGCAGTATAAGGAGAAGGAGGCAATATTTTGTTTTCATATATTTTGATTTTGAAGTTACCATCCTGGATTCTGGATTAAGTTTGTATTAACGATCAAAGATTGCTCCTTGATGGGCCATAAATAATCTCTTTGGTAGAATTTCTGATTGTAGATGTATCTTATCCTGTAGAAGTCTTCAGTGGTAGATTCACCTACATTCCATCCTCTGACGGGCTTGTTAAACTCCTTTGACGCTAATTTCCAACGTCGGATATCGTAATAACGCTGTCCCTCCAAAGCAAGTTCCACTTGTCGTTCTCTGCGAATGATTTCTCGCAATCCTGCTTTTGTTGTTGCTTTTTCGGGATTGATTGAATAAGCTTTCCAAGCTTCACGAACATCACCGATATCTATTGGCTCTTTATCGCTTTTCTTGAGGCCGGAACGTTCACGGATTACTCTCAGACAATCGTATATTTCTTCCGGGATATCACTGTCACCGCTAACTGATTCGAGTAGAGCTTCGGCATACATCAAATACAGGTCTGCCAGACGAACGATGGGGAAGGGATATTCGTTGATTACAACATTATTGGAGATGATATTTCCATAATAAATGAGTTTCTTGGCGTAATAGCCTGTAATTGAGTATTGCGTAGTCAGCTTTTGACCCGAAAATTCTCCTTGTTTTCCCTCCACATAATTGCGGGTAGAAGCATCATCCGGTATGGTCCATCCTTGTCCATACCAAGTGGAGCCATCAAAGCCTAATGCGCCATAGAAGCGTGCTTCTCGCCTTAAATGCAATAGGGGGGCATCAAAGTCCACTTTCATATAATACTTGTCATTTTCTGTTGTCTTTTCAAATGCAGTAAAACGGTCATCATACCACCCGTTTTCGTTCCATTCTTTGTCTTCTTCCATTGGTACTCCTCGGCGGGTATAAAACATTTCAGCTATCTCCATGGTGGGAGCATAAATGGATTTGCAGTTATATTGGTTTGTTCCATCGGAGGCTCCTTTGGTTCCGGGATTTAATCTGGGTTGACTTACATTTTGTAAATCTCCCGTGTATTGTGTTCCACATCCCCATACTAACTCGACATTAAAGCGTTCTGTAAGAGCCTGACGTGAATTCATCATATAGGCAATGGAGTCATTTGTAACGGCAAGCTTTCCATCTCTTTTGAAGTCATATAATTGGCGCCTTTGGTCATTTATTGCTGATTCAAGTGCCATTTTGCACGCTTCTGCAGCTCTTGTCCATTTGGATTGATCATAGTTCTGATTGAAGAACGGTTCTTTATCATGATCCAGGAAGTTTGCATAGTCTGTATTCCCGTTAAACAGAGGACTTGCTGCCAATAATAGAACTTTTGCTTTAATGGATAAAGCTGCTGCTTGCGTCAGTCTTCCGTCTTCAATAGCCGATTTCGATATGTACTTAGGCAGATTTGTATAAGAATTGTCGATCAAATCGACTACATAGTTAACTACTTCGTCTACCTTTGCCCGTTTAATTCTCACTTCTTCCGGTGAGGCTGAAACGGGGAGATTCTTATCAACGATAGGTATCGGACCGTATAATTGGAACAAGTGGTAGTTATAAAAGGCTTTTAAAACTGTTACTTCAGACAACCAGCGTTTCCTTTCCATAATGTCCAAACCGGCCACTCTGGATTCGTCAGATACATATTCAAGAAAGATATTGCAGTCCCTAATGGCCTTAAACATTGATTTGGCTCCATTGCCGCCATCCCAATAATTTGTTAATGGATCTTGAGTATTTTGTAGCCCGTTGGCTATTCCAAAAGCCCATTCATTATCATTGTACTGGTCTCTCAATGTATAGTACCATATATCATTTCCGGAAGTTAATCCGGGATTATCACGCTGGGCACCGAAAAGAGGTATATATGAATAGCAGGTAGTCAGGTATCGTTCTGCACTTGTCCTGTTATTGAACATCATTTCAAGGTCGGCTACACCATCAGGCACTACATTAAGATAATCAGAACAGCTTGTTATTATCAATAAAAGAACAAGCCTGCTTATATATTTTATTTTCTTCATATTCTCTGTTTTAGAAATTTAATGTTAATCCCATATTATACACTCGTTGAATAGGATATCCTAAACCATTACTGCCCATTTCCGGATCCCACAATTTGAATTTACTGAATGTTAATAAATTTGTTCCACTTACATAAATACGCATTCCTTCGATCCTTATTTTTTTTAGTAATCTGGTTGGGAGAGAATATCCAAGTTCTATTGATTTCAATCTCAAAAATGAACCATCATTCATCCACCAAGTACTGCTTTTGTAATTGTTATCCATTGCTCTATTGGCTAATCGGGGCCAAAAGGCATAGGAATTTCTGTTACCTTCGGACCAATGATTGTCTGCGATAACCTTTAGCATGGCATTTTCGGAACGAACAGCATCATTACCGTCAGTGTCAATGAATGGGGAAATAGCATTCGGATCTATCCAAAATGAAACTCTGCTATTGCCTTGGAAAAACACAGAAAAATCAAAGTTCTTATAACCAGTTGACAATCCAAAGCCAAAAGTAACCTCAGGCGTAGTAGGATAGCCGATAGGTACCATATCAGCCTCGGTTATTTTCCCGTCTTTATTTATATCTTTATATTTGATATCACCTGCTTCATAGAACCCTAAACCGGATTGATCCGGTGAATTTATGATATCTCCTTCATCTATAAATAAGCGTTCAGCAATGTACCCCCATCTTTGATTTAGACTTTGTCCAACCCTTGATCTCCAAGGAGTCTTTTGCAGATTGTAATCAGGCTCTTCGACTTTTTCAAATTTGCTGATGGCATATGTGAAATTGGCGCGTCCAGTCATCCAAAAGTCAGATTGTGAAATAAAAGAGTAGTCTACTGATAAGTCTATTCCTTTAGAACTTGCTTCACCTACATTAGCTTTTACGGGGGCTGAGAGTCCCATAGTTGATGGAATGTAAGAGCGCTCCATCAATATATCCTTTCTGTTTTCTTTGAATAAATCGAGTTGAATTTCAAGGCTGTTAAATAGTCCAAGTTCTATACCGAAGTTCATTTTCTTTGCAGTTTCCCAAGTGATCAAATTATTGGCATAACGGGTCACCGTTATTCCGTTGGGTCTGAAATCATAATTGTTGCCAAATTGTTGCTGCTTACCGCCATCATTGGTATTTACATTAGATAGATAGAAAAAACGATCGTTTTCGTCGCCAATTGCATCATTACCCACTAAACCATAGGTATATTTGAATTTTAGTTTGCTGATGTATTTGGTTAATGGCTCGAAGAACTTCTCATTCGAAATGATATATCCTGCACCAATAGAAGGGAAAAAGCCAAAACGTTCATTTTTAGAAAAACGTTCAGAGCCATTGTATCCAAAATTGAATTCCCCAAAATACTTTTTTGCATAAGAGTAAGTGAAGCGTCCTGATAAGCCTTGATTACGGTAAGGCAATGATTTTTGTAAGTCACCAGCATTAGATACTCTTTTTTCCTGCCGTGTGTATACTAACATTCCACTAATCCCATGTTCGTCAAAATCACGATTATATGTCATAGATAGCTCCATATAGTTTGTGGTCTGTACATCTTTTCCTCCCGGTTCATAACTTAAATTTTCTTCACCACTTGTCTCATTGAGCGGATGTAGGCTGTATTCATTGGTTTGATTATTATATGAGCCAACCTGATAGTAGAATGGTTTATACTGTCTCACAACATCATTATATGAATAGCGTGTTGTACTAATTAATCCTCTGGCAGATAATCCTTTGGTTATTATATCTAACTTCTGTTTTACTTCTCCCTGCGCCAGAATAAGGCTACGATTAGACTCTTTATAACCTCTTACCATGTCTGCGAATGGGTTTAGATAGGTACCGTCCTCATAGTTTCCAAACAGAATATGGGTTGAATTTGCATATTCTCCTGTTTTGGGATAATACTTGGGAAATAATACAGGATTGGTTCGCATTACTTTTTTGAATAATGCATCTCCTCCATCCACAGGACCTCTGTAATCATCGAAACTACCTTGAAAGCGGATTGATGCTTCAGTGGTGGGTGTAAGATTAATATTGATATTTGAACGCACGTTAAATTTCTGCAAATCAATTCCGGAGTTGAAATTGTTTTGATTATCCATTTTTATTACGCCATTGTCTTTTGTATACGAAGCGGCAATGTAATATTTAGCAACTTTTCCTCCACCACTGATGTTGAAATTCACGCGTTGATTCATGACTTGTGATTTAAAAAGTTCATCATACCAGTCAATGGCCGGATAGGCGTATGGATTAGTACCTGCTATTGTTTTATCTATTTTTTCTTGAGAATAAGGAGTTATTCCGAGTGGGTTACGGGTCGTTACGGCTTCGTTTCCTAAACGCATATAAGTGATAGGATCAGCCAATTCTACCATTTTAGTAGGAGTAGATATCGAATTTTCTAAGCGGATGGAAACTTTGGCTGGTCCTTCTTTTCCTTCTTTGGTTGTTACCATAATGACTCCGTTTGCTCCACGGGCTCCATAGAGGGCGGTGGATGTTGCATCTTTCATAATGGAGAAGCTTGCAATATCGTCTACATTTAATCGGGCGAGGTCATCGGCACTAAGTTCTATATTGTCAATTAGAATCAATGGATCTTTTTTATAGCCGAATGTGGTTACACCGCGTATGAAGAATTGTGCATTATCTTTGCCTGGTTCTCCACTTGTCTGATAGGCAATCATACCAGCCATACGTCCTGCTAAAGCAGTGGTAAGGTTACTGCTTGGAGCTTTCAACTCACTGGGCTTTACTGTAGTGATCGAACTGATAACGCTTTCTTTTTTCTGTTTAGCGAAAGCAACGACGGTCACTTCCTCCAACTCATCTCTTAGCTCTTTTAATATTATGTGAATCGTTTTTCTGTTACTCACTTTGATTTCTTGCTTCTCCATTCCTATATAAGAAACGACTAGGGTGGCATCGGATGCTGCATCGATAGTGAAATTACCATCTATATCAGTAATGACTCCTTTAGTGGTTCCTTTTATAGTGATTGTGGCACCAGGAAGAGGTTCGTTGAACTCAGACATAACAACGCCTTTAACTTGAATTGTTTGCTGGTTAATTTCGAAACTTATGTCTGTCTTTTCTGTTCTATTGACTAATGCATGACTTTCAATTACATAAGTAAAAAAGCACAGCATTAGTAGTAGTTTTCTTAATACATTTTTCATTAGCATTAAAGTGTTTAAGTACAAGAAGTCTATTTTTTGAAAAAATGTGATATCTTTGTACAGGTTTAAAGTTATACAATTGCTTACACATATTCCGCCAAGAATTGTGATTGTAGAATTAAAATCGAAAATAGGTGGATGTAAATTTTGCCTATTTTCCCGTTCTTTACTTTTTTTTATTATTCCATAGGCATTTTAATTAAAAATTAATGAATACGAGGTGATATATTTAATAAGAAAACATGCGATAACAACATGTTTTCTTATTAAATTAAAATCTTATTTTATCTATAATCCAGCTGGTATATAATATCTTTAATCATACAAATAAAACATACGTTCCATCAGTTTCCATTTTTCAGCAGAAGTGCTTCCCGGGATGCATTCCTGAAATCCGGATACATAATTCTCCCATTCTTCCTGCCGGGGCAAATGGGATAATTTCTCCATAGCAGTTTTCCAGTCAAAGTCGAGTGGAGTTTCTACAATCATGAATAACCGGGCCCCCAATATATAGATCTCCATCTCCAGAATACCTACTGAACGAATACCGGCTCTGATTTCCGGCCAGGCTTCAAGCTTACTGTGGAGCTTAATGTACTCCTCGATTAACTCTGGACTATCTTTCAAATCCATTGTCTGACAATATCTCTTTACCGGACAACGGTATTCTTTCACTCTATAACCTTTGATTGCCATATTTGAATTACCTTTAGATGGAACTTGACATTAAATTTGAAACAGTTCAGTCTGTCTCTTTTAATCTCGATACATATGAATACTGTTACAATTTCACACTTACCTTTTGCCCATTATAGATAATGGTTTTTTCTTTATTTGTATTCCCATTTAGGGCGTTCGATATCTTGATAATCCGTATATTACGTGTCGTATTCATACCGGGAAATTTCCCTTCTCTACGCGTTATTGTCAATTCATTCCGAGCATCATTCCAGATGAAACGGATATTTGAATATAGACCTTTCTCATAGTCATAATTGGTTCCGTCATCTTCATAAACAGTATATGTACCATCAGCACCGGCAAATACTTTTATAATCCAATCTGCCTCTGCTGCCGCTTGAGTCGTTTGGAATTTGCCGTCTGCAAAAGGCAATATTGTTCCTGCTTTTACAAATACCGGAATTTGTTCCAATGTAACAGGAACCTGTTTCCAACCTTTTTCGGCAATGAACTGTCCGGTCCAAAAATCATACCATCCGCCTTTGTTCTCTGGCAAATACACATCCCATGTTTTTTTGTTCTCTTCAACAACTGGTGCCACCAATAATGAAGATCCAAACATATATTCGTATTTCTGAGAAATTGCAAGTGTATCGCTGGCATAGTCCATCACTAAAGGACGCATCATCGTTCCACCCTTAAAGCTGATATTTGCTGCTTCTGAATAAATATACGGGAACAGGCTATAGCGCGTATTCAAAGATTTACGTGCCAAATCTGCCATCCTTGCGCCGTAGTTCCAAAATTCTGTATTGGACATATAGCCATGAACGCGCATCAATGGCAGAAAGACACTTGTTTGCAACCATCTTAAAAAACATTCATGATATTTCGGGTCAATATACTGATTATCTCCCGGACGAAAGAATCCTCCCGCATCATATGTCCACCACGGTAAACCTGACACAGTCATACCCAGACCTCCTACAATCTGCCGCCGGAAAGTTTCCCAATCATGGCCGACATCGCCTGACCATGTCGCTGTGCTATAACGCTGCATTCCAGGGAAGGCACTTCGCGTTAAAATCATCACACGTTTATTTGGAGCATCTCTTCTTGAACCTTCATACACAACTTTATTTACCAGAAGCGGATAAGTATTTCTGAAAAATTCGCCAGGCATGGTTCCATTCCATATCTTTCTTCCTACCAAATCATCATTTTCAGGCTCCGTTGCATCTTGCCACCAAGCATCGATTCCGTAAGGCTTCAATAAACGTTTACTGAAGTTCTCCCAATAACAAGCGGCTGCTTCCGGATTGAAAAAATCAACCCACGAAGTATTTGGTATGTAGTATCCTTTAGTGCTCATTATCTGTCCAACTTCCGATTTTGGATCTATTTTTGACCAGACAGAGAGCATCAGGCGAGCATCAATCGCATGTAAATCATCTACTAGTTTTTTGGGATCCGGATAATTTGTTTCATCAAATTGCATGGCATTCCATCCAAGTTTTCCCCAATATTGCCAATCCTGCACAATAAGATCCATCGGCAAACTATCTTTTCGGAATCTATTTGCAGTCTGTATAATCTCTTGTTGGCTATTAAACCGTTCGCGACAATGAATATATCCTAATGCCCACTTAGGCATCATTGGAACTTCTCCGGTTGTTTTGCGATAAGCTGCGATCACATCATCTGCATTTCCTGCAAAGAAAGTATAGTCAATACAATCTGCAGTGGGCGACCTAAATACAGTCTCGTCCTCAACTTCTTTGAAGTAAACAGTAGGTTGATCATCCTTTTCCAGCTCTGCTTCGATTTTATGGACACCCGCTTCCAATTCTATAATAGCAGAGGTTGTGGGAGGCAACCACACGTTGCTCATATCAAAAACGGTTTTATCGCCAATTCTCAGATGATGTTTTCTTGCCATGGGTTGACCTACGTCCAACATGATGGAATAGCGTCCTGCTGCAGGTATTGTTATAGATGAAGAAAAAATACTTCGGTTACGAACCTCTTTTTTTCTTCCTTCCGTTGAAGTGACATCCACCATAACTGCATCACCGCTTGTTCCCTTACGAACAAGGGTGACCCTGTTATCAGCCGGATTAAAATCTGTCAACCCATAGTTATTCCACAATATGCCATATCCCTTGTTTGACATTATAAAAGGTATGGATATCTGTGTATTCACTTGTGTAAGACGACGAGAAAGACCACGCACATTCAAGTATCCGTCCTGAAACTGTCCTAATCCAAAAAGCGCCTCATCTTTAGTAGAATGAAAGGCCTGCATAGCGCAGAACGTTTTCCTATTTTGTACTGAAGACGGAGAAAGCTCTCTCTCCTTTTCCATTAAAAGTACATCTCCCTTGGATGAAAAGAAAGTAATGTTTCCGGTTTGCATATCAACTTGTGCTCTAAGTTTTGATAAGCAAACAGACACCAAGCCCTTTTCTTCCTTTATTGTATATGCAGGAGTTTGGTTTTCTACATAAATCCATTCCGGCATAGTCATTGGCTGGCAAGCAAATTTCACTCTTATGGCATCATTTGTCAAAGGGTAAAGTTGGAGTTCACCATCTGCTGTAGTGAATACAACCCTATTTCTCTCTTGTCTAAAAGAAAGTATCGACTGAGCCCATCCTATAGCCAGACATAAATGGGAGAATAGTAAAAAGAGAAATATTCTTTTCTTCACTTGATATCCTTTATCTGTCATAACCTTATTGGATTAAAAAAATATAATAATTGAGGATGTGTCAAAATTGAAATCCTATTAATAACTTATCCATTAACCAGAAACTAATTGTATCCTGTGTTCTGTTTGAGGTTCTTATTAACATTCAAATCATTCTGTGGTATCGGGAAGTAACGGTTATGAGGTGCCCACGTGCGTTTCTCGAATTGATAATACATGTCTTCATCAACCGGAGAAGCAGCTGTTCCGCTTCCTCGATAATTCCGGGCATTGGGATCATCTGACAGTTTAACGCCTGTGAATGTATGGTTCAGTTCTTTTTCCGCAATGTCCCAACGTAGCACATCATAATAGCGCAAACCCTCAAAAGCCAGTTCTACACGTCTTTCTTTGCGGACAGCCTCACGGATGACTTCCTGCGACATATCTTCTATTTTTAGACCGGGCAATTTTACACGATCACGGATATCGTTTATCGTAAGATTAAGAATATCTTGATCCACGGCATTGGGTTGAGCTTCGTTCAAGGCTTCCAGATAACTTAGCAATACTTCTGCATAGCGCATGATCGGAGTATAGGTAGGAGTAGCTCCTAAGTTGTTAATAATGGAAGGATCACACCCTTTCTTGGGACAATAACCATTGAATAGGGTAAATTTGTTATAATAATCCGAGGTGTTGGCACCTTTGAAACAGTCGTAGGTCACGTCGTTATACTTAGTTCCCGGATAACTTCCCAACGGAGGTAAGAAGACAGAAGCATACAAGCGCAAATCACGGTTTGCGTAAGGGTCATTCTCATCATATACTTCAGATGACTTTACATCTTTCCCATCCGTGCAGAAATATTCCTTGACCAGTTCATTGTAAGGAGCAAATTGGTGCCAACCGCCGTAAGCCACCTCAGGATACAGATACTGATAGCGCGAGTTGGTGTACTGATCCTTTATCCCCATGATGCAGAATATGATTTCAGGACTATATTCTCCTCCTATTTGGAACAATTTTTCATAGCTATCTTCACCATTACGACGGTCTAACTCATAGACTCCGGAATCAATGACATTCCGCAAAACCGTAGCGGCATCCGACCATCTCTCCTGTGCCAGATAGAGACGGCTCAATAGTACTTGTGCAGCTCCTTTAGTGAAACGCCCGTATTCTTCTGACAAGTACTCAGTTGGCAATAAATTAATAGCAGCTTTCAAATCATTCTCCACTTGAGTATAAACGTCTGCTTGTGGAGTCTGTGAGATTGTATTGGCTTCCTCTACTGACAATGTTTTCAATGGCATTGGCACGTCCTTATAATAAAATGCAAGATTGAATAAGAAATAGGCACGCAGGCACTTCACTTCGGATGACCAGATTTCTTTTTTATCTCCGTCCATAGGACAATTCACAATATTTTCCAAGAAAACATTATACTTGGCTATTTGGGTATATGCATTCCCCCAATACCAACGCAGATTACTGTTGGTGGCCGCCGTGTTGGAACTTGCCATCAATGTGGAAAAGTTTTCTTTTTCTGTACCATTTCCTCCGGCAAAATCCAGATAAAGTAATCCTTGCGGGGTGGCAAAATCATCATGCGACCAGCCTGTCTGGAAACGATAACATCCCGTCAGTGCCAACATGGCATCTCCTTCGCCGGTCCAGAAATTACCATCTGAAATAGATGAAGGAGGTTCTTTATCTAATAAATCTGAACAACTTACCGTTCCCAATGATAAAGCCAAAGCGAGTAGACAGGCTTTTGTTATTTCTAATGTATGATAAATCTTTTTCATATTGTTCTTGATTGAATAGTTAACTTAGAACTTGAAATTAAATCCAAATGAATATATGCTATTGATAGGATAGTATGACGGAGCATCTCCCGTACCAATTTCATTTTCCGGGTCCCAACCTTTATAGAAGCTGTTGAAAGAGAACAGGTTCTGTCCACTCACATAGACGCGTACATTTTCCAGTCCGACTTTCTTTGTCCATGTTTTTGGGAAAGTGTATCCTATTTGCACATTCTTCACCCGCAGGAAACTGGCATTCCGAATCCAGTAATCGGAGGTCTGAAGATTTGTATTATTCATATTCAGTGTTTCCAGGCGCGGGTATTCTGCCCATTTATTGGGGTCCGCCTCTGTCCAGCAATTGTCTGCCTGCCATCTCTGTATTTGTCCGCCATTGTAAAATGCATAGGCCATATAGGAACCGATGAGGCGTTTGTGTCCTCCTAACCCTTGCAGTAAAGCGGAGAAATCGAATCCTTTATAAGAAGCTGATAGATTCAAACCGTAATAAAAATTAGGAGTGGTGCTTCCTAACACGGTGCGGTCATATTGTGCATCCACTTTGCCGTCGGGCACTCCCTCAGGGCCACTGATGTCTTTGTATTTCACATAACCCGGCTTTAGGTTTGATTTGCCGACCAATTGTTCGGGGGCAGCATCTATTTCAGCTTGGTCCACGAATAAGCCATCTGTTTCGTAACCATAAATAATCCCGATGGGCTGTCCTACAATGCGGTTGTTATTAATTTCTTCAGTAGCTCCATTTGCCAATTTCTCTACAGCATTCTTTACCCAAGTAAAATTAGGAGAAATGCTGAAGCGGAAGTCACGTCCTATCTGTCCGTTATAAGTCAGATTCACCTCAATACCCTTATTGGATACAGCACCGACGTTTGACTGTCCAACTCCACGTCCCATAATACTGGCTACTTCTACCGGTGCCAGAATGTCTGAGGTATATTTATAGAAATAATCTAAAGTACCGGTAAAGCGCCCGCCAAACAGGCTTAAATCCAATCCGATGTCCGTGATAGCTGTTTTTTCCCAGGTTATTTCAGGATTGTTATAAGTTCCTGCGGTAGCGCCGGGTTGCAGGGTGGCAGGATTGCCAAACGGATAATCTTGTCCAAGACCATAAGTTTGCTGGTATGGATAAACGCCGATATTTTGATTTCCTAATACTCCATAGGAAGCACGAACTTTCAGGTTATCAAAAATATTAGAGACTGAACTATTCTTCCAGAAGCTTTCTTCTGAGATTCTCCATCCGGCAGATACAGATGGGAAGATTCCCCAACGATGTCCGTCTGCAAAACGGGAAGAACCATCATAACGCAAATTGGCTTCTAACAGATAACGGTCTTTTAGTGAGTAATTGATACGTCCGAAGAAAGATAATAATGCATACTCTTCCAATGAACTGTTGTTGGTGGCTGTTGACTTGTCACCAGATCCTAATTCATACAGATAGTTATTAGGGAATGTATTTCTGTAGCCTTCTAACCCTCTATTGGCAGACTGTTCTACAGATGTACCTGCCAACAACTTAAAACTATGATCTTTTATTTGCTTTTCGTAAGTGGTCAATGCTTCGAAAGTAGTATATGTATTGTTGGCTGTCCAAACATTCAAAGAAGCCGGTCCCACGGTTTTGCTTTCATCGAAATAAGTATTGGCACGATAAGCTTTATCATACTTAGTCCAATAATTAACTCCTGCTTTTCCAATGAAAGAGAGCCCTTCAACCGGAGTGTCCCATTTCAACTGACCGGAAGCACTGATATTTCTATTAATGTTTTGTACAAAAGATTCACTTGCCAGCCATGCCTCCGGACTGTAATTGTCCTGGTATCCAAAGCTTCCGTCAGATTTCTGCCCTGCATAGACAGGGCCTTGTCGCACGGCATATCCTATCATTCCGTCGATACTTTGGGGCTCTCCGTTAGGAGCATTATATTTATTGTTATAGGCGTTGATATTCAGGTTGAGGGTAAGTCCTTTGGCTATTTCACTTTTCATCGTGAATAATGCTGTCATACGTTCGTTAGAAGTATTTGCCGTCATACCTTCCTGATTGCGGTATCCTATAGATAAGTTGTAGTTGGTTGTAGCATTGCCACCTTGTATGCTGATGTTATGCTGGTGCTGGAAACCTGAACCTGACTCCAACAACCATTTCAGATGATTTACATTCGGGTAAGCATCAGGGTCCGAACCGTCTTTGAATTTCTGTATCTGCTCGGGAAGGTAAGCATCTTGCTTATCCATATTGCGCATAGCCATATTGTAGTATTCTGCATACTCCCATGATGGCAGGAAATCCGGTAACTCTGTAGGACGTTGCCAACCGAAAGAATTACTGTATGAGATGGTAGTTTTTCCTTGTACTCCTTTTTTTGTTTCAACCAGAATAACACCATTGGCGGCACGATTACCGTAAATAGAGGCTGAGGCAGCATCTTTCAGGAAAGAAATACTCTGAATATCGCTGGGGTCTATATCATCTATATTTCCGGATAAGCCATCAATCAATACTAACGGGTCTGTTCCGGCATTTGAGAAGGTACCTGTACCACGTATTTTGACTGTCGCTCCTGTTCCCGGGCGACCGGAAGTTTGCAGAACACTTAATCCCGGTGCTAAACCTGCTAATGCTTGTGCAGTGCTCATCACAGGTTTACTGGCCAGATCCTTAGCCGATAGGGAGGATACAGCTCCTGTCAGGTTTACTTTCTTTTGGGTGCCATACCCCACAATGACAACTTCTTCCAATGTCTTCATGTCTTCTTCCATGATAATACGGAGTTGCTTATTCTCTTCTGCCTTTATATCCTGAGAGATATAGCCTACATAGCTAATATGGAGAATGTCGCCGGATTTAGCTGTTAAAGTAAACTTACCATCCAAATCGCTGACCGTTCCATTATTGGTGTTCTTAACCAATACACTGACTCCAATCAGAGGTTCTCCGGCAGAGTCGGTAACCAAACCTTTCACACTGCTTTGCACTTGTGCCCAAGTAGCATTGCTAAGATGGCAAACCAATAGAATCATTATGAATCTCATTGGCTGCATAAGTCCATACATTAATCTGTTTCTCATAATTATAATTGATTATTGGGTTATTTAAAGGTATAGCAAGAGCTTATCGACCTTTTAAAAAGCCGATAAATACTCTCTTATTTCTCATGATTTTATTTCTTTATTTTAAAGACGGGAGCTATATTATTAAGCTTCTTCTCCGGCAGACTAATGGAAAGCCCTTCCGTTGTGCGGTTAAACTGTACCGCCCCATATCCAAGTAACTCCACCTTTTTTATCTTTTGCGGAAATAGTTTGCTGTCGGCTGCAAGTGATTTGATGGTTACACTTCCATTTTCCGGCCAGGCCAAAACCGTAGCATATAAATCCTTCTTGGTTTGCGTGAAACGGATTTCCTGTGCCGTAGCTTTACTATACGCTCCTTCATTGAATCCTTGTGCATTGATTTTAATATCAGATTCTGCAATCGGACCTTCACCGAATACCTCCCAGGGGCGTGTATTGTAAATAGCTTCTTTATTCACATTCATCCACTCGCCGAATTCATTCAGTATCTTCTCTTCCTTTTCGTCGAAGGTGCCGTCGGCACGCAAGGGAACACTGAGAAGCATGTTGCCATTCTTACTTACAATATCAATCAATAATTTAGCAACGTCTGAGGCTGATTTATACCAGTTATTTTCATAAATAGATGTATTGTAATGCCAGCCGCCAATGCATGAACAAGATTGCCAGGGTTGATCCATAATCTCATTAGGTGCACCGCGCTCTACGTCCCAAACTAAGGCTTTACGCTGTTCACCATCCAGAATCTTACCAAATAGAACAGCTTCCAATTTGCCCTTGTGGGTTGCCATATTATGGTTGTAGAAGTGAGCTGCAATCTTTAAACCAGCATCACTGATGGGGTAAAAGGGAAGAGCGGTTACATCAAAGTAAATTAAATCGGGATTATAGCGGTTGATGGCATCTACGGTGCGGTCGTAGAAGTTTGTGCAAAATTCTTCGGTTGGCGTGGCTGCCCCGTTTCCCCAGGCCCATTGGCTATGAATCATGCCGTCTGCCCAGCTGCCTTTACTCATCGGATGATTTTGCGCATACAGGTCCTGTGGGTCATAGCCTTCCCACCATTTGCCTTTACCGTCAGCTTTTGTCAATGTTCCATCGTAAGGGACACCGGCTTTAGGTCCGTGTCTGTCGTAACGCTGGGAGGGTTCATACCAAGTCCAGGCATGGTCGGCATGGAAACTGATACCAAACGGGAGTTCGTATCTGCGTGCCGCCTTTTCCCATTCTGCCAGGATGTCGCGTTTCGGTCCCATATTCACCGAATTCCACGCTTGATATTTACTGTCCCAAAGGTCAAAATTATCATGATGATTGCCTAAAACGAAGAAATACTGTGCGCCTAATCCTTTATAATAGGCCACCAGCTTGTCGGGATCCCATTTTTCGGCTTTAAACAGCGGTATGATGTCTTTGAAACCCACTTCAGAGGGGTGTCCGTAGTGCTCTACGTGATACTTATATTCTGATGTTCCTTCCATGTACATGGAACGTGCCATCCAGTCGCCCGAGCCTTCTACGCATTGAGGTCCCCAATGCGCCCATATTCCGAATTTTGCATTCTTGAACCATTCGGGAACCTGGTAATTTCCCAAAGACTCCCATGTAGGCTGGAATTTACCTTTCATCATAGGCTCGTTCTTTTCTGATACCGGAACCTGATAGTTCTGGGCAGATAAGGTTCCTATTGAAAGAACTAAAGAGACTAATAAAGTTTTGGTTTTCATAGGTATTAATTTTGTTTCTATTGTACAATGCAAAGATATGTATTAATTAGTAGTTGCAATAGGATTAAAAAGTGTTTGTATTGGAAAATATCGATAATATGAATAGGATATATCTGATATGATAGGATAAAAACGATTTTTATATTGAGAATATCGATAATCGTTTTGAATGATAAAGAAATTCGCCTACCTTTATCGAGTTACTAAATACTATATACTATGGCTTCATTAGTTGATAAGTTACACCCTTTGGTGTTGAATGTTGGTTTAGCCGTGCATAATGCGGACTGGAACTGGAAAAACGTAAATAGCCCGTTCACGCGCCTGTACTATATAACAGAAGGTACTGCTCAAATACAATTATCGGGAGGCATACAGATTCTGAAACCAAATCATCTGTATTTTATTCCGGCTTTTATTATACATAGCTATATCTGTAACTCCTATTTCTGTCATTACTATCTGCACATTTATGAAGAACATCAGTCAGATTCCAATTTATTAGATGAGTGGGAGTTTCCGGTTGAGATACCTGCCGGAGATTTAGACCTTGCGTTGTTTCAACGCTTGTGTGCGATAAATCCTCATATGAGTTTGCCTAACCCAGACCCTTCGACTTATGATAATAATTCCACGTTGATGCAGAATCTTCTGAAGAACAAGCAGCGTGCGTTATGTGATAAGGTTGAATCACGTGGTATTGTGTATCAGTTACTGGCACATTTCTTAAAGCGTGCGCAAGTTAAAGTAGAGACAAAGGACGATCGTATAGAGAAAGCTATTCTTTATATACGCAAACACATTTATGAGGCCATAGATCTCGCAACTCTGTCTGAGAATTCATGTCTGTCAAAAGATCATTTTATCCGTTTATTTAAAAAGGAAACCGGTGTAACCCCTTCAAAATATATCAATCAGAAGAAAATAGAGAAAGCACAACTCATTCTGGTAACAGATGAGATGTCGGTGAAAAATGTGGCCTTTGCCCTTTCTTTCGATGACTATTCTTACTTTAACCGCTTATTTAAAAAGACAACCGGACTGACACCGCAGGAATACCGTAACTCTTATCATTGATAATCGGATATTTAGAACAGTTTTCTTGTCTGAACCATACCCGGTCCGTGTCTGGCCCGTACCTGGTCCGTATCAAGTCCAAGCGTATAGATACGGAGATGATACGGATCAGGTACGGTTCGGGTAATGAGAAGGGGAAAAAGAGAACAATAATTTGATATACGCGTTCTCTTGCGTTTTTCAAGGAGTATTACCGTACTTTTGCATATACTCTTTGGGTGAAATGCCAAACTGTTCCTTGAACGAGTTGGAGAAATGTGCCAGATTATTAAAACCGACGGAATAAGCGATATCCGATATATTCATCCTCTTGTCTAGCAGAAGCTTGGCAGCCTGCTGTATGCGTATGTTTCGGATAAAATCACGGGTGCTGAGGTTGGTCAGTGCCTTTAATTTGCGGTAAAGGTGCACACGGCTCAGCCCGACGCTTTTTGCCAGCATCTCCACGTCCAGTGTAGGCTCTGCCAGATTATCGTTGATGACTTTCATTACTTTCTCCATCAGTATCTCGTCTGCAGGCTTTATGTTCAGTACTTCCAGTTTCTCTTCTTGTTGCTGCATGCCACTAAACTTGTTTTTTAGAAGTTTCCGGTTAGTTATCAGATTGGAAACTGTTTTCCTTAGTATTTCAACATTGAACGGTTTCACCATGTATGCATCGGCGCCGGTATCTATTCCTTCTGCATAATCTTCTGGTTTTCCTTTGGCTGTGAGCAGGATTACCGGAATATGGTTGATATTTACGTTCTGCTTAATCTTCTTGCATAAAGTTATGCCATCCATTTCGGGCATCATGACATCGCTGATCACCAGGTCGGGGGCGGTGGACAGGATAGTGCCGAAAGCTTCTTTCCCATTGTTGCAGGTGATTATTTTGTAGAGGTCTTCCAATTGCTCTGCCAAATAGTTTTGTATATCTTTCTCATCCTCTACCACCAATATGCGGAAGTTGGTTTTGGATTTGGTCTGTACATTATCAGTCGGTATCTCTTCCGCCTCAAATTCTGGCTTTTCGTTGATGGGTTGAGAGTTGGGGATTTCTTCGAAGTTTGCAGGATTCTCTAGCTCGCTCGCTTTCAGGTGGGAGGATCCCAGTGGAATGCGCACGGTGAAGCGGCTGCCTTTACGGTCTTTGCGATTCTCGGCTGTGATGGTACCGTGGTGGAGGTGTACCAGTGAGTGAGTCAGGTGGAGTCCTATTCCTGTCCCCATATTATTATAAGTCGAACTGTTGTTTATCTGGTAGAAGCGGTCGAAGATACGCTCTATCTTATCTTCTTCCAGTCCGATACCTGTATCTTCTATCGTTATCTCGAAATAATCCTTTAGCGGACCGTCGGTGTCACTACTGCCTTGTGTCAGAGTGACAATAATCTCTCCGCCGTCAGGGGTATACTTGAATGCATTCGACAGCAGGTTCATAAGAATCTTGTCGAAGTTGTTCATATCTATCCACACTTTCAAGAGGGAGACTTCATGCATAAAAGTCAGCCGGATGTTCTTTTGTCTGGCCATATACTCAAACGTCAGTTTCAGGTCATTGATAAATCCTACTATGTCCGTCTCTCTGAATTTCATGAACATTTGTCCTTTGTCTATCTTCCGTATATCCATGAGCTGATTCACCAGTCGCAAGATGCGCTGTGAGTTGCGGTAAATCATCAGATAGGTTTTGTTTAACTCCGGGGTTTTGTTTTCAGATAATAGTTTTTCAATCGGATTGATGATTAGTGTCATGGGAGTGCGTATCTCATGGGAGATGTTGATGAAGAACTGCAATTTGGCTTCGTTAATTTCTTCCTGATGCTTACGCTCTATCAGTTCCTGCCGTTGGCGGATGCGGTTGAAGATATATCCTATGATGGCTAATACAAGTAATATGAATAGTATGAAGTAAGCCAGGTATGCCCAGCCGGAGAGGTACCAGGGTGGGGTGATGACAATATTTATAGTACGTACTTCCGATGTGTTTCCATGCTCTACGGCACAGACTTGGAAAGTATATTTCCCATGGGGCAGTTTGTTGTAAGTGACACGGTTATTGCCTGTTTCCGTGCTCTGCCACTCTTTTCCTAATTCTGTTATTCTATATTGGTACTTTATCTGCTGGGGATTGTCGTACCTGAGAGTGGAAAACACGATGCTGAATGTGTTGTCCTGATGGTTGAGGCGAAAGATATTTGCATCGATTACGGCAGTTGAAACAATCGGTTTGTTGCCGGACAGGGTATTTTTATTGATAGGTTGGTTGAATACCAGGAAATCGGTTATGTAGACGTCATTCTGTCTCGGTTGTTCTATGATTTGTTCCGGCATGAAATAAGTGATTCCGTCACTGCCACCGAAGTAAATCCTTCCGTCTTTATCTTGAAAGCAAGCCCCGTGAGTAAATTCGTTGCCTTGCAACCCGTCTCCGATATAGTAATTGATAAACCGTTTGCTCTTTCTGTCGAGCTTACTGATGCCATTATAGGTACTGACCCATATATTTTGCTGGTGGTCTTCACAAATAGCGCAGATAATATTGTTGGGAAGTCCGTCTTGCATGGTATATCTTTGTACTTCTTCTGTTTTTCTGTCTATGTGGTAAAGTCCGTTTGATGTACCCGCCCAGATATTCCCCTCTTTATCTTCAAGGAAACTATAACCGGTACCACCTGGAATCATCTGCTGAACCTTACTGAAACTATTTTGTTCGGGATTATAACAGGAGACACCCTGATAACTGCCTATCCATATCAATCCTTCGCAATCACAAAGAAGTATGTTTGCCCAGTCGTTACTGGGTCTGTTCGGTTGTCGGCTTACCCCTTCTGAACGGGGCACATTGTATTGCCGGAGTCTTTTCGTGTCTAAATTATAGGTATATAGCCCGCTTCCCAAGGTGGCAATGTAGAGATTGCGATGGTTGTCCTCGATAATATTCATAATTTTCTCATGCAGCAACTCAGGAATATAGTTGCATTCACCCGTCTTTTTGTTGAATATGGATAATCCTTTGGCGTATGCCCCTAACCAGAGATCATTGTTTGAGTCTTGAAAAATACTTGTAATTGTGTTTGAAACGGACTTGGAAGTATTTCCGGGACGATAATGCTTAATCAGATTATGGTTACTGTCCAGTTCAAAAACGCCTTCATTGTCTGCCCCTATCCATAGGTGGTTGTCTGTATCTTTAAAGATGGTCATAATGCATCCTGTTCCTATCGGGTTGTTGTGCAGCAGCTTGTGACCGATGTAGCCGAAGCGTTCCCTATGGGCAGGCAAGAAAATAATGCCTTTCTGGAATATGCCTAACCATAGGTTTTTATCCTTATCCTGCAAAATACTGTGTACTTTTGCGGTGTTCAGGTTAAAGGGGGAAGTGTTGATCGGGTAGTCTTCGATCTGGCGGATTTCCGGGTTATAGGCTTTAACTCCTTCTCCATCCGTACCTATCAGCAGTTTTCCATCTATAAAGGCCAGATTCTTTATCGGCAGATTTTGCCTGTTTCCATAAGCTACTGGCGTGAACTTCTTCTTTTGCCTGTCATATAAACATAAGCCTTTGGTCAGAGTTCCGATAAACAGATTCCCGTGATCATCTTCCTCGATGGCCGATATATTGTTGCCCGGAATATCCGGATACCGGAAATGCTGTATTTCCCCGGATGCCGGATCATAACAAGCGACCCCTTGCACTTCCGAAGTAAGCCAAAGCTTTTTCTGGTCATCTTCGAAAATAGAATTAAAGCTTATTAGCCGGAGTTTTTGATTGACCTTGTCAATGGGCTCTATAGTTTTGCTGGAGAGGTTCATGCGAAAAATGGTATCGTTGGCAGCTACTCCCCATACTTCGCCATTATGTAACTCCATGATATTGGTTACGTGCCATCCCCTGTTTCCTTTTCCTTTCATTTTTATCAGCTCGAAGTCGTCAGTTTCAGGGTGATAGAGCATTAATCCTCCCAGGCATCTTATCCATAAATTCTGGTAGCTGTCTTCAAAAACCCCTCTTACATGGTTGTTGACTAAAGAGGTGGAATCACTGTCAATGTGTTTATAGTGTGTGAAGTGGGTACCGTCGAACTTGTTCAGGCCAAATTCGGTTGATACCCAGATGAACCCCCTTTGATCTTGGTATAATTGGTTGATGAGGCTGCTGCTGAGTTGTTCGTTGGCAGAATAATAGGTTCCCGTTTGAGAGATACTTTTGGAGGGAGCCACCAGAAATAGCATTGTTATGACGATGCTTTTGATTGTTTTTATATCCATAGCATTATGATATATGAAATATACAGCACCAAATTTACACAAAATAATTGATTTACAAGAATCTCACATTTATCGGATATAAGCGGAAGATATCTTCTTTACAGGCATTGTAAGGTCTTCGTGTAACGCCAATATAAGGTTTTGTAACATAGGGAAAAGTGATGTACTCTTCATGTAATATTTGTGTAACCTCCTTATGGGCTTTTTCTTCTTTTATGGTTTAATTTTGTCATATCCGAAACGGAGTAAACGTTTTGCCTTAAATATTATATGATTGTTTAACTTTTAATTTTAATAAATATGAAAACATGAAAAAGAAGTTGTTCTTCCATTTATCCGACTTAAATCAAAAATTTGTATAACTAATTTAATTAATGGTTTTTATGAAAAGCACCAATCTTTATTTTAAGCCCTTGGGGCTGTTATTCTTATTGTGCCTGATACCATTGTGGGCGTTCTCGCAAAACATTACAGTGAAAGGTATGGTAAAAGACGCAACCGGTGAGCCTGTCATCGGTGCCAGCATTATAGAAAAAGGAACTACAAACGGTATTATTACTGGTTTGGACGGCGATTTCACTTTACAGGTACGGAAAGATGCCACTTTGGTAATCTCTTTTATAGGATATATGACGCAGGAAGTGAAAGCAAGTGTCGCTCCTCTTAACATCACTCTCCAAGAAGACTCGAAAACACTTGAAGAAGTGGTAGTGATTGGTTACGGTACGGCGAAGCGTTCGGATGTGACGGGTTCTATCGTTTCCATGCGTGGCGATGATCTCCGCACGGTACAAACGGGAAATATCTCCTCTGCTTTGCAAGGACGTGTTGCTGGTGTCGAAATGTCACAGACTTCTTCCAGACCGGGTGCCTCTATGCAGATACGTGTACGTGGTACGCGCTCGCTCAATGCCAGCAACGACCCGTTGGTGGTATTGGACGGTATTCCGTTTGCAGGTTCGTTGTCGGATATCAATCCGAATGATATCAAGAGCCTTGATATCCTGAAAGATGCTTCTTCTACGGCTATCTATGGCTCGCGTGGTGCCAATGGCGTGATTATGGTGACAACGCACAAAGGTTATACCGAGCAAAAAGCACAGGTGACCTACAACGGATACTTTGGTATTAAAAGTGCCCAGAAGTACCCGATGATGAATGGAGAAGAATTTGCTGCTCTTCGTAAAACTGCCGGTAAATATGGCAATGGTATAGATGAGTCTGACGACATGAATACCGACTGGCAGGACTTGTTCTATCAGACGGGTATCACTTCCAGCCATGATGTCAGTATCTCGGGTGGTGGCAAAGCCAATAACTATAGCTTTGGCCTGGGCTACTATCACGAAGAAGGCGTGGTGCCTACGCAGCAGTACAACCGTCTTTCCTTGCGTGGTTCCCTCGACCAGGAAGTAGGCAAATACATTAAGGTCGGTTTCGTCACCAATAATACCTATAATGTGACCGAAGGCGGAAACATTGGTTTGTATGGCACACTGAGCTTATCTCCGCTGATTAATCCGAAGAATGAAGACGGCACTTGGAAGAGAACGGTCAAGATGGCAACCGACGAACAGTATATTTATCCCAAGGAAGTGCTTGAAGGGATAGGAGACTTATGGGTTCAGGAGGACAAAGTGTTCGGTTCCTATAATAATATATATGGAGAGGTGAAGATACCCGGAATAGAAGGCCTGAAGTATCGTGCCAATCTCGGTCTGAACTTCCGCATGAGCAATGGCGGTTCTTTCAAAGGACAGGGCATCAACGAGGTGAATCCCAATACCACCTCTTCGGCTTCTATCAGCAATTCGCTGACCACCAACTGGACGATTGAAAACTTAGTGACCTACGACCGCACTTTTGCAGAGAAGCATCGGCTGAACGTAGTGGGTATGTATTCTGCCGAGCAAACTACTTTCAATAAGTCGGCAGTTTCAGCAAGGGATATTCCTGCCGGATATTTCCAATACTACAACCTGGGGCATGCCAACGGTGAGATTACTGTCAATCCAGGTAACCAGGGTTATCAGCAAAGTGGTCTGATGTCATGGATGGGACGTGCGATGTATTCGTATGACGATAAGTATATGGCAAGCGTCACGTTCCGTGCCGATGCTTCCTCCCGTCTGGCTCCGGGACACAAATGGCATACATATCCTGCCGTATCCCTCGGCTGGAATATTGCCAAAGAAGGTTTCTGGAAGAATCTGCTTCCTATAGTAGATCAACTGAAACTGCGTGTGGGATATGGAGAAACTTCCAATCAGTCCGTCGACCCGTACAAGACTCTCGGCCTTCTCTCTACCCGCCCGTATAACTTTGGTCCCGACACCTATGCAACCGGTTATTATGTATCGGAACTTCCCAATTCAAATTTGGGTTGGGAATACTCCAGTACTTATAACTTCGGTCTGGACTTCTCGTTCCTGAATCATCGCATTTACGGTACGTTCGAGTACTATATACAAGATACCAAGGATGTATTGCTCAGTGTAAGTCTACCCTCTACAGCCGGTGTAGGCAGCTATATGGCGAATATTGGTGCTACGCAGAACAAAGGTTTCGAGCTTTCGCTTAACGGCGTGATACTGGACAATGTGAACGGCTGGAGCTGGGATGTAGGTGTCAACCTCTATAGCAATCGTAATAAGCTGAAATCATTGGCTTCGGGTGCCAAAAAGGACGAAAATAACTGGTGGTTCGTAGGACACCCCATCGATGTGATTTACGACTACGAGAAAATAGGCCTTTGGCAAGAGGATGAAAAAGAATTGATGAATATTCTGGAGCCGGGTGGAAATGCAGGTATGATTAAGGTGAAATATACTGGTGAATATGATGCAAATGGTAAACCGACCCGTAGTATCGGTCCCGATGACAGACAAATTATCTCACTGGAACCCAAATTCCAGGGTGGCTTCAATACCCGTGTAGCTTACAAGGACTTTGATTTAAGTATAGTAGGTGCGTTCAAGAGTGGCGGTACGCTTGTCAGTACGCTTTATTCATCTACCGGCTACCTGAACATGCTGACGGGACGGCGCGGCAATGTGAAGGTGGACTATTGGACACCGGAGAACACGGACGCTAAATATCCGAAACCGGGTGGAATAGAACAGAGTGATAACCCGAAGTATGGCAGCACACTGGGACGTTTTGATGCGTCTTACCTGAAAATACGAAACATTACATTGGGCTACAACGTTCCTAAAGATTGGTTGAACCGCTTCAGCATAAGCAATCTTCGTGTCTATGCCACTGTACAGAATCCGTTTGTATTCTTCTCACCCTACTATGATGAGAGCAGTTGCGATCCGGAGCCTAACTCATACGGTAATGAAAACCAGGCGGTGACTACCGGCCTTAAATCGCGTTTGCTGGTTATAGGTACCAATTCGCCTTCAACGCGCAACTATCTGGTAGGTCTTAATTTAACATTCTAAACCCTCTAAAAAAGATATAGTATGAAAAAGTTATATACAAAATTCATCTTGGGTACGGCACTTTTCTCGCTGTTCCTCACAGGATGTTCCGATATATTGGACGAACAACCGCGCAGCAGTTATGACCCTACTTTCTTCAAAACCGAAACAGGTGTGATGGGTGGACTGACAGCCATGTATGCCCACTTGCGCCAGTTCTACGGGCAGTATTATTATGCTGCATGCCAGATGCCGACTGATGAGTACACCTTTGCATGGAGTGCCGACAATAACTTTAAGGACATCGACTTGACGGAAGGGGTGGGCAACTATGCTGCGAATACAGTGCGCTCGGATGCATTGTGGGGTGCGGCGTTTCCTAATATCAATACTGCAAGCGGTGTGATAGAGAACGGTGCCGGTGCAGGCGTATCGGATGCATTGATTGCCGAAGCCCGGTTCTTCCGTGCTTTCGACTATTTCCAGTTGGTACAGACTTTTGGCGGAGTGCCTTTGGATTTGGGTTCAGGCGAATTGAAGTTCAACACTACTCCCGTGCGTTATTCCGTACGTAACACTGTTCCGGAAGTATATACAAAGGCCATCTTCCCCGACCTGAAACTGGCAGTGGAATTGTTGCCCGAAACAGGACGTGTGACGGGTGGCGCAACTAAAACGTTGGCACGCCTTATGTTGGCAAAAGCATATCTCACTTATGGCTGGTGGCTCGAAAGCACCATTCCTACTTATCCCGAATGCTCGCGAACCGATCCCGACGGACACGATAAAGCATGGTACTTCCAGCAGGCCTATAATCTGGCTGTGGAGGGCATAGAGAATCCCGGTTCGTTCAAATTGATGGATTATTACTACGATGTACACGTTGGCTCCAACGACCGCAATGCTGAAGTATTGCTCTATGCCGACCATACTGAGAGCAGCGAATTCTATGATGGCCAAAACCATTCTTATTTTAGCGGTGGTGCACCGGGCAATCAGATTGTATGGTTTGCCACCTGGAACTATACACTCATCAGAAGTACACAGGGTTCCTCTGACGGAAAGGCGGTCGAGTCTGTGCAACGTGAAGCAGCGCAGGCTTATGGACGTCCGTGGAGTTGCATGGCTCCTCCGATTGGTGTGTTTCAAAAAACTTTTGCCGACAAGGCCAATGACTCCCGTTACGATGGTACTTTCGTGACTACTTTCCGTGGAAACTGGACGAAAGGCAGCATCAGTGATAACACTCTGTATAATGCCAACGGACTGGCAGTACATCCGGGTGATGCTATCCTGACTTTCCTCAATGAAGATCCTGCCAACGACAGTGATATTGACTACGACTCCAACGCAGCAAAAAAAAGTGCAGTGGCAGCAGGCGTGATGCCGGGAAGAAGCGATTATGTCATTGCCCCCAGCCATATCAGCCGTGGACGTTATCCGAACCTCTGGAAACTGGGTACATATCGTACAAACAATGGCGACGGACTTGGCGAGCCTAACGGTGGTATCACCCGTCCTGTCAACATTGCCTATTTCTCAGAATTGTTCTTTGTTGCAGCAGAAGCTGCCGTGAAAGGCGCTACTACAAAGACTGTCACCGGAACATATGCCAATGACGGGAGCGCAAGAGGCTTGATTAATATTATTCGTGCCCGTGCCGGTAAATGGCGTTGGGACAATAATGGCAACGTAGCCAAGGAGGAAGACAATAGTGCAACAATGGTCAGCCTTACACCGGCGACCATAGACATTAACTATATCCTTGATGAACGTAGTCGTGAATATTTTGGCGAAGGTTTGCGCTGGTTCGATTTGGTTCGCACGGAGAAATTGGTGGAATACGCCACTACCTATGAGATTGGTAGCGGTACGAATGACGGTAGTCCCATCGGAACGATGAGCGTGCCCGGTAGCCACATCAAGCATACTTATACCCGTAACATCCAGTCACACAATTACCTGCGTCCTATTCCTACGGGACAACTGAATGCTTTGGAAATGACTGATGAAGAGAAGAAAGCTTATCAAAATCCGGGATATTGATTAGGTATTAGGTGATTTATAATTCCCGTTAGGGGTCCAGTGAAATGCCGCTTTCCATCAAGATGGGAAGCGGCATTGTTTTGGGGAGTTTCAGAGAACAGAAAATCGTTATATGTAAATTGGGTTATTGTTTTGGGTTCATCCGACAAATGCGTAGTTAAATGATGAACCTGTTTAAATACTTTCAACTTCTATAGCATACTCTTCATCAATCCCTTCTACCTGCACATATACGGTCATTTTTCCTGCCTTTCGGGTGGATTGCACAACGGCCAGCGCCTTTCCGAAATAAGTCTTTAGTTCATTGCCTGCAAATGACTTCTGACGGCGTAAATCTCCATTGTCTATTCCCAGGAACTTGCCTTCTCCTTCAATTCTTACGGTTACTTTACGGTCGTCCGTCTGCACCGGATTTCCCTTTGCGTCTATCAAGCTGATAGCAATGTGCGACAGGTCTTGACCGTCGGCCTTTATCTCTGTACGGTCAGGGCTGACGATAGCCCGGTCGGTATTTCCTGACGTTACCAGTCGATAATGTGCCACTTCTTCATCTCCGTTATACCCTTTGGCTTCCAGCTTTCCCGGATTGTAGGGCAGATACCATACAATGGTATTGTTCGTGAAGTTGGCTGTGTGCTGTTTTCCCATCAGCTTGTCATCCAGATATAGTTCCACGCTTTCGCAATTAGTGGTGGTGCGTATTTCCATCACCATGCCCCTGTACGACTGCGGAAAGTTCCAGTGTGCAGCCATCTTGGGCCATTGCCACAAGTCTCTGCCATGATCTATATCGAGCGACGGGTCTACTATGGCTATCCGTACCATTGGTTCGGGATTCCACATTGCGCGGTGGTAGGCTGCTCGTGGCTTTTCGAACATGCAGATGTCAAACAAGCCGTTGGGCCAGCCTTTACTGGGCCAACCTGCCTCTCCCAGATAATCGACACCGGACCAGATGAAGCCTCCGGCCACGAAGTCGTTCTTTGCAACAATTTCCCAGGGATTCAGGGGAGTATAACTGCGGATTCTGCCTTCTTCGCCTCTGAAGTAGGGCAGTTCTTCTGATATCAGGAATATTCTTTCCGGATATTTCCGACGGTCCGAGAGCATACGTGCTTCCAAGTAATTGTATCCGATGACATCGGTGACACCCGCAAAGGCGTCCTGATGCCTGTTTTGAGCGGCCAATGTGGCTGGGCGGGTGGGCTCGAGCTTATGGACGAAGTCCTGTAACATTCTGGCCCGTTCCACACCGGTAGTGCTGCCGTCCCATGCTTCCTGCACCTCGTTTCCGATGCTCCACAAGATGATGCCGGGGTGGTTACGGTCTCGCAATATCATGTCTGCCATATCCTTCTGCCACCACTCGTCGAAGTATTTCTCATAATAGCCTGATTTCCATTTGTCGAATGCTTCGTCTATCACTACAAAACCCATGCGGTCGCACATATCGAGAAACTCGGGCGAAGGTTGGTTGTGGGCACAGCGGATAGCATTGCAGCCATACTCCTTCAGTATCTCGAGGCGGCGTTCATAGGAGCGGTCGGGCACAGCGGTTCCCAAGCTGCCTGCATCCTGGTGCAGGCACATGCCTTTTAGTTTTATGGGTTTGTCGTTGAGGAAGAATCCTTTGTCCTTGTCGAAACGGAATGTTCTGACTCCGAACGTGGTGTTATAAACATCTGTCACTTTATTGCCTGTTTTCACTGTGGTTTCCATCCGATACAGGGTAGGCTTTCCTATGCTCCAAAGTTCGGGAGAGGTCAGTATAAAGTTTTGTGCCAAGTCTGCTGTGGTTCCGGCGTTGATTGCAATCTTGGAATTAGGGCTTTTAGCCACCACTTGCTTTCCTGCCGCATCGTATACCTTTTGCTGCACGCTAACGGTTTGTTCTTTAGCCGTCTTGTTGGAAATGGTGGTCACGATGTGTAGGTCCGCTTCTTCATTGCTGACCTCAGGCGTTGTGATGTACGTGCCATAGGTTGCCACGTGGACGGGGTTTAAGGCTTGAAGCCAAGCATGGCGGTAGATTCCGGCACCGGAGTACCAGCGTGGCCTGCCACCCGTCGTGTTCACCCGCACGGCGATGACGTTTTCCTTGTCATAATGGAGATGAGACGTCATATCATATTCGATGCTGCAAAAGCCATAAGGGCGGAAACCCAAATGCTGCCCATTGATGTAGACATCGCTTTGCTGGAATATGCCGTCGAAAAGGATGGATATGCAGCGCCCTTTGTAGGAAGAAGGAAGTTTGAATGTTTTGCGATACCAGCCGATGCCTTCTGGAAGGTATGCTGCCGAACCTCCTGCCTCTCTGTCGAATTCCTGTTTGATGTTCCAATCGTGTGGCAACTGGATGTCTTCCCAATGGGCATCTGCATACTTCGGTTCTGCATACCGGACATCGTCACTCAGGGAGAATTTCCAGTCAAAGTCAAAGCATTCTTTGATGTGTGTCTGTTCTTGAGAGAAAGCATGGGTTGCCCAGACAAGCAAAGCCAGCATTAATAGTTCTTTCTTCATGGTCTTTGTTATTGATTTATGATTATTACTTTAGCTGGACAAAAATAACGATTTTACAGGAGGGGGCTTTGCAATCATGTTTCCTTGTTATTTCTTCTGGTTACAATTCAGGAAAGATTGGTTACATAAACTTATCACAGTATTACATTGGGGTGGTCACTCTGTGCAGAACGCTGTATAGAGGCTATTCAGTAGGAGTGTATAAAAAAGCCGGAGCTTATTTTGATAAGCTCCGGCTTCTGAATTATTTGCGTACCGAGAATTTATAGATGCACTGGCTCTGATATTTCTCTCCCGGCCGTAACACAGCCGACGGCCACTCCGGTTTGTTAGGAGTGTCGGGATAGTGTTGTGTTTCCAGGCAAACGGCCGTACGGAGATTGTAGACAATCCCCTTCTTGCCGGTCAATGTGCCGTCCAGGAAGTTGCCACAATAAACCTGTATGCCGGGCTCGTTGGTATAAACATCCAGAACGATGCCTGTGGCGGGTGATTCGAGTGTGGCACATACTTTACTTACGTCTCCTTGAGTATTCAGCACCCAATTGTGGTCGATGCCATTTCCATTCTTCAACTGTGCGAAGTCTTGGTTTATGTTGGCACCTATGGCAGTAGGTTGTCTGAAATCCATGGGAGTACCTTCAACGCTTGCTATTTCGCCGGTCGTCATGAAAGTGCTGTCCACCGGAGTATAATGGTCGGCGTTCAGGGTCAACAGATAACTTGAATTATCTTTTGAAGGATTGCCATCCAGATTGAAGTAAGAGTGGTTGGTCATATTGACGATGGTCGGTTTGTCTGTTTCCGCCTCATACTGTATGTCGATGGCGTTGTCATCCGTCAGTTTCATGGTGACGGTGCATTGCAGATTGCCGGGGAATCCTTCTTCTCCATCCTTTGCCAGATAAGTCAGTTGCAATTCCCGGTCGCTCTTTTGTACCCCTTTGTACACACGATATTGGAAACCTTTCGGACCGCCATGCAAGCAATGGCCGTAGTTATTCTGCGGCAATTGATATTCCACACCATCCAGTGTGAAGCGTCCCTGGTTAATACGATTGGCATATCGTCCGATACTTGCTCCGAAATCAGATGGATATTTGATGTAGTCCTGTATGGAATCAAATCCCAGTACCACATCCTTCATATTTCCATCCTTATCCGGAACCATGACCGACACGATACGGCCTCCGAAATTAGTGACACACACTTCCATCTTGTTCTTGTTCTTCAGAACGAATAAGTCAGTTTTCTCACCATTGACTTCTGTCTGGAAATCGCTTCGCTTCAATCCGGATTCGGTCAGTTCTTCTTTTGTTGTTGCGGTACATCCAGCCATCAGAACTGTACATACCAAAAGAAACAGTTTATTCATATAGTTTTAATTAAAGTGACTGTAGCATTGTGATAAGTAGTTATATTATGCATAACTCTTACTTATCACAAACGTAGTGAAGATTGTTTTGAAATCGTAGTAGTATAGCACCAAAAAATAAAACTATTTGTTCATTCTTGATGTCTATGATAGTGGTGAAGGGTGTTTTCAGCAGCTTTTAGTGTTTTTTGTTGTAATGGTGTGTTTATGTTATGCTTGTAGGGGCAATATTACCCCTACAAGTCTGTTGCAACTGTTCGTTACTTATTCTTTACTTTTCCGGAAAGATAATCCGGTAATTCCCGCTCAGGTGCATGAAAGCGAAAAGGCGGAGCAGCCCGTCATAGTATGCATCGAAGTATCCGTCTTCATACGGCTCATGTTTTGCGTTCCACAACTTATCCACAAACTCGCGGCTTTTCTCGTGGGTACACATCAGTGAGGCAGCAGCGGAAGTGGCAACAAGGCCTAAAGAGTGTCTCAAAGCCTTGTGTTCTCCGGCTCCAAGGGTATCTTTTACTTGTGTGCCGTCTACGTTATACTGATCTACGAAGGTATCAATACCTTGGCTGTAAAGGAAATCCTGAATTTTATTTCCGTATTCCTGCTGCCATTCTTTGTCGGCACAGGCCCAGGAGTAATCTAAAGCTATGTTCATCGGTACGCGCCAGGAGTCAAAGCGGAAAGCGTCGCCGATGATGCGGTTATTGCCCAACAGACTGCCGTCGTAGTTGTTATAATCGGGGTTCAGTCCGGTTACGGGGTGGATACTTTTATGCAGATATTTGCGGCTGTGTTCGGCACATTCGCGCCAAAAATCAGTTCTGCCGTCATTGGCCCAGCGTGCCCATACTTCGTAGAAAGCGGGTACATGGTAAGACGGGTCGGTAAATCGTCCGCCATGTATGTCCGGAACGAAGGTGATGAGCTTATGCTCCACATTGATGAACGGCATTACACGGTTTGTGCCGTCTTTCTCCATGGAACAGTTCAGGATATTCTGGGCTTCGGCAAGGTAGTTGATGCCGGTGTCATTTCCCCAACGGTTGGAGGCGAAGATGAGGGCAGTGACATAGTAAAGTTCTCCGTCGGAAGCGGGGCCTTGGGAGTTACGGGTACCGTCCGTCTTGCAGCTCCAAGCGAAATAGCCTTTCAATGGGCCTTCCTGATGCTGCATGTACTTTGTGCCCCATCGCCAGAGGCGGTCGAAGATATCCTGACGATCGAACTGGACGGCAATCATTAATCCGTAGGACATACCTTCGGTGCGGACGTCATGATTTTTGATGTCGCTGATATATGCCATAGAATCGCCTACTTCAAAATATACTTTGTCAGGACCGTAGAACACACCGTCGAAGACGGATTTGAGCTTGGCGTCGATGTCTGCCTGTTTATAATCCATCTCGGCAAAGAGATTTCGGTATTTCCGTGTCTCAAAGGCACCTTTATCCCAGGGCTTTGTCGGGTCTGCCTGACTACACGATGTCCCGGCGATGAGGCAGAGGAGGAAGTAAAATAAGTTCTTCATAAAGGAACGTTTTATATTATATGATTTTCAAGATTACGTAGTTAAATTATCATTTAACAGTGATTGGTATCGCCTTCAACTGTTTCAGCTCCGACGTACCACCATAAAGTATTTCATACTCGCCTTCTATCGGGCGCATTGTGTTGGTTTCCGTATCAAACCATTCGAAATCTTCTTTGCTTAATGATACGGTCACATTGCCGGTTGCCCCTTTGGCGATGTTCACACGCTTAAAGGCGCGGAGTGCGTGAGACGGACCTTCTTTGTCGCCCGGACGACGCAGATACACTTGTACCACTTCTTCCCCGTCGCATTCACCTACATTGCTCACGGGGATGGTCAGGATGGTTTGTTCTCCGTCTTTCACTTCCTGTGTACTCAATGAAGCGTCTCCATAACGGAATGTGGTATAACTCAAACCATGCCCGAAGGGGAAGAGCGGAGCTTCCGTCATGTACCGGTACGTGCGTCCCTTCATGGAATAATCTTCAAAGCCGGGCAGTTGGCTCGTACTCTTATAGAAAGTGACCGGAAGGCGTCCTGCCGGATTATAATCTCCGAAGAGGACATTGGCGATAGCCGTACCACCTGCCTGACCGGGATACCATGCCTGCAGGATAGCATCACATGTTTTCGATTCGGGAGTCAGGGCGATAGCGGAACCGGAGAAGTTGACGAATACGATCTTCTTTCCGGCTTTCTTCAGTTCGGCAAGCAGACGGCTTTGGATAGATGGAAGTTCGATGGTTTCGCGGTCACCTCCCTTGAAGCCGGGAATGTTGACATGCATTTCCTCACCTTCCACTGCCGGGGATATACCTCCGGCAAAGATGATGACATCTGCCTCTTTTACCTTGTTTACAGTTTGTTTCAGGTCAACGGGGACTTCACGCCCCATGTCAAAATCGAGTGCGGCATCACGGTTGCGGAAAGCAAAATCAATCTTGATACGATATTCTTTTCCGGCTTCTGCATGGAGGGTGTAGACTTTGGACTTGTTTTTGAAGTTCATGCCTGCGGCAACTTCCTTGCCGTCAATGGAGAGTTTTGTTATCCCTTGGGTCTGAAAACGGAAAGCGATATCTTCACTCTTGGCGGGGCGGAATACGGATTCGTAGCTGGCAGAGAAATCTTGCAGGTTGATGCCGGCTGCAAAGGTCGTGGCACCGGTGGTGATGAAGTGGAAGGGGGTGCTGATGTGATTGGTTACATCCGGTGTTCCTTCCTGTTTCGTATTGTTCCAGTATTTGGCGCTGAAGCCTTGCTTGCCATCCATGCTGCATTGCTGGAATACGCTTTGCAAAGTGACGTCGGAGGTTAGGTCGCATCCGGGTTCGTAGATGATCTGTGATTCGGGCAGATATTCGCGGACGCCCTCCAATAGAGTGATGGTATGTGAGGGGAAACCATTGTAGTTGCCCCATTGCATTACGGAGTCATTGGCATTAGGTCCTACCACGGCCACTTTCAGGTTTCTATTTAAAGGCAGTAAACTCTGATTGTTTTGCAACAATACAAGGCTCTCGCGTGCCATGCGGAGTGCCAGTTCACGATGTTCTTTACTATCTACCACGCTGTAAGGAATCTGTGCCCAGGACACTTGCGAAGGTTCGTCCATCTCACCCAACTCAAAGCGGGCTTTCATCAGGCGCTTCAGAGAGATGTCTATCTGTTTCTCGTCAATCAACCCTTCTTTCACAGCTTCGGGCAGCGAAGCATAGCTGTCGCCACATTCCACATCTGTTCCGGAGAGTACGGCTTTGGCGGAAGCGTGTTGTTTGTCGGGATCGGTTTCATGGGCACCTTTGTTGTAGAAGTCGCTGATTGCCCAGCAATCCGATACTACGATTTCTTTATATCCCCATTCGTCACGCAGAATTTGCATAAGCAGGCGGTTGCTTCCGCAGCAGGGTTCACCTTCAAAACGGTTGTAGGCACACATCACTTCTTTCACATGCGCTTTTTGAACCAGGTCTTTAAAAGCGGGCAGATAAGTTTCCCATAAATCACGCGGGTCGATGTTTTCGGCATTGAAACTATGGCGGTTCCATTCCGGACCGGAATGTACGGCATAGTGCTTGGCACAGGCATGTAGCTTATCATACTTCTCTCCTTCAGGTCCTTGCAGGCCGCGTACCACTGCCATGCCCATCTGGCTGGTGAGGTAAGGATCTTCTCCGTAAGTTTCCTGTCCCCGTCCCCAGCGCGGATCGCGGAAGATGTTGATATTGGGTGTCCACATGGTGAGTCCTTGATAACGCTTCAATCCTCCGGCCTTGCTGAACTCGGTGGTTTTGGCACGTGCTTCATCCGAAACTGCGGTGAATACATCGTAAAGCAGTTCGTTGTTGAAAGACGCTCCCATACCGATGGCTTGTGGGAATACGGTGGCCAGTCCGGCACGTCCTACGCCGTGCAACGCTTCGTTCCACCAGTCATAGGCTTTTATGCCCAGTCGGGAGATGGCAGGAGATGTGTTTTGCATCAATGCGGCTTTCTCTTCCAATGTAAGTCGGCCTACCAGATCATTGGCGCGTTCTTCCGGGCTTAGTGCCGGGTTCTTGTAGGGAGGTTGTGAACAGGAAAGGAAGCACAGACACAGGCATCCGATTCCGGTGAGCAACTGAAGTTTTCTTTTCATGGTATTAGTGCGTTTTTTATTGTTATTAATAGACTTCTGTTTTGTCATTGTGGATGACGATTACAAAAGTAGGGAGAAAAGAGGATTTGGAAGAAGAATCGTATTTCAGATAGTTGAGTCTATGTTACAGATTTCTTCCGGATGTTACATCTTGTTTTGCTGAGGTTACATTAAAGAGAAAAATGCCTGTTACAAGGCTATATTTCGGAGGGGGATATTGTAATTTGTTGTGTTAACCTGCTGGCGGGATTTATTTCTTTAGGTATGGTAATGAGCTATATTCCCATTAGGACTGAACATACTTCCCACTACGACTGAAGCCACTTCCCACTACGACTGAACTAGTGTTCCACTACGACTAATCTTAGTGGAACACCAAGTAGGCTATCACACAGGAAGTTATATTCTTCAGTTCACTCCTATATAATACCGCAAAAAGAAGGAATCAATTGCGCCAACAAATCATATTAGTTCCTTCCTTCTGTTTTCTCACATCGGATCAGAACCTTCTGTTCATTATTCAAGGTCGTAGCGAACAGATAAACTTCTCCGCCTTCGCTCAATTTGATACGTTTACGGAGTTCCGCTACTGAACTAGGAAAGTTACGAACCGTGATATTGGCTTTCTTTAGATCTCCTAATACGCCTTTTAGCTCTTTCTTATTCAATGTACATATACCCGTTATCCGGAAGCTTCTTCCGGGGAAGTTCTTTATCGGTTCACCGGAAGTATAGAGGTGACTGTTAGGATGCAGCTTCTTTACCTTATATATGCAGGTTACATTGCGGAAAGCCCCTGCTTTGAGGATGGACGCGTTGGGTTCGTACAGATATTTATCTAAAGTACCGGCATATTCATTCGGGCTTGATTGTTCCTGTTCGCGGGTGAAAGTGAAGAACTGTCCGGTTGTCTCTGTATTCCTCCCGTCCTTCGTTTGCAGATTGATGCAATGGATAGGAATATTCTTTGCGGCAACAATGTTGTGTCCTAAGATAAGCAAAAGTTCCTTGCATTCATTGTTTACAGAAACAATGTGTGCTTCCTGTACGTGCTTTAAATCCTGAATAGCCAAAGACAGGTCGAGCATAGGGGAGAGTTTCACCATTACGTGTTGCGCCTTTTCGAGCAGCAGGGATTCCAGCTCTGCTACATTCGGTTCACAGTCGGCAATGGCAACAGTCTTCCCGCCATGCCCGTCACGACGGGCAGGATCAATGAATATCCAGTCGACGGAAGACATCTCTTGCAGATGCCGGATGCCGTCTTTGTTTTCTATCCGGATATGATTCAGGCCCAGTAACGGGAAGTTGTGCGATGCAATCTCGCAAAGAGCTTCCTGCCGTTCCACATAGGTGACATGATGGAATTTCGGAGAAAGAAAAGCGCAGTCTATGCCGAAGCCTCCGGTCAGGTCGGTCAGTGTGCCGGAGGAAGGCTCCGGAATGATAGATGCTTTGTATCGTGCCGTAGCTTCCGAAGAACATTGCTCTAACGATAGGTGACGGGGATATAGAATGCCTTCTTCCTTATGCCAGGACGGTATTTTCTCTGCCGCCGCCTGTCTGCCCGCTATCTGCGTCAGTGCAACAGGCATATCCACACCGGGATATTTCGGCGCTTGCAGAGCCAGGCTGCGTACATCATCCTTGCCGTGTTCGTGTATAAAACGAAGGGTTTCGTCATTCAATTCCATAAACCTTGTCGTTTAGTAGTTTCTTTGAAGCCATAAGCCGAAGAAACGGTCGTAAATCTGATAAGCTCCCGCCTCTTGTGTGACAAAATCCTTCTCTAACAGTCCTTTTAATGCTGATTGTACAGAGCTGGAAGATGGCAATCTATATTTCTTGATGAATGCACCGGAGGTGATGGCACTTGCTTTCCCTTCTTTGGTAATGGCAATGAGCAGTTCTTTTTGTTTCTCGGGCATCCGGAAAAGGGTTTCGGAGTAGGTATATTGAAATGAACCTATGATTTGACAGATGGCTTCCTCAACCATCGAAACATCTGCAATCTCATGAACAGGTGTCATATCATATAGGGTATGCAATACTTTCTGCATATACCAGGTGATGCCTTCGAAATATTGGTATATCTGTTCGATGGCTTCTTTGGATATGTTCTTCTCTGCTTCTTTGAAATGTTTCTGAGCAAATTTGATGTATTCTTCTAAAGGAATACTTTCCAGATGCATCATCGACACACTCTGATAGAAAGGGCGTGAGGCTGTCAGAAATATATTGCCCATAATGTGCCTCTGGCTTCCGGCAAAGATGAAATGGGCATTGTTGCAATGTTGCACGTAAGTGCGCAGGATAGCTTCCACATTGTCTTCCGCATAATTTGTGATTTGCTGGAATTCGTCAATGGCTACGATGCAGGGCTTGTTCGCCTGTTCCAGATAATGGAATATTTCATCCAGCGTAGCGTCCGGAGATTGGATGTCTCCCAAGCCTAAATTGAATGAAGGGTTACCATTGAAGTCAAATGTCAGACTGGCTTGCAGTGACTTCATCGTTTCCCAGAAAGTCTGTATTGTTTTCTTGCCCGAGGACTTCAATGACTCGATAATTTCTTTGCTGAGAGCAAACACAAATTCACGCAGAGATTTGGTCGCATATATATCAATAAAGAATGTGTAATATGTCTTTTGAATTTCTTTACTCTGGAAACAATGACGTATCAATCCTGTCTTACCCATTCTTCGCGTTGAGATTAATGCGGTATTATTACCATTGGTAATTTGCCGGATAAGCATCTCACTCTCTGCTTTTCTGTCACAGAAATAGGCAGGGGATATGTATCCGTTTATAATGAAAGGGTTTCGGATGATTAGCATGGCTTCTTTACTTTATGATGATTATGCAAAGATAATTATTATAAAGTAATAATGCAAAGAAAATAATGGTGGTTTCACTTATAACTGTACTTGTGCCTCCCGAAGCATCGTCTCCATAATATCCAGATCAGAGTTAACCTCGCCTTGCAGCAAATACTTATCCCGCTTGCGCGTTGCTTTTTCATAAATCTCTTTCGCCCGTTCCGGCTGATTCTCCCAATACAAGGCAAGAGCACACAGCAAGCGTTGTTTGGAAGACATCATAATCTTATACCGCTGGATGTATCTCTTTATCTTATCTGTATAAAGCCGCTCTACTTCTTCTTTTCTCCGTTCACCTATCAGTTCGAGGAACAGGAGTTCACACTCGATTTCTTTTACGTATAGTCCGACAATTTCCTCTTTATGCCGCTCTATTTCGCTAAACAGGGCGTGTGCAGTTTCAAATTCTTTCCGGTCTACATAGCGCGAAATATAGAGCAGTTTCACGGCAACCTGCATGATATTCCTGTAATCTGTCACTTCATCGTTCGGGAACCATTCGTCCGGCATGTCTTTCAGTCTTACGCCTTTCTGAACTTCAGCGTTGACGGCTAACTGTAATGCCAGATACTTCCGGGTATTCAGATCCCGGTGCATCAATATCAGGTTGTAGGCATCATTCGTGATGCCCGACATCTTCAATGGAATACCGTTCATCAGTGCCAGGAAGAAACCGCAGATAAAGGAGAATAAAAGGAATAAATGTAAAGGCAGCGGTATCTCGGGATAGGCAACCCAAAGAACAAGTGCAAGGATTGCCGTCAGTAGATTCATCAGTACTCCGCCTGCATTATACCAGAAATAAGGCAACTGTTCGTAAGGCTTATCCGGTGGAGAGAGCAGGCATTGTCCGCCCGTGCCGGAGATGGAGAAACGTTTGAAACGGAACTTTCCTTTTTCTTTTATCAGTGTAAGGCTACCTACCCGAAAAGAAACGAACCGGTAACCGGTGGCAAGTCCGAAGATCAGATGCCCGCCTTCGTGCAGAATAATCTGTACGAAAACGGCAAGGATGAGACAGGCCAATGATAAGATACAGGAAAGCAAGAGTCGGCTCAACTGTATGTTTCCCATATTCCCGAAGAATTCACTTAATGTGGTTTCCGTAAAGAATGTAATGCAGAGCACCACTGCACCGAAGCCGATGCATGCACCGAACAGGGTGGAAAGTATAAGTTTGAGAGCTTGTTTCATGGTTGCATGGTATGAAGTTCTTACCCGGTTTGTCTGCACAAATATAAGGAAAATCTCCGGGAGTTCTGGCAAAGTTAAGTAGATAAAGTGAGTGGATGTTGTTTCTCTGTGTTCCTAAACATACGTAAATATATATCAATCGATGTAAATAACACTACATTTGTAAAATGTTTAACCTAAAGAATATGAATATGCGACAATCGAAAATTAATTATGTATGTTTCGCTCTTAGCGTTCTGTGTTTATTGACAATATCATGTAAAGATGATGAAGATCCGTATCCTGCTGGAAAAGAACTTGTAAACTATGAAATGACACTTTTCCGAGTGGAATATGGCGCTCCGAAACCGGATCCATTACCGAAAGATTGTATAGTCTATAGCGAAGACCTGGAAAACAGTGAAGTTTATGGTCATTATCTTTCTATTTCCTTTTATTATGAAGGAAATCTATACCCTGTTGGGGGATTGCCCATTCCAGAAATGAGAGACTGGACTATGAATAAGTCATCAGTACAAGTATTGCTCAGTGGAAAATTTTATCCTTGTGAGGATGAAGAAGTTAGACCGGATAGTAGAAGTAAGAAAGACGATTATAGTGCCTCTTTCTATGTAAGGTCAATAACCCTTAAATAGAGATATTATGAGAAAATACACAGTGCTTTTACTTACGTTTTTTTGTTTTTGCAGTTTATCAGCTCAAAAATAACTATTTTATTTGGGTGAGAATAAGCAAAAGATTCATTTCGAAACCATTGATACCCTTTCTTATATCCTTTTTAAGGCAGGGGTTGCTGATGTGCAAAAAAGAACGGCAATTAAGAATAACCGTAAAACCATTCCATTAAAAGGAGGATCCATGTTTTTAAACATTAACTCTGAAGATGATGTCATGCAATTAAGGAATGATAGTAATGTTGAGGCTGTGTATCGTGTAATTCGTTCACAAGATGGAGATATACATGTTCTGACAGATGGTATTCTTGTCAAAGTGAATTCTGGAGAGAGGATAGAGTCTGTGTTCAGTCAGTTGAATATTCCATATATCTCAGAGTCACCAATCGATGGGTTGGAAGATGTTTTTTTAGTTCGGGTCCCATCTTCTGATAAAGCATTGGATATTGTGAGTAGACTAATGTCTTCCAACTTGATTGTCTATGCTGAGCCGGATTTTATAAGATTTACAGATGCTCCTGCTGCTAATACTACAGTAGATAATTATTCTCCGCAACAATGGGCAATAAAAAACACATTCACGGGTTTTGATGTAAACGCATTACTTGCCTGGAGAATTTCTAAAGGGAAAGATATAAAAGTTGCGGTTATCGATGAAGGGGTAGACTTGAATCATCCTGATTTAAAGGCCAATCTGCTTCCCGGGTATGATACAACGAATTGGGGATCTCCGGGACAGAATGGAGATGCGGCTCCCGATGACTTTCATGGTACTGCATGTGCCGGTATTATAGCCGCTGTTGAGAACAATATAGGTATGACCGGAATTGCTCCCCAATGTAAAATGATACCTGTCAGAATAGCAACTGGGGATACAATTGACGGTAAAAGAAAGTGGAAGTCAACCACCTCTTCTACAGCAAATGGGATTATTAAAGCGTATAGAGATGGAGACGCTGATGTGTTAAGTTGCTCATTTGGCATACTTCCAACCGGGGGAGTAAGTAAAACCGTAAAAGAAGCCATCGTATCGGCAACAACAAAAGGAAGGAATGGACGTGGTGCTATTGTTGTCTTTTCAACAGGAAATGAATATACAGGTAGTGTCAATCCCTATTGCCTTTTGGATAAGGTAATTTCTGTCGGAGCTATGGACTTGAACGGTAGTCGTTGTGACTTTTCAAATTACGGTAATGGCTTGAAGGTTGTTGCTCCCGGCTCAAGCATATATACAACGGATATTAGCGGTATTACCGGTTCCTCTTCAGGTGATTATTGCTACTTTGGGGGTACTTCAGCTGCTTGTCCTTACGTTGCCGGTATAGCTGCCTTGCTGTTGTCTGTCAAGCCGGATGCACTAGCCAGTTCTGTAGCTTCCTGGATTTATACTTCTTGTAGAAAATTGCCTGCATATCAATATTCGGTTAGGGACAATAATGGTACTTGGAATAATGAAACAGGTTATGGATTAGTCGATGCATACGAAGCTGTTATAGCCAGTAAGCCATTTACCATGATAGTGCCGGATCTGTTATGTGAATGTGAAACCCATACTTTCTCCCTATCAGGTTCTACTGACAGGTGTGATTCTATTGTCTGGAATCTTTTTTTAGGGGGAGAAATTATATCCGGTGACGGTACTAATTCAATAGAAGTGCGTATATCTAACGCTCCCGGGTATTCATTACCTGTTGCAGCATCTATCTATTATGACGATAGAGTCGTTACATTAGAAGAGTGGCCCCATGCAGGTATTCCTGAGACGCATGATATAGAGGGGGCTGACGAGGCCACGGAGTGGGAGTATATGTATGTTGTAGCAAATATGGATGGTGCGACCTCTTACACCTGGGAATTGCTACAAGGTAATTGTGGAATCTGGCCCTATGATAACAAAGCTGATATAATGCCTTACGACACTAATAAAGTCACAATTCTTGTTACAGGTCATAATAGATGTGGTTCCTGGTCTGAATGGCTTAATTTTACTCCCAGTTATAGAAGACCAAGTTGGGATTCTCGTCAGGTCGGTACGAAATCCGTTGCAGTATACAATCTTTCATATAAACAGGTTTACTCTGATAAAAAACTGATAGCTCCATTTGATATAAAGACGGCAAATCTGTCTCCGGGATTTTATATCATTGAATATCAATTAGAAGATGGAACTATTATAAGAGAAAAAGTATATGTCCCTTAATATAGCTTTATGATGCGGATGTGCATCAATAATCTTTGCATTCCAATTTTATGTGAATATAAGGAACTTTATGGTATAACTTTGTATTTTTGTTTAGCTTCCTGCCGGCTGCACCAGTTAAAATGCCACCACTCGCTGGGCAATGCGCGAAAACCTGCGGCACGCATGACGCTCCGCAGCAGTTGCCGGTTCGCCTGTTCCTGCTTTGTCATTTTCCCGCTTTGCACCAGTGCGGCTTCATTCGTAATGTGAGCTTCGGGGCCGAGGTGGTCTACTTCCGTACCCATCGGCAGGGGATTTCCCGCTTCATCCAGTATGCTGATGTCTACCGCCAGACCGTAGTTGTGCAGTCCGCCACCACGTGCGGGATTGGAAACATAGATATACTTGGAGGTGCCTTTCACCACATTCCACATTTTCTGCTGCACACTCATCGGGCGGGCGGCATCATACACGATGAGGCGACGGCCGGGGTATCGCTTTTTCAGTTCCTGTTGCGCCAGTAGCAGTCCTTTCATGGCATCGGGATGCAGATACGCCTCATGCAGATCTTCGTATAGCACCTTTCCCGTGAAATTATCCGCCCGGGTATACATCAGGTCTACGACGATGGAGCTGTCCGCTTCGGCAATATTCACCAGTCCGATGCTTTCCAGATATCTTGCCGTTTCACTCTTTTGTGCGGATGCGGGGATAAACCAGAGAGCAAGTAGAAAATAATATATATACTTCATGCCTTTTTTTCTTTGCCTGCAAAGGTACGAATTCCCACCGGATTAGCCGTTCTGTGCGAATACATAGATTTTGTCTATTTCCTCATAGAATTTATCTGTTTGTAATGAACTTACGAATCCTTACATTTGTTCCATATATTAGTTCTCTAAACAAAAATACCATGGAAAAGAAAAAACTCACCTCTGCCAACGGGCGCCTGATCGCCGACAATCAAAACACTCAGACCGCAGGACAACGTGGTCCTATCATGATGCAAGACCCCTGGTTTCTGGAAAAACTTGCACACTTCGACCGTGAAGTGATTCCTGAAAGACGTATGCATGCCAAAGGTTCCGGCGCATACGGTACGTTTACCGTAACACATGACATCACAAAGTACACCCGTGCCGCTATCTTCAGCGAAGTAGGTAAGAAGACGGAGTGCTTCGTACGTTTCTCCACCGTAGCCGGTGAAAGGGGAGCCGCTGATGCCGAACGTGATATCCGTGGTTTTGCCATGAAGTTCTATACGGAAGAAGGCAACTGGGATTTAGTGGGAAATAACACTCCTGTATTCTTCCTGCGCGATCCGTTGAAATTTCCCGATTTGAACCATGCCGTAAAACGTGACCCGCGCACCAATATGCGCAGTCCGAACAATAACTGGGATTTCTGGACCCTGCTGCCCGAAGCTCTGCATCAGGTGACCATCACGATGAGTCCCCGTGGTATTCCTTATTCCTATCGCCACATGCATGGTTTCGGTAGTCATACTTATAGCTTTTTCAATGCCGCCAACGAACGTATTTGGGTGAAGTTCCATCTGCGCACGCTGCAAGGCATCAAGAATCTGACCGACCAGGAGGCCGAGGCTATCATTGCCAAGGATCGTGAATCGCACCAACGCGACTTGTACGAGAGCATCGAAAAGGGTGACTTCCCGAAGTGGCAATTCCAGATACAGCTGATGACGGAAGAGCAGGCGGACGAATACCGCATCAATCCGTTCGACCTTACAAAGGTATGGCCGCACAAAGATTTCCCGCTTCAGGATGTAGGTATCCTGGAACTGAACCGTAATCCGGAAAACTACTTTGCCGAAGTAGAGCAAGCAGCTTTCAATCCGCAGAATATAGTGGAAGGTATCGGTTTCTCTCCCGACAAAATGTTGCAGGGACGCCTTTTCTCTTATGGTGATGCACAGCGTTACCGCTTGGGAGTGAATGCGGAACAGATTCCGGTAAACAAACCCCGTTGCCCGTTCCATGCTTACCATCGTGACGGTGCCATGCGTGTAGACGGTAATTACGGCAGTGCCAAGAGCTACGAGCCCAACAGCTACGGTGAATGGCAAGACTCTCCCGAGAAGAAAGAACCGCCTTTGAAAGTTCATGGCGACGTTTATAACTATAACGAACGTGAGTACGATGATGATTACTACAGCCAGCCGGGTGATCTTTTCCGCCTGATGTCTGCCGAAGATCAGCAACTGACGTGCGAAAATACAGCCCGTGCCATGGGTGATGCCGAACTCTTCATTAAGCAACGTCATGTGCGCAACTGCTATAAAGCTGATCCGGCCTATGGTACAGGCGTAGCCAAAGCTTTAGGCCTTGACCTGGATGAAGCATTGAAAGCAACCCGATAGTTAAGGGATGTCCTGAACAACACTAAGACCCTATATGCAAAAGATGGCATCTATTACATCAAAAGATGCCATCTTTTACAGTGAAAGATGCCACCTTTTGCAACGAAAGATGGCATCTTTTGCATATCCGCAATAAGGGATGGATGTGGTATGGCTTAACCTTGAGGTTAATACTTAATAAGCATCTGTTGCAAGAACATACGGTATTCTTGCGGTGTACTCCCTTTCTTCTTTTTGAATATCCTTATAAAATTAGATAAGTTATTGAAGCCGCAAGTATAGCAGATCTCGGCTACCGTGTGGGTGGTTTCTGCCAATAGCTGGCAAGCGCGGGCTATCCGCAGGTTCGTGATATAATCGATGAATGTGCAATTCGTCTTTTTTTTGAAGAAATGGCTGAATGCAGATTCGGACATATTCACCAGTTGCGCCACGTCGCCCAGCTTAATCGGTTCTTCAAAGTTCTTCTCGATATAGTCGCAGACTTTGGCTATCCGTCGGCTTTTGGAAGTGCGTACGGTGTCTTTGGTATCATATTGGTTGCTGACTAAGATATGACGGTCGGCAATAGAAAGCTCATGTAGGATAGAGAAAAACTCCAATACCGTATGGAACCCCTGCATCCGGGTCAGCTTGATAATCTTATCTTTCATCACCAGTTGGGTTTGTCTGGAAAAGCCAATGCCCCGTTGTGATTCAAGCAGCAGTTGTTTGATGGGGTTGAATAAGCGTTTTTCCAATATCGGAAAGTTCAGTAGCTTGTCCGAGAACTGGATGGTAATCACATGGTTTCCTTCTACTACTTCTCCTTTCCAGGCGTGCGGAAGGTTGGGACCTATCATGATGAGGTCCAGGGCTTCGAAAGCCTCTACCGAATCTCCAACGATGCGGCTTCCGTAGGTGTCCATAACCAGGTTGATTTCATAGTCCGGATGATAGTGTACCGGATAGTCGAACTTGGCGTTCGGATGATTGAGTACAATGAACAGGTCATCCGCGGCAATGGGAGTGATTTCTTTTTGTATGTCTTTCATGGTCGTAGTTGTTTCTCTCTTGCAAAGCTACGAATTCTAATGAAAATACAGTCAGGTATTCAAAAAAGTACAATCAATAGACAGAATATCATAAGCGAATTATCAGAATCCCCTCTATTTTTGCAGCATGAATTCAAAACAATTAATTTCTATGCTATGGAGACATTTTCAATAAGCAATTTAGATCTTGTAATAGTCCTTGTTTATTTGGCCTTTATCATCTGGTGGGGGCTGAAGAATGGTAAGAGCTCAGACTCCCAATCCTATTTTCTGGCGGGACGCTCAATGCCTTGGTGGGTAGTGGGGTTGTCGCTGTTTGCTGCCAGTATTTCAAGTACCACTTTGATAGGTCAGTCCGGTGATGCTTATCACACGGGTATCGCTGTGTTTAATTATAACCTGACGGGTATTGTGGTAATGGTGTTCTTTGCCGTTTTCCTGCTACCTCTTTATATTAAGTCGGGTATATTCACGATACCGGAATTTCTGGAGAAGCGTTTTGACCGCCGTTCGCGCTATTACTTCTCTGCCATTTGCATCATAGGAAATATTTTCCTGGACGCTGCCGGGGCTTTGTATGCTGCTGCGCTGATTATTAAGCTGATACTTCCCGATGCTGATTTGCAACTGATCATTATTGTGTTTGCAATTATTGCTGCATCTTATACTATCCCGGGTGGTTTGTCTTCTGCCATTAATGCGGAATTGATACAGGCTGTCATTCTTATATTAGGATCTATCTTGCTGACTTTCTACTGTTTCCAGCAAGGCGGAGATTATTTCTATCAGTTGTTTGTCAGTGGTGATATATCGGTGAAGCTGATTCGTCCGTTGACGGATACGGCCACTCCCTGGCTGGGGCTGATAGTCGGTATGCCGGTTCTGGGCATCTATTTCTGGGCAAATAACCAGACGTTGGTGCAGCGTGTATTGAGTTCGAAGTCAGTGGATGAGGGACGTAAGGGGGTATTGTTTACGGGTTTCCTTACCATGCTGACTCTTTTTATTATTGCCATACCGGGTGTGATTGCCCGCCATTTGTTTCCGGGGCTTGAAAAGCCGGATATGGTATATCCCAATATGGTGCTTCAGCTGATACCGGTGGGATTGTTGGGCATCATGCTGGCAGCGCTTTTGTCTGCTTTGACTTCTACTTTGAGTGCTATTCTTAACTCTACGTCTACACTGTTCACAATGGACTTCTATGCGCAATATAATAAGCATGCCAGCTCCCAGAAACTCGTGATTATCGGAAAGATAACCTCTTGCGTTATTATTGTTGCGGCTGCCTTATGGGCACCTCAGATCGGGAAGTTCGGTTCGTTGCTGAAGTATTATCAGGAGATGCTTTCTTACATTGCTCCGCCTGTTGTTGCGGCATTTTTGCTGGGTGTGTTTAATAAGCGTGTGAATGGAAATGGTGCTTTTGCCGGTCTGCTCAGTGGCTTGGCTATAGCGGTTGTGATGCTTTTCTATAAGAATGAAATATTTGGCGATATGCACTTCCTGTTGATTGTTCCTTTCTTGTTGGCGGTGAGTGGGATCGTTATTTATCTGGTCAGTATGTGCTATTCGAAACCGGTTGCCGAAAGGCTTGTGGATACCACCTTCTCCATGCGTGAACTGAAAGCGGAGTTCCGGGCGAACCGTGCTCTGGTATGGTACAAGAATTATCATTCATGGGCGATTGTCCTGTTGGTGTTGAGTGTATTGATATGGATTATATTCAGTTGATTGTTATATAATTATAAAGAAATAAGAAGATGAAATTAAAGAAGTTTGAGGGAAATCCGATACTTTCCCCGTTGGATTCGAATGATTGGGAATCGTTGGTAACCTGCAATCCCGGAGTGGTTTATGACAATGGTACGTTCTATATGCTGTACAGAGCTGCGGGAAATGATGCCGAACATGTGATCCGTTTAGGATTGGCCACCAGTAAAGAAGGATTCCACTTTGAGCGTGTATCCGATGTTCCGGCGTTCGGCCCCAGTGAGGACGGTCCTGATTCGGGTTGTGTGGAAGATCCCCGCATCGTGAAGTACGATACGGAGTATTACATCACTTATGCCTATCGTCCGTATGCACCGGGGCAATATTGGAACTTCAGCCATGATGAAGTGTTGTTGCCGGATTGCGGTAGTGATGCTCCTATGGCTCTCCGTAAAAATCTGGGTAATACGGGATTGGCTGTTACTACTGATTTCCGTGAGTTTAAGAGACTGGGACGTCTGACCTCTCCGGTATTGGACGACAGGGATGTTATTCTTTTCCCGGAGAAAGTTCAGGGAAAGTATGTGATGCTGCATCGTCCTAAAGAATACATAGGCGGTGAGTATGGCGTGGATTATCCATCCATCTGGATGAAGTTCTCGGACGATCTGCTGAATTGGGAAGACAAGGAAAGCCATTTGCTGATTACCGGAATCGAGAACTCATGGGAGGAAAAGTTGGGCGGAAGTACTCCTCCGCTTAAAACGGAAAAGGGTTGGCTGGTGCTGTATCATGGTGTGGAGCATGGCGGACGGGGATACTATCGTGTTGGCGCTCTGCTGCTTGACCTGGAAAATCCGCTGCACATTCTGGCTAAAACTCCTCAACCTATACTTGAACCGGAACTGGATTTTGAAACTTCCGGTCTGTATAATGGTTGTGTATTTCCTACAGGAAATGTAATTGTGGACGGCGAACTCTTCGTATACTATGGCAGTGCCGATAAATATGTCTGTGTAGCTACTTGCGCCGTTGATGAATTACTTGATTATCTACTTTCCGATAGCTGCAGATTGCACTAAATCCCCTTTTGTTATTGATCTCTTCTAGTTATCCCATGTAAATGCGATAATTGATACCTCTTGCAAATAAAACGGTAGCAGGGTGTGGATTATAGCCGGAAAAACGTTCAAAAAAGTACAATCATTGAACAAGTAATATAAATGCTGTCATTCATAATCCTCTTACTTTTGTCCTATCATGATATAGCTAATGAAAAATAGAATTCTATGAATGTAAAATGTGTGTTTTCTTTAATTCTTGATAAGTATGAAAAATGAATCAAAAAGTTGGTGGCATGTATTTTTGTCCTGGCAGATAATGGCATTATGCATGTTCTTTAGTAACATTCCCGTTTCTTATGCACAGTCACCGGATAAAATAACAGTTGCCGGCTGTGTAAAGGATGCAGCAGGAGACTTCCTGATTGGCGCTACTGTGCAAGTCAAAGGAGTATCCGGCGGAACGATTACCGATATCGATGGTAATTATATATTGAAAGATGTGCCGCGTACGGCAACATTGGTGTTTTCTTATGTAGGTATGCAAAATAAGGAAGTGCCCGTCAATGGGAAGAGTACGATCAATGTAACTCTGCTTGACGATGCACTTCAACTGGAGCAGGTAGTGGTGATAGGCTACGGTAGTGTGAAGAAGAGTGACGTTACAGGTTCGGTTACGTCCGTCAAGACAGAGGCCCTGAAAGAAATCCCCGCCAATTCGGTGGAAGGATTGTTACAGGGACGTGCAGCCGGTCTGCAAGTCATCAATTCTTCACAGGACCCGGGAGCCGGCGCTACGGTGCGTATCCGTGGTGGTAGTTCGTTGCGTGGTTCCAATGCTCCACTGGTGGTAGTGGATGGCTTTCCGTTGGGAGATGCCGGAGATCTGAAGCAGATCAATCCGTCGGATATCGTGAATATGGAAATCCTGAAAGATGCTTCAGCCTCTGCTATTTATGGCTCCCGCGGTGCGAACGGTGTTATTATGATTACAACAAAGCGTGCGAAGACAGGGACTACCAACATAACGGTTCGCCAGCAGATTACCCTTTCGCAGTTTGATACGAAACTTGATTTGTGGCGCGACCCCGTATTGATGGCTTCCTTAAACAACGAGTCGCGCATCAATGGAGGGCTTGATCCGCTTTATGTGGGAAAAGTAAGTTCCACCGGTGTCTACTATCCATCGGTAGAAGAACTGCAAACTACCTGGACTACCAATACCCGTTGGGATGATCTGGTATTCCGTGACACTCCGGTTTCCAATAATACCACTGCTACGATTTCCAGTTCCAATGACCGGACTGTTTTCAATCTTAGCGCTAATTTCTATACGGATAATGGTATGTATATAAAAGATGACTACACAAAAGGTGGATACAATTTGAGTGTAGACCATAATATATATGATAACTTCAAAGTACGCTTTTCCAACATCCTTTCCCGCGGTGTGCGCAATGCCAATGGTGGCTTGTCGTACTGGAGAAACCCTATTTATCCGGTTTATGACGAAAACGGGGACTATTATCTGACCAATGCAAGTGACTTCAGCCATCCGATGGCGATTACAGACTTGCAGAAGAATGAAACCAAGTCTTTGGATGTCATCTCTTCCGTAGCGCTGGAATGGCAACTCTTCCCTTTCCTGAAACTGACCTCCCAATTGAACTATAAGTTTGGTAAGTCCGTATCCGACAGGTACTATCCGAAGAAATATACCGAAGCTGGAGAATTCAGCAACGGTCAGGCAGAGATAGAGAACTGGGAAGGGCACAATCTGGTTTCTGAAACTTTCGCCAACTTCCAGAAGAAATTCGACAAGCATGACATCGGTGCCATGGTAGGTTATTCTTATGAATACTATATGTCCAGAAGTTCCGGTCTGACGGGTAAGGATTTTGTGAACGAAGCATTGGGTAATGAGAATATGGGTGCCGGAAATCCGGAGAAGAATGAAATATGGAATGGATATTCGGATAATAAACTCGTTTCAGGAATGTTCCGTCTGAACTATGTATATGATAATAAGTATCTGCTGACCTTGACGGCTCGTGCCGATGGTTCCTCTAAATTCGGTAAAAATAACAAGTGGGCTATGTTCCCTTCAGGAGCTGTCAGCTGGAAAGCGCATGAAGAATCGTTCATTAAGAATCTGAATGTATTTGATGAGTTGAAGTTCCGTTTCAGCTATGGTATTTCCGGTAATCAGGGAATCAGTCCTTATCAGACTTTGAGCCGTTACGGTACGGATAAGTATTATAATGATGGCAGCTGGGCTACTACCATCGGTCCGGGATATGTTTCCGGCTGGACAGGTCCGGGATGGATTTACCGGGTATGGAGTGGTATCCCGAACCCTGATTTGAAGTGGGAAACAACTGCGCAAGCTGACTTTGGTATCGACATGGCATTTCTCAACCGCCGTCTGAGAGTTTCTTTTGACTATTATGATAAACAGACCAGCGACTTGCTTCGTGAACGTAATCTGGCTCTGTCTTCGGGATATGACAAGATGTGGGTGAATGACGGTAAAATCCAGAACCGTGGTTTTGAATTAACGGTAGATGCCGATATCCTGCAAACGAAAGACTGGCAGTTGAGCGGAACCCTGATTTACTCGCGCAACCGCAATAAAGTGAAAGACCTGGGTAACACTTTGGAATCCGGTTTGGTTACCGACCCGATGACGGGGATGCTCTTTGAATATTCGGGCAATAGTCTTGAACAATATCGCGACTATACCAATATACTGGCTATCGGCCAACCGGTAAATGTGTTCTATGGATATAAAGTGGATGGTATTGTCCAGACCCTGAATGAAGGAATCGATGCCGGTTTGTCCGGTGATTACGCTAACCCCGGAGAGTTCAAATACATGAATCTGAATGGAGACAGCGAAATATCGGAAGCGGATAAGACCATTATTGGTGATCCTAATCCGGATTTTACAGCCAGTTTGGCGTTGAACCTGTCCTGGAAGAAGTTTGATGTGAGCGTATTCCTTAACGGGGTATTTGGTCAGGACGTGTTGAATACGAAAGCATTCGGTGAGCCCAGTAACTCTCCATTACGCTGGACACCCGATAATCCGACAAATAAGTATCCGAGCCTGCGCGACGGTCGTCAGGTGAAGATTTCTGATTGGTGGATAGAGGACGGATCGTTCCTGCGTGTTCAGAATCTGAATATAGGCTATACGTTTGACTTACCGAAAAAGTCATTCCTTTCTAAAGCGCGTATCTATATGAATGCTTCTAATTTATACACTTTCACCAAGTTCAAGGGATACGACCCCGAAGTAGGGTTGAATGGAGTTTATAGCGGCGGATATCCCCGTTTGCGTAAATGGACTTTCGGACTTGACTTAACCTTCTAAATAACTGATACAATATGAAAAATAGAATTGTAATATCACTGCTTGCCGGGACCCTGGCATTGGGAGCATGCAATCTGGATGAGACTCCTTACGGGTTCTATTCTGAAGATAATTTCTTCAAGACGGCAGCCGATGCAGAGGCCGCAGTTATGTATGCGTACGGCACGCTGAACTACCTGGAATATTCCAGAACCATTTTCTTTTTGGGTGATATGGCAAGTGAAACCATGACGACCAAGTCGGATGCAAGTGCCGACAATCAGGACCTGAATAACTGGAAAGTGGGTAACTTTAAAACAAACGGTTCGTTGGAGAATTTCTTCAAGTATGCCTTCATCGGTGTGAACCGTGCCAATGCCGTCATTAAAAAAGTGCCGGATGCAGGCTTCAGCCAAGAACAAAAAGACCTTTTTCTGGGTGAGGCTTATTTCCTCCGCGCCTGGAATTACTTTAACCTGGTGCGTAACTTCGGCCTTGTTCCTTTGCATAAATCAGTAGTGGAAACGGTGGATCAGACTTCAACCGCGCTTGCACCTGATATGGATGCCATGTACGACCTGATTCTTTCGGATTGTCGTCGGGCCGCAGAGTTACTGCCTGTTTATGAAACTCCTAAGATAGGGCGTGCCGACCGGGTGGCTGCGCAGGCCTTGGCTGCAAAGGCATACTTGTATGTGGCGTCTGCTAAAGAACATGGGGTGAAACTCTATCGTGACATGCACCGCGATGCAACAGTCATGTACGACAGTGCAGCATATTTTGCAGGTGAAGTGATTGAAAAGCAGTCGGTATATGGCCTCGAGAGCTCGCTGCTTGATATTTATGACGTTGAGAAAGCACGTGGCAAAGAACATATTTTTATCATGGCGATGGACCGGAGCGGTTCTTCCGAAGGGCAATACTCTAAAATATCCAAGATGTTTATTCCTTATATAGACGGAGCCACTCTGTATCTGAAACAGGGGGACAAGGATGAGTATATCCCCACTCATGACGGTTGGGGCGAATATCAGACCACGGTTGCTTTTTATAATACTTTTGATGCAAATGATAAGCGTAAAACAGAGCTTATTGTTGATAAAGTCTACAAGGCAGATGGTACGCTGCTGGGAGAATATCCCGGAAAGATTCCTTATCCGTTCTGTCGCAAATATATAGACCCGAAGTTTGAGGGTGAAAAGACCAGTACCCGGCCTTTCCTGCTCCGTTTCTCTGATGTGGCGCTTATTTATGCAGAGGCGGCAGGTCCTACGGCTAAGGCTTATGAACTGGTAAACTTCATTCGTAGCCGTGCCGGTTTGGGAGATATGAAACCGAATCTGGGGAAAGATGAATTCCGCAGGGAAATACTGAAAGAGAGAACTTTTGAACTTGCCTTTGAAGGCGATCATGTATATGATTTGCGCCGATGGAACCGGATTACGACGGATGTTCCCGAGGCGGCCGGGCTTTCGGAAGATCAGGTGACTTTCTATCCGATACCGCAGGCTGAAATAAATTTGAATGGAAGTCTCAGACCTTAAAAAGAAGTAAGATTATGGTAAAACTAACGAAATACATTTTGCTTGCCTGCATTGTGTTGACCCAGCAGGCATGTGTGAAAGATTTGCAGGACGACATCAATGATGGTGGCTGGAATCATGAGCGCACCATATTGGATATACAATTTGAAAATCAGATGGGGACCGCCCTTATTGAGACTGTGGATGCTGTTACGGGAGATATAAACCTGGCTATCAATGTTGATGCCGTACCCGATTTGTCGAACATCAGACTGAAAAAGCTACAACTCTCCTATCAGGCGGAAGCTTCCTTACAGGTGGGAGATGCCTTGAATTTTGAGAATGATTCGAGGAGTGCGTCAATCACTGTTACTTCCACTACCGGAGAGACACGTAATTATACGATTACCGTATCCGAATTTACGGAAACTCTTGTAGGCACTTGGGATGTAAAGAAGCTGACTGTCTACGGTGGTACCGGGCCGGAGTTTGGTGGAGGCGCCGTGATGCAATTAACAGATAAGCCTTGGTGCTGGTCGGAAACGTATGGTCCGCAGGCTGAGTGCGACAATGTGCTTACCTTTACAATGACCGGAGTGACGGATGAGGGTAATACAAGCGGTATCTGTATCAATGATGCGGGAGCCGATGGAAAATATGCTGATTTCATCTTCCTGGGCGACGGTAACAAAGAGAATCCCGGTGTAGATATCGACCTGAAGAAGTTCTATCGCCAGATTCCTGAAGGTGAAAGTACATGGGTACGCGATTATGCAGCGAATACGATTACCTTTACAGATAAAGAGGGCCGGAAGACTACTGGTTCTTTAGTGGCTGCCGGAACAGAAGACTTGGGTAACGGATTGAGCATGACTATCGATCGGAATGCCTTTGCCTTCAATCTGAGTGGTACGGATGACTGGACGAATATTTACAGTGACTATGACAAGTTTGTCAAGAAAGTGCGCCGTTACTGGATCTCTGTCTCCAAACGTTGATATATCTTATGAAACGGTTTGCTATACTCTCTGTTTTCTTTCTGTGGGGCGGCTATGCCGCTTCACAGACTGTTGTTTCTGTAGATACGAAACAGATTATCAATGAAGGTTACATCGGTAACGGTGCTCAGTGGGACCCTTATCAATTGGATTACGGAAAAGGACGTTTGGATATTTCCGAGGCCGACTGGAAGAAGATGTATGACCGTCTGGACTTTATGCGCCCTCAGTTTATACGTGTCATGACCAACACTACATCGGTAATGCAGGATGGAATTCTTTATCCCGAACGTGGCTTGGAGCATTTGTCTCATATATTGGATTACTGCCAATCGCGTGATGTGACAGTAATGTTCGGTGATTGGGGTGGGGGAATGGTAGATGCCCGGAAAGAGGTGATCCGTGAAAAGAATCTTTCCGCTGCTGCCGAATATGTTCGTTTTCTGATAGAGGAAAAAGGATATTCCTGTATCAAATACTACAATCTGGTGAATGAGCCGAATGGCTACTGGTCTTCAACGGACGGAAAATATTCCCTTTGGGCACGTGCCATCCGCTTCTTCTACGGAGAATTGCAAAAGAACAAACTTGCAGGTAAACTTTCGGTTGTGGGGCCTGATGCTGCAATCTGGACGGCTGATGAGGCCTGGTGGGTGGATAGTTGTGCTACGCATCTGAAAGATGAGATTGGACTTTATGATATCCATACCTATCCTTCTAAAATAACGGTGAACAGCGGGGAGTATACTGACATTATCCGTGCCTATAAACAAGCTGTTCCGGCAGGTCGGAAAATCGTGATGGGTGAGATTGGATTTAAGTTTGTGGAACCCGCCGATTCTGTTTATCAGCGTGAAAACCTCCGTAGGGCAGCGGCAAAGCCTTATGCTTCGATGGATGATTCTCAAATGTTTGTTTATGATTTCATGTACGGTACTGACATGGCAGATGCTCTTTTCCAAACAGTAAATGCAGGATATTCCGGTTCGGTGGTGTGGATGCTCGATGATGCCATGCATGCGAAAGAAGCACCTGATAAACTGAAGGTATGGGGATTTTGGAATATCTTTGGCGAAGAGTATTTCGGTACAGAAGAAGAGGAAGTGCGTCCCTGGTTTTATGCCTGGTCGTTGCTGACGCGCTATATGCCTGCCGGTTCGCGTGCTTATAAGGTTGAGGTGGAAGGAGACAAGTCTCTTAAGGCGATTGCTGTGGAAAAAGACGGTAAATATATGATTGCCGTGGTCAATGTTTCCAGGGAAGAGAAATCTGTATTACTTAAAAGTACTTCTCTCCCCGTATTGAAAGGTGTGAAACAGTACTTGTATGCCGAGGGCCGATTACAGAAAGAAGGTGATTGCCGATTATTACCCCATCGCCAAGGGGTGACATTGCGCCCGGCCAAAGGCGAAGCATTCCAAATGCCCGGAGAGTCTCTGGTGGTATATACGAATTTCGATTATTAATTGATAACCGTTCATAATAAGATTATGATGAAGATAAATATGATTTTAAGTTGTATGCTGTTATGGCTCGTATCAGCTTGCACCTCGCAAGAAGTGGTGGAGATTACGGTCTCACCGGAAGTGACGAATGCCGGATATATCGGCAATGGTGCCGAGTGGGATCCCTATGATGAGGCTGAAGCTTGGGGTGCTTCTGTCTCTGATAAAGACTGGGAAACACTCTGCAAACGACTCGACTTTATGAAGCCGCAGTATATACGTTGCATGATAAACAGCCCCTATCGCTATTATGATTCTGCAACAGGCATGTATGATAAAACACGGAATATAGCTTCCATTTCCCGACTCCTGAAGTATTGCACCGAGCGGGGGATAACCGTCATGTACGGTGAATACAATCCGCCTGCCTGGGATATGAAGCAGGATCAGAAATGGGTGGATATGTCCGTTGACTATCTTAATTACCTGGTGAATGACCTTGGTTTCTCTTGCATCAAGTATTTTGTAATCTTCAACGAGCCTGATGGAAACTGGGCATCTACCAATGGTGATTATGAAATGTGGAAACGAATGCTTTTCCGTTTTCACCGGAAGATGAAAGAGTATCCCGGGCTGACGGAAAAGGTGATGCTTGCAGGGCCGGATGTAGTAGCCGATTACAAGAATGAGGCTTCTGCCTATGATGCCGAGGGGTGGGTGAAACAAGCGGCACTGGATGCTGACTCCATTATCGGATTGTACGATGTCCATGCTTATCCGGGTCAGAATGAAGTGCGTACCGGGCAATATCCTGAAATTCTTTCCCGCTATAAACGTCATGTTCCCGAGGGGAAAAAGATTGTTTTAGGTGAGGCCGGTTATAAGTATTGGCGTGATGCTGATTCTTTGTTGATGGCAGAATATAACCGCCGGGTCGAAGGGCATCCTTTCACTAAAGGGAGTGACTGCAATATGCTCTGTTACGATTATTTCTATGGTCTCGATATGCCGTTGCTTGCCATGGAAGTGATGAACGGAGGATATTCGGGTATGGCTGTGTGGATGCTGGATGATGCGATGCATAGCAGCGGAGATTCCGGAAAGACGGAAGATGTTAAGATATGGGGCATGTGGAATATTCTGGGAGAGGAAGTCTTTAATAAACCCGATGAAGAACAGATACGGCCCTGGTTCTATACCTGGTCGCTGATGTGTCGCTATTTTCCTGCCGGAACGGATATATTGCATACTGCTGTAGCTTCGGAAGATAAAGATGTCTATGTGGTGGCAGGTACTTACCAGGGCAAATTGACGGTGGCCATGGTGAATGTGGGAGAGAAAGATAAATCTGTGCAGCTCACTTTATCCCGTCCGATGGAGAATGCCTCCCTTTATAAGTATGAGGAAAATCTTCAACCCAAGGATGCCGATGGATTTCCTGTTCCCCAGGAAACGGGACTTCATTTGAAAGGAACGTATAAAACGACCTTGAAGGCACAGACGTTCCAGTTATTAACTGATATTCAATAATAAGATAGTTATGAAAAAAGTATATATGGCAATTTTTATTGCCTTGTTGGGCTGTTCGTCCTGTTCTAAAGATAATGATGAGCCTGCACCCGAACCGCCGGGTACCGAAACTGTAGAACTGAGCATGGTAGATAAAAGTGCAACAGCCGAAACTAAGGCCTTGTATGCCCGTCTATGGGATATACAGCAAACCGGATTCATGTTCGGACACCATGATGATTTGTTCTATGGCCGTAAATGGTATGATGTTTCGGGCAATTCTGATACGAAGGAGGTATGCGGAGATTATCCGGCTATATTCAGTGTAGATTTTGCGGAGATTATGGATGATCGCTGCGAGGGGAATGAGGCTAATGCTATTCGCAAACGCTGTATTCTTGAGGCACGTCGTCGTGGGGAGGTAATTATTGCATGCTGCCACCTGAATAATCCTTTGACCGGAGGTGATTCGTGGGATAATTCGAGTGCCGAAGTCGTACGTAGGATTCTTGAAGACGGGAGTGCCGTACAGGCTAAGTTTAAGACCTGGCTTGATCGCCTGGCTACATTTGCCGGTGAATTGAAAGATGATCAGGGGAAGCCGATTCCTGTTATTTTCCGTCCTTTCCATGAGCATACACAGACTTGGTCGTGGTGGGGGAAAAGTTGCACTACGGAGGCGGAGTTTATCGGTCTCTGGAAGTTTACAGTCAATTATCTTCGTGATACAAAAGGTATACACCAGTTTATCTATGCCATTTCCCCGCAGATGGATTCCGTGAAGCGTGAAGAGGACTTCCTTTTCCGTTGGCCGGGTGATGAGTATGTAGATTTTATAGGTATGGATTGTTACCACGGTTTGAATCCTGCCACTTTCTCTTCCAATCTAAAGACTATTTCCGAATTATCGAAGAAAAAGAAGAAGCCTTGCGGAGTGACGGAAACCGGTGTCGAAGGATTTACTGATAAGGATTATTGGAGTAAGCAGATACTTACTCCTGCAACTGGGCGCAAAGTCAGCATGATTGTGATGTGGCGCAATAAGTTTGTCGGAGGCAACGAATCGGATATGCATTATTTCTCTGTATTCAAGGGGCATGCTTCTGAGGCGGATTTCATTAAGTTCCATGCTAATGAGCTTACTTTCTTCAGTAGCGATCTGCCGGACATGTATCAGATGCCTGAGAATGTGGAGGTGAAATAAGTTTCCCAATCATCATCACCTGAATACGGGTGATGATGATTGGGAAGCCAGGAAAAAACTGATCGATGCAGAATATGCGAATGGAAAATATGAGTGGATTAGTATTCGTCGCTCAGGGAAATAACTTTTAATTGTTTTTCAAATGCAGGCTGCGGTAAATCGGTATAGACATTCACTTTCACAGAACCGCCGGGCAATATATCAAAGTAATTGTCGCTGAATGAACTGTCCACATCGCCGATGGTTATGAATACGGCACGGGCGAAGTTGTCGCTGTTGAGAGTCAGTTCGAAACCGCCTTCAATGGACTCTATGCTCGAAGTGATAGCAGTTTTGGGATAGTTCACTTCTTTCTGTTTCACGAGGAAGTAGTTATTGGCATAACTGTTTGTCCCTTTGTCGGTCAGCAGGACGGCATGAACGAATACATCTTCTTTAGGTGTATTTTTTAAGGCTTCACCCAAAGGAACCGAGAATACCGTCTGGCTACTGTTGGCGTCTATTTTTATATTTCGTTTGAAACTGCTCACTTTCTCTCCTGTCAGTTTCATTACTTCTACCTGGAGCGTGCCGTTACAGGATTTGAGGCGGTCGGAAACCACCTGGATGTTCAATACTCCGTCTTCGTCGGTTATGGGAGAAACAAGAATATCACGGTAAGCCTTGCGGGCAAAGTAATGCTGCGCTTTCCAGCGACCGTAGTAGTCGCGGCTTGCCCAGGAAGCCACGGGCCAGCAGTCGTTGTGTTGCCAGAAGAGAGTTCCCATACAGTAGGGCATATCCCGGCGGTGTGCCTCGATGGCTGTTTTGATGGCATCTCCTTGCAGTACGTGGTTCATGTAGAGGAAGGCTTCGAAGTTTTTGGGTGTGCGATATTCGTTCAGCAGATAAGTCTCAATCAGTTGGTTGGCGTGCATGCCTCCGCGCTGATGGGACATCATGACTTCCGAATAGATATCCCAGTCCTCTTCACAGGGAGCGTAGCGCTTCACGGATTCAAATTCGGGGAAGGATTGGAAGCCATATTCGCTGAAAAAACGGCTTCGTTCTTTGTTGTACGTCTCGATGGGCTTTTTACCATGCCACACATCCCAGTAGTGGCGGTCGCCGTTGTGGTCATCGCTGCCACCGTCTTCACGGGCGAACGGGGAAGAAGGCCAATAGAAACTTTCGGGTGCGTATTCCTTCACAACTTCGGGAAGGGTGACATAATACTGATCGGTGAACTGTTTCCAGATCTTCTTTTCATACTCCGGATTCTGCGCCTTGTATCGTTTCTGCCAGCCCCAGTTGAACCAGGCGTCATTACATTCGTTGTTTCCACACCAGAGGGCGATACAGGCATGGTTACGCAGACGTTTCACATTGTCGATGGCTTCCTGGCGGATATTCTCCAGTAATTCCCCTTCAGCGGGGTAGAGGCTGCATGCAAACATGAAATCTTGCCAGACAAGGATGCCGTAGCGGTCGCAGAGTTCATAGAACAGGTCATTCTCATAAATGCCGCCGCCCCAGATGCGAAGCATGTTCATGTTGACATTGGCGGCGTCAAGGATTGTCTTTTCGTACAGTTCCGGTGTGACGCGTGGCAGGAAGTTGTCTTGCGGAATGTAGTTGGCTCCTTTGGCAAAGACGGGGACTCCGTTCAGTTCCACATAGAACGTCTTTCCATCCTTGTCCGGGCGGTTGATGATCTTCAGCGAGCGGATACCCACTTTTGTGCTCTGAATGTCGGATGTTTCGTTATTGATGGTAAGTGCGGTACGGAAGTCATATAAATGCTGCTCACCCAGTCCGTTACTCCACCACAATCGGGGATTCCGGATGATAAACGGAAGGGAAATCTTATTGTTTCCTTTGTGGAGGGAAACGGTTTTGCCTGCCATTACTCTGCCGGAAGCGGCATCAGTCACCGTAAAGGTGGCTTCGTCTATTTCTTTGTCCGATTGAACTTCTATTTCTCCCACGATGGATGCACGGCTTTTACTGACTTCCTGCTGACGGATGAAGACATCGCTGAGTCGGGCGTTATCCCATGCTTCAATGTATACAGGACGCCAAATGCCGGAGGTCACTAAGCGAGGTCCCCAGTCCCAACCGTAATGATAACCGGCTTTGCGGGCAAATACACTGACTTTCTTGTCGAATAATCCACCGTTTTCGGACTGGTCGTTACTGGCTTCGTAGTGGTAGGGCAGTGCATCCCATTTGGGGATGTCCACCTTGATGGGAGAATGGAAATAGATTTTCAGGATATTTTCTCCGGGTTTCAGTTCCGCCTTTATGTCTGTTTTCCATTCGCGGAACATGTTGTTGGTCTCCAGTATTTTCTTTTCGTTCAGATATACGTCTGCATAAGTGTCGAGTCCTTTGAATACGAGGTCGATGTTCTGCCTCTCCATTATTTCGGGAGTCAGTTGGAAGGAGGTCTGGTAGATCCAGTCTTCCTTGTCTATCCACTGCATGCCGCGTTCGTTGAGGCGGAAGAAGGGATCTTCGATGATTTTGTTGTTAATTAAGTCGGTGTGCACCACTCCGGGAACGGTGGCGGGATACCAGTTACTGAGCCGGGCCTGTTTGAATTGCCAGCCTTCGTTCAGCTCTTTCCGGAGAGGAACGGCTATCAGCAGGGCGCTGCACAAGAGTGATGAGGTCAGTAGTGACGCTCGCTTCATGTTCAAATTCGGTTTTTTCATGACTGTTAGTTATTGAGTTATGTTGAATGTCGCTTTTAATCCTTCCCGGCTGTTGCCTCCTATCCACAAATCAAACTTTCCGGGCTCTACACAATAGTCCATCGCATAGTTCCAGAAGGATAGCAGCTTTACCGGTATCTCCATCCGTATGTGCCGTGTCTCTCCGGCTTTCAGGTGGATACGTTCAAAAGCAGCCAGTTCCTTTACCGGCCGGGTTACGGATGCCGCCAGGTCGCGGAAATAGAGTTGCGCTATTTCGGTGCCGTCCGTCTTGCCGGTATTAGTTAGGTCAAAGGTAATGATAATTACTTCATTCCGGGTATATTGAGTGGAAGATAATTGCAGATTACTGTATGCAAATGTTGTATAGGATAAGCCATATCCGAATGGGAATAGGGGATCTTTGCCTGCATCCAGATAGAAAGAGGTGTTCCCCAAAGAAGTTTGTTCGGCACCCACAGGGATGTTGAAGATATTCTTTTCATTTCCGCTTGCCGGTCGTCCGGTGCTGGTGTGGTTGTAGTAAATGGGGATTTGTCCGGTTTCCTTTGGGAAGGTTACGGGTAATTTACCGGAAGGTACAACCTTGCCGAAAAGAAGGTTTGCCAATGCAGGGCCGCCCATTGTTCCCGGATGGAAAGCATAGAGCAGGGCGTCCGAGATATTCACTTCCTGTCCGATGGTAAGCGGTCGCCCTGCCATGACTACTGTAACCAGTGGTTTTCCCGTTTCGGACAAACGGTGCAGTAACCCGGATTGCGCCCCTTGCAAATTCAGGTTGGCAAGGCAATGCGCCTCACCGGAAAGTATGGCTTCTTCGCCTACGAAAGCAAGAATAAGATCCGCCTCCCGGGCTAATTCCACTACTTTATTGAATTGGCTGGTGACCGTATCGCGTGAATAGTTCAATCCCGGGGCATATAGCACTTCGATGCTGTCACCACTTATCCGGCGCAATGCTTGTAGAGGCGTTTGCGAGTATGAGGCATCACCGTCAAACACCCAGGTGCCTAATTGCTCATGGGGTGCGTCCGCCAATGGCCCGGTTACGAGAATTGTCTTTATGCTGCTCTGAATGGGTAAAGTTCCCCTTTCGTTCTTTAATAAAACAGCCGATTGTTCGGCCGCTGTCTGCGCTGCTTCCAGGAAATCCGGGCGATAGAATGTCTCTTTTCTTTGGTCGGCAATGTATGGATGTTCGAATAATCCTAGCCGGAACTTCAATCGCAGGATGTTTCTTATCGCATTGTCGATAGTTTCCATGGAAACTTTCCCCTCTTTTATTAATTGAGGGAGATGCTTGATATAGGTTTCGCTCACCATCTCTATATCGGTCCCCGCATTTGTGGCTTTCAGTGCCGCTTCCTTCTCGTCCTCGCAGAATCCGTGGCGGATCATTTCGGAGACAGATGCCCAGTCCGATATTACCGTGCCCCGGTAATTCCACTCATTGCGGAGCACATCCTTCAACAGGAAAGGATTGGCTGAAGAGGGGATGCCGTCATTGTCGTTGAATGCCGTCATCAGGGTGGCTGCTCCGGCATTGACGGCTGCTTCGAAAGGCCGGAGATAAAGGTTGCGGAATTGGCGTTCGGTGATGTAGGTGGAGTTGTAATCTCTACCTCCTTCCGAAGCACCATATCCGGCAAAGTGTTTGGCGCAGGCAGCAATGGAGGTCGGGTGGTTTAGGCTACTTCCCTGAAAACCTTTTATCGCTGCAACGCCCATTTGAGAGACGAGAAGCGGGTCTTCTCCGAATCCTTCGGCTATACGTCCCCAGCGGGGATCATGAGTGATATCTATCATGGGGGCGAATGTCCATCTTATTCCTGCGGCGGAAGCTTCGGTCGCGGCAATCCGGGCACCGGTTTCCGCAATCTCCGGATTGAAACTGGCGGCTTGTCCCAAAGGTATAGGGAAGATGGTTTTGAATCCATGTATCACGTCTCTGGCGTTGATAAGCGGAATACCGAGGCGGGAGTCTTCTACGGCAATGCGTTGTACTTCATTGAAGATGTTTGGGTCGGTTATGCTCATCACGGAGCCTACTCTGCCCTTGCGTGTTTCGGCTTTAAGGTATGGGAAGTTCTCACAGTGCAATTGGTTCATTTGCCCTATCTTCTCTTCCAGTGTCATCTTTCCGAGGAGTGCCTCGATGCGCTTTTCTGTCTCCTTATCTGATTTATAATCAGTGGAATAATAGATGGATAGATGAAGCAAGAGGAAGGCTGAAGTTACATAATAAAGAATGTGTCTGAACATATCGGCATGTACGTTTAAAGGTTTATTATTCTGTGTGCAAATGTACAGAACATGCCTTTTCCGATATGATTAGATTTTGCTGTTTAATGATACTATCTTGAACTTTCGGATATTATCGGACAAATGTTTATAATGAAACGTGGAACCGGAAACAGTCGTTACTTCATCCTGATTCAGTCGTTACTTCATCCTATTTCAGTCGTTACCTTAAATCATTTCAGTCGTTGCCTTTATATATCCAATCTTATTCCGTTGATTATCAGATATTAATGACACCCTCTTTGGGGATATTCTTTTATTGATAAATATGTACAAACAATCTTCACCGGCATTGCTGGAACACATTGCCGGTGAAGGAAGGTTTGTGATTGTAAGCTTAGAGATATGGGATAATCGTAATATAAATACCCGTAATAATAGCCGAAGTGATAACCCCGGAAATATTCGCTCCCAAGGCATCTCCCAGAATAAACGAGTCCGGATTATCTTTGCTCACCAGCTTCTGAGCCACTTTAGCCGTAGTGGGTACACAACTGACGGCGGCAATTCCGATCACCGGATTATAATTTCCCTTCTTGATAAAGTACATGATGTATCCACCCATGATGCCACCGATACCGGAAAGCAATAATGCCACTATACCCAATACCAGCAGTTTCAGAATTTTCGGATCGAGTAACAAGTGCGCGTCACAAAGCACACCCAGCAATACGCCCAGCATAAATGTAGAACCGTAAAGCAGCGGACCACTGACGAAATCATAGATATGCTTCATACCCGATTCACGTACAGCCACTCCCAGGAAGAGGGAGAAGAACAGCGGTGAAGCTACCGGGAACAGGAAACACAGCACCGCACACAGTACAGCCGAGAATGCCAGTTTCACTTTGGCATCATAATTCTTGGGAGCTTTCTTTGAAGTCATCTTGATGGCACGCAGACGTTTCGGAACCAGGAGTTTCACCAGATACGGGTAGCCGCCATAGGTCAGTCCGAGATACAGGTAAGCCACTACGGTGATAGGCACAAACAAATGTTTGGCAAGAGCCAGTGACGTGAATAGAACCATAGGACCGTCTGCACCGCCTACCATGGCTACGGAAGCACTTTCCTGCAAGGTCAGTCCCAGAGCCGAAGCTACGGGGATAGTCAGGAAAGTACCCAGTTCGGCGCATAGAGCCAGGAAAAGACTGACGAAAGGTTTCTGCAACAGAAAGCCTACATCCAGCAATGTGCCTATACCCATAAACACAAAGCAAGCTATCAATCCGTTGCTGAAGGTGAGCGTATAGACAGGTTGCAGAAAGTCTATCTGCATCGTATTCATCAGGTCGTCCGTGTCCGAAAGCATCGGGTCGAGAAAGAGGTTGCCCAATGTGCCGTCCGGCATGAAAAGTGTTCCGCAATTGATGGCGACCATACCCAGTCCCATCGGAATCATTACCATAGGTTCGAGCACTCCTTTCCAGCCCAGATATATAAGCAGCAAACCTAAAAGGATTAAAAATACACGGGCTGACGCAAGCAGGTAGCCACTTTCCATCATCGTTCCAAAACCTTGGAACAGGGTCGCGAAATCTATATTTTCCATACTATTTCTTATTTGGTCTTATCGGCTGATTTGCCGGAGTGTTTTTTGTTTTTTTGATATAACATCTCTTCTTGTTGATTCAGGTACATCATGTGTGTATCTTCGGGGTAGTAATAATCTACCAGGTTCGTTTTGGAGACTCCGGTGCTTACCCCGTGGTAATATCCGTGATAGTCGGTAAGTTCCCGGTTTACTCCCCGGCTGAACTCTTCGCGTTTGTCATCGAGAAGTCCGTTATCTTCCATGGGGATGTCCCGTATCATGAGTTCTACCTTCTGGCGCAGTTTGCGCAGACGTCGCAGGCGAAGCAGTTCTTTCTGGTGTGAGCTGTAGAAGTCGAATGAGTCGGCGGCAACGGCAATCATTTTGATGATGAAGGCCACGAAGAAGCCGATCACGAATGTAAGCCCCATCATTTCGAGGGTGGCTATTAATAAATCGAGCATAGTTATCGCATTAATTTAGAAGTGAATAAACAATAGACTGACCAAAGACACGCCAATGGCATACCTCCGGAAAATGGTTGGTAATAAGTAAGGTGGCGGTTTAAATCAGAATATGTTTCAGCTCGTAGACGTAGTACCCGTAAGAATAACGGATAGCGCTGGGAGTGAAAGAAAGACTGGCATTCTGTTCCACCCGTAAATGGGTGGAAAATATACGTTGCATCTGTTCTGCAGATGGATGGATCTTTAGTTTCAGCAGTTTCGAGGGAGCACTGGCCTGATTGTAGAAATTCTCCTGGAAAAGGATGCCATTGATTTTACGCTCATTATTTTCATCGTTGAAGAAGGGGCGGTGGGCAATGGTCGAGAAGTAATCGGTTGACATTGAAATGAAACACCCTGTTTGGACAGGAGTGACGGAATCATCCGCCGAGGCTTCGGTAAGCATCCGAAGTGCCGGCTGTTCCTCTTGCAGAATGACGGACATTCCTAATGCGAGGCACATGAATAAGAATATATAGTGCAGATGTTTCATCGTAGCGTCCGCAAACATAACAAATATCTTTGTGTAATGTTGTGTTCCCCTTCAAGAAAATTTTGTTAAATAGAGAACGGTTTCTTTGCGCATGTTCTGCAAATGTGTATATTTGGAATAATATATCTAAATATATCGTAAACCACAATAACTCAAATTCCTATGAGTAGTAACATATTTCTGATTATCGCCGTAGTCACAACTGGTATTTTTGTGATACAGTTTATCCTTTCCATCTTCTTCGGAGACATTGATGCGGATGTAGACGTGGATGCCGACATCAGCAGCATGGTGTCTTTTAAGGGACTGACGCATTTCGGTATCGGTTTCGGCTGGTACATGTATCTGATTGGAAATACTGACATTCAGAGTTATGCCGTTGCCATTCTGATTGGTCTGTTTTTCGTATTTGCCGTGTGGTTTCTCTATAAGAAAGCCTATCAGTTGCAGCAGGTGAATAAGACGGAAAAGACGGAACAGCTTGTAGGGCGCGAATGTACCATCTACTTTAAACAGGGGGATGGCAGATATACCGTACAGGTGAGTCGCGATGGAGCCATGCGCGAGATAGATGTAATATCGGAAGGAACCAAGTCTTATCAGACGGGCGACAAAACCATGATTACGACCTACAGGGAAGGAACACTGTATATTCAATAAAAACGAAACTCAAAAACATAGATTTATGACACAAGAAATGATGATTATGGCCGCCATACTCGTGGCGGTTATTTTGCTTACCTTCATTGGTATCCTTTCCCGTTACCGGAAATGTAAAAGTGACGAAGTACTGGTAGTATATGGTAAAACGGGCGGTGACAAGAAGTCCGCTAAGTTGTATCATGGTGGTGCCGCGTTTGTATGGCCGATTATTCAGGGCTATGAATTCCTGTCTATGAAGCCGATGCAGATAGACTGTAAGTTGACCGGTGCCCTGTCTGCCCAGAATATCCGTGTGGATGTGCCGACTACGATTACCGTAGCCATCAGTACCGATGCGGAGGTAATGCAAAACGCCGCCGAACGTATGTTGGGACTGACAATAGATGATAAGCAGAACCTGATTACGGATGTTGTGTACGGTCAGATGCGTTTGGTCATTGCCGATATGACGATTGAAGAACTGAACTCCGACCGTGATAAGTTCCTTTCCAAAGTAAAAGATAACATCGATACGGAACTCCGTAAATTCGGTTTATATCTGATGAACATCAATATCAGTGATATCCGTGATGCCGCCAATTATATTGTCAACTTGGGTAAGGAAGCTGAAAGTAAGGCGTTGAATGAGGCTCAGGCAAATATAGAAGAACAGGAGAAACTGGGTGCCATCAAGATTGCTAACCAGATAAAGGAGCGTGAAACGAAAGTGGCCGAAACACGCAAAGACCAGGATATCGCCATTGCCGAGACGAAGAAGTTGCAGGAGATCTCTGTGGCTAATGCGGATAAGGATAGAATCTCACAGGTAGCCATTGCCAATGCTGAAAAAGAATCACAGGTGGCAAAGGCGGAAGCCGAAAAGAATATCAAAATTGAACAGGCCAACACCGAGAAGGAAAGCCGCATCGCCGAACTGAACTCCGACATGGAAATCAAACAGGCAGAAGCCGGAAAGAAAGCAGCTATCGGACGAAATGAAGCTCAGAAAGCTGTGGCACAGTCTGACGCTGAACTGGCTGTGACTCGCGCTAATGCTGACAAGCAGGCCGGTGAAGCTGAAGCACGTTCGGAAGCTGCCGTGCAGACTGCCCGTGAAATAGCACAGAAGGAAGTGGAAGAAGCTAAAGCACGCAAGGTGGAGTCTTCTTTGAAGGCAGAAAAGATTGTGCCTGCTGAGGTTGCAAAACAGGAAGCCATTCTTCAGGCTGATGCTGTTGCCGAAAAGATTACCCGTGAGGCTGAAGCTCGTGCAAAGGCTACTCTGGCGCAGGCTGAAGCTGAAGCAAGAGCTATCCAGATGAAACTGGAGGCCGAAGCTGAAGGTAAGAAGAAGTCATTGCTTGCCGAGGCTGAAGGTTTCGAGGCCATGGTACGTGCAGCGGAATCCAACCCGGCTATCGCCATCCAGTACAAGATGGTAGATCAGTGGAAGGAAATTGCCGGAGAACAGGTGAAGGCATTCGAACACATGAACTTAGGAAACATCACTGTATTCGATGGTGGAAACGGAGGTACGAGTAACTTTTTGAGTTCATTGGTGAAGACGGTTGCTCCAAGTCTGGGTGTACTGGATAAGTTGCCTATTGGTGAGACTGTGAAGGGTATCATCCATCCGGAAGGGAAGGAAGACAAGCAGGAAACCAAGAATGAAGAACCGAAGAAAGACGAAAAGAAGAAATAATCAAATCACTTTCTCTGTCATTTAAAAAAGAAGCGAAGGATTCATTTCCCCTTGAAACAGGGGAGGAATTCTTCGCTTTTGCTTAATAAAATAGTTCAGGTCTTTATATTCCCAGTCGTTCTTTCAATAAACGGTAGCCCGTCAGACTGACCCGCAGTTTGGTCCCGTTCTTCAATAACACTTGATAAGTCTCTTTCCCGAATAATTCAACCCGGGATATTTGTGTCACGTTTACAATGGTGGAACGGTGGATACGTACAAAATTGTTTGTCGGCAGATGCCCTTCGAAATACTTCATGGTTTGTTCCTTGATGTATTCGCCTGTTGGGGTAACCAGGGTTGCGTAATCTCCGCATGCCTGGATATAGAGTAGTTCGTCCACTTTGATTATGTGTATACGTGAACCGTCCTTTACCGTAATGCGGTCAATGATTTCATCTTGTGCTTCCGGCTTTTCTTCTTCTGCTTGCGGTACTATGAATTCTTCTTCCTGTGCTTCGGGATCTTTCACTACTATCAGGTGATACCACAAAATGATAGCGATCCAGGTTGGTACGCCAAACAACAGGCGGAAAGGTATGGTAGAAGCAAAAGATATATAAGGTATTCCCGCTATTCTTACCATAATGTCACAAATCATGAAGCTGCCCGCAATCCAGAGTAATATTCCTGCTGCGACAGTGATGACCTTTGTCTGGAGTATGGATACGTAACCCACCACAAACCAGGCCAGGTATGCCAGTACTGCAAGCCATCCGATGGTCGTGATTCCGTCTATGATGGCCGGCAGCCAGTCAGCTCCGGCATATCCCCACGACAAAGTCGCCTGGATGATTGCCAGAATCAATGCCAGCGCAAGCATCGGAAACCAACGATAAGGGTAATCTATGATTGGATGTGCTCTCATAGGATTAGTCTTTAATTTCTAATCCGCCGAAGGAAATATTTCCGCGGATTATTAATGTACTTTCTTTATTAATATTCGCTCCCTGCCAACGCTTATCCTCGCATCCGCCGGCAAAAGCATTGCATTGGGGTAGAACGTTCCAGTCTGAAGGAATGTACAGTTCTATTCCACTACAGGTACAGTCGATATCGATATAAGTTTCTCCCGGTGCAAGATGTGTGTGGCGCAGATCGATGATAGTTCCCCCGAATGAAGCCCGGATGCTGGCTCCTTTGAACAATTCATCCAGTACGACATGTCGTACAGATCCAAAAGCATTGTCGGAACGCAGGTAGCCGTTTTCCGATTCGCATTGTTGCTCATTGTTTTCCATATCCATGTGTATATGTCCACCTCTTCCTTTAGTCCAGTCCCGGTAATGGCCGTTCATATGGCTTTTCATCCAGCGTTCCCTGCGGTGAGCCTTTACAAAGAACAGGATACCTGCTATAATCAGTGCAATAGGCCAGACGAAGGTTTGTGAATTCTCCGGCAACCATGACAATCCTCCGATCAGGAAGTAGGCTCCTATCAGTGTAAGGATGAGTCCGCTTATATAATGGCGGCGCGTCATTGTATAGATACCTAATACAATAAGAAGACTATTCCAGGATACCACTATGCTGAATAAGTCATATGTAATCCACCCTACGTTACGGGCAAACAGTAATATTCCGGAGATGATGAAGAGCGAAGCTATCAGTGCCTTACCTGATAAACCTGCATGAGGCGGGAAGTTTTGTTTCTTTTCCATTGTTTCTATTGTTATTGATTCATATTCCATTGTTAGGGTTTGATGGCTCAAAGGTAAGCGAATTATTCCTCTCTATATAGCCTTTCCGGCTGATTTCCGGTAGAAAAGCCGATGAGTTCCGGGTATGAATCGGTGAATTCGGGCGGTGAAATGGAACTATTTGATAAAAAAACAGCAATATTCTGCAACCAAACTTCATCTTCTTGCGTCTAATAAGTAAATGAATAATAAGAAGAACTATGAAAGTAAATTTATCCATGGATGATATCCGTACGAAAGTAGAAGAGTATATTAAGAAGGCAGGTCGCGCTACCGGTCGCCCCGTACTTACCGCTTATTATGTAATGACTGCCGATACGACTCCCGATAGTGAGCGGACCAATATAATGCTTGCTTTGGTGGCCATTGTGTTTCCTACCAGTATAGAGGATGTTCTGGGACAGCTCTTTATGGTGGGTAAAGGATTTGCTGCTGTTTATGCTTATAAAAAGGTGAAGAAATATATCACACCACAGATAAAGGATAAGGTAGAGGCAAAGCTCGATGAGTGGTTCCATGATAATGTGACGGAGGTGGAGCCGCTTTATCTGGAATAACTGTTTCTTATTTTCAATAGGTATAAAAAGGGCATCTGAGCGAATCGGATACCCTTTTTATATCTGTTTCGTTTTCTCCTCCATTGCCTGCCAATACCTATTATTTATATTCAGAGTTTGACAATCAAATAATTATTCCTCATGTTGTATAATCCGATTCTTCTGCGTGGCTTTTTCTTCCAATTTCTTCTTGGTTTGCAGTTCTGCCAATGTCTGATTAATGAGTTCTAACTGCATCCGCGTATCATCGTTAATATCTTTATAATCGGCAAACACTTCTTCTATGTGGTTTTTCAACTTTTTCATTTGCTGTTCTAATTGTCCAACTCTGTTTATTTGTGGAACTGCTGTAATCAGTTGTCGCATGGCAACAAAAGCACGTACAATCAGAACATTTGTCTGAATGGCAATATTGCTTTTTAGTACGCTTGAAAGCATTACTACTCCATGCTCTGTAAGAGTCAGTGGCATAGCGGATTTAGGTCGTTTTATTCGTGATGTCATCACAAATTGTGATGAGATGGAGTTCTATTCTTCTAATGTAAATTGAAATATAAAGTCTTTAGGAAAGCGTTCTATGATATTTAAAACTTTTCCATTGAGAGTGATTGTTTCTGATCCGCTATATTGCTAGGTGTCATTATCATAGTAGTAGGTGGAAATAGAATATTGGTTTTCTCCCACTTTCTTTATTTCCATTTTTATACGTCTTGTCACTTCGCTGTTTGTCCTGTTGGACTTCTGCTTTAATTGTTAGCATTTTAAGTAGCTCATTTGGGGTCAACAATAGGTCAACAATTGGCTAATTTGAGACTAAAACCACTAAAGCAACAGACCCTTAATCAGAGGTCTCCATAAAGAAGAAAAAGGCTGTATTCCCTTAGGAATCAGCCTTTTTCTTCGTGGACCAGCCTGGGCTTGAACCAGGGACCTCCAGATTATGAGTCTGTTGCTCTAACCAACTGAGCTACAAGTCCGGTGTTATCCTCATCGGATAGCGGGCACAAAAATAGTATATTCAGTTGAAATATGCAAACCTTTCGGGCAAAATATACTGTTTATTGCTTTGTTTTTAGAACTTATACGTACGTTTGGGGTTCTTAGGGAACCAACCTTTCTTTACGCGGTCTTCTTGTTCAAAGACCTCCTTGATGGTCCAGAACGAAGAGAAAGCAAATACGCCTAAGAGGGACGCAATCAAGATATTCTCTACGCAAAGCGACGCCACAACGCCCCCGATGCCCAATACAAGAAAAATCCACCAGCACTTGGTACCCCAATAATACTCGGCTTTCACTACCACAGGATGAAATAATCCGATGATAAGAAATGTACAAATGCCGATGAACAGTCCCGAAAGATGATATTCGTTTAAGAATTCCATAAATTATCTGTTATTTCTCCGGGCAAATAGGAATTTCCTTCTTGATACTTTGCTCCAGTGAAATCAACGTTTCGGTAGCGGTTACACCCGGAATTTCTTGCATTTTGTTATTCAGCAAGTCCATCAGATGCTCGTTATCGCGTGCATATACTTTCGTCAGCATCGTGTAAGGGCCCGTAGTGAAGTGGCATTCCACGATTTCCGGTATTTTCTCCATTTCGGCAACCACTGATTTGTACATGGAACCTTTCTCTAGCTTGATACCTACATATGTGCAGGTTCTGTAGCCCAGGGATTTGGGGTTCACATGATAACCGGAGCCGACAATGACGCCTAAATCTATCAAACGTTGCACACGTTGATGAATGGCAGCACGTGATACGCCACACTCAGCAGCTACATCTTTGAAAGGAATGCGGGCATTCTGAGAGATGATTTCCAGAATCTGCCGGTCAAGATTGTCTATTTTTTCCATAATATCAATTTGTGTAAGTTCTTGTTTTTATCAAATAGTAAGCAAATATAGGACTTTATTTTAATTTCTCTATAAAAAAGGAGGAAAAAATAGGGAAAGAGTAAAAAAGAAGCGGACGAAGCAGATGTTTTTGTTTACATCCGTTTCGCCCGCTAAGTCTGTACCGTTGAAGAAAAAATCTTCGGCTGATACTTATTTTTCGATGCTAACGAGCTCTACCTCGAAGATCAGGGTAGAGAACGGTTTGATCTGACCGCCGGTTTCTCTGCCACCGTAACCCAGTTCCTGCGGAATATAAAGTTCCCACTTAGAACCTACAGGCATCATTGTGAGGGCTTCTGTCCAGCCTTTGATAACTTGGTTGGCACGGAAGGTAGCAGGTTCGTTGCGCTTGTAAGAGCTGTCGAATTCAGTACCGTCAATCAAAGTACCCTTGTAGTTTACTTTCACTTTGCTGGTGTCGGCAGGAATCTCACCTGTACCTTTGGTGATGATTTTGTATTGCAGACCGCTCGGAGTAGTTACAACACCTTCTTTACCTTTGTTTTCAGCAAGGAATTTTTCACCGGCAGCTTTGTTATCAGCGTATTTAGCGGCTGAAGCTTTTTCCTTGATGGCTTCCATACCGTCGCGCATGTAAGCTGTAGCAGCTTCTTTGGTCATAACGCCAGTCTTGTCTGTGATACCTGCGATGAAACCTGCCAACAGGTTTTCACGGCTGATAGTCTGAGTAGAGTCGCCACCGAAGATTTGTTGGTTGAAGCCTTCTACCCATTGTTTGCCTACCATCTGGCCAATTTGCATACCGGTCATGTAAGCAACGTCTTTCTTGCTGGTTTTAGCAGCGCCTTCGTTGAAACCTTTGATGAATTCAGCCATCTGAGTAGTGTCAACACCTTGTTGCATCAGGTACTGAGTCAGACCTTCCGTACGAGCCATACCGATGGCGTAAGACAATGAGTCAACATCTGTTTTCAGATTTGCTTTCGGGCTTTGTGCAGTACAGGAAGCTAAACCTGCGCCTACTGCAAGAGCCATGATAAATGTTACTTTTTTCATTTTGCTTTTACTGTTTATTTTTATTTTTGGGATAATATTTCGAGTAATTCCACTTCAAAAATCAATGTGCTGTGAGGCGGTATCATTTCGCCCGCACCTTGTGCGCCATAGGCAAGATCGGAAGGAATATAAAGTTTCCACTTGGCACCTTCGGGCATCAACTGAAGCGCTTCCACCCAGCCGGGGATAACCTGGTTCACACCGAATACGGCGGGTTGTCCGCGTTTGATAGAACTGTCGAACAGGGTTCCGTCAATCAGTGTGCCTTCGTAGTGGCATTTCACTTGGTCGGTGGCTTTTGCATAAGTGCCTACCTTGCCTTCGTTGATGACTTCGTATTGCAGACCGCTTGGCAAAGTAACCACATTCGGACGTTTCTTGTTTTCTTCCAGGAACTGTACGCCTTGCTCTATGCTGGCTGCATTCATTTTCTCTTCCAGTTCTGCGAAGTATTTGTTTACTATATCGCGTGCTTCTGCGTGTGAGATGGCGGTTTTGTTTCCTTCCAGTATGTCTTTGATAGCTTGTGCAAAGTCATCTACTTCGATGCCTTTTGCACCCATACTTAATAAATTTTGACCTATTCCAAGGCCGATAGCGTAACTGAATTTATCCATATATCTTTGGGGTTGAGACTGAAAGTATTATCTCTTTCAATCAGTTGCAAAATTACAAGTCGCAAAAGTAAGTGTTTTATTTGAATGATTTATGCTTTTAGGTTTTAAATTTTCTTATATCTGTGGCAACTTCGGCAATCTTCTGTATTTTTGTAGAAAAGAAACTGCTATAATAGAAAGGAGATTTTGGTATGAAGAAGAATTTAGTGATTTTATCCGGTGCCGGTATGAGTGCCGAGAGTGGTATCAGTACGTTTCGGGACGCAGGCGGATTGTGGGACAAATATCCGGTGATGCAGGTAGCCAGTGCCGAAGGGTATGTGCGCGATCCGGAGCTGGTGATAAACTTTTATAACGAGCGCCGTAAGCAGCTGCTTGATGTGGAGCCCAATGCAGGGCACACCGGACTTGCCGAGCTGGAGAAGGACTTCAATGTGACGGTGGTTACGCAGAATGTGGATAATCTGCACGAGCGTGCCGGGAGTACGCGCATCATTCATCTGCATGGTGAACTGACGAAGGTGTGTTCCAGTCGCGACCCTTATAATCCTCGCTACGTAAAGGAGTTGAAACCGGAAGAATATGAGGTGAAGATGGGCGACAAGGCGGGCGACGGTTCGCAGTTGCGTCCGTTTATTGTTTGGTTTGGTGAGGCGGTGCCGGAGATAGAAACGGCTGTCGACTATGTGGAGAAAGCGGATGTCTTTGTGATTATAGGTACTTCGATGAATGTATATCCGGCAGCGGGACTGCTGAACTATGTGCCTCGAACGGCAGAAGTATATCTGATTGATCCGAAACCGGTGGATACGCACTCAATGAGGCAGATACATATCATTCAGAAAGGCGCTTCGGAAGGGGTGAAGGAACTGAAGAAAGAGATTCTTCGTTAACTGCCACTACTATAGCGAACTACAAGCGATACTTTTGCCGTGTTGTGCCATCGCATTGGCACGCTTTTGCCATAGGCTTGGCATGCTTTTGCCATAGGCATGGCAAGACTTTGCCAAACCTATGGCAAAAGCATGCCAAGCCTATGGCAAGGAATCGTCTGTTATTGGGTGGAAAGTATGGGCTGTGCTTGCAAAGTTTTACTTCTTCAATACCGCCCGCACCACAAACCATGCATGGTGCGCCACGGTACTTATCAGTCCATAGTGCTTCGCCATGATGCGGAAGCGCTCCCGCAGGGAAGCCTTTTGGTTCTGCGTCGTCATACCTTCTTCCAGATAATCGATAAGCGTGAGATGCGTGTTATGCAGCGTCCGCGCTTTTTTCATGATGCGGATGCACCAGTCGAAGTCGGCGGAGAAGCGGTATCGCATATCGTATGGTACCGCCAGGCTTCGTTTGGCGAAGAATGCCTGATGGCAAACGAGCATACCTTGCCTGAAACTCTTCCATGTCAGCACTTCGGGGGCGGAGAGGCGGCGCATACGGAGGAAATGCCTTTCTTTATCTACTAAAGCTGTTTCGCCATATAGTACGTCCGGCAGTTCGCCGATTCCTAAAGTATGCACCATTTGTTGCAGGGTGTCGTCTTCGTGGAAACTGTCTCCGGCATTCAGGAAACAGAGATAGTCGCCCGTTGCAAGGTGGATGCCTTTGTTCATGGCATCATACAGTCCTTTGTCCGGTTCGCTGACAAGCAAGGTGATACGGTCGCGATACCTTTCGGCAATGGCGAGGGTGCGGTCTTTGGATGCACCGTCTATGATGATGTACTCTACGTGGTGGTAGGTTTGGGAGATAACGCTCTGTATCGTGTCTTCCAATACGGCCTCGGCATTGTAAGTCACGGTGATGATGCTGAACTTGGGCGTGGGACGGTTATGCATGTCTTCCGGTTATTTTGTTATAAACGTCGATGTATCTCTTGGCAATGGTACTTTCTGAATAATGGGAAACGGCTTTCCGGCAGGCTTGTTCGGAGAGTGTGGCGTATTCGGGTTCGGTCAGTATCCAGTAGATGCCGTTGGCAAAATCCTCGGCCGATTTGTATTGTGCCACGTAGCCGTTGTGCAGATGGTCTATCATCTCCGGTATGCCGCCTACGTTGAATCCTACGCAAGGGATGCCGCAGGACATGGCTTCCATAATAGTATTCGGCAGGTTCTCTTCCAGAGATGAGGTGACGAAGAGGTCGACGGCGTTGTAGATATCTACTAACTGATGCTCATTGCTGACGAAGTCGAGCGGATAAACCTTGAAAGGCAACATATTCTGTAACTGTTGCGACTGGTTGCCAAAGGCCACTACACCCAGTTGGTCCTTCATTTCCGGATGCTTCTCTACCAATAGTTTGCAGGCTTTAATCATATATTCCACTCCCTTCCGGGTATCCATTATCTTCACCGAACCGAACAGAATCAGTTTGCTGTCTTGCGGAAGCCTGCATTTCTCCCGTGCAGCTTTTTTGCTATGCGGCTTGAAGAGATTGGTGTTGATAGGATTGGGGATATTGGTAATGGCATGTCCGCTGAAGAGGGCACTCTTCCGGGCGCGTTCTTCCAGCCAGTGGCTACAGGCTACAAAGTTGATATGACGGCCTTCGTATAGCTTCTGCTTTTTGAGGAAGATGCGGTGGGAGAGGTCTTTCTTCCGGCTTCCGTTGTGGATGAAGGGGCAATGATGACACTCCTCTTCGTAATGTGTACATCCGCCGGAGTAGTGGCAGATGCCGGTACAGGGCCACATATCGTGCATAGTCCAGACTACGGGCTTACCCGAAGCCAGAATTTTTTCGATATTCTTTAAAGAAAGCATCCCCTGATTGATCCAATGGAGATGTATAACGTCCGCTTGCTGAAACTCCGGTAAGTTGGTAATGTCCGTGCCGGTGTTGGCAATGTCTACGGCGAAGAGGTGGTTTCTGTTGAAATGGTTGGCTTTCCAGATAACGATTCGCTCCCATACGAACTTCCATACCATGCGCAGGTTGTGGGGCAACTCCACTACGGTGATCTGTTCGGTCTGTTTGTCGCGCACCAATAGCTTGGCTTTGATGCCGTTATTCTTGAGGGCTTCCATGAGGCGGCTTGCAGCTACGGCGGGGCCGCCTATCTTTTCTGTTGTATTGATAAGTAGTATTCTCATTGTGTTACCTTTCTTTTGATTAAGTTTTGGTAGAGATTGAGATATTGCTTTGCAACGACTTCACCGGAGTATTTCCTGAATACTTCGCTTCGCATATTTTCTTTGGAGATGGCTGTCCGGGCTTCGGATATTCCCCATCGGATGCCTTCTGCCAGGCTGTCGGCAGAGAGGTAGTCGGCCAGGAAGCCGTTCTCTTTGTGGCGGATGATGTCGGCCTGTCCGCTGTTGCCAAAAGAAACCGGAATGCAACCACAGGCTTGGGCCTCGATCAGAGTCTGGCCGAATGTTTCATAGAAAGAGGCGGATACGGTGACGTCTGCGGCGGAATATAGTTGCGAGAGTTTGTTTGTATCGCCTATTCGTCCCAGATAGGTGTAGCTGACGGGGATGGAGTTGAGAAGTTTCTCCGGATATTTGATTTTGCCGAATAGTGCCAGGTGAAGTTTTTCCTGTGGGAATTGCTTCTTTTCAATCAATAACCGGATGGCCTGGAGCAGATATTCCACTCCTTTGATCGGATCGTCGATGCGGGCGGCTCCGAACAGAATGATATGTTTATCGGGCAGGGACAGTTCCTTTCGGGACAGTTCTTTGTCCATCATCCGGAAATCGATGGGCGAGAGTGTATTAGGGATCACGGATACAGGTTTCTCTTTAAGTAGGGCACTTTGCTGTATTTGTGAGGAAAGCCATGTGCTGACTGCAACGATATTCAAGGGGCTGGCATGACTGAATAGTTTTTGTTTCTTCTTGAATACCCGGTGCGCCAGATCGTTGTTGCCTGGGAAGCGCAGGAAGCGGCAGTTTCTGCATTCGCTTTTGAAGAGGGTGCAGGTGTGGGCATGGTGGCAGATGGCGGTACATTCCCACATATCGTGCAGGGTCCAGACAACGGGCTTATCCGATTCGAAGATTTCCTGTATATTGTTCAGTGAAAGCATTCCCTGGTTTATCCAGTGGAGGTGTATGATGTCGGCTTCCCGGAAGGCAGGCAGTTTGGTAACGTTGAAGCCTGTATTGGCTATGGAGACGGTAAAGAGATTCTTCCGGCTGAAGAGGTTATTTGTCCAGATAACCAGTCTTTCCCAGAGGAAAGTGCACTTCTTTTGCCAGTCTTTGCCTACAGAGATCACCTGTTCCGATTGGCTTTCCTTGTGCAGGACGAGCATCTTCACGTCTGTTCCCGCTGTATGGAGCGATTCCATCAGGCGTCTGGCAGCGATGGCGGCTCCGCCTGTTTTCTCGGACGTATTGATTATAAGTACTCTCAATCTTTTCCTCCTTCCCTTCTGTTTTGAATGGCCTTATATCCGACAGGGTTCTGCCGGGTATCTTTCTTTTCCGACAGTTGAGACAGAGCCATATAAATATCATCGAACTCCTTGCGGCTGTCTTCAGACAGGTCGTTGATAGCTGCCAATGTCTCTTCGCTGACTTCTTCCAATGTCTGTATACGCTTCTTCAGTTCTTCCAGCTCCTGATGATTGCTCACTGCGGGAAGTCCTTGTCTGATGGTTACGAAAGCTCTCATTATCGAGATGTTTACTTGGATGGCTATGTCGCTGTTCAGAATGCCCGACAACATGGCAAGACCTTGTTCGGTGAAAGCGAAGGGCAACTTGCGGGTACCTCCCCAACTTGATGTTCCATTTGGGAATTTCAAGTTTCCCTCTTTTCTTCCTAAACTTGAAGTCACAAATTGTGACTTCAAGTTATCCCACTCATCCTTGGTCAATTGGAACATGAAGTCCGACGGGAATCTTTTGATGTTCCTCTTGACTGACTGGTTTAATACTTTTACTTCCACTTGGTAGAGTTCCGCCAAATCCTTGTCCAGCATAACCTTTATACCCCTGATTTCGTATATCTTACTCTGGATAACTTCTGTTTCCATGATCGTATATTCTTGTCTTGATGTTTCGGAATGTTTCGACAAAAGTACGGCTTTTACCGTTTTCCGTCTAACAAATTCCCTGCTTTTTTAGCCGGTAAAGACGAAAGTCTCTATCTTTGTGGGCAAACTCATGAATTGAAGTATCATAAACAGTGAATATGGGAGAAAAAGGTTTGAAATGGTTGGAACAGCTTTGGCAGTGCTTCCTCAGTATAGTGAAAATCCTGTTGCAGTCCAAGTGGCGCACGCGCTTGCCGTCTTCTTTCAGTAATCCGGATGAATTGCTGATATTGGCTAACGGCCCTTCGCTGAACCGCACGGTAGAAGATTCGGCGGATTTCATCAAGGGAAAAACCTTGTTGGCAGTGAACTTCTGTGTAAGTTCTCCTATGTTCGAGCGTCTCCGCCCCGAACTTTATCTGATTGCAGACCCACTGTTCTGGATCGTTCCCGAGAAGCGTATACAGCTTTTCAAGACAATGGCCGAAAAGACTACCTGGGACATGAACTTCTTTGTCCCCGCCCGTGCCCTAAAGAATAAAGAATGGCGACCCTTACTGGCGGGTAACCCCCACATCAAGCTCTATATTTATAATACAACGCCTATCGAAGGCTTCCAGGGTTTCTGCAACTGGATATTCCGCAAAGGCTGGGGCGTTCCCCGTCCGCATAACGTGCTGATACCTTCTATCGCTATGGGATTGCGTCTGCCTTTCAAGAAGATTTATCTCGCAGGTGCCGACCATTCCTGGCTGCCGGAAATCACCGTAACGGACGACAACGTAGTACTGATGCACCAAAAGCACTTCTACGACCAGAATAAATCGCAGGCCGACACCGTGAAACAGGAAAACTTGAACAGTGCCCGGCTCCACACCATTCTCTATCACATGCACGTAGCCTTCAAGTCCTACTTTATACTCGAAGCCTACGCACGCCGGCTGGGTAAGGAAATTATCAATGTCACTCCCGGCTCTTATATCGACGCTTTTAAACGGATGAAATTATGAAAGATGGAATAATCATTCAGGCACGCACCGGTTCTACCCGGCTGCACAACAAGATTCTGCTCCCCTTCTATGGCGAACAGCGCATCATCGACATTCTGATAGCCAATATCAAACAGGCTTGTCCGGACAAATGTATTGTACTTGCCACCACCAATCGCCCGCAGGACGACGTGCTTGCCGAAGTAGCCCGCCAGGCGGGTATCCTCAGTTTCCGTGGCGACGAGGACAATGTACTCGACCGCTTTATCCGTGCTGCCGAAGTTTTCGGTATCAACCGCTTTATCCGTGTTTGTTCGGATAATCCGTTCCTTCGTCCCGAAACTTTCAATACCTTCTTTGCCGAACACAATTTCTGTCCGGCAGATTATATTGCCTATGGCTTTGCCGATGAGCGTCCTACCATCAAATCCCATTTGGGCTTATATTCCGAGTTGACAACGATTGATGCCCTGCGTCGTGCCGCCGTTTCTACGCAAGAGAAACTCTACATCGAGCATGTCACTATCTATCTCTATACGCATCCCGAAAAATTCAAGGTGCGTCTGCTTCCGTTGCCTGCTGAGTTGGAAGGCCGTTTCGATCTTCGTTTCACTCTCGATACGATGGAAGACTTCACCTTGCTACAGGAACTTTATGCCACTTTCCATGAGAAGACCGACCGTAGTGTGCATGCCCTGTTGCAACTGGTGCAATCGCATCCTGAATATCGTGCCAGAATGTTGGAGAATATTGCAAGAAATGAAAAATAGTCCATGTATACCTTCTACCGCCGTGCAGCCAAGTGTAATTCGTAATTTATAATTCGTAAATGAATAGTACTTATATAATAGGAGAAATCGGACAGAACCATAACGGTTCCGTCGATATAGCCAAACTGATCGTAGACCTGGTGTCCCGCCCTGTTCGTGAAGAAGTGTTCAATATAGAACTTCGTCCGATGGATGCGGTGAAATTGACTAAACGAGATTTGAATGAAGAACTGACGGACTCACAGATGAACCGTCCGTATGATTCTCCCCATTCTTTCGGACGTACCTACGGCGAACATCGTGCTTTTCTAGAGCTGACGGACGAGGAACACTTCGAAGTGTATAGGCACGCCAAGTCTTTAGGGCTTGATTTCGTGGAAACACTTTGCTCCAAAGGCTGCCTCTCTTTGCTGAAGCTCTTCACGCCCGACCGTCTGAAAGTGGCAAGCCGGGATCTTACCAACCTGCCGTTGCTGGAAGTGATGGCTGAAACCAAGATACCCATTATTCTGTCTACCGGCATGGCAGGCAGAAAAGAATTGGATGATGCTTTGGAGGTGATTACCCGTTATCATAACAACATTTCTATCTTGCATTGTGTATCCCAGTATCCTACCCAGCCTGATAATCTGAACCTGAAGACTATCACCTATCTGAAACAGCACTACGGGCAGTATTGCATCGGCTTCTCCGACCATACCATCGGTATTGCCGCTCCTATCGTTGCCGTGGGTATGGGTGCGGAAATCATAGAGAAGCATGTCACCATCGACCGCCGCATGAAGGGAACCGATCAGCAAGGCTCTCTTGGCCCCGACGGTGTGAACCGCATGATACGTGATATCCGTATTGCCGAACGTTGGCTGGGAAAAGAAGAACTGTATATCGACTCTTCCGTTGCCTCGGCAAAGGTGAAACTGGAGCGTTCCATTGCAACGAATAAGACGCTGCATCCCGGAGATGTTATTACTGAACAGGATATCCATCTGTTGAGCCCCGGCGACGGCTTTAAGTGGGCGGACCGTGCGAAAGTGGTAGGGCATAAAGTATTGAAAGAAATTCCCCGGAATGAGATTATCTATCCGGATGTCATCCAATAATTTATGAAACTCTTAGGCATAGTCATCTTATATTATCCGGATGATGCGGTAGTAAAGAATATCGCTACCTATCTTGCTCAGCTGGATGAATTGATGTTGTGGGATAATACCCCGGCAGCCGATCGCAGGGATCTGGATTTGGATTCTTTGGGAGATGGGAGAGGGAAAATCATTCAGGATGGTTGTGGTGAAAATCTGGGCATCGGTTCTGCGCTGAATAAGGCGGTGGCGTATGCCCGTGCAAATGGATTTACGCATCTGCTGACCTTGGATCAGGATAGCTGTTTCGGTGGGCGGAACTTCGAAAGCTATCTTCGGGCAATCCGTAACTATGGTGAGGACAAGGCTGCCATTTTCTCTACCAATTATTTTATTAAATCTCAGCAAACCACCATGTATCCGCCAACGGACTCTGTGGATGAAGTGTATTCGGCAATGACTTCGGGAAGTATATATCCGGTTAGCCTGTTCGATACTTTGGGTGACTTTATGGAATCCCTCTTTGTCTGGGGAGTGGATTGTGAGTTTTGTTGGAGGGCTAAAAGGAAAGATATTCCCGTTTTATGCTTCAAGAATATTCTGCTGACACACGATTTGGGTTATCAGAAGAAGAAAAGGCGTTTGCTGGGAAAAGAAGTATTTCCTAATGAATATGGTCCGGCCCGTTCCTACTATAATGTGCGCAATGGTATTCTCCTGCATCGTCTGTATCCTGAAGCGTTGAATCTGAAGTCGCATTTGCGCTATCATTTTTATAAGCGTGTGGTTTTTATCATACTGTATGAGCAGCAGAAGTTCAGTAAATTGTGGGCATTGCTGTGTGGCTATCGCGATGGGCTGAGGGGAAAGAGCGGGAAGTGGAAATAAATGATTGTATCATCTGAATAAAAAGAAAAAACTATGTTACCAAAGTTAGTGATTACCGATATTGATGGTGTGTGGACTGATGGTGGAATGTACTATACCGAACAGGGCGATGTGATGAAACGCTTCTCCGTGAAAGACGGCTGGGGAGTTATTTTCCTTCGCAAGCTGAATATACCTGTAGCCATTATGACGGGTGAGAATACGCAGATTGTTCAGAAACGTGCTGATAAGCTGAAGATAGATTACTGCTACCTGGGGGTGAAAGATAAAGTGGCACAGGCGGAAGAACTGTGTCGTGAGTTGGGCATTACGTTACAGGATGTTGCTTTCATCGGTGATGATGTGAACGACTTGGCTCTGCTCCGTAAGGTTGGATTCAGCGCTTCCCCCAGTAATACACCGGATTATGTGAAACGTGAGGTCGATTACGTCACTGCACAGCATGGGGGCTTTGGTGCCTTTCGTGAGTTTGTGGAGAAACTGCTTTCTGATAATGGGATGCTTGAAGGGGTGCTTCAGCAGTTCCTATCCTGAGGTTTTTCCCCTACTTTGTAGACCTTGATTTCCCAGAAAGAGGTAGGTGTCGTATAAGTACCTATGTATTGCAAGCCGAGTTCCTGATAATTGCGAATATTCACAGCCGAAAATAGATAGGTACATCCCAGTTCTTTCAGAGTGGTCGTATCTATTTCCAGGTTCCGGACCTCTCCTTGTTTATCTTTTCCCCATAAATCTCCCTGTAGCTCAGAGGAGTATAAATAACAACGGCTTCCCCAACGATCATAATACGCTTTACGTTCGGCTGATTTTTCCAGTTCTCCGGCAATTACCTTTCTGAATGTATGTTTGTATGCCAGCGGGTAATTTTGGAAGTATCCGTTTAATGTATAAAACCCGTTATATTGCGCAACAGAAGGAAAGAACCCCAGGCAAGCGACTTTGTTACTATCCGAATCATCTCCTATTACACCATGTATGTCGTCAAACAGGCGAGTATCGTAAAACTGTCTGTAAGTTGGTTCGGAAATATTGATTCCGCATAATTGTTTTAAGTTGTTCTTATATTCCGGATTGATCCAGAAAGTTACTCCCACCAATAATGTAAATGCGGTAAGTAACAGGTAGCGCCCGTATTTGTAACTTACGATTTTATCGAACAGGAGGGCTGTCACACACAACCATAAAAAGGGGAGAAGGAAGTAGAAGCGATCAGACTGAAACATAGTCAGTATATGCGCTTTGGGAAATGCATATTTGAGGAGGTTGAAGATTAGATACCACAGAAGAATGGTAGCTATTACTTTCAGCAGAAACCTCACTTTACTGTCGATTTGTTTATCGTGAATGTAAATAAGGAATATATAGAAGAGGATGAATATAACCGGTAGGCTGCCTGTGTGAATCTGGGTGACTTTCAGCATTTCCAGACTTCTCGTTATGGTTTCCCGGAGTGATGAGGAGTAGATAATTTCCGTACGGTGGGAAATGACGGGTGACAGGAAGTCGGTAAATAGACTGTAATTACTGATGATGTAGGTCAGCACCAATATACAGAACCCTGTTACATAGGGCCTATATGTTTTTTTGTTTTTATTTTAAGGTATAGATAGTATGCAAACAGGGTAATCCCAATGAATACTCCGGCCAGTACCAATGAAGAATAGAGTGCTACAAAGATTATTATCAGATAGCTGGATATTTTTTGTTTTTCTTCTTTCAGGTTCAGAAATGCGTAGGCCAGCAAAGGCTGTCCCATCACGCTCAAACCGTAGTCTGCGTAATACGCCATCAGTGAAAAACAGAGTGAGGTGAGGAAAGACACAATAGTTCTGTGTTTACTCTCTTTCAGTAGATAGCGAGTCAGAAAGAACCACATTCCGGTAAAACCGATAAGTCGTCCGATGAGTTCATTCAGTATGTAAGAAGTAAATGGGTTGAAGATATCGACCAGTAGCAGGCGTGGCAGAAAGCAGTATGCTATGTTGGATACTTTCAGTCCTTCCATGGCTGGAAACGGAACTTCTGTATTGAATAAAGTGCCATTTTCTTTCAGTACATTCAAATAGGCTATTGTGCTGTCCAGATTGTCTAATATCTGAATGTAGGAATTCTCCCCATTGATAAAATAAGGGATGTAATATCCTAATGTGATCAGTATACCTGTCAGAAAGAATGTCTTGGAACGGTTATGAACTGCTGAAATCATTGTTGCATCTTTTTCTTTTTAACCAGATATTGCAGGCTTTCACGGAATACTTGCGACTTCAATCTCCACATGCAAAACAGATAAATGGCCGCTGCCAGAACTATTTTCAGCATAAGAGAAAGGAATATATTCTCTATGCGGCTGGCAACTATATAGGCTGTTCCGACTGCTACAACGGATAATATCAGGTAAGGAGCAATATCTTTCAATACATCGAATAGTAGAATACCTGCATACTTATGAGCAAAATGTTGCCACACCAGTAGCCAGAGAATGTTCGCTGTGGTATAAATAATCAGCATGATCTGTAGTCCGTGGGAATAACTGAACCACAGGCAAATCAACTGGAATACTCCTAAACCAATGGTATTCCACATATAAATATTAGGTCGTCCCAGGCTATTCATAAGATTGGAGTACAGGGTGGAAATAGGCATGAATGCTCCCCACACACATAGAATCTGCATAATTGGCACGCAGGGGAGCCATTTGTCTGTGACGCTTAATACAATAAGTTCCTGTGCGACGATTGCCAGTCCGAACATGGCGGGAAAGCAGACAAAAGCGGTGAAACGCAGAAGCTTATGGAAAATGTTCTGCAAGCGTTGCCGGTCTTCCGATGCTTCGCGGAAAACGGGCTGTCCCACATTATTTATCATTCCTAAGATAGTGGAGTAGCCCATGGTGGTCCATTTACTTCCTTGGGTGTAGAAGCCCACTTGCGGTATGGTGTAGAAGCGTCCCAGTAATACAGAGAAGATATTATTGTTGACTTGCGTGAACATGGAAGTGAACAATAACTTGCTACTAAAAGGCAACATCTGTCGTAGTGGTTGCAGATGGAATGAAAAGGTAGGTCGCCAAGGTGAGAAGTACCAATTTAGCAAAGTATTGATACTGGAGTACAGCACGGTTTGCAGGGCGATGCCCCATGCTCCCCAGCCATGATAAGCACAGGTGAGACCTGCTGCCCCCGAGATGATGATGGCAATAATCTGTATCTGGCTACGCTCTTTCACCATCAGATTGCGAAAGAAATAGGCGACAGGTGCTACACTGATGCTTCCTATGAAGAAACTTAGGAACAGGAAACGTGCCAGATTAGTAAGTTCAGGAGTGTGATAGAAATCAGCAATGAATGGAGCGCAGGCAAACAGTATGAGATAGAGAAGTGCTCCCATGCAGATATTGAACCAAAAAACAGCATTATAATCTTCGTGCTCTGCTTCCTTCTTGTTGACAATAGCCAGTATAAATCCGCTTTCGGCAAAAGAGCCTGCCATTGCGGCGAATACAGTCAGCGCACCTATCATACCATAATCTGATGGCGATAATAGACGTGAAAGGAATATCCCAAAGATAAGATTAAGCAGTTGTAGTGAACCACTGCCTATTCCTCCCCAAAATATTCCTTTGGCTGTTTTTTCTTTTAGTGACGATTCTGCCATTACTTGTTTGGTTTATGATTAAGATATCATTTAATTGCGTTTAATTCTCGGATAAATTGCTCGTAAATTGCGTTTAAATGCTGTTTAAATGCAATTTAAACAGCATTTAATGCAGATGTTGCATTGTTCAGATTATCAGCACTATACTCCAATTTCTCGGATATTTCTCGGATATTTCTCGGATATTTCTCGGATAATTTCACTCTTTCTTTAATAGCCAGTTAGATATACTTCCTTGTCTTTGGTTCACTATTTTATTACATGATCGCAATTTAGATAAGAGATTTTTTACTTTGATTAGTTTTTGGCTTTCATTCAAAACATCAGGCAGCTTTTTCCAGAGTAATTTAGTTATTTCTTCTCTTGTAAGCATTCCGTGTTCTGTTATCGCTTTTAAGATTAGATCGCAATAGTAATCATCTTCAAATCCTTTATTGTTGGAATAGGCTGTTCTCTGATCTAATTGTTGAGCAACCGGTTTTGCTATAAATAAGTTTGGCTTTCTTCCCTCAATAAGTTTCTTCTTCCTGAGCAAGGCTACCTCTTCTTCTGATATCGGACGATTTAATTGTATACGGTTGAGAGCCTCTACCTCCACCAATGTCAAATCTTGTTTTTGAGCTAAGATATTGGCATATTCCATATTCAGAATCTTTCCGATAATGGTGACTTGCACCCTGTCTCTATCAATGATATAGTCGGGCAAAGGAAAGAGGCGTTGGCGTTGAAAATTGAACATTTTCCGTATTCCACTGCCTATTGTGTCCACCATTTGTAGCCCTACCATTGCACGAGCCAGGAAGGGATTTCGATAAACTTCTTCCGGTGCGTTGTCCTTCAATACGTTACTAATTGTGCGGGGAATAAAACTTCCTTTATTGGTAAATACAAGTTTGTCTTCATACTCTACTACATTGATTTGTCCGCCTAATGTATAGTCTTGGTGCGCAACGGCATTATTAATAGCTTCTCGAATGACGTACGGCTCATACGTATCTACTTCCTCGGGGAATAGGGTGCGGAATTCAGGGTTGATATAGCGATATTTCAGATTACGTATTTTCTGGTAAACCTCTTCAATGGAGATGATGAACGGACAACTCTTAATCTCGTAATCCCGCTCTGTCCCTTGTGAGTCTTTGAGTATCCAGCGTATTTTGGCTACTGCCGGCGAAATGAGTACTTCACTCTCTCCTTTCCCTAACAAGACAATGGTTGCATTGGTTATTTTACCTTTTATAGTCAGTTTAGCCTTGTTCAGAAAGGTAACATCATCCCATTCTGCTATTTCAGGAGCATTCTTTTTATTCTTCGCAATGTATAGTGAGCGTGCAATGGAAATAGCTCTAGGATCTAAATCGTCCAAAGTTGCCTCTTTTACAATTTGAGCACTCCAATCGGACTGATGGCTTTGATTGCGAATAGATTCTAATTCATGTAGGCTCAAGGCTACCAATGATTCACCGTCGCGACCATAAAAATGTCCTTTATAAGAAGTAGGAATACCTTTGGGAGCTGCCGGTATCTGAAACATGATAACTCTTTTTCCTTGATACATGATTTCATGTATTTCTGTAAAAGTGATACCACAGTTAGTCCCTTCGGCTATTTCCCTTTTCAGAGCATCAAGCGAAGGACGTGTCGGTTTATATGAACTGCCTAAGATGGCATGGGTTTTATCATGAATGCCGAATAACAACCAAGCAAATTCCTCCTGGCGAAGATTGGCTTCGTTGCTAAGAGCTGAGAAGTATTCTCCCAACTTGAGTGTATCGAATCCATTCTGAGCTTTTTTGAATTCTACGACTTCATTTTCTCCCGGCAAGTGGATGAAATCCTCCAAAAGCTTTATGAGTTCTTGAGTTGTCATTCGGCATTAAGATTATTATTTACTTCACTTCACTACCTGGCTTCACTTCCTTCATCGTAGTAACCACAGAGAGCGAACCGTCAAAGTTCTCGGCAGAGAGGATCATACCTTCGCTGACGATGCCTTTCAGCTTACGCGGAGCAAGATTGGCAATGAAGCATACTTGCTTGCCTACCAGTTCTTCCGGATTGTAGTGCTGTGCGATACCACTGACGATAGTACGGTTTTCCAGTCCGTCGGCAATCTTGAATTGCAGTAATTTATCGGCTTTGGGGACTTTCTGGCATTCCAGCACGGTGCCCACACGAATATCCAGCTTCATGAAGTCATCGAATTCGATATTCGGGCGGATGGGGTTAGCTTTGTAGTTGGCTTCCTCATTAGCCTTTTTCGTATCAAGCAACTTCTGTACCTGTGCTTCAATAACGCTGTCTTCTATCTTTTCGAAGAGCAATTCAGGGGTAGCCAACTGGTGTCCGGCCGGCAATAAATTAGTACTGCCCAAAGTAGCCCAGTCGAAGCTGTCCATGTTCAGCATACTACGTAGTTTTTCGCTGCTGAACGGTAGGAATGGTTCGAATGCAATGGCAAGGTTGGCAACCAGTTGCAGGGAGATGTTCAGGATAGTGGCTACACGATCCATATCCGTTTTGGCGATCTTCCACGGTTCGGTATCTGCCAGATATTTGTTTCCGATGCGGGCCAGGTTCATGGCCTCCTTCTGTGCATCGCGGAACTTGAATACATCCAGTAACTTTTCTACTTCTGCTTTTACATCCGAGAATTCTTTCAGTGTTTCGCGGTCGTAGTCCGTAAGTTCACCGGCAGCAGGCACTACACCATCGAAATACTTCTTGGTGAGTTGCAGGGCACGGTTCACGAAGTTACCGTAAACGGCTACCAATTCATTGTTATTGCGTGCCTGGAAATCTTTCCAGGTGAAATCATTGTCTTTAGTTTCAGGCGCATTGGCTGTCAGCACATAGCGAAGCACATCCTGCTTGCCGGGGAAGTCTACCAGGTATTCGTGCAACCATACGGCCCAATTGCGTGAAGTCGAAATCTTGTCGCCTTCCAGGTTCAGGAATTCATTACTCGGTACGTTATCAGGCAGAATAAAGCTGCCTTCCGCTTTCAGCATGGCAGGAAATACGATGCAGTGGAATACGATATTATCTTTACCGATAAAGTGAATCAGGCGGGTTTCGGGATCTTTCCACCAGGTTTCCCAAGTGTCGGGCAGCAACTCTTTTGTGTTGCTGATGTAGCCGATAGGGGCATCAAACCATACATACAGCACCTTTCCTTCCGCACCTTCTACGGGTACAGGAATCCCCCAATCAAGGTCACGGCTTACTGCACGGGGTTGCAGGCCCATGTCAAGCCAGCTTTTACACTGACCATATACATTGGGGCGCCATTCTTTATGATCTTCCAGAATCCATTGGCGCAACCAGCTTTCGTGTTGGTCAAGCGGCAGATACCAATGCTTCGTTTCGCGCATTACGGGCTTACTTCCGCTGATGGCGCTTTTCGGATTAATCAGGTCTGTGGGGCTGAGGCTCGTACCGCACTTCTCGCATTGGTCGCCGTAGGCACCTTCTGCATGGCAGTGGGGACATTCGCCTGTAATATAGCGGTCGGCAAGGAAAGTCTTGGCTTCCTCGTCGTAATACTGCATACTGGTTTTTTCGATAAAATCGCCTTTATCGTACAGCTTACGGAAGAATTCCGAAGCGGTGTCGTGGTGAGTTTTTGAACTTGTGCGGCTGTATACATCAAATGAGATGCCGAACTCTTTAAAAGACTCTTTGATAAGCGTATGATAACGGTCTACTATATCTTGCGGTGTTACACCTTCTTTCTTGGCGCGTATTGTGATGGGTACTCCGTGTTCGTCCGAACCTCCGATAAAGATTACATCTTCCTTTTTCAGTCTCAGATAGCGGACGTAGATATCAGCGGGTACATAAACTCCTGCCAAGTGTCCGATATGAACGGGGCCGTTAGCGTAGGGCAATGCCGACGTAACGGTAGTGCGTTTGAATTTCTTTTCCATTGTGATATATGTATCTCTTTTGTTATGAGCGCATTTTAGTGTGCAAAGATAACGGTTTTCCACTCAAAGAAAAAGAGAAGACAATGAAATGTCCAATGATGTATTCAAAAAGATTCAGAAATTGTGTATCGGTTATTGATTGCAATACCGTAAAATCGCTTTTTCTATTTCGGTTTTCTTCTTTTCATCTTTTACAAAATCACTGATCAAAAATACATGAGTAGTAGAATGTCCGATCCCGATTAAAGTTCCTACTTGGTTGTTGATCCCTCTGATCCACTTGTCAAAGCCTACGATTTTATCACCTTCGGCAACAATCTGTGACGGGTCCCCTCCATTGGATTTAAAATGAATATTTACTTTACTGCATTTCTCAAAGATTTGGGTTACCTCCAAAGGATAACGGGAAACGGAAAGATAGTTGGTATAAACTTGAACTCGTTTTTTATAGTCTGCGTCAGATAGCATATAGGTGTATTGAGCGATGTAAGAGATAGATACATATCCTCCCAAGAGTATATCGGTAAGAACATGGGTACCGTATTTTTCCACTATCGCGTTCCCGCTGCTCTTCTCCAAGTCGCTCTGGAATTCTTCAGACAGAAAAAAATATAAAAACTCCGGACAAACCTGGGGGAGGGTATATCTGCTGGTAGGCTTTAGTAATTCTGCTTTGTAAAAGTAATTACCTTGCAGGTTTTCCTCGATATCTCCTATATCCTCAGTAAATAGTTCAAGAGTATCATCTCCTATCTTCGTTTCCACATGGCTATTTAAATAGATATTATCTATATATCTATTCAGGTCCCGATTCTCATTTATAGTCCAAATTCCCCCTTGGTACAACAAAGATACTTCTAGAGAACCAGGATATAATTTTATTGGTTCCTGTTTTACATAATCATATCCGTCACCCTTCAATAAACGTTCTATATCAATGACTTTTCCTTTTACATTGGCATATCCCTTTATGGTACTCTTTTTACAGTCAAATCCTCTGCCCAATAAATCTATGTAATCATAGGTTTTATCGCTCGTTACAGTTTCTATAAATACTTTTATATCAACAGGATCTTTCTCTACTACGATCGGTGGTTCGATTTCAGTTTTTGTTTCCGAAGAATCACATCCGCCCCAAAGCGGTAACAGTACCCAAAATAATGTGTAGTTCAGTCTCATATTTTAATTTTTATATTGACAGTGAAAAAAACAAATTTAAGAAATATCCATATACGGTCTTCTTGACAAGATATTCTTTTACGCTTTGTTAATATCATGAATGCTCATTTCCCCTAAAATGTATTCATTCTAAGAGAAATGAGTTTTTTAATCTTTATTTATGGAACTATTGTTATATCAAACCATAGCGACTGATCATTCGGGTTTTTAGGGTGCAATAATAAGTCATCGTGCGAAAGATATTGTCCACTATTTACGTGCCTCAACATATATTTGTTGTTTTGTATGGAAACCGCTTCTACAGCCCACAATTGGTCAAATGCTTTTTCGTTAAACCTTGGTAATAGAGTAGATAATGAACGTACCGTAAATGCATAATCAACAAAATTCGCTCCTCTTATCCCGATGCGATAATATTCTCCATAAGGATAGAAGGTCCAACGGAATTTCCACATATCACTTTCTTTCATTTCTAGAGGTGCACTACTCTCCATTGGATAATAATTCAAAACCACAGTTTCCGGGAAATATGATTCTGCCGGTATATACATCATTGCCGGCGTATACTTCTTATTGTCGGTGTGTGTAAAGTGGAGAATTGCTTTTTCATAATCCAAAGTTTGCATTAAAGACATATTTACTTGTTGCTTTTCACAATATCTCACAATGGCATCCTCTATTTCTTTCTTTTTAGAAGCATCATCCACTAAATCGCTTATAAAATAAATTTCCGTTGTATTATCCCCTATTCCAATCACTTGTTCTGTAGTTTGGTCTATGCTATTTAGCCAATTATTAAAGTTAAGAGTAAAATCTCCCAGCTCACCTTTTGATGGGTCAAACGAGATATTGGATTGATCAATTGCATCTTTGCCACCATAAGATACTATAGATATGCTTACATCTTTAAAACTACTAAATCGTTTTTGTGCTTCGGAACTGCCTGTGCCGACTGAAACCTGTCTGATAAATAAATCTGCTTCACTTTTGAAAGAGCTCTCATTAGCGGCAGTAGTCATTTTTGCGTTGAACATAGCACTGCAAACTCCTCCTAGCAAAATATCTGTAAGTACATGGGTACCATATTTTGCAACAATGCCGTCTCCTGTATAATATTTCAAATCATGCAGGAAATCGTCTGTTAGAAAATACTTCAAATAGGCGGGATATATCTGGGACAGTTTTAGTTTCCTTGTAGTCTTTTGGACATTTATTCTATAGAAGCAATAGGAACTACTAAATCGGGAAGAATCATTGTAAAAGGCCTTCAAGTCTGCGCTATACAACTTTACTCCTAATGCACTTATTTCTGTATTTGCATTGTATCTGGAGTGTTGGCCTTTACTATACTCTTCCAGGTTGGATCCCCATTCGATATACGTTTCTCCTCCAGAAGGAAGAAGAGATTTTTCTATATTGCCGGGATACACTGCAACCTCTACTCCGGTAATAGGGTCACGTCCTTTTCCTGACAAAAAGCGTTCCAAGTCGATAATTCTGGCTTTCCCATATTTGGAACCTTTAAATGCACTGGACGTTGCATCATAACCATGTCCCAGCAAATCATTTTCACCATCTCCAGTGGCTCTTGTTGATGCATCAGTATTTATTGGTGCATCAAGATCCATCATTTCATTATTACAGCTCCAAAACGGCAATAATAAAGATACTAAATAAAGAAAATGTACTTTTTTCATAACTCTTTTTTTTAAAGTTTAATTCATATATTTCAAAATCAAAAAGGGAAGAAGTTTCCGGTAAAAGTAACTTCAATGGAAACTCTTTTATTATCTTTTATTTCAAAATGTAGAAACATGATGTAGTGAATAAATTTCTCAGATATGGAATACCGGCGATTATTGCAGACTGCTTTCGGGGCGTCAGTCCGAATTTTATTTCATAATGAGGATTTATAAAGAACAATTGTCTGTCTACAACTGTGATATGATTCTTGCGCACGAGTCTTTCAAATAACTCTATGGGGGTTCTGGTTTCCTTTATGGACAAAAGTTCTTTAATGCAATCTTCGTTTTCTCCACTCATTTTCAGAATGCTTTTATACATAAAGGCGGGTAGCAGATGAATAAAGGGAACGTGAGAGATTGTCTTGCTTTTGCATATTTGTTGATGCCCTCCAAACGGCATCTGCCATGCGGGGAATGACATGAAAATAAGACCTCCGGGTTTAGTATATTTCGGTAGATTGAACAAAAATGTCGCTTTGTCTTCTATATGTTCAATAACGTCATGGCAGATAATCAAATCAAAATTATGCTCAAGGCTTTTTAGCTTGAAGATATCGGATGCAATGAAGTTTCCTTTGATTTGTCTTTCTTCAAAAAACAGGATGGCATCCTTAATTCTACCTGCGGATATGTCGACTCCTGTCGTGCTGCATCCCAGTTCGGCAAAGGGCAACAGATTGCCCCCATCTCCACATCCTATCTCTAAAATATTCATTCCTTCTTCAATCTTCTTGAATTTCGAGATATAAGGAATATAGTATTTCTTGCTTGTTATGGAAAGTTCCTCGAAGTAGAGTTTTCTGTTTTTCTGTCGTTCTTGCATAATGTATGATGTTAGTAAGTCTGTTATTTTTATTTTGTTAATTTCATTATTGGTTTAAAAATGGTGTCTTTCCCAAAGAAGAAGTGGGATAAATGTAGCTTGTCCATACCCCATGCCATTGCTAAACAGCCCATTGTTGTGAAAAAGACTGATGTGAACATAAAAAGCATTCCAGTTGGCTCAAACTGTAAAACTGGTAGAAATACCTTGCATAAGATTGTGAAAATCGGAGAGAATAGAAGTATAACAAGAGTATTTTGACCAATAAAGTAAAGGTTTTGTTTGATGCATTCGGGCAAGTAGCGGTGAATATACAATAGTATACTGATTGCCAAGTAAGTAATGATAATACCTGCCAATGTTCCCCTGTTCAGATTATCTGGGAAACAGCAGAGTATTACGATAGGAATAAGGGCGAGGAGTGACGCCTGAAAGATATGGGTGAATGGTAGTTTGCTTTGCCTGATAATGGCTCCTGCAAGAAAGTAAATGGCATTGGCAAATGCCATAAGTCCTCCCCAATAAGATATTGTGAACAGGCATACGCCAAATAGTATTATGCGTGAAATGGTTGTTGCATGAATATAACGGAATATGTAATAATAAATAAGGTTACAGATGATAAGGGTGTGCAGATACCAATAAGTGCCTATTGGTTTAACAAATATTTTGTGTAATAATAGGGTTGGGGTAACTTCTGATACGCTTTCTCTGACGGGTAAGATATAAGACATAATGACATAGCCCGTCTCCATGCAGATGTATGGGATAAAAATCCATAATTGTTTCTTTAAGAAACTTCCGTTGTCTGTTTGGATGTTGGTCAAATAGCCGGATAGAATAAGGAAGGCGGACATATGGAATGTATATACAATCTGCTTTGCATAAGGATATTTATCGCCTATATACACCAAGTGGAAAGCAACCATTAGAAGAATGAAAATGCTTTTCAGGTGGTCTAATTCTCGAATACGGTGTTCCATAAATTGTTTTTTTGTGTCGTTGAGAAGAGGGAAGACAATGAAAATTCTCTTCCCTCTTCTTTCTCTTTCCTAAAACGAATTAGTGTGTTATTTCCAGTTGGCAACCTTTTTCTATAGTATAAGGTTTATTTATGGTTATACTTTGACTTCCTTTTAGGATAAGTTTGGCACCATTGCTGACTGTGATATTTTCAGATAATATATCTGTGCCCGTAACAGTTCTGTTGGATGTTACAGTCTGATTACTGAATATGGTTTGAGTCACAGCGCGGGTTAGGACATTGCTTTCTTCTATCGGAATAACTCCGTCATTTGTACAGCCTATGGCGATAACGAGTGCAAAGGCAGTAATTAATATGGATTTCTTTTTCATGTCTGTTTTCCCCTTTCTTAATTACTGTTGAGCTTCCAATGCGGCGACTTTTTCGTTTAGATCTTTAACAGCATTTATAAGTACTGCAATGAGGCTTGTGTAGTTAATCAATTTGTTTCCATCCGGATCAGTCAGGACAATATTGGGTAGAACTTGCTCTACTTCCTGGGCCAATAGTCCGATTTCCTTTCCATCTCCACCTTTTCTGAACTTGGTGTTATCGGAATTGTCTGTGAAATTGTATGAAACGGGTCTTAATTGTTGTAATATAGACAAACCTTGAGATAAAGATTGGATATTTGCTTTGGCTCTGGCATCGGAGTAATTATATACATTCTTCACTTGAATGCTGTTGAATGTGCTTGTTCCAGTATTGTAGAATACTACTTGATCCAAATGACTTGCAAGACGGGTTGCTGCGGGATTGGTGTCTATTTGGAAAAAGTTTCCTGCATTTGCCGGACTTTGGACAAATATATTTCCTTTGAGTGTCAAATCATAGTATTTAGTACCATCATGATAAGAAGTGGTAGAACCGAAAGTGAGAAAGCCTCTATCAGTATATTTGATTTGGGCATTAAGGTTTAGTCCCAATGTAAGCAAAAGGAAACTTACGATAGTTTTGAATGTGAAGATTGTTTTCATGTTAATTACATTTTAATGTTAATACTAAGAATATATTATGAAAACAACGTTGTTTCTTATTTGATTTATATTAGAAGATTATCTGATATTTTAGTGAATTATGGCATAATGCTAAAATAACCATAAAGTGATACTTGATTATATCTTAATTCAATCCTATAATCTCCTTTTATTGTCGTAACTATCTTAATAGCTGTTGGCTGATTAGGGAATAGTGTTATAGAAGTAGATTGTGTAATATTATTGCTGCTGTCTTTTATTATAATATTTACGTTGTTTTGCATGATATTTGAATAAATATATATAACGTCGTCCTCTTGCGTGACAGATGGGAAGTTGGTGATAGAACGCTTGTCTTGTTCCCATGGGTTTGTGTCTTTAGGATCATTGCACTCCGCAACGTTATATATCATATGAATGATAGCTCCTTTTGCACTTGCTGTGAGAAGAAGAGATGCTGCTACTAATATGAAGATAAAAAGATAACGTAACATGATTCTTTCTTTTTGAGTTTTTACAAATGTAGGGACTTCGTGTAAGAATTATGCGATAATTAAGTACGCAATAAGTACGCATTTTGCAGGTACTCAATAATAATAGTACGCAACAAGTACGCTTCTGACTACATTGAGCTAATGAAAATATCCCAATCTTCGGGGCTTCCATCCATATTGAAAACCTTCTTGTATAACCTTTTGCGTATGGATGTAATGGCTTGCTTGGTATGTGAGGTTATATATGCAATTTGGGTAGGAGGTACTCCTATTTTTATGAGTAGGCAAACTTGCATCTCTATTGTCTTCATTGGATAGAGATCAAGTAGACGTAGCGTGAAATCTGTATAGGCTTCATTTATGCTATGAATCAGTTCTTGCCAGTCTTCTTTTTTAATTTTTATCCCTTGCTCCGCCTTTAGAAATTTGTGGTATATTGGTGATTTCTTTAAAATAGAGATACCTTGTTCACGAAATTCTTGTTTAGCTATAATTTGCTCATTGCTTTTTTCAATAAGCTTTTTCTGGAGATTGAGTAAATCTTGATTTAATGAACTTTTTATGATTTCTGCACTCTGTAGCGATTGTTCCAGTTTTTTTATTTGCCTCCTGTTTTCCTCAATGCATGCCAAACTTTGGTTATATTGTTCTTCTTGCATTCTTTTTATTCTCCTTTGTTGGGCTAATTCTTCTTGTTTTTTTCTCTTATGATATTGCCAATAAACAGCAAAGATTAGTATAAGAGAGATGAGAAAGGAGATGAAAATAATATTCCATATTTTCTGGTTATTAGCCATATCTTTCAATCGGTTGTTTTCTTTTTCTTTTAATTGGTAATTATATAATGAGTTTATTTTGCGTACTGTTTCTGTCTGAATGATATTTCTCGCAGAATCTGTATATGCTAAATCTTTGTCTAAATACTCTAATGCTTTTTTATATTCTCCTTTTAGACGTGCAATGTAGCCCAATCCCTGATAGCCTTCTGCCTTGTAGCTATATCGGTTCATGAGTGACAATTGGGTGTAATAATAAGTCGCAGAGTCTAATTGATTTGTATGGTAGTAATAACGCGCTGCCGTACAATAACGGGGAGCTAAATTGATAGTGTTGATCTGTTCAAAGGCAATTTGCATGCTTTGATAAGCTTTTTGATACATCCCCAGTTTAGTGTAATATTCAGATAGTTCACTGTTGACGATTCTTTTCAGATTTATGTTCTTTATTTTGTTAGCTAATTTATCTGCCTTTTCGTAGTAATATATTGCACTGTCCACCTTGCTCAGTGTGCTAAATGTCCGTCCGATATCCCGTAAGCTGTAAATAATACTGATGCTGTCCTTTGCCAAGATATCATATTGATATGCTTTGACGAATACATCGTGTGCTTTATCATATACTTCTTGATAAAGATAAAGGGTTCCTATTTGACTATAGATGCGACTTGTTAACTTATAATCCATGCAAGCACTTGATGCATCAATAGCTTTGAAGAAATATTCCAGCGCTTGCGGTGCGTCTCCCAAATCCCTATATATCCGTCCTGCATAATAATATGCTTCCAGCAGATATTTTTTATCTTTCTTCTTTTCATAATAGTGCAGTACTTCCAGCATCAAGCTATCCGAAGTATGTGCAATATATGCTTTATCTCTTGCTTTTATAGTCAGCAGTTGATAATATATTTGTGTTTCTTCTGGCTCTTGACTGATGCTATCCTTGAATTGGTCCAATAATACAATAGCACTGTCCGGACAAATATTTATAAGGGAGTCAGCAAGTTGTAAGACATGAGGATAAGGTTTACTGTCACAGGAGAGGAAGTAAAGTGGTAAGAGAATGATTATTAGTAGTGGTTTAGGCCATTTCATACGCGTGTTGCTTTAGTCGTTAGTGTTATTAAATCATACAAAGGTAATAAACTTTTTTGAAGTCGGGGAGTGAAATTCATTTTCTTTTTGATCTTCAGAGCCTCTGACCATAATTTTGGCGTTACAGCATTGATATTCACTGATTAATAATGCGAGTCAGTAGTTTAATTTGATTCATAACCCGAATATATATGAACTAATCATGAACACTTACTTATCTTTTAGACAGAGACAAACAGATAATACAATGCACATGAAGAGCAACTTCCGTTCCCATTAGGAGAAACGCTCGTTCCCATCGTGAGAAACGCTCGTTCCCATTAAGGGGAACACTCGTTCCCACAAAGGGAAACTGTCGTTCCCATGAAGGGGACTGCCATCCTACATAGGGGAACAGACTTCATGTGTATAGAACTGGTAGCAGTGAACTCATTCCGGAGCAATGAAGTACCATAGTATACAGACAAAAATAGAGCATTCGTACCAATATCAGTCATAAATGCAAAAATAGCATTACAGTCTGACAGCTAGGATATTAGTCCGTTATTTTGTAAACAAACAGAACAAAAAGAGTGACGGTAAAATAGTTGTCAGCACTTACCGTCACTGTTGTCAGCACAGATAACAGCCTATATATCTGCCTTTTACTTCGAAAGTGACGATGTGCTGACAAATATATAAAAAACTCCTGTGAGAAAAGAAGCCATTTTATGGCAGGGCATCAGCGCAATAAATTGGACGCACGGCTTTTGACTCAAAACGGAAAGGAACTATTTCACCACAGAGGACACAGAGGACATCGAGTTTTTATACTTGGTACGGGGAAGGGGAGGAGATTGTTCTATAAGTCGGAACATGAGAATGCTAATTTGACTTATAGATGAGAAGTAATGAAATAAATTATTGCTTCCGGACATGTTGGGAACAGAAATAATGCTTACCTTTGTGCATAACCGGAAGACAAAAACAAAAGTTATGGAACAGAAAGACAAATATATACGTTTTGATTGGGCTGTGAAACGTTTGCTGCGCAACAAAGCCAACTTCGGCGTGCTCGAAGGCTTCCTCACCGTGTTGCTGGGTGAGCCTATCCGCATCGTCGAGATACTGGAAAGCGAGGGCAACCAGCAACGTGAAAGCGAGAAGTTCAACCGTGTGGACATCAAGGCGCGCAATAGCAAGGATGAAATCATCATCGTTGAGGTGCAGAACACGCGCGAAATATACTATTTAGAGCGCATCCTCTTCGGCGTTGCCAAGGCCATCACGGAGCATATCGAACTGGGAGAACTTTACTCCCAAGTGAAGAAAGTGTACTCCATCAGCATTCTCTATTTCGACATTGGCAAGGGGAACGATTACCTGTACCACGGTCAGAACTCCTTTGTGGGCGTGCATACGGGCGATTTTCTGGAAGTCACCACCAAGGAGAAGGATGCCATCGTGCGCAAGTTGCCTGCCGAAATCTTCCCCGAATACTTCCTGATTCGAGTGAATGAGTTCAATAAGGTGGCCGTCACCCCGCTTGAGGAGTGGATAGAGTATCTGAAAACCGGAATCATCCGCCCCGACACGAAAGCTCCCGGACTGGAAGAGGCACGCCGCAAACTGATTTATTATAATATGGACAGGGCGGAACAACTGGCGTATGACGAGCATATCAATGCCGTGATGATTCAGAATGATGTGCTGAGTACGGCGGCGGAGGAAGGAAGAGAGGAAGGAAGAGAGGAAGGCAGACAGGAAGGGCTTGAACAAGGAAAGCAGGAAAAAAACATAGAGAATGCCCGTACGATGAAATCCCTGAATATCTCCTTCGAGCTCATCCACCAAGTGACTGGTTTACCCATTAAAGACATAGAAGGATTATAACTAGCAAGATGACCATTTATTTCCGTCTCGCCCGATTTTCGTGTTGAAAAGCAGGTGGGACGTTCTATTTCCGGTACTTTATGTACTTCAGCACACTATCAGTGCTCTTAGTTTAGAACTGTTCCAAGAGCAGTTTTTACTTTAGCTCATAACTCGTCATGAAGGGAAGCAAATAAAAAGTTCCGCTCACCACTGCTCTATATAAACGGTAACAAGCGGAATAAAAATACTAAAGACGAAAACGGATGACAGTTCCGGGCTACTTCTCTTTGAACTTCCTGTTCATCGGTATTCAGCCTGAAACTTCCAGTCTTATAGTTGTTTCAGGTATGTTTCAGCCAAAATGTCGATGAACAGGGAACTTGGAAAAAGCTGAAAGGCTGCAAGAAGAAAATAACCTCTTATATATTCCGTTTGCAAATCAGACTTACCTAAAATTACATTGCTTGTTGTTGATGAGAACAAGCAATGTAATCATCCGTAACATTACTTGTTCCGGACCATAACATTACTTGTTTTCAAGTGTAATGTCGTCGTTGCAGTTATAGCAAGTTGCATTTCCATATTATGTGAGCAAAGTGTGTCATTTTAGAATATAAAAGCATGATGTGGTGAAGAAGTTTCTCAGATATGGAACACCGGCAATTATTGAAGGCAGTTTCCGAGGGCTTAATCTGAATTTTATCTCATAATGAGGGCTTATAAAGAACAGTTGCCTGTTTATAACCGTCATGCGTTTCTTATGCGCTAACTTTTCAAATAATTCTATTGGAGTTTTAGTTTCCTTTATAGAAAGAAGCTCTTCAATACAGCTGATGTTCTCACCGCCAATTTTTAAAATGCCTTTGTATATAGATGCAGGTAGTAAATGTATGAAAGGGAAGTGAGAAATTATTTTGCTTTTGCATATTTGTTGATGCCCTCCAAAAGGCATTTGCCACGCAGGAAATGACATAAAGATGATCCCTTCAGAATTAATGTATTTGGGGAGATTTGATAAGAATGTCGCTTTGTCTTTTATATGTTCTATAACGTCATGGCAAATGATTAAGTCGAATTTATGTTCAAATCCTTTCAATTTAAAAATATCCGAGGCGATGAAGTTCCCTTTTATCTGCCTTTCCTCAAAAAACAGGATGGCATCCCTGATTCTACCTGCGGATATGTCTACTCCTGTGGTGTTGCATCCCAGTTCGGCAAAAGGTAATAAATTACCTCCGTCTCCGCACCCTATTTCTAAAATATTCATTCCCTTTTTAATCTTTTTGTATTTTGATATGTATGGGATGTAATATTTCCTGCTTGTTATGGAAAGTTCCTCAAAATACAATTTTCTGTTTTTCTGTCGTTCTTGCATGATATTTATATTAAGTTTATTGTTTAGATTCCCGATGAGGTCAAAGAATAAGAAGGGTCGGAAAATGCTTTAATACATACAAAAATAAGTAGCTTTTTATAAAATACAGGATAATAAAACTACTTTATGATAATGTAACTATATTTTGAAATATATGAATCTTGCGTAAACTCGATGTGAGCCATATCCGAATCGTATCTGAGCCGTACTTGCTCCGTACATTCTTCGGTCAGAAGTACCTTTATATGGAGAAACTACGGAGCTGGTACGGAGCAAGTACGGCCCAGGTTATACTGCATGGTTTTTTGATCGGTTCTTATTTCGGAGTATAAAGACGTTAAAAGTCCGTACTCCTTTGCTTTATCTATAATTTCTTATGTACTTTGCATTGTATAAATGATGTAATGTAAAATATGTAATGAACCGGATGGAGACTCAGAAAAAGAAACACGCTATTAAAGTCATTGCTTTCGATGCGGACGATACGCTTTGGAGCAATGAACCTTTTTTTCAAGAGGTAGAACGAAAGTATACGGATCTGTTAAGTGAATATGATAACGCAGAGGAGATTTCGGCAGAACTGTTTCAAACAGAAATGGATAATCTGGAATGTTTGGGCTATGGCGCCAAGGCGTTCACCATCTCGATGGTTGAAACTGCTTTGCGGGTGAGTGAGCGGAAGATTTCAGCAGATAAGATACAACAGATTATTTTTTTAGGTAAATCTCTGCTTCAGATGCCGATTGAGTTGCTGCCCGGTGTGGAAGAGACTTTGAAAGCTCTGAAGGAACAAGGCCGTTATCGTCTGGTAGTGGCTACGAAAGGTGATTTGTTGGATCAGGAACGTAAACTGCAACGCTCCAGGCTGACATCTTATTTTGATCATATTGAAATAATGTCTGATAAGACGGAGAAAGAATATACCCGCCTGCTACAAACTCTTCAGGTTGCTCCGGAAGAATTCCTGATGATCGGTAATTCCTTGAAGTCCGATATTCAACCGGTACTGGCTATCGGAGGATACGGGGTACACATTCCTTTCGAGGTGATGTGGCAGCATGAGGTGGTGGGTACATTCGCCCATCCCAGACTGAAACAGATGAAAAGTCCGGCGGAACTGTTGGAATGGCTTTAATGATGCAGGTTAAATATTCGCATCTATTTGTTTAATCCGATATTTATTCCGTATTTTGTGTTACACAAAAAGTGTAACGTAAAATATGTAATATCGCTTATGAAAGCTCAGAAGATGCAACCCCGGAATCCTTTTTTAGTTTATGGTTATGCGAATCCCCGTTATTTTTGTGACCGTGAAGCTGAAACACAACAGATGTTGTTGGCTTTGGAGAATGAACGGAACCTGACATTGATAGCGCCTCGGCGTATGGGTAAGACGGGATTGATAAAAAATGTCTTCTATACCCTGCAAGAGGAGAAACCGGAAGTTGCCAGTTTCTATATGGATATTTTTGCAACGCGCGATTTAGCTTCTTTCGTTCGCCTGCTGGCAAAAACCGTACTAGGGCAGCTTGATACGCTCAGCGAAAGTGCTTTGCATAAGCTGACTTCCTTTTTTCGCTCTTGCCGACCGGTGATTAGTGCAGATGAGCTGACGGGAGTTCCTACAGTAACCTTAGACTTTGTTGCCGACAAGTCTGAACAGACATTGAAGGAAATCTTTGACTATATGGCTGCTTCCGGTAGGAATTGTTATCTGGCTATTGATGAGTTTCAGCAGATCACTTCTTATCCTGAAGAAGGTACAGAGGCTTTGCTTCGCTCTTATATCCAGTTTATCCCGAATGTCCGTTTCATCTTTGCAGGTAGCAGTCAGCATTTGATGCAGGAAATGTTTGTTTCCGCCAAGCGTCCTTTCTATCAAAGCACGCAATTGATGGTGCTTCGTGAGATTGATGAAGAATCTTATTATCGGTTTGCAAGGAACTTTTTCGAATTGCGGGGGCAAGAGTTGGACAAATCAGTTTTTCATTGGATATATACCCGATTTGAGGGACATACCTGGTATATGCAGGCAATGCTGAATCGGTTGTATGAGCGAAACGAGTCGGTTGTAGAAATCACTCAGGCAGAGCAAGTGCTGATGGGGCTTCTTGAAGAAAATACACCTGTCTATCAGAACCTGATTATTATGCTGACGGACAATCAGTTGGCACTGATGAAAGCCATTGCGCATGAAGGGAAAGTGACGGCACCCAACAGTGGAGAGTTTATTTTGGGACATGGGCTGAAAACTCCGAGCAGTGTCAATGCCGCTTTGAAATCGTTGGTAGAGAAAGAACTTGTCTATAAATCGGCCGGCGGATATATGGTCTATGACCGTTTTATGGGAATGTGGCTATTGCGGAACTGATGGACTGGCTTTAATATTTGCGGTCTACATGATACTCTATCCTGTAGATGTGATCGAAATGCTCTGTCCATTCATTCGGAGCGATGCCAATCTGTAGACCATAAAAGAGAGTGCCTTTTTCCCGGTGTACGCTCATTTGCTTTAACAGCTCCGGTTTGCATTTGGGGATGCGGTAATCGCTGATAAGTAAGACATCCGCATTCATATAGCGGTTCTCGTCGAGCATCCTGAAAGTATCTTTCAGCATTTGGGTGGCATCCGTATCACCGGTGAAGGGGTGGCTGAAGAATTCCATCAGTTTCAGCCGGTCGCGGCGTATGTCAATGGTTTTGGTGGATACGGAGAATGTGATGAGGAAACATTCCCTGTTTTGAAGTTCAGCTATTTCAATCAGTTTTATCAGCAGGGAATTGGCCATTCGCTCCGGTTTCCCTGTCATGCTGCCCGAAGTGTCGAGGCATACGATCATAGGCCCTTTCAGAACTGCCGGTTTTGCTTCCAGACGCCTGGAGGGTTGCATGATTTCCGATTTATAACGGAAGGTTTGTAGCTTCTGCGTGAAGTATTTCAGCATGAAGACATCTTGCAGTTCGCTGTCTGCATAATATAGCAATTCCGAAGGAAGCAGGGCGTTCAGGTCGTTACCGATGGTGACACCCAGAATATCGCTCTTCTGGGAATGAGCCAGTTTGTAGGCACTGCCTTCCGTTACATATACCTGTTTGCTGCCTTCGTCGTCGGCTATTCTTCCCATACGGTTGGCTACTTTCAGCAGTTCGGGATATTCCTTTTGCAGTTTTACAATCTTCCGGATATTCTCGAAATCGATGGTATTCCACAATCCGTTCATCATGCTCCATGCCTGATAGAATTCCTCCTTGTCCACTTGGTGTTCTTCCAGGTATTCCGGTATCTTGTTCAGGCTGGTTTTCAGTTTCTTTTCCAGAAAGTCTTTCTTCGCATCCAGATTCTTCTCTTTCTGTTCCTGCTGCTTCTGCTGAAAAGAATCTTCCCAGTCTTTCAGCATCTTCTCCCAAACGGTGGAATCATGTTGCTTGTCTTTGTCCCCGAACATGTGTTCGTAGAATGGTTCATCGAAGGCATTCTCTTTATAGTCATCTTTGATTTTTCTCAGTAGGGCCTGCCATCCATCCCGTTTCTCTTTAATCCAGTTCAGGGCACTTTCCATTTCTCCAAGTTCGGATTGGGCTCTTTGCATCTGAAATTTCTCTTGTTCCAGAAACTGCCAGACAAACTGCGTAGTGATATCGTAGAATATGCGTGCACGAACTTCATCGCCCAACACCAGAACTCTGATGGACGGATCGTTCATGATGGCCAGCAGATAGAGAAGCAGGGGATCTTCCGTTTCACCGTATAGCGTCTTGGCGCATTCTCCCGTTTGTACGAACTTCTCGACTACCTTTACATAGAACTGGATATCATACTTCCTTTTGCTCAGCCCTGCCATATTGCTGCAAGTTGAATTGTAACTTTTCCTCTTCGATTTCTACATTCCGCAGTTTTTTCAGCACTTCGTCCGAGTAACGGGTGATTAACTCTTTGTCGGCGGGGCTGACGAACAGATTGTCCGTGCATAAGGAGTTGGTAAGGGTGAGAAGCTGCTGAAAGAGCCGGTTCAGTTCATCCCGGTAATTGCGGGAGGTGATCTGGGGCAGTTTGTCGAACAGGCTTTGGGAGGTTTGTTCGGACTGGTGAGATGCTTTAGTCATTCCTTCTCCTTTCTTCCTTTGCATCATCGGATATTGCACTCCATCTATTAACAGGTACTCTGTCCCCTCTCTGTATAGGTTCACCCGTTGCTGAACTGTGCCTGAGGGTGCTCCGCCCGGATAACAACGGATAATCGAGCGTCCCGGATTCAACGGATCGGGATAGATGACGGCTTGTTTCGGAGCATTTTCTCTCTTCTGCTCTTTCAATGCCAGATAGTCTACGGCGAAGATGTAGGTATGACCTGTGCCATGTTCGGCTACATGATAGTAGAAGTAATCCGTAATTTCAAGGTCATTCTTGGGCGAGCAATTGTTTTTAAAATCTTCCAGCGCCTGGCGCACCCGGCTAATTCGGATATCACTCTTAATCGCCTCGGTGATTTCTTCCATCTTTTCCAGGCAGGAAGTGAACAGCTCACGGAGAATTAATTGATGAATGGACTCGCACTCGTCTATCTCGTTCCATAGGCAATGGTATAGAGGAGGCAAATCTGCCGAATTCACCGCTGTACGTCCGTTGATGAAGGCTGAGGCTTTCAATAGTTGTACGATGTTCTTCCAGCGTCGGTCACTTATGTATACGTTTCGAACTGTGTCTTTATCATCCAGCGGAAGACGTTTCAATTGATGGCGGATATTCGTAATATAATGTAGTATTTCGGTGGATAGTGAAACCTGGTTTATCTGTCTGCGCCAGTCTGCATATTCTTCTTCACTGATTTGCAGATCTGCGGGTATGTTTATTTCTTTATCATTATCATCGAGCAGCATGTTGTAGAAGGTCGCTTCATCTTTCACACAGGTGCAGATGATGCGTAACAGAAACCGGTCCCACAATGCTTCGAGTCCTTCGCCGTGTGCGGGCAACTCGTTACTGGCGGCAATCAGAAGTTTAAGCGGTAGTTTGATTTCTCTGTCTCCGTTCCGGTAGATTTTCTCATTGATGGCGGTGAGTAATGAATTCTGTATGGCAGGCCCTGCTTTCCATATCTCATCCAGGAATACTACACTTGCCGTAGGGAGATATCCTTCAATGGCACGTTCGTATTTATCGAATTCCTTGAGCCGGTTGATACTGATAGGTCCGAATATCTCGTCGGGAGTAGAAAAGCGTGACATCAGATATTCGAAAGCCTTTGCTCCCTTGAAGGCAGCCTTCAGTCTGCGTGCCACCATGGATTTGGCAACCCCCGGAGGACCCAGCAAAAGAACACTTTCGCCTGCCAGTGCAGCCAATAATGACAAGCCTAATTCCGTATCCTTCTCATAAACCCCTTGGTTGATGGCGGTTAATAGTTGTTGTATTCTGTTTCTGATGTCCATAATTCTGTTTTGTTACGCCCCCATTTTAGAATGAGGCTTCAAATATATGAAATCTTTATACGGAATACTGACAATTATTTTGAATTATTGCAGATAAAAGGTTATCTTTGGTGCAGTATTTTCAAAATAACAGCATTTTATAAAAGGATATCTAAGTAAGAATGGACATGAGAAATGCTATGAAAAAAGAGAAAAAACACTGGTTACATTTCTACAACCGGATGTTGTCCGGCGGATTGGTTCTACTGGGATTTAGTGCATGTGACAGTATGGGAGACGCTCCTTGTGAGTATGGACAACCTCATTGCGACTTTGGCATTAAAGGCAAAGTGCAGGATGAATAACCTTTCTATACGCAGGCGTCTTGCTCTGGAGATAGCCCGGAAAATGAGAAATAACCTGAAGGAACTGCACCCTTTAAAGCAGCTCTTTTGGGAGTGTACTTTGCGCTGTAACCTGCATTGTAAGCATTGCGGTAGCGACTGCAAGCGAATGGCGACAGTGAAAGATATGCCTGCTGAGGATTTCCTGCGTACCATTGATGCAATTACCCCTTATGTAAATCCCAATAAAGTAAGTATTATTATTACCGGTGGCGAGCCTTTGATGCGGGAAGATCTGGAAGATGTCGGACTGGCTCTTTACCGCCGTGGTTATCCGTGGGGCATGGTCTCCAATGGGCTTAGTTTGACGAAAGCGCGTTTGCAACGTCTTATGGCTGCCGGACTCCACTCTATTACCATCAGTCTGGATGGTTTTTCCGAAGATCATAATTGGTTACGTGGGCATCCCGAGAGTTATCACAATGCTTGGGAAGCTATAAAAATGCTGGTACACGAACCTGAACTGACTTGGGATGTGGTGACTTGCGTAAACCGCCGTAATTATCCTTATCTGAACGAATTAAAAACTTCTCTTTATAAAATTGGCGTCCGCCATTGGCGCATGTTCACTATCTTCCCTGTGGGGCGTGCTGTCATGTATCCTGAGTTCCAGCTGACGGATGAAGAATTTACAGGACTCATGGATTTCATAAAGGATACTCGCAAGGAAGGCAAGATGCACCTGAGCTATGGATGTGAAGGTTTTCTGGGTAAGTATGAGGGAGAAGTGCGCGATAACTTTTTTGCCTGTAATGCCGGTGTAACCGTTGGCTCAATTCTGATAGACGGTTCCATATCCGCCTGCCCCAGCATACGGAGCGATTTCCATCAAGGAAATATCTATCAGGACGAATTCATGCAGGTATGGGAAGAGCGTTTCCAACCTTTCCGCAACCGCGACTGGATGAAAAAAGATGCATGTGGGGATTGTTCTTTCTTCCGTTATTGCGAGGGCAACGGGATGCATCTCCGTGATGAAAACGGTAATCTCCTGTTTTGTCATTCAAAGAGGCTGCTTACTTGAAACCTCCTCTCCCGATTACACTTCCATTTTTCTTTTCTTTTCCGATTGCAGGATTGCATAAAAGACGTATATTTGTCACATTGTATCCTGAACTTAAAGTGAACAGACTATGATAACAAACCAATTGCTTCGTCCTGCCAGTATTGTAGTGGTGGGAGCATCCAATAATGTGCACAAGCCGGGAGGCGCTATCCTGCGTAACCTTATTAATGGTGGTTATACCGGTGAACTTCGTGCCGTGAATCCGAAAGAGACAGAAGTACAAGGTGTAACAGCTTATGCCGATGTGAAGGACATCCCCGATACGGAACTTGCGATACTCGCTATTCCCGCACAGATGTGTCCTGATGCCGTAGAAGTGCTTGCTGCTGAGAAGCAGGTACGGGCGTTTATCATTCTTTCCGCCGGATTCGGTGAAGAGACACATGAGGGCGCTCTGCTGGAAGACCGTATTCTGGAAACGGTAAATAAGTACGGTGCCTCCCTGATAGGGCCGAACTGCATCGGACTGATGAATACCTGGCATCATAGTGTGTTCAGTCAACCCATTCCGCAATTGCATCCTCAAGGAGTCGATTTGATATCCAGCTCCGGTGCGACTGCCGTTTTCATTCTGGAAAGTGCCGTAACAAAAGGTTTGCAGTTCAATTCTGTCTGGTCTGTGGGGAATGCCAAACAGATAGGTGTGGAAGATGTGCTGCAATATATGGACGAGAATTTCCAGGCAGATAAAGATTCTAAAATAAAACTGCTCTATATTGAAAGTATCGGTGATCCGGACCGTCTGTTGTTCCATGCATCCTCTCTGATAAAGAAAGGCTGTAAGATTGCTGCCATCAAGGCAGGTAGCAGTGAAAGTGGTAGCCGTGCAGCATCTTCGCATACAGGTGCCATTGCCAGTTCGGACTCGGCAGTGGAAGCTTTGTTCCGTAAGGCAGGTATTGTACGTTGCTATTCGCGCGAGGAACTGACGACGGTAGGCTGTATTTTCACCCTGCCGGAACTGAAAGGAAAGAATTTTGCCATCATTACCCATGCCGGAGGTCCGGGCGTTATGCTGACTGATGCGCTGAGTAAAGGCGGACTGAATGTGCCCAAGCTGGAAGGCCCGGTTGTGGACGAATTGAAAAGTAAGCTCTTCCCCGGTGCAGCTGTAGGAAATCCGATTGATATCCTGGCTACGGGAACTCCCGACCATCTGCGTCTTTGCCTGGAATATTGTGAAGAGAAATTCGATAATATTGATGCTGTTCTGGCTATCTTCGGGACACCGGGACTGGTTACCATGTTCGAGATGTATGACGTGTTGCATGAGAAGATGCAGACATGCAGTAAACCGATCTTCCCCATTCTTCCCTCCATCAATACTGCCGGAGCGGAAGTCGCCGCTTTCCTTGCTAAAGGCCATGTGAACTTTGCTGACGAAGTGACATTGGGTACCGCATTGTCGCGCATCATGAATGCTTCCCGGCCTGCCGCCAATGAGATCGAACTCTTTGGTGTGGATGTGCCGCGTATTCGTCGTATTATAGACTCTATTCCCGAAGATGGATATATTCAGCCCCATTATGTGCAAGCATTGCTGCATGCTGCCGGCATTCCCATAGTTGAGGAATTTGTGTCGGCCAATAAAGACGAGGTGCTGGCTTTTGTTCGTCGCACGGGTTTCCCTGTAGTGGCAAAGGTGGTGGGACCTGTTCATAAATCCGACGTAGGCGGGGTGGTGCTTAATATCAAGGGAGAAGAGCATCTGGCGTTTGAATTTGAACGTATGATGCAGATTCCCGAAGTGACAGGTATCCTGATACAACCGATGCTGACGGGTACGGAACTTTTCGTAGGCGCCAAGTATGAAGAGAAATTCGGGCATGTAGTGCTGTGTGGTTTGGGTGGTATTTTTGTGGAAGTGCTTAAGGACGTTTCTTCCGGTCTGGCACCGCTTTCGTATGAAGAGGCTTACTCCATGATCCATTCCCTTCGTGCTTACAAAATTATCAAGGGAACACGTGGACAAAAGGGGGTGAATGAAGATAAATTCGCCGAGATTATCGTGCGACTATCCACTTTGTTGCGTTTTGCAACGGAGATCAAGGAAATGGATATCAACCCGCTACTGGCAACGGAAAAATATGTGATTGCAGTAGATGCGCGTATCCGAATCGAAAAGAAATGAAACAACGTATTTTCCTTTTTCTCATCTGTCTGATACATGCTTTGGCGCTTTTTCCGAAAAGTGCGGATCGCTTTTTCAGCCAGTACAACTTTAAGTTTATCACTGAAAATGCAGGGCTGCCTTATAGCTTTGTAAGTGATATCTTTAAAGATTCCGGAGGGTACGTCTGGGTTTCCACACATTATGGTATAGGCAGATATGATGGTTACCAGTTCCTGAACTATGGTACACAAACGGAACCGATACGCTTAAAGAATGACTTTGTCCATAAGATTTGTGAAGATAACTTCCGGCGATTGTGGATTGCATCCGAAGGTGGAATAGATATCCTCGACCTGAATACTTATGCTTTGGTAAAACTCCCTGTTCCACCGGATAGTCCGCTGCAAAAGTTGCTGAATGAAAACGTCAGTACCATCTATAAAGACAGACAGGGAGATTTATGGATTTCCGGCAATAAAGAACTGTGGTGTATTGATTTGGACGATCAGGGAGATATAAAGACCTGGTATCGTCTGAAGAGCGAATACGAATCTCCCGTACATGCCATTCTTGATATAGGCTGGGCAGTTTGTGCAGGCATTGACAACCAGGTATATCGTGTCGAGAAGCAACCGGACCATCTCTTAAAGGCAGATATCTTGTCCGATAGTTTGGTTTCTTTCAGTGAAGATTGGCGGATTTCCTGTATGCAGGCGGATGGGGATGCTTTGTGGATTGGCTCTAACCGTGGTTTATTCAGATATAATCATGCCGAACGAAGTCTGAAGAGGTATCGCTACTCCACTCATCGCCCCGGAATGTTGAGCCAGGCCTATATAACGGATATCAAACTGACGGAACGGGGACACCTGATCGTATCTACCCTGAATGGACTGAATGTGTATAACAAAGATACGGATACTTTTTCATTCATCCGTCAGACCAGTGACCGGGGTGGAGTAACCATTAACTGTAATGCCATCAACTGCCTGTTCACCGATGGAGAGACCATCTGGCTGGGTACTGAAACCGGAGGCATCAACCTGCTTTCCCCGAAGCGCTTGCAAACAGAATTATGGACATGCGGTACTTCTGTCACAGAAACAGATACTCCTACACCTGTTAATGCCGTAGGTGAAGATAAAGACGGCAATCTTTGGATTGGATTAGTAGAACGTGGACTGATGAAATGGAATCAGGAGGAAAAGACTTGTGCCCATCATCTTTTTTCTCCTAACGATATAACTTCCATCAGTAATAACACTATTAACGGACTGCTGATTGACTCCGATAACCGTCTGTGGGCATATACCTGGGGTGTGGGCATCAACGAACTGAACCTGAATATTCCCAATAACCGTACCTTTAAGCGCTATACCCGTGAGAATATTCCCGAATTGGAAGGTGACTTTATCAATAGTGCCTGTGAAGATGTGATCAATCACGGAATATGGTTCGGCTCTACACGTGGAGTGCATTTCTACGATAAGCGGAAAGATACTTTCATCCGTGTATTATTCGATCAGTCGGATAATGAGTTCGAAGCGGTTCACGCCCTGCTGATTGATAAGGATAAGCGTTTGTGGGTGGGTACCACACAAGGTGTCTTCATTGTAGACCTTGCTTCTTTTGCCAAGTCGAACAAGCGCTTTGATTATAAATATCTTCGGTATAAACTGGATAATCCACAGTCAACACAACTGGAAAAGATTAATTGCATCTTGGAAGACAAGAATGGTACTATCTGGCTGGGTGGCAATGGAAGCGGACTGTATCAGTTGACGAGTGACAAGAATAATCACTTTGTCTTTAAAAACTATACCACACGTCACGGGTTGCCTAATAATACAATTATCGGTATGGCTGAAGACGGGAAGGGAAACTTGTGGCTGACTACGAATGATGGAGTGTCCCGTCTGAATATCCAGTCGATGACATTCAGTAACTACACGCAGGCTGATGGCCTGCCGGCTACTCAGTTCTACTGGAACGGCATCCATTATTCGCCAAAACACGACTTTATCTATATGGCTACCATAGACGGATTGGTTATTATTCATTCTGATAATGAAACTTCGCCGTCTGCGGATTCGCATGTGAAACTCTCTTCACTGGCGATTGGAGGAAATATTATCTATCCTTCCAGTGGTGATTATCTGCAAAAGGATATCACCCTTGCCTCCGGTATTTTCCTGCATGAAAGGGAGAATCGTTTCTCCGTAGGATTTACCACACAGAATTATGGAAACAGCAGCCGTATTCGCTTTGCCTATCGTCTGGAGGGATACGAGGAAGAGTGGAATGAAACTCAACCGGGTGATTATATGGCAAGATATGCGGCTGTCCCGTCGGGGAACTACACTCTGCAAGTGCGTGCGACGGATGAGTTGGGGCGTTGGTCGGATGAAATAACCGACATAGAAGTGGGGATCACTCCTTATTTCTATAAATCCATTGGATTCTATCTGCTTCTTGTCGTAGTTATTTGCCTTGCTATTTATTTATTCTATAAGCGGAAGATGCGGAGTTATCGTGAACAGAAAGCGCGATTGGAAAAAGAAGTGGAACTGCGCACGCAGGAACTGGCTGTCCAGAACAAACAATTGGAAAACATGGCTCAACACGTAAAGGAGATTACGGAAGAGAAGATTGCTTTCTTTACGAACATCACTCATGAATTCCGTACTCCGGTTACACTGATTCATGGCCCCATTGAACATGCTTTAAAGGAGACGCAGGATGAGGCTGTAAAGGCACAGTTGCAGATAGCCGAGCGAAATTCACGGTATTTGCTTTCCCTGGTCAATGAACTGATGGACTTCCGGAAACTGGACATAGACAAGGTGGTGCTGGATAAGCGTTCCTCGAATTTTATCGAGTTTTTGTCTGAGTTGCTGATACCTTTCAGAGTCTTTGCCAAGGAAAGGCATATCGACATATGTACTTATTTCCGTTTGGAGAATCCCTTTCTGATGATCGATACGGGATATATGCGCAAGGTGTTGGTGAATCTGGTTTCGAATGCTATTAAGTTTACACCGGATAACGGTCGTATTGACATATTTGTGGCGTCTGTCAGAGGAAAGGACGGGGAGAAACTACTCTATATGAATGTATGCGATACGGGACATGGCCTTGTGGCGGAAGATCTGGAAAAGATTTTCGACCGCTTTTACCAGTCTAAGAAGAGTACCAAATATCCGGTTTACGGGCAGAGCGGCACAGGTATCGGTCTTTTCCTGTGCAAGCGGATTGTGTACTTGCATGGCGGAGAAATCTTTGCCCGCAATAATCACAGGCAGGGGGCTTCATTCCGTATGTTTATGCCATTGATTCCCGGAGTGCGGGTAGAAACGAACGGAGAAGTTGTGGTACAGCCCAACAATGTATATCTGCCCGATACCTTACAACCGGAGGACACTCAGAAGAAAGAGACTATCCTGATTGTGGAAGATAATAAAGATATGCGTTCGTATATCCGTACGTTGCTTGTGGGTAATTATCGTTTGTTTGAGGCAGGTGATGGGCAGGAGGCTCTTGAAATCGTTCAGAAACATACCGTCGACTTAATAGTCAGTGATTTGATGATGCCTGTGATGGATGGTATGGAGTTGTCCCGCCGTATCAAGGAGAATCTGGCGACTTCGCACATTCCTTTCCTGATGCTTACGGCGCTTCGCTCGGACGTACAAGAGAAAAGAAGTTTTGAAATAGGCGTGGACGAGTATCTTTGCAAACCTTTTGATGAAGAAGTGCTCCGGCTTCGTATCCGTAATATATTGAGTCTGCGAAGGAAATATAAGAAGATGTTCTCATCCAGCAGTAATGTGGAAGAGCTGCATGTAAAGGAAGAATCGCGAGACAAGACATTCATTACGAATGCAGTCAACCTGATGAAGGAACACTATGCCGATGCGGAATATAACCTGGAACGCTTTGTACGCGACATGGGCTACAGCAAGACATTGGTCAACAAGAAAATGCAGGACCTGACGGGACAGCCCATCGGGCAGTTTATGAAGAACTACCGTCTGAACGTGGCGCAACGGATGATACAGGAGGGATCGGGAGATGTGAATGTCTCCGAAATAGCCTATGCTGTAGGATTCAACGATCCTAAATATTTTACGAAGTGTTTCAAAGAGTTCTTCGGATATTTGCCGAGCTCGAAGCTGGGGAAGAAGTGAGTTTACTATATTCGCCCCAAACTTTTCTATTTTCTCCTTACATAAAAAAATAAACGCCTACTTTTGCACATCACCCAGAAGAATGAATACCATGAAAATCAAACTCAGTTTACTCATCTTGTTAGTAGTAGGTTTATCCGTTCAGTTATCTGCCAACCCTATAAATGGTTTGCTCGAAAGAATTGATAAGGGAGCATCGAAGAAATTTGTTATCGAATTCAAGAAAGGTGCGGATGATTTTTTCGAACTGGACCAGAAAGGGACTAAAGTCGTAGTCCGGGGTAATAACTATGTGAATATAGCGACAGGTATCAACTGGTATCTGAAATATTATGCCGGTATCCAACTGTCATGGAATGGTATGCAGGCGAAATTGCCGCAGGTACTTCCTCCCGTCCCCCGAAAAGAACGTCACGAAACATCCCTCTCACTCCGTTACGATTTCAACTACTGTACCTATTCCTACACCATGGCCTTTTGGGATTGGGAACGCTGGGAGAAAGAAATAGACTGGATGGCTCTACATGGTATCAATCTCCCTTTGGCAGCCGTAGGCCAGGAATGTATCTGGTTCAATATGCTTCAAAAACTGGGATATTCTAAAGATGAAATTAACCGGTTCATTGCCGGTCCTGCTTTTCTTGCCTGGTGGGCAATGAATAATCTGGAAGGATGGGGCGGACCTAATCCGGATTCCTGGTATGTACAGCAGGAAGCTTTGCAGAAGAAAATCCTGAAGCGTATGCGCGAATATGGCATTAAACCTGTGTTTCCGGGATATTCCGGAATGGTTCCGCATGATGCTGACGAGAAGTTGGGACTGAACCTGACCAAGTCTGATTTATGGAACGGTTTTACCCGTCCTGCTTTCTTGCAACCTACCGATATCCGCTTTGCCGAGATTGCCGATTTATATTATCAGGAGCAGGAGAAGCTTTTCGGCAAGGCTGATTATTATTCCATGGATCCTTTTCATGAAGCCGAGAATGCTGCTTCAGTAGATTTCGATGCGGCCGGGAAAGCTATTATGGCGGCTATGAAAAAAGTGAATCCGAAAGCCACCTGGGTAGTGCAGGGCTGGACAGAGAACCCTCGTCCCGAGATGATAAAGAATATGCAGAATGGAGATCTGCTGATACTGGACCTGTTCAGTGAATGTCGTCCTATGTGGGGAATCCCTTCCATCTGGAAGCGTGACAAGGGTTATGAACAGCACAACTGGCTGTTCTGTATGTTGCTCAATTTCGGTGGCAATGTGGGATTGCACGGTCGCATGGACCAGCTACTCGATAACTTCTACCTGACTAAGAACAATCCGTTAGCAGTTCATCTGAAAGGAATAGGTCTGACCATGGAAGGTGCAGAGAATAACCCCATGATGTTTGAACTGATGTGCGAACTTCCTTGGAGATCGGAGAAATTCACGAAAGAGGAATGGCTGAAAGATTATCTCTTTGCCCGTTACGGAGTAAGAGACGAGAAGATAGAAAAAGCATGGACTTTGCTTGCCAATACCATTTATAACTGCCCTTTCGGAAACAACCAACAAGGCCCTCATGAGTCTATTTTCTGCGGACGTCCTTCGCTGAATAACTTCCAGGCATCGAGCTGGTCGAAGATGAAGAACTATTATGATCCTACCGTTACGGAAGAAGCTGCACGGCTGATGGTGGAAGTAGCTGATAGATATCGTGGTAATAATAACTTTGAATATGACTTGGTGGACATCGTGCGACAAGCCATCTCCGATAAAGGGCGTATCACATACAATCGGGCTATTGCCGACTTCAAGAGCTTCGATAAACGTAGCTTCGCCTGTGATTCACAGAAATTCTTGGATCTGCTTTTGTTGCAGGATAAATTGCTGGGTACACGTAGTGAATTCCGTGTAGGCCGCTGGATAGAGCAGGCACGCAATTTGGGGACTACTCCCGAAGAAAAAGACCTGTACGAGTGGAATGCCCGCGTGCAGATAACCACTTGGGGCAATCGTGTTTGCGCTGATGACGGTGGTCTGCGCGACTATGCCCATAAGGAATGGAACGGTATTCTGCGCGATTTCTATTATAAACGTTGGGCAGCCTACTGGCAAACTCTTCAGGATCAACTGGATGGTAAACCCGAAGTTAAGCTGGATTATTATGCGATGGAAGAACCCTGGACACTGGCAAAAAATCCGTATGGTTCGGTTCCTGAAGGAAGCTGTGTGGATGTGGCGAAAGAAGCCCTTTTTCAATTGACAGTTGACAATTGACAGTTGACAATTAGGCTGCGCAATAACTGTTTTTAATTAACCCCCATAACATATGCAAACAGCATCTCCCCTCCACTCTACAGATAATTGTCAATTGTCAACTGTCAATTGTCAATTGAAAAAGCGTCTGCTTTCTCTCGATGTGCTGCGCGGAATTACTGTCGTCGGTATGATTCTCGTCAATAATTCCGGTGGGAAGCTGTCATACAGTTCCTTGCAACATTCTGTATGGAATGGGTTGACTCTTTGCGACCTGGTCTTTCCGTTCTTTTTGTTCATCATGGGAATCTCCACTTATATTGCTTTGAGCAAGTTCCATTTCCAGGCATCTGGCTCAGTGGTCCGTAAGATACTGAAACGTACTCTTGTCATTCTATGCATCGGCTGGGCTATTCACTGGTTTCACTTTATTTGTGATGGAGATTTCTTTCCTTTTGCCCATCTTCGGCTTACAGGAGTTCTGCCGCGCATAGCTTTGTGCTATTGTGTCGTTTCCTTTGCAGCTTTGTATGTCAATCATAAATATATCGGCTGGATCATTGGTTTCCTTATCGCCGGATATGCCGTTTTGCTTTACATAGGTAATGGATATGCACCGGATGATACAAACCTTCTGGCTGTCATAGACCGGAATGTATTAGGTGCAGACCACCTTTATCATAAAAGCCCGATAGATCCGGAAGGACTTACCAGTACCCTTTCTGCTATCGCTCATACATTGATCGGCTTCTGTTGTGGGAAAATCATTCTGGCTAAGGAAGCTTTGGAACAGAAAACACTGAAATTGTTTGTTGCAGGTTTTATTCTGATGACGTGCGGTTTTGTGCTGGCAGAGGCTTTGCCGTTGAATAAGCGTATCTGGTCGCCTACATTTGTGTTAGTCACTTGTGGATTGGCAGCCATGCTCCAGTCTGTGCTGATTTACTTCATCGATATGAAGGAAAAGAGGAACTGGTGTCGTTTCTTTGAAATATTCGGAGTCAACCCTTTGTTTCTCTACGTACTCAGCGAGGTAGCGGCTATTGTCATTGGCGCCACCGGAAGCAAGCCGGTTATTTACGGAGGAATACACTTTCTGATAACCGGTCCTTATCTGGCATCTGCCGTTTACGCCCTTGCCTTTACACTGCTGATGGGAGTGTGCGGCTATCCATTGTATAAAAAGAAAATCTATATAAAAATATAGTAATGATGAGACGGACAATCTATACATACTGTTCCCTGTTATTGGCAACTGTGTTGCTACCGGTTGCTATTTCGTGTACCAGCCGCTGCGGAACTATTGACGAGTCGCGATTATCCTATATCGATACTCGTGTAGGTACCGCCCCCAGTGCGACCCATACAGCGGGGTTGTTTGGCAGGGATACGGAAGAATACGGGCAAACCCTCCCGGCGGTACTCGAACCCAACGGAATGAACTTCTGGACTGCGCAGACGCGGGACACGGAGCAGAAATGCATAGCACCCTATTATTACGCGGATACTCTGCTGCAAGGCTTTCGTAACTCCCACTGGATTGTGGGCGGATGTACGCAGGACTACGGTTCTATGACGCTGATGCCGCTCTTCGGTGTATTGCGTTGCCAGCCGGAAGCACGTTCCACCCGTTTCTCCCATGAGAAAGAAATGGCAACTCCTGCTTATTATACGGTTCCCCTGCCGGATGAGAATATCTCTGCCGAAATGACGGGGCGTTCGCGTTCCGCGATATTCCGTTTCACTTACAACAAAGCGGGAAAAGGTTATCTGGTGGTAAACCCTAACAGTGATGAGGGTCAGGGATACATCTGCATCGATACCCTCAACAATCAGATCTACGGATATAATCCTGTTCACCGCATTTATCAGGGCTGGGGCAAACCGGCAGGGTATAGCGGGCATTTCATCGTCCAGCTGCAAAAGAAGCCGACGGGGTACGGTGTGTTCAAGGGAGATTCCCTGTCTCCAGGTGCCACCCGGATAGGAGATGCGGCGCAGATAGGGGCTTATGTGGAGTTTGATGTGACCGAGGGTGAAGAAGTATTGGTGAAGGCCGCTTCCTCCTTTACCGACCGGGACGGTGTTTTGAAGAACCTGAAAGCTGAAATCCCTCATTGGGACTTTGGACAGACTTGCACAGAACTAAGACAAATCTGGGAGAAACACCTCTCCACCATTGATGTAGAGACCGAACGACTTGCAGATAAGGAAATGTTTTACGGTGCTTTCTATCGTGCCTCTTTCCTGCCGCATACGTTCAATGATGTGGACGGACGTTATCCCTCTTTTGCGAATGGAGCCCCGATACGGCAACTTCCTGAAGGAGAGACGTATTATGAAGATTACAGCATGTGGGATACCTACCGTGCCCTGCATCCAATGATAAATCTGCTTTTCCCGACCAAAGGCGGAGATATGATGCAATCTCTGGTGCATAAATATGAGCAAGGCGGGTGGCTACCCATTTTCCCTTGCTGGAATAGCTATACCGCCGCTATGATAGGCGATCATTGTATCTCCGCCATCAGTGATGCCTACTGTAAGGGAATTCGCAATTTCGATGTGGACAAGGCTTATGAAGGAATGCGTAAGAATGCCTTTGAAACTCCTTCCAACCCTGATGAATATAAAAACGGTATGGGGCGTCGCGCTCTGACCTCTTATCTGGAGTACGGATATATTCCTCTTGAAGACGGTGTACCCGACGCCTTTCATACCCAGGAACAGGTATCACGTACCTTAGAGTATGCTTATGATGACTTTGCCCTTGCACAGATGGCGAAAGCTTTGGGTAAGACGGATGATTACCAGGCATTGATACGGCGTGCTGCCAATTATCGCAATGTGATAGATCCCCGTACGGGATATGCCCAGGGGCGCCATGCCGATGGTACTTTTCTGAATGATGCCAATGCTTTTAATTTTGCCCGTTTTATTACTGAAGGTGCCCCCTGTCACTATACCTGGTACGTGCCGCAAGATCCATACGGACTGATGGCAAGTATGGGAGGGAAAGATGAGTATGTAGCCAAGTTGGATTCCATGTTCAGCGAACAGCGTTACTGGCATGGAAACGAGCCGTGTCATCAGGTTGCTTATATGTTCAATTATGCAGGCGAACCCTGGAAGACCCAGCGTGCCGTCCGCCACGTTATGGAAACGGAATATCTGAATGAACCGGGCGGACTTTCCGGCAATGACGATGCCGGACAGATGTCGGCTTGGTATATGTTTTCCGCTATGGGATTCTATCCGGTGTGTCCCGGTACTCCGTATTATATACTTGCCAGCCCCTCATACCCCAGCTTCACGCTGAATCTTGAGAGTGGAAAGAAGTTCACAGTGAAAGCCCGTAACGCATCGCAGAAGAATATCTATATTCAGTCGGCAACGCTGAACGGGGAACCTTATGCGCGTAATTACATTACCCATCAGGATATAGTGAATGGTGGCGTGATGGAGTTTGTGATGGGGGATGAACCGAATAAAGAGTGGGGAGCGGGAGCGGAAAACTGTCCGCCTGGGATGATGAAGTGACAAGTTAACTTTTAGAAAGATATATTTATGAGAGCAAAAGCATTCTTGTTTGCCTTGTGCGGCATCTTGCTGTTAGGGGCATGCGGCACTCCGAAGACCGGAGGGACTATTTATAATATTATGGACTACGGAGCCAAAGGTGATGGTGTCACCGATGACGCCGCGGCCATACAAGCCGCTATCGATCAGTGTTCCAAGTCGGGTGGCGGAACGGTGCTGGTTCCGGCGGGGCGTACTTTTATGTGCAGCCCTTTCCATCTGGCCTCGTTTGTAGAACTGCACCTGGAACCTAATTCCTGCCTGCTTGCCAATCCTGATGAGGCTGCCTATACACTGAGTGCTTTCCGTGATAATCGTGGTGAAGGCATGATGTGGATTTATGGTCAAGATCTGAAAGAGGTATCCATCACCGGAACAGGAGCCATGGATGGAAATGGTGTCTCCTTTATGGGTAAGGAACTGGAAGACTCTTATGAACTGAAACCGGTGACCGACTTTGATCCTCGTCCGCATGTACTGACGCTTATCAATATAGAGAAAACAGTAATCCGTGATGTGACAATCCGCAACAGTGCCTATTGGACGGTTCATCTCATCGGTTGCAACGATGTCTCCATCGATGGCATCTCTATCCTGAATAACTTGAAGATACGCAACGGTGACGGCATCGATGTAGACCATTCCAAGAATGTGCGTATAGCCAATTGCCATATCGAATCGGGTGATGACTGCATCTGTCTGAAGAATCGCCGTGAGTTTGAAGAATACGGTTCGTGCGAAGACATAGTTGTGACCAACTGTACTATGGTTTCCCGTTCCTGTGCCATCAAGATCGGTTCGGAAAATATGGATAAGATTAATAATGTACTGTTCAATAACTGTATCATCAAGAACAGTAACCGTGGCATCGGTATCCAGAACCGGGATGAAGGAACGGTTACCAATGTGATTTTCTCCAATATGATTGTGGATTGCATGTTCTTCTCCGATGTCTGGTGGGGAAAGGCGGAACCTATTTATGTGACTTCCTATCCGCGTGCCGTAGGCAATCATAAGGATGCCGGCTGGCGTTTCCCGAAAGGAGCTACCGAAGGACGTTGCGGAGAAGTGAGCCGCGTCTACTTCACAAATATCAAGTGTACCAGCGAGAACGGCATCTTTGTAGGCGGGGATACACAAGACAAAGTGGATCATATCTACTTTGAAGACGTGGACCTGCTATTGCAAAAACGTACGGCTTATGAGGGTGGTATCTATGATAAACGTCCGTGTGTGGACGAAGGATTTATCCATGATAAGACGTATGGGTTCTATATCGATACGGCATCTGATATCCGGATAGATGATTGCACCGTTACCTGGGGGGATATCCGCCCCGACCGGGCGGCGGAAGGCATTGGGCAGAGGGATGTCCGTAATCTGAAGATAAAGGAATGAAAGAGTGATAACTTAAATTCGTCACGAAGATGAGACAAGGCATAATTTTTATATTGTATTTACTGTGTACTTTCACCGCTCGTTCCCAGCCCGTATTGACGCCGGAGCAGACAGGGAGTATTTATTATGCTTATCCTGCCCCTCCATCTGTCCATACCCCTGCTCCGGCAGGATACGAGCCTTTCTATATCAGTCACTACGGTCGCCATGGATCCCGTTGGATGACAGCGGATGAACGTTATACGGAAGTCATCTGTGTTTTTGATTCCCTTTATCAATGTTCTGGGCTTACTCCTCTTGGCATGGATGTACGTCAGCGTCTGCACAAGGTTTGGGAAGATGCCCGCGGATGTAGTGGAAGCATTACTCCCCTTGGCGAACGTCAGCATCGTGAGATAGCCGAACGCATGTATCGCAATTTCCCGCAAGTATTCCGCGAGGATGCTTTCATAGATGCCCGTTCGTCCACTTCCCTGCGTTGTGCTATGAGCATGAGCTATTTTACGGAACGCTTGAAAGAACTGAATCCTGCCTTGCATGTGGAGCGTAGGGCTTACCATCGGTATATGGATTATATAGCTTATACTTCTCCTGAGGGTGAGAAGTTTTCTTCAGAGAAAGCCCCGTGGCGGCGTGGCTTCAGGGAGTTTGAAAAGAAGAACGTTCGTCCCGGACGCATGATGGCTTCCCTGTTTGTGAACCCTGATGCGATAGCTGATCCGGATGCCATGATGCGCAGCCTCTATTGGATTGCTGCCGATATGCAGAATGTAGAGTTGGATTTGTCTTTTTATGATATCTTTGAATACGAGGAGTTGGTAGGCATCTGGAAGACGGTGAATGCCCGCATGTACGTGTGTAATGCTGCTGCTCCGCTCAATGGCGGTCTGATGCCCCGCTGCGCTGTGCCTTTGTTGCGCAATATTCTGGAAAGTGCGGATGTTGCTATAAAGAAGGGAACTCCCGCGGCAGATCTCCGTTTCGGGCATGATACCCATCTCATCCGTCTGCTTGCTTTGATGCGAATAGAGGGGTGCGGCAATCAGGAGACGGATATGGATAAATTCCATCTGGCGTGGCAGGATTATCGGGTCTCTCCTATGGGAGCCAATCTGCAAATCATTTTCTATCGCGATAAGAAGAATGATATACTGGTGAAATTCCTGTTGAACGAATGTGAGGTGACGCTGCCGTTGAAGAGCGAGAAATCGCCATATTATTCGTGGAAAGAGGTGAGGGAGTTCCTGTATAATTTAAAATAACAGTAAATATATCAATTGTTATCTCTTTGTTTTTGATTTAACAGTTAATATATTTATCTTTGTGACATGACAACGAATCACATTACCCAAGCCATGGCCAATCCGGAAATCATAGCGGAATTGGGCAAGCGATTTAAGGAATATAGGCTAACCTATAGGTTCACCCAGAAAGAGGCTGCCGAGAAAGCCGGCGTAAGCCTTATCACTTTGCGGCAATTTGAGAACGGGAAAGCCTATAACATCAATATGGGCAACTTTCTTGCTCTCCTGCGAGTCATAGATTGTTTGGAACAAATGGATGATCTGCTGCCGGAAATTCCCGTTTCTGCATATGCGATGGAGCAAATGAATAAAAGGCCGAAAAGGATAAGACATGGAAAATAATATTGTGAGCGTGATGCTATGGGGAGAAGAAGTCGGAAAGCTCTACTGGGACGAAAGAGGTAAAAGATCCGTCTTCAACTATCACCCGGACTTTATCAAGAAAGGGCTGGAAATCGCCCCACTGACCGCTTCTATCAAAGGATCGGCAGCAAAGGGTATGCCTATGCTCGGAAATAGAGAGAAGATTTATCAAGGTCTCCCACCGTTCCTGGCAGATTCATTGCCGGACCGATGGGGAAACATGGTCTTTGACCAATGGGCGGCACAAAACCATATCCCTAAGCGCAGGCTCACACCGGTAGATAAACTCTCTTTCATCGGGAAACGAGGAATGGGAGCTTTTGAGTTTGTTCCTGCCACTCCCGGATTGGATTCATCCTCCGTCCTCCAGATAGACAGCCTATACCAACTGGCGCGCCGCATCTTTGAGGAGCGGGAAGAAATATCCGTGCAAGATGATGAAGCCTTGCACCTGCAAAGTATCTACGAGGTAGGGACATCAGCCGGAGGACAACATCCGAAAGCCATTATTGCCATCAACGAAACGACGCATGACATACGTTCCGGCCAAGTTCCCTTACCGGAAGGCTATACTTACTACATCCTAAAGTTTGCTGAAGGAGACGATTTCCCGTTCACACAAATGGAAATGGTATATTATGAGATGGCAAAAGAAGCCGGGATTACGATGATGCCTTCTCGACTCATTCAGATTGAAGGGAAACATCACTTCCTTACAGAACGTTATGACAGGGTGAACGGAGAGAAAGCACACATCCAGACACTTGCTGCCATGAATCCCGATGCGACAAGCTATGAGGATTTGTTTGAAGTCTGCCGAAAGCTGAACATTCCGGCAAGCGAACAGTCTGAACTATACCGCCGGGCGGTATTCAATATTATGGGTGGTAATGTGGATGACCATATCAAGAATTTTTCTTTCCTGATGGAGAGAAACGGCATATGGCACATCACCCCTGCCTACGACATGACATTCACCACCAATTTAGATGGTGCGGCCTACGAAAACGTACACTCTATGAGTATTGCAGGAAAAGATAATGGTATCACAGAAGATGACCTGCTGCGATTTGCCAAGCTGAACGGAATCAAGAATGCGAAAAAGATAGTCGAGGCAGTCGGCCTTGCCATCAGCCATTTCTATGATTATGCCACCAATCACCGGATAGATGATTATTGGAAAGACCGTATCGAAGAGCATCTTTCCGGCCTGGTATCTTCGGGTATAGGAGAAACTATGAAACACTACCTGCCCACCATTATCGAACCATACGAAACGGAAGACGGCTTTCAAGTATCAGAAATCAACATTATTGAAAACACCAAGCATGATTTCCGCATTGAGGCTGTTATCAACGGAAAGCGGCGGAAATACATTGCCGGGCGTAAAAGCGATTTGGCCGCTGAAATCATCACCAAAGGCAGAAACAAGATGGTCGTTGAAAACAAGAAAGAACTTGTGGAAAGATTATTGCTGCCTTTTAAGAGGTGAAGACCTTTTTAGGGCGGCAGGCGGAATAGTTATTCCTGCTTCATAATCTTTCCATAAACCACTTGTTTTCCTGCTCCGTAGCGCATCAGCAACCCGCGGTCGATAAAGCTGTTCAGCTCTTTCAGAGCCCGTTGTTTGTCGCATCCCGTCAGTCGGCAGTAGTCAGCGCGGGTGAGGCAAGGGTATTTCGTCAGATGGTCGTTGATTATTTCCAGGCATTTATCTATGTCGCGTTCCCCTTTTTGGGGGCGGGTGAAGGATTCACCCCGTTCCGGCTTTATCTTCCGGCGTACTTCTTTCTTGAACTGGCTGCTCGGTCGGTAGTTGATGTTCTTTAATTTGATGGACTGTGCATGTACGTCCTTTTTCTTCATCACAGGAGGGCCTTGCAGGGATACGGAGAAGTAACCGATATCTCCCATTTCCACAATCCATCCGTCGGCAAGCAAGTCTCTCAATTCATCCTGAAAAGACTGCATGGCGCCTGTAAGCAGGCTGCGGCTCAAACCTGTGAATTTGTGAACACGTTCCAGAAACTCATCCTGACCAATGGTTCCCCTGATAACTACACGGGGGTGAAGCGGTTGTTGTTCGCCTGTCTGCTGTATGTCGGGCGTCTCATAAAGGTCGTACAGTAAGCTCATAATTGTAATTGTTTTAGTTAGGCATTCTGATGTATCCCGCTGCCTGTGGGGATGCGGCTCATCCGCTAGTTTCATTTCGTCAGACTATAGTTTACTTTGCGTATGACTATAGTTATCCGCAAGGAGCACTATAGTCTACCTTTCGGATTACTATAGTTAAACGAACTCGCATTAGGCAACAAAGATAATAAAAATAGGCGGGAAAAAAAATAGAAGTAGCAGGGTTATTGCATCATTGAAGTTTCACAAGTTATTTATAAATTATTCACCGCTTTCCCAGTTAATCCCTAACGGATTGTTGCGCATTCTCCATACCAGCGGCAGCTTCGGATTATCCAGTATCCACATTTCGCATCCTTCCACAGCGTCCTTCACATGAATGAGTGGATAGCCCAAAGCTTTTTCACTGCTGTCCAGAACGGAGTACGTTGTCTGATTGTATACAAGTGTATTCCGTTCCTTCAGCTGTTTATAGGCGGAGCGGGAAAGGAAGTAAACCGTTTCCTCCGGAGAAAGCTGTACGTGCTTTCCGTCTTCCGGTTGCAAGAAGCTGAGCCGTGTAGCTTGTTCTACGGACTCGGGTCCCATGGTATAACTTCCTGATTGCCATTTCAGGTTGCGTTCTATTCCCCAATACAGACAGATTGAATCCTGCCTTTCGCGGAAGGACATTTCGTATTTCCGTGTCTGTCCGTGCAGCTTGAATACAAATAGCAGTGTATCGGGCAAGATATTCTGTGCCAACAGGTTTCCGGTGAAGCCCAGGCACAATAAGGCGGATAGAATTATATGTTTCTTCATCATTTCTTGTTTTCTTCGTTCGACAATAATTGCTGCCCCCATTCACTTGGTTTCTTTCCCATCTTCAGGATCAGTTCACCACCGGCAATGATGTCTTTATGCCGTATAGCTGAGTAAGGGTAAGCCGCTCCGTTCAGTGTGACGGATTGTATGTATCTATTCTTGTCCGAAAGCCCCTGAGTGGAAATCCGGAAAGTCTTTCCGTTATCCAACCGGAAGATTGTTTCTTCCAATAAAGGAGTGTTGATAAGGTAATAATCTTGTCCGGCATTGGGATATAATCCCATCATGTGGAAAGCAAGCCAGGACGACATGGCACCCGAGTCGTCATTACCCGGCAGTCCTACAGGACCATCGTTGTAGTTCCTGGAAATGATTTCGCGGATACGGTCGCTGCTCCGGTAGGGCTTTCCCAACCAATGATAAAGGCAGGGGGAGAGGAAAGACGGTTCATTGTTTACATTGAAGAAGCCCTTGTCGAAGAAAATGTCCAGACGTGTTTCAAACTTTTCTGCACCACCGCATTTCTCTATCAGCCCGGGAACATCGTGCGGTATGCTTAGGGAATATTCCCATGAGGAAGCCTCGTAGAAGAACATGTCCCACCAAGGCGTGTACCAGGGACCTTCGAAAGTGACGGGGGTATAGGTAAAGGTCGGTTTTTGTATATTGGATTTTCCGAAAGTGATTTCATCGAGCCAGTTGCCTTTTTCATCGCGGGGCAGAATGAAACCTTTGGCGCCGGCATGTTCATAATCGTCACGCCAGAGGTTCCTCCAATTTCCGGATTGTTTCAGATAGTGCTGATAAAGGTCTTCTTTTCCCAGCCCTTTGGCAACCGAGGCAATGGCATAATCGCAATAGGAGTATTCCACGGTACGGTTTCCGGCACGGGGAATGCCGTAGGGGATATAACCGAGTTCCAGATAAGGGATCAGTCCGCCCCGTCCTTCTGCTTCATGGCGGTCGCCGGGGCAGACGGTTGCATCTTTCAGCATGGCTTGCAAGCCGAGTTCATAATCTATTCCTTCCAGGTCTTTTACGAAGGCGTCGGCTATTACGATTTCGGCATTGGAGCCGCCTTGTGTACGTCCGTTGCAGTTGCCACTACGGGCATCAGGCATGTAGCCGTCTCGTTTGTAGATGTTGATGAGTGAGCGGACGATGTCTGTTTCGCGTTTCGGATCTATCAGGGTAATGAGCGGTGAAGAAGTGCGATAAGTGTCCCAGATAGCATAGAAATCATCATAATAGGGCTCATTATCTGCCCAGAGAGGATTCTCGCCGCTACGGTCTACAGGCATAATCATGGTGTGATAGAGGCCGGTGTAGAACATGCGTTTCTGTGCTTCGGGGGTACGGGGAGAGATTTCAATCCTTTGAAGCAAGTCTTCCCATTGGGCCAGAAGCTGCTGATGTGCGGTCTCGAATGACCAGTGAGGAATATCGGAATGGGCATTCTGGCGGGCTTTCAATGAGCTGAGGAAGGAGATACCTACTTTCAGCTGTACCACTTCTTCAGAAGGGTTGAAGCGCAGCAGGGCTCCGGTCTTTTGATGTGAGTCGTATTGGAACTTTTCATTTGTTATTTTATCATCTTTCCAAGTAGCTGTATTTATGAAGGGTTTGTCCGTTTCTGCATAAAAGTAGACAGTATAGGCACGACCGTTGTTCCATCCGCCACGGATACGGGTATAGCCGATGACTTCGCGGTCGGAGATGATTTGTATTTCGGAGCCTGCAAATTGTTGTGCCTCGCGTGCATCGGGTACGGGACTTTCACCTAAGAAGAATCCGACATCAATTGCCAGCGATTTCAGGGAGTCTGCGGGATAGGTAAAGCGGTAGAAGGAGGCACGGGGTGCGGTGGTTATCTCGGTACGGATGCCGGAGAACTGGAACAGGGTGGAGTAATATCCTAATTGGATGGTTTCGTCCTTGCGGTGGTCGATATGCTTTATTCGGTCCATACCATGGCCGAAAGGCATTACGAGGATATTGCCGTATTTGGGCCCGCCGCCTGTTCCGCTGACGTGTACCTGTGAGAAACCATCTACCTGCTCGGGCATCGGGAGCCAGCCGCTGTTGGGTCGTGGAGTGCAGTCGGGTGAGGGCTTCACCATTCCGTAGGGACAGGAAGGGCCGATGAAGACGCGTCCCAGTCCTTCGGAGCCGATGCGGGGATCGATGTAATCGGTGAGTCCGTTGTTCTGTGCGGAAAAGTTTGCTGAGAACAGGAATAAGACGGATAGTGTGAGGAGTTTGCTTTTCATTGGCGGTTGTTTTTTTAATGGTAAAGCCCCGAACACTGTAACCGACTGATTTGGGTGTATCGGTTGCAATGCGGGGCTTTGGGTTTTAGAAACTCTAAAAGAAAACAATTACTTGTTTTTTATATTTCATGATAAATGAATCTATTCTCAAAAGTAGTTCCTGTTGGAATTGATTATACTGTGTTGTCTACGCTATTTGATTGTTTATGGGATTTAGAGAGAGACTTTGCATTACGAAACAAAAAGCATTTGCATGTAATGCAAGTCTCTTTTAGATTAGTGATATCGTTTTATTTAATAACCGAAATTCTGTTTCCAGTTGGTGTTTTTGTTCAGCCATTCGGTATGAATAGGGAAGATACGACGCCACTTCTCATTTTGGGCTTTGGGATTGACTACATGTTTGAGTCCCCAGTCATCTTCGAACTTACCAAAACGTATCAAATCATTACGTCGCCAGTTTTCGTCAAAGAACTCGCGTCCGCGTTCGTCCAATAAGTCTTGGAGGGTGGGATTGCCTTGTACGCTTGGCGCTCCGACATAAGTACGGATTTGGTTCATGAGGGATGCTGGCGTGTCACTGTTGGTAGCTGTTCCTCCGCGGAGAATAGCTTCTGCCTTGGTCAGTAAGATGTCGGCATAGCGGAAGATAGGTACATCATTGTTTTGGTTGCGGTTACCAATCGCATAGTCTTCGTAAGACGGGAACCATTTAACGGATTTGTAGCCTTGTGACCAACCATTCACGTTTTTACCTGTGTTCAATTGTCCTCTGAACTCTCCTGCTGGACCATTATCTATGGCGATTTCTTTAGTGAATACTAATTGTTTGCCTTCATACATGCAAGGGGTATTTGTTTGCTCCCTGTTGTTGTCGAAGTTGTAGATAGGGCCACCGATAATTACTTTATTGCGTTCGTCTCCTTCTAAGCAGAATAAATCTACGATATGTGGATTAATAGCCATATTGCCTCCTACCGACTTCTCGATCTTGAAGTTGTAATAACTGGGCTCCATCTTGTTGGATTGTCTCCAGGTACGGAAACGAGCGTAAGTCATACCTGTTTGGGTAATGCGGTCATAAGGCATGGCATAGATGAAATCCTTGATGTGTGATCCATTTTCCGGCCAGAACTTTTCACGGTAACTGTTGCCTAATTCAAAAAGACCGGATTCAATAATCTCATCGCATATGGCTATACAGTCGTTTAGCTTAGGATTGGGAGTATCAGGAGTGTAGGTGGCTACATCACTGCAAGTGTACACATTCCAATTGATGTATAATTTGGCAAGTAGTGCTTTCGCCATCCAGTAGTTCGGTTTCCCATAAGTGGATTGGTCTGATTTTTGGGACAGATTGGGAAGGGCTTTCAACAGATCTTTTTCGATAAATTCTGCTACTTTGGCACGTGGCGAGCGGTCTATGGCTTCGTTCTCTTCGATTTTATGGTCAAGAATGGGCATATCACCAAACTGATCCATCAATACAAAATGATAGAAAGCGCGCATGACCAAAGCCGGTGCGGCAGCCTCACTGTCTTCTCCACCTAACTCGACGATGACCGAGTTGCATTTTGTGATGCCACCGGTCAAATCTTCAGGCCAGTAACCAATGCTGACATCATCCGGAGTAATACTATGGAGTGTAGGATAGGCATTTTCTCCATTATTCCAATAATCCAGTTCAAAACTAATACCCGTGAATTCATCAGAAGAGAATGACTGAAGGTCGTTGAAGCGACGTCCTAAAGCATTCCTAAAGGCATAATAGGTATCTGCCAGTTTGGCTTCTACCGCAATCTCCGAGTTGGGAAACTCTGTATATTGTGACTTGATATCTACATCCAAGTCTGTACAACCGGTAATGCCGATCAGTAATCCGGCTGCTAAGTATAGTTTGATTCTATTTTTCATATTCTGTTTTTCTATTAGAAATTAACATTAAGTCCTAACATAAATGTACGTGTGCGCGGGTAATAGGTTTCGCGACTGTCAATGCCTGGAGCCAGACCACCCAAATTGATTTCAGGGTCACGGCCTTCATAGCCGGTGATGGTGAATACATTGTTGCAGGTGGCTGTCAGTTTTAGGCTGTTGATCCAATTACCTAACTTACCGAAGTCATAAGAGAGGTTCAGCGAAGAAAGTCGCAAATAACTTCCGTTCTCTAAGTAACGGTCGGACGGGGCATTGGCATTGGCATCGTTGGCTTTCTGTTCGGTGATAATTTCGCGCAATCCGTTCTTACCCACTTTGAGGTTGCTGACATTATTGTATTGTGCACGGGTGGAGTTGAGGATTTTGTTGCCAAACACTCCTTGGAAGAATGCCGTCAACGTCCATTTTTTGTAGGACAGCGTGTTGTTCCATCCCAAATTAAGTTTGGGCTGTGCACATCCCACTTTGCGACGGTCTTTATTTTGTGGATCATTAGTGGTACCTATCAGTTCACCGCTATTTTCATCATAAGAGTTGAATATTGATACTCCGCTTTCGTCATAACCTGCCCATTCCCACATATAGAACGTGCCGATGGGTTCTCCTTCCATAATGCGTTGAGTGTTTATTCCTACGAAACCACCGACATTAGGGTTACCTTGATCAATGTAGGATACAGAATAAGCAGCATTTGAGAGCTTTTCAACCACATTTTTATTGTGAGAAAGGTTCAGCGTAGTTGACCATTGGAAGTTTTTCATTTGTACAGGGATAGCGTTAATGGTCAGTTCGATGCCTTTATTGCTGATTTCGCCTACATTAGCGGTCATTTCCTTGTAGGGATAACGGTTGGTAGAAACCGGATAGTCATATATCAAGTCTTTGGTGCGCTTGTCATAGTACTCAATGGTACCGCCTAAACGTCCGTTTAACACTGAGAAATCAATGCCGATGTTGAACATGCTGGTTTGTTCCCACTTTAAGTCAGGATTGGCATTGCGTACGGCGGCCAGTGTGCGGTAGTCAGATGTTTTACCACTGGCATCTGTGTAAGAGAACCATCCTGTGGCTCCATAAATAGGTTGTGCTGTATAAGCGTCAAATCCCAGAGAATTACCGCTGACACCATATCCTATGCGGAACTTCAAATCGTCGAAGATATTCATGTTTTTCATGAAGTCTTCTTCTGAAGCGCGCCATGCTATTGATGCTGAAGGAAAGGTGGCCCAACGGTTGTTTTTACCGAAGGCAGAGGAACCGTCGCGACGAACAGTAGCTTGCACAAGGTATTTGCTGTTGAAAGAGTAATTGGCGCGGGCATAAAGCGAAATCATTCGTAAGGTAGATTCAGCTGATGACCAGATATCTGTCATATCCATTTTATTTCCAATACCCATGTTTTTGTAACCGAGTAAGTCGTTGTAAAAATCATATACACTCAGACCGTAGCCATCGGCTGTGGTACCTTCTTCCCAAGAATAACCGACCATTAAACCTAATTTGTGTATTTGGTTGAAAGTCTTGTCGTAATTGAGGTAAGTTTCAAATACTTTTTTGTGGTCAGCTGTAGTATGGCGATGGGCTTTACCGTTCATCTTAACAATTTGCGATTTGCTTGAGTTATAGTCACTCCAGAGGAATTGTTCGTTCTGGTAGGATATTGTGGCATTCCATACTAACCCGTCATATAATTCTAATGCTGCTTTTCCTGTGCCTTGCAAGCGTTTCACTTCATGGTCATGGCGGTCTTCATTAATCATTGACATCGGATTGTAGTTCTGTGATACGCCTTGGTATTCGGACCAATTACCGTTTTCATCACGGACAGGAACCAGCGGAGAGTAGTAATTCATGGCATCGTATACGCTTGTACCGTCCTTTCCGGTCTCTACAGAGTGGTTGTTGGTGACACTTGCATTAATGTTGAGCGAGAGTGTCAGACGGTCGTTTAAAGCCTTGCTTTGTACAAATGCGCGGCCGATGAGGCGATCCATTTCTGTGCCGCGGATAATGCCCTGTTTCTCCATGTAGTTGACACTGGCATTATAGGTCGTATGCTCATTTCCACCGGAGATAGATACGTTGTGATTGTGGGTGATGGCAGTGCGTTGAACTTCATCCTGCCAGTTTACGTCACCACCATAGTCATTGTCGATGGTAAAGTTGTTGGCTTTGGCATAGGCGCGCAGTTCGGAAGCCGACATCATATCGAGGTTCTTTAGTACATTATCGAATGCTACATAACCGCTGTAGTTCACTGTAGCTTTGTCACTCTTTCCTTTTTTGGTAGTAACAATGATTACACCATTAGCTGCTTTTGAACCATATATAGCTGTTGCTGTTGCATCGCGAAGCACATCAATGCTTTCGATATCTTCGGGAGCAACCATAGCCAATGATACTCCGGGTACTCCGTCCACAATGTAATAGGGTTCCATCGCTGCACCAGGACGTAACGAAGAAGCGCCGCGCAGGGTGATAGAGGCTGTTCCGCCATTCGGGTCACTACTCTGAACGATAGTCAGACCAGGAACTTTACCCTGAAGAAGCTGAGCGGGGTCAGTATAAGTACCCACATTCAGCTTATCCGCTTTTACTGTTGTAATAGAGCTGGTTACATCTTTACGTGTCATGCTGCCGTAGCCCACTACCACTACTTCGTCCAACAATTCAGTATCTTCATTCATCGTCACGTTAACGACGTTTTGGGTTACCTTTACTTCCTGTTTTGTATAACCTATAAAAGAGAAAACAAGTGTTTTCCCTTTTTCTATATTCAGGGAGTATTTACCGTCTATATCGGTAATACATCCGTTGGTGGTGCCGGCCTCCAACACATTGACACCGATTAACGGCTCACCTGTCTTGTCTGTTACAGTACCGGTCACCTTGTTCTGGGCAAATGCTAAGGTACTACTTAGCAAGAACACTACAAAGAGCATGCTTTGTGCAAATGTCCTTTTTCTTTTTAATTGTACATTCAGCATAAAATAAAGTTTTAGTTATAAAATAAGTTTCTTATTTCTCTGTATTTATAAATATTGTTTTGGCTGCAAAAGTAAGGCTGATATATTACAAATATATTTCTTTAGTATTACATATCTAATGTAATATATTGATGTTTAATTAAATAGTCGGAGGTGTGATAAAAGAGAATTTGCTTTACATTACAATGATTAGAAAGCTGTAATGTAAAGAATAAATATAGATATTCTTTGCTGCCCTTAATTATAGGTGTCAGCTTAGGGAAAAAACGGGATAATGTCTTTGCCTCCATAGTATTTTAGATTTTGATTACTGCAAATCTACGCCAATACTATTGGGGTCAGGGAGAAAATGATGCAAATTAGGGGGAAAATAGTGAACTATCGTTTTTTTCCGGATTATCCCGCCCAGTCTTCTCTATCCAGATTCCTGTATCCGATGGCTTCTGCCAGATGTGAGGGCTGTATCAGGTCACTGTTTTCAAGGTCGGCAATGGTACGCGCTACTTTCAGTATGCGGTCGTAGGCACGGGCGGAAAGATTAAGCCTGTTCATCGCATTTTTCAGCAAGGCAAGACCTTTGTCATCCGGACGAGCATACAGGGAAAGCAGTTTACTGCTCATCTGTGCATTGCAGTAAATACCCGGGATATCCGCATACCTGTTTTCCTGAATTTGCCGGGCGGAGATTACACGCTCCCGTATGATGGAACTCGCTTCTCCCGGATGTGCATCGGACATTTTCTCAAAAGGTACGGGGACTACTTCGATTTGTAGGTCGATGCGGTCAAGTAGAGGACCGGATATACGGTTCAGGTATTTTTGTACCTGTCCCGGACTGCATACACAAGCTTTTGTCGGATGATTGTAATATCCGCAAGGGCATGGGTTCATGGAGGCTACCAGCATAAAACTGGCAGGGTATTCCACATTGCTTTTCACGCGGGAAATGGTGATCTTCCGGTCTTCCAGCGGTTGGCGGAGGACTTCCAGTACGCTGCGGTTGAATTCCGGCAACTCGTCCAGAAATAAAATACCATTATGGGCAAGGCTGATTTCTCCCGGTTGTGGGTAACTGCCTCCACCGGTCATGGCTACTGTGGAGATGGTGTGATGCGGATCGCGGAACGGGCGTTTTGAAATAAGCCCCGTATTGTTTTGCAGTCTTCCTGCCACAGAATGTATTTTTGTAGTTTCAAGGCTCTCTCCCAGGGACAGTGGAGGAAGAATGGATGGTAATCTTTTGGCAAGCATGGATTTTCCGCTTCCCGGGGCACCAATCAGGATTATATTATGTCCTCCTGCCGCGGCTACTTCCAGTGCGCGTTTTACGTTTTCCTGTCCTTTTACATCCGCGAAGTCCAGATCAAAGCTACTTTGTTGTGCATAAAATTCTTCGCGGGTGTTGACTATGGTAGGAGTGAGCTCCTGCTTCCCGTTGAAGAATTCTATTACCTCTTTGATGTTTTCAACTCCATATACTTGAATCTGATTGACTACTGCCGCTTCAAGAGCGTTCTGTCTGGGTATAATGATTCCTTCGAATCCTAATTCACGTGCTTTGATGGCAATGGGCAGTGCTCCTTTGATGGGTTGCAGGCTACCGTCCAGACTCAGCTCGCCCATCATCAGGTAGCGGTTCAGCTTATCCGATTGGATTACCTCTCCGGCGGCAAGCATACCAATGGCAAGGGGCAGGTCGTAAGCGGAGCCTTCTTTCCGGATATCGGCAGGTGCCATGTTGATGACGATATTGCTGGTCGGTATCCGGTAGCCATTGACCTGTAATGCGGAAATGATACGTTGATGGCTCTCCTTGACGGCAGAGTCCGGCAGTCCGACGAGGTAGAACATACAACCTCTTGAACTGTTTACTTCGATGGTGATGAGGGTTGCGTCAATGCCTTGCACAGCCGCTCCGAAAACTTTGATTAGCACGTGTTTATTAGTGATTAGTGGTGAGTAGCTTTTTTCTTCTCCTTTTCTTTTTCAGCAATTTCTTTTAGCTTGTTCTCAATTGCTTTTTCATCCAGATTTTTTCCTTCTATTCTTCCCGTAGGACTGAGAAGTATGTTGGTAGGAAGTGTCTGTATGGCAAATTGTTTGATAATCTCTCCGCTCCAGCCGGAGAAATCACAGGCTTGTTCCCATTTCAGCGTATCCGCTTTGATGGTTTCCTGCCATTTCTTTTTATCAAGATCGAGAGAAACGCCCAGCAATGCGAAGTTCTTATTCTTCTGCTCTTCCTTATAAATACGGCGGAACATGGCATTGTTTGCACGGCTGACCGTATCCCACGAAGCCCAGAACTGTATGAGCAGGTACTGGCCTTTAAAGTTGGAGCGACTTATATCTTTATCTTCCGCATTGCGCAGTCGGAAGTAGGGTGCTGATTTTCCTACAGCTATCTTTTCTTCTTCTTCAATCCGTTTCAGTAATGCATTCATAAAGGGGCGGTCCTTCAGTTCTCCGGTCATACGGTCTGCCAGTTTCTGGATTTGTTCCAGGTCGGGTTGAGGTTTCTGCACAAAATATTTATCCAGCAGATAGATACTGACTAATGAAGCGGGATGTTCGGTAATGAAATTTTCTGCTTTCTCTTCCAAAGCTTTTCCGGACGGGGTACCCAATCCTTTCAGGTCCTGGTTGAAGTCTGTTAATTCTTTATTGGGGGTATTGCCGTTGATTTGTAAAGAGGATAGTTCGGCCATGGAGCCTTTTATTTGTATTTTATCTCCTTTATTCAGGAAAAGCGGGTACTCCGTTCCGTCACTGAATAATAAGATTGTGGTGACTAGCGTATCAGCGGAAAGTGTCGCGGAGAATTTATCTTTTTCGGCAATCAACGTATCCATGCGGTCATGCATTCTGTCCGCACCATATAAATAGATGGTGTCATTCCCCAATCCTTTGATTTCTCCGCTGAGGCTGATACTATCGGTCTTCTTTCCACCACAGGCAGAGAGGCCGATTAATAGAAGATATAATAGACAGACGTTCTTCATCTCTAAATACTTTTTTGCGAAAGTACGGCTTTTGCAGATAATAAAAAAGAAATGCCCGACATTTCTCAACGCCGGGCATTCTATAGATATTTTTTTATTTACTGAATGATACTCATGAAATCTGCATTCGTGAAGTACTTAGCAAATTCCAGATCAGAAGCGGCTTTCTTAGCCAATGAAGGATCCTTAGCTACAGCGCTCTTCAAGCTGCTGGTAACCATAGAAGAATTGTTGGTTCTTGCACCTAATACAGCCATCAGGTATTCAGTATAAGCGTCCGGTTTTTCTACACTTGCCAAAGTGTTTTTAGCTTTGTTGTAGTCCTTGGCCAGGATCTGAGCCAAAGCGGCACTGTTAGATTTCGTGTCGCCGAATGCGTTTACGGCTCTGTCATATTGACCTTGAGCGACGTAGAGGTTACCCAGGGCTTCGTTCAGTTCTTTTGCGCCGGAAGCTTTGCTCAGGTAAGTTTCGGAAGCGGCTTTATCACCCTTTGCCAAAGCGATCAAACCAAGGTTCATGTTAACTTCAGGAGCATCCTTGATAGAAGCGGCTTTCTTGAAGTAGCTTTCAGCCTTGTCAAGGTTACCTGCCTGGTAAGCCAGTTTACCTAAGTTATTGTAAGCGCGATAGTCGTTCGGATAAATCTGAGTAGCTTTAGTGAAGATTACTTCTTGCTTAGCCGGATCGTTAGTCAGAGTAGCTGCGTACAGCAATTCTTCCAGACTCAGTTGCTTAGCATCTGTGTTAGCCAGATTAGTGATTTCATCATCAGACTTACCAATGATTTCATAATTCAAAGTCAGACGAGAACGACGCAATTGCGGCAAGATTTCGTCAGCTAAGTTCTTGTAAACAGAAGAAATGTTCTTGATTTCCTGCTCTCTTTGTTCAGGATCAGAATACATAGACAGAACGCGAAGGATCAGTTCTTTATCTTGGATATTGGATTTAGATACCAATTCCTGGAAACCTTCCCAGTCCTGAGCAGTATATTTTGTATCGATTGCAGCGTCAATTTTTGCTTTCTTCAAGTTCTGGTTGATAACCTTTGCAGTGTTGTCCTGACGGTTTTCGGCCAACTTAGTGTTCAAGCTTACACCGCCATCGGGAGATGCATAAGCAGAAACTTCGATGTTGCTGATCTTCTTGTTAACAGCGCCGTCTACATTCTTCACTTCTTCGTTGAATTCCTTAGCGGTCTTCAATTCACCGGCGCGAACGTTAGCTTGCTGAATCAAGAACATGATGTTAGCATCGTGTTTTTCCTTGATGATACGTTGGAAAGCGTCGTCTCCGTTAGCAGGAGTAGCGCTGCTCAGTGTCTGCTCAACCATTTCAGAGGTAGAAATCACACCATCAGCTACTTTCACAGCAGGAATAGTTACTGTTTTGTTACCGATTGTGGCCTTGAATTCCAGATATAACTCTGATTTTGCCATTTCGGGAACATAATCGAAAGAAGTCTTCATAGTGTAGTTACCACCCATCTTGTACGAGATGGCCTGGTCGTTACCTTCTACTTTTTCTCCTTGGAATACGGCTGACTGTCCTTTAGCTTCTCCACCGTTCCATTTCAGAACCGGGGTTACTTCTACTACAGCTTTCTTGTTAAAATACTTTTCAGGGAATTTTCCGTTGATAGTGGCGGGAACTTTGCCACCTACAGCTTCAAGAACCTGAGGGGTTACGGTGAAATAATCAGAAGATAATTCACCCATTTTGCTGCTACAAGATGAAAGTGCAACAACCAGTGCCATTAACAAAGGCAGATACAATCTCTTAGTCATTTTAGGTATAAATTAATTGTTTGTAATTGAAATTAGTCTATTGGTTTCTCTCAGTGCCTATTACCACATGATAATAGCCTCGCAAAGATATTAAATCTCCCGGCACAATCTGAAAGGAATAGCCAATTTTATTATAATTTAATGAAATCCTGTCTCTTTTCTGTATTTGATGTTCCTTGGATGGTGTTCAATGATCTCACTCCGCAGCATATTCCGGTCGATATGGGTATAAATTTCGGTAGTTGCGATGGACTCGTGTCCCAGCATACATTGTATAGCGCGTAGGTTCGCGCCTCCTTCCAGCAAGTGGGTAGCGAAGGAATGACGGAAGGTGTGCGGGCTGATATTTTTGGTGATGCCGGCTTTCTCCGCCAACTCCTTTATCAGGTGAAAAACCATGATGCGCGAGATGCTGTTTCCCCAGCGGGCAAGGAATACATAATCTTCAAATCCTTTCTTTATTTTACCAACATTACGGTCGAGCAACCAGTATTTTATTTCTTTGATGGCACGTGGGGAAATGGGGACTAATCGCTGTTTGCTGCCTTTTCCTTCTACCTTAATGAAACCTTCATCGAAATAGAGCTCGGACAGCTTCAGATTACAAAGTTCTGAGACGCGCAGTCCGCAGCTGTATAGAGTTTCCAGAATGGCCCGGTTGCGCTGGCCTTCCTTTTTACTCATGTCTACAGTAGCTATGATGGTGTCTATTTCTTCTACGGTCAGTACCTCCGGCAGTTTAAAACCTATTTTAGGACCTTCGAGCAGTTCACTGGGATCATCTTCCCGATAGTCTGCCATAATCAGGAAGTGGAAGAATGATTTTATTCCGGACATGATGCGTGCCTGGGAGCGGGGATGGATACCGATGTCATGCAAGCTGGCGGCGAAACGTTGCAAGTCGTCCAGAGTGACTGATAGCATATCGATATTCTCTGTTTTCAAAAAACGCAGCAATTTATCAAGATCGGTTAGATAGGCATCAAGCGTATTGGCAGAAAGTGCTTTTTCTAACTTTAGATACTGCTGATACTTCCTGATAATCAGTGCTTCTTTCTCCTTATTTATTGTTTTTTCGTCTAATTTCATTTCTTTTTTCTACCTTTGTTCCCTGAATTTGAATGTTTTCCGGAACGTATCCGATCCGTACCTGCCCCGTATCTGCTCCGTGTCTATAGGCTTGGACTTACTACGGACCTGATACGGAGCTGCTACGGACTTACTACGGAGCAGGTACGGACTTCTTACGGAGTTACTGCGGAGCTATAGTTCCGGAACAAAGGTATAAAAAAATGTGTTATGAGGATACAAATTATTAATGGCCCGAATATCAATCTGCTGGGCAAACGTGAACCTTCCATTTACGGCAGTGTTACTTTTGAAGATTACCTTGTCGAACTTCGTAAGAAGTATACTGATATACAAATAGACTATTTCCAGTCGAACATCGAGGGAGAGCTGATAGACAAAATTCAGCAAACAGGTTTTGATGTAGACGGAATTATTCTGAATGCGGGTGCTTACACCCATACTTCCATTGCTTTGCAGGATGCTATCCGTTCAGTGACTTCTCCGGTTATCGAGGTACATATTTCTAATGTGCATGCTCGTGAGGCTTTCCGTCATGTATCCATGATAGCTTGCGCCTGCAAAGGCGTTATCTGCGGTTTCGGATTGAACTCTTACCGCCTGGCGCTTGAAGCGTTGGCCGGTAATTAGTAATTCATAATTTGTAATTAAATAAAATAGGTATAAGATTATGTTATTGAAACAGACAAAAATCGTTGCAACTATTTCTGATAAGCGTTGCGATGTTGATTTTATAAAAGGCTTGTTTGAAGCCGGTATGAATGTGGTGCGTATGAACACGGCACATCTCGGCCGCGAAGGTTCGGAGATGCTGATAAATAATGTGCGTGCGGTGTCCAACCGTATAGCTATCCTGATGGATACTAAAGGTCCGGAAGTGCGTACTACCATCTGTGCCGATCCTATCGCTTACAAAGTCGGTGACAGAGTGAAAGTCGTAGGTGATCCAGATTTGGAAACTACCCGTGAATGTATTTCCGTTTCCTACCCTAACTTTGTGCACGATGTTGCCATTGGCATACACATCCTTATTGATGATGGTGATCTGGAAATGATTGTTGTGGATAAAACGGAAGATCATTTGGTATGTGAGATACAGAATGATGCTACTTTGGGAAGTCGTAAGAGCGTAAATGTGCCGGGAGTACGTATCAATCTTCCTTCTCTGACGGAAAAGGACCGTACCAATATTCTTTATGCCATTGAGAAAGACATCGACTTTATTGCTCACTCTTTTGTGCGTAATAAACAGGATGTTCTGGATATAAAGGAAATTCTGGATGCTCATAACAGTGATATCCGTATCGTAGCCAAGATAGAGAATCAGGAAGGCGTTGATAACATTGATGAAATCCTGGAAGTGGCTGACGGTGTGATGGTGGCTCGTGGTGACCTTGGTATCGAAGTCCCCCAAGAGCGTATTCCGGGTATTCAGCGTTTGCTGATTCGTAAATGTATCCTGGCAAAGAAACCGGTAATTGTGGCTACGCAGATGCTTCATACAATGATTACCAATCCGCGTCCTACCCGTGCAGAGGTAACAGATATTGCGAATGCTATTTATTACCGTACGGATGCTTTGATGCTGAGCGGTGAAACGGCGTATGGTAAATATCCGTTGGATGCCGTGAAGACTATGACAAAGGTGGCTGCACAAGCAGAAAAAGATAAATTGGCTGATAACGATATTCGTATTCCACTGGATGAGAACAGCAACGATGTGACTGCCTTCCTGGCGAAACAAGCTGTAAAGGCTACTTCGAAGTTGAAGATACGTGCGATCATCACTGATAGTTACAGTGGACGTACTGCCCGCAACCTTGCTGCATTCCGTGGTAAATATCCGGTGCTGGCCATCTGTTATAAGGAAAAGACAATGCGCCATCTGGCACTTTCTTACGGTGTGGAAGCTATTTACATGCCGGAACTTGCTAACGGCCAGGAATACTATTTCGCAGCTCTGCGTCGTCTGCTGAAAGAAGGCCGTTTATCAGAAACTGATATGGTGGGTTATCTGAGCAGCGGTAAAGCCGGAACACATACTTCTTTCCTCGAAATTAATGTAGTGGGAGATGCTCTGAAGTATGCGGAAGAAAGTGTATTACCCAATAAAAACAGATACCTTTAATGAATTGACAATTGATAATTGACAATTGACAATTGGTTGCGCTGTCACACTGCATAGCAATTGTCAATTGTCAACTGTCAATTGTTAATTGTCAACTGTTATGACTATAGACGAATATATTTTGCAGCACATTGACGATGAAGGTGATTATCTGAAAGCCCTTTATCGGGATACACATATTAAATTGTTGTATCCGCGTATGGCATCGGGCCATTTGCAGGGGCGGATGCTAAAGATGTTTGTCAAAATGATACGTCCTCATCGTATTCTGGAAATAGGTACTTATAGCGGTTATTCTGCTCTTTGCATGGCCGAAGGATTACCGGAAGACGGAATGTTATACACGTTTGAGATCAATGATGAACAAGAAGACTTCACCCGCCCATGGTTGGAGAATTCTGCTTATGCGGATAGGATCAGGTTTTATATAGGTGATGCGTTGGAAATGGTTCCACAGTTGGATCTTATTTTCGACCTTGCCTTTATTGATGGTGACAAGCGTAAATATATCGATTATTATGAGATGGTGCTGTCGCGTCTTTCCGATGGCGGTTACATTATTGCCGATAATACTTTGTGGGACGGTCATGTTCTTGAAGAACAACCGCATCGTACTGATCTGCAGACTATAGGAATCAAGGCTTTCAATGACCTTGTCGCACAGGATGCACGGGTAGAGAAGGTAATTCTTCCTTTGCGTGACGGACTGACCATTATCCGCAAGAAATAATATTTAAGTCAGAGGATAAGTAATTGTAACCACTTTTTCCACTCCTTCTGAAACCTGATAGTTCCCTTTAAATGCTCCCAGATAAAGCCGGTTGATGTCGTGCAGGATACGTTGTTCCTGTTCGTCTTCCCACACTTGGTAGAGAGGACTTCCTTTTACTGTGATTTTAAGATGTTGTTCTTCTCTGGTCAGGGTGTATTCCACTTGGCAAACTTCTCCGTCATATAACCTTGGTACGGACAATAATGATGAAAGCAGTTTGAGGAACCATCTGCTATCCGCCTGGATGGGCAATGTCTCCAGAGTGGTGTGGAATTCCGGATTCACTAACGTGGTCTGCATGTTTACCATCATCTTTGCTTCCCGGCAAAGTTCTACGGCATCACATTCCTGTACGTTAAACCGCATCATGCCAGCTTCAAGGCGTGATAAATCAAGGATGTTGTTTATCAAGGCCAGTAGCTTTTCAGAGTTATTCTTTATGGCTGCCGAATACTCCTGTATTTCCTCCTCGGAAAGATTTTTCTCGGTAGATAATAGTTCGGAAAAACCTACGACTGTATTCAGTGGTATGCGGATTTCATAAGTGATATTTTGCAGAAAATACTCTTTCATTTTATCTGCCGCTTCTATCGTTTCTAATGCGTGCCGGGTTTCTTTTTCCGAACTACGTAATTGCCCGTGAATGCGAAGGGCGCGTATAATGGCAAGGAGCATCAGGATAAGTATGACGGCAGATGTTCCGACGTATATCCAGCGATTTTGTTTGGTCAGCAATTCTTTATCTAATAAAGCTTTTTGGATTTTATAATTAGCTTGATATACTTCTTCATGGCGTTGCAGCATATCCTTGTTGAGAGAGTCTCCTTTAAGGGCGGCTGTTTTATAGATGTCGGCTGCTTCTTCATATCGACCCGCCTCCAGCATAGCTTCTGCTTTCATCTTGAGAATACTGTTGTCATGGAAAGGCTCTGTTCCCTGACAGGATGACAAGGCCAGATCGAATGATTGGAAACACTTTTCCCAGTCTTTTATGAGCTTATAGTATACGCCCCATAGAGCATGGTAATCAATATAGTAGCTGAAGAATATATCTTTATCGTAGTACTTTTCTGCTCTTGCCAAATGTAGTTTAAGGCTATCTTTGTCTTCGGCCTTAGCATAAGCCGTACCGAAATATATTTCTGTCTCTAAGAAAATGTTTCTCAATATATTTATGGATTGCGGGTCCTTTTCTACCATTTTTTTCAAGACCTCTTGTAACTGCTCCAATTCACTGCGGGCTTCTGTATACTTCTGTTGTGCCATGTATATTCCCGCCAAATTCTCGTGTATCAGCATCAGAGAATAATTGTTGGCATCCGGATTTACTATCAAAGCTTGTTTATAGCTTGCAATCGCTTCGTCATATTGTTCAGCAAAGTCTTGTGCTTGTGCCAAGGCGATGAGTGAAACGAATACTCCCCTGTCGTATTGGATGCGACCGGCTTCTTTTTGCATTTCCCGGGCTTGCATGATGGCGTATTCTGTGTCTCCCTGGGCACACCTGGCCTGTAATATGGATAACCAGATTGTATAATAGAGCGAGTAATCCTTATATCGGTAGCTGGCTTCTCTCAGGTTCAGAAAACACCGTTCCATCTCAGAAGCGTCAGCCTGGAATTCATAGTGGCGGCAATAATCAAAAAGAATGTATAACTCTTCTTCGTGCATTCCTTTCTGTCTGGAAAGTACAAGAGCGGAGTCGAGAAATTCTATACCAACCTTTTTCCCTATGTATTGCTGGAAAGCGTCTCTCAATATCTTTGAGCGAAGTGTATCATTAGTCTCGGATTTGACAACCTGAAAAATGCTGTCGCGGAATTGTTGCTCTGTTTGCTGGGATGGGTATGCTTTTATTTGGAATAGCATTCCGGATATGAACAAAATAATTAATGTTGCTTTCTTCATGCCTTGTCCTCCTGCTTTAATGGGTGGGTGAAGACGAACCGTGAACCACCGGTATATTGCGGGTCTATCCAGATATTCCCGCCAAGGCGGCTGATGATGAGTTGGCAGATAGCCAATCCAAGGCCTGTTCCCTGGGATTTCTCGTTTACTCTTTCGAAGCGTTCGAATATTTTGCCTTGTTTTTCTAACGGAATACCGCAACCGGTATCAGTGATGGAGAATTGCGCCATACCTTTTTCGTTTTGTTCCAGTAGCAGGGTGATGCTTCCTTCCTTTGTGAACTTGGTGGCATTGACCAATATATTGATTAGCACTTGGTGCAACCGGAGGGTATCGGTCTCGATCTCTAAGGATGGGAGTTCGGTTTTGAAGAAGATTTCGGCTTGTGTCTGCTTGATACCTTCTAATGTTTGAACGATACCTTCGCATAAGTCCACTGCATCGCATTGTTTAAGGTTGAACTTCATGTTCGTTACGTCAAGGCAGGATATGTCTACCACATCGTTCACCAGATTCAGTAGCAGGCGGGAGTTCAACTGGATAATATCATTGCATTGTTTCCGGGTTTCATCATCGATGCCGGGAGTGGTCAGTATATCGGAAAAGCCGGACAAGGCATTCAATGGAGTCCGGATTTCGTGGCTCATGTTTGAAATGAAAAGGCTTTTGTTGCGTATCGAGTCTTCTACCGCTTTCTCTGCTTTCTGTAACTTCCGCCTTGAGAACATTAACTTTTTGGCTTGTTTTTTCAGGTAGACGAAGCAAAAAACTGCAGCAATGATGAAACAGGGTAATATGATGAGGGCTACTAATAGCAAATGGTTCTGTTGCTGGTTGTTGGCCAGTTGCAGTTCGTCTATGGAGTATGTCTTCCGTAAATCCTTTACTTTATGGGAGTTGATTTCTTTGTAATCCGTTTCAATTCGGTCTCCCAATTCTTTATACAGGTTGGCAGCTTTTTCATATTGCTGTTCTTGCATATACTGGTCGGCGACTTTCCGGATACTATCTTGGCTGCTACCCTGATTGGCATAACTGTTAAGAAACGGGAAAAGCAGAAATAGTAGTATGAAGACAGGCTTTTTCATGTTTTTTTGATTAGTGTCGTTGCAAAGGTATTTTATTACAAATAGATTGTCGCAATAATCGTGCTAAAAAAAGTATAATTTATCAGCTAACTGAGATATTTCCGTAACTTTGTCTCTAAATAAAGAAATATATAGTATGGAAACTACCAGACAGAATAAAATATCCCGTTTGCTTCAAAAAGAATTGAGTGAAATTTTCTTGTTGCAGACTAAGTCGATGCCCGGTGTACTGATCTCTGTCAGTGCTGTGCGTATCAGCCCGGACTTGAGTGTCGCACGTGCTTATCTCAGTATCTTCCCTTCGGAAAAGGCGGAGGAGATAATAAAGAATGTCAATGATAATATGAAGTCTATCCGTTATGAGTTGGGGACCCGTGTGCGTCATCAGCTTCGTATCATTCCGGAACTGAAGTTCTTTGTGGATGATTCACTGGATTATCTTGAAAAAATAGATGAATTGTTGAAGTGAACCTTCCCTTCTACATAGCCCGGCGCTATCTCTTCTCCAAGAAGAAGCACAACGCTATCAATATCATTTCCGGCATTTCGGTGTGTGGAGTGGCATTGGCTACGTTGGCGTTGGTCTGTACACTCTCCGTGTTCAATGGTTTTCAGGACATGGTGGCAGGGTTCTTTACAGCTTTTGATCCGGAATTGAAAATTACGGTTCGTGAAGGAAAAGTCTTTGAACCGCAGGGGGCAGCATTTCAGGAAGTGCGTTCTTTGCCGGAGATTGGTGTCTGGACAGAGACGCTGGAGGAGAATGCCATGGTGCAATATAAGGACCGTCAGGCTATGGCTATTATTAAAGGGGTGGAAGATAATTTCGAGGAGCTTACGTCTATTGATAGTTTGCTGTACGGCGCAGGTGAATTTATCCTACATGACTCTATCGTAGATTATGGCGTATTGGGTGTGGAGCTGATATCTGAGTTGGGAACAGGACTTCAGTTTGTTGATCCTCTTCAAGTGTATGCTCCCAAACGGAATGTACGCGTGAATATGGCTAATCCTTCCGCTTCTTTCAATCGTGATTACCTTTTCTCTCCCGGTGTAGTGTTTGTTGTTAATCAGCAGAAGTATGATGCACGCTACATTCTTACTTCTCTTAGCTTTGCCCGTAATCTTTTTAATTATGACACGGAGGTGTCGGCTGTGGAATTGAAGTTGAAGCCGGGGGCGGATGTCACGGCTGTGCAGAGAAAGATTGCCCGTATCCTGGGTGATGAATTTGTGGTACTGGACCGTTATGAGCAGCAGGCAGATGTGTTCCGTATTATGGAGATAGAGAAATTCATATCTTATCTTTTTCTCACATTTATTCTTGCGATAGCCTGTTTCAATGTGATTGGATCTCTTTCCATGTTGATCCTGGATAAACGCGAAGACGTGGAGACTCTGCGTAATCTTGGAGCTGATGACCGCTTGATAGCCCGTATATTTTTGTTTGAAGGTCGGCTTATTTCCCTGTTCGGTGCACTTTCCGGTATTGTTTTGGGGCTGTTGCTTTGCTATATCCAGCAGCGTTTTGGCATCATCTCCTTAGGTGGCGGTAGTGGCAGCTTTATTGTGGATGCTTATCCAGTCAGTGTGCATGCAACGGATGTAGTACTGATATTTATTACGGTGATTACTGTCGGATTCCTTTCGGTGTGGTATCCGGTGCACTATTTGACGCGGCGGTTACTGAAGAAATAATGTCAGTTTTCGGTTACGGCAGATTCCTATAAATTGAGTGACGGATGATGAAATACCTGTTAGTAGAAGACGAACGTTTCGCTTACGAAGAAATGAAGCGGATGATGGAGAAGTTACGCCCCGATTATCAATTGGAGGCATGGACAGCCACTGTGGAGCAGACCGTACAATTTCTGAAACATCATCCGGTAGATTTGGTGTTGCTGGATATCCGGTTGACGGATGGATACAGTTTCGACATTTTTGAGCAGATGCAGGTTACGACGCCTGTTATCTTTACTACCGCCTATGATGAGCATGCCATACAGGCATTTAAGGTGAATAGTGTGGATTATCTGCTGAAGCCTGTGGAGGAAGATGATTTACTGGCGGCATTGAGGAAATTTGAACAGTTCAGGGTTGTGCAACCTCCCGCTACCGATTACAGGAAACTGGAAGAAGCATTGATGAGTAATTGTAAAAAGAACCGTTTCCTTATCCAGAAAGGTGATGCATATCATTATGTGGAGACTTCGGATATCGCTTTCTTCTACAGTGAAGAGAAAGTAGTCTTTCTGCATACCTTTTCAGATAAACGCTATATTGTGGACTATACTTTGGAACAGATAGAGCAGTTGCTGGATGAGAGGACTTTCTTCCGTGTTTCCCGCAATTGCATTGCCAATATCAATTCTATCCGTAAGATATCCAAGTACTTCAATAGTAGGTTGAAGTTGAGCTTCCAGCCTGAATGTCCGCACGAGGTTTTAATCAGTCGTGTGCGGGTTCCTGATTTCCTGAAGTGGGTGGATGGTGTGCTTTAAAATACATTTGGGGATGAAGAATAAATGGTATATCCTGCTTTTCATAGTGATCATTGCAATTTCTCTGTTTGCATTCCAGTATGTGGCGGAGCTTCTTTCTGACGCTCCCCGGAGCCTGAGTTTGGAGACACAGTATCTGCTCAATTTACCTGCCTGCATTTTTGTGGGGATTGTTGACTTTCTCATCATTGTTATTGTCCATAAGAAGCTGGACAACATTAACAATACAATGAGAATCTTTATCGATTTATTGTTGGCATCCGTATGGGTGAGTTGCTTCGGCATAGCGGCAAATTATATCCTGTCCATTATTCTGGAGGAACCTTGGCCGGAAGATTATGCTCTGCTGAAAATGTCTCTGCCGGTAGTACTTTGGAATAGCATGATTGTTCTTCTGATTGAGATATTCTTTTATCAGCAAAGCCAAATGGAAGCAGAGAAGAAACTGGCAATTATAGAGAAAGAGAAGATTCAGTATCAGTATGAAACCTTGAAAGCCCAGATAAATCCACATTTCCTGTTCAATAGTCTGAATGTGCTATCCTCACTGGCCTATAGTGATGCGGAAAAGACCAATCTGTTTGCTAAAAAGCTGTCAGGTGTCTACCGTTATCTGTTGTTGACAAACAATCGTCCGATGGTTACTTTGAAGGAAGAACTGGCTTTTCTGGAAAGCTATGTATTTCTGGAGAAGATTCGCTTTGAAGATACATTGTTCATCGAGATAGACGAATATGATTTGTACGGAACCAGATTAATCATTCCCGTCAGCTTGCAACTGCTGGTAGAAAATGCGATTAAGCATAATATAGCTACTTTAAAGAATCCACTTATTGTTCGGATAGGCTTTACCGATGAGGGGATCATGGTTTCCAATAATCTGCAATTGCGGAGTTCAGTAGATAGAGGTGGTGTAGGATTAGGGAATCTGGAAAAACAATACGCCTTGTATGATAAAGTAATTGATATCGTGAAAAGTACTACAGAATTTGTAGTGAGAGTACCTTTCCTCGAATAATCTTCTTTTTTCCTTTTGTTCCATCTTTGGGATAATGAAATTCAACAGGTCTTTCATGCAGTTCGTCGGAAAAGACTTATACCGGACAAGCTAATCTCTTTTCTTTGCAATAAAATAATCTAATTTATTAGCAATGAGACGATTCTCTTATTTTTTATTTCTGTTGCTCTTGGTGGCAGCAATCGATGGTTTTGCACAAGGAGTTATTAAAACGGAGTATATGCCTGCCTCTTCTTTCAGAGATGAAGCGGGGAATAAATTGGGTTCGGGCGATTTATTAAAATTCACCGGAGCATATACGCTGCCCTTTTCGCTGAAGCAGAATGCATCAGGACAACCTGTCATGTGGTCGGCATCGGTCAGAGGGACTTATGCGATGCTTAATAATCGACAGATGGCTTTGGATATACATCCGGATGAGGTGTTGAGTGGCAGCCTTAACCTGACACATGTACGGCCCTTGTCGAAGAAGTGGTACATGATAGCCAGTTTGGGAGCAGGTATTTATTCGGCACCGGATGCAATTACCTGGCAGAGTGTATTGGTGAATGGGGGAGTGATTTTTGTGTATAAATGCAGGAAAAATCTGGATATAGGTGTTGGGGCTGGATTGACGAATTCATTTGGAGTGCCTATTGCCATGCCGATGTTCTTTCTTAACTGGCAGCTTTCCGGTAATTATGAGGTCAATGTGAATCTCTCTTCCGGTGTTGAGGTGTCCGGGGCGGTACGTTTGGGAGATCGGTTTAAGCTGAGGTTGGTGGCAATGGAAATGGATGGGATATCTTCTGTGATGGATGTAGAGGGGAAGTCTATGATATATGCTTCGGTTATGATGCGATCTTATCTCTGTCCGGAATACAAAATAGGTAAGAAGTCGTGCCTGTATTTGGGGATAGGGGGCAATTGGCTCAGGTCTGGAGATCTGACTAAACGTACGCTTAAAGGGTTTGTAGACAATATGTTCAGTGATAAAGATGATCCGTATTTCAATCCGACGGTTTACTTTTCCGCCGGAGTGAAGTGTGGGTTTTAGACAGAATGCGTTCAACAAAAAGTTGGATCAAGTTGCTCTCACTGCTCTCACTTTGTATATAAAGCAGTAATAATAAGAATCTTAAGTGTTAGTGAGAGCAACTTTTAAGAGTGAGAGCAAAAAAGGAGCTCTCACTCTTGCAATCAATCCGGATCAGGATGATGCATATATTTACTTTATATCAGGGGTTATTGTGTTGAGAACCAGTGATCTATCCCTTTACCCTTAGGGGTAGCCGGGTGTTGACCTAGGTTAACAGGCCTATCAACCTTGGTTGACGAGCCGGTTAACCAAGGTTGGCAGGCTTGTCAGCCAAGGTTAACACCCGGTAATGCTTACTGTAGAGATACAGAAACAACCGGGCAAAAAGAAATAATCAATGGCTTAGTGCTGATTCTCTGCATGAGTAGAATGCCAATACTCGCTCTTTTAGCAGATACGCATACTTTGCTTGTGATTGTTTCGATAATGCCTCTGCCAGTTTCATTTTTATTTCGTTGTATTCATATACGGCTGACTTCCCCGAAGCATACTTCTCCAAAGCATAGCGATGTGCCTCTTCATTGGCAACGACGGCTTTGGAGGTCGATTCGTATTTTTCCAATGCGTTCACTGCATCCGTATAAGCTTTTTCAATCTCCTTATATAGGTTCTTTTTCTCATTTTCCAGAGACAGACGGGCATTACTCTCTTCTATTCGTGCGGTGCGGACTTCATTCCGGGTTGAAAATCGGTCGAAAAGAGGGATACTCAGTGATAAATAGACACTTTTCTGCATATTATTTTGGAGTTGCTGCCTGAAGGATGGATTTATGCTGTTCCCCGAATGGTAATAGCCGGTACTGATACCTGCACCCAATGAAAGCGTGGGGTAGTATCCTGCTTTGGCCACTTTGATGGCTTTTGAACTGCTTTGCAGTGAATAATAGGCCTGTTTTATTTGAGGCATACAGTTCAGTGCGGCTGCATAGATGTTTTGGGGCATGATGGTATCTGTCCGGGATATGTTCTCATCAAGAGAATCGATGTCGAACTCCTCATGCCCTTGCAGTTCCATGAGCTGTATGAGGTCGAGGAGGGAGAGACGGAGCGAGTTTTTGGCTTCCGTTGCCGTCAGTTCATCGTCAGCCAATTGAGCTTTGACATCATATAGTTGGGATTGCGGTGCTTTGCCGTTTTCTATCAGAAGTAATGTCCGGTCTTCTTGTTCCCGGGTCAAACGGATTTGCTCCCGGGCAATCTTATGGATTTCCTTGTTCAGCAGAATCTGGAAATAGCAGCTTGTGACATTCAGTGATAAATCGTTTTCTATAAGTTCCTTATCAGCTTCGGCTGCCATCAGGTCGAACTTGTTGCGTGATACGGATGCACTCCGCCGGAAACCTGTAAAAAGAGGCATTTCTGCGCTTACGGAGAAGGAAGAACTTTGTGTATTGCTGTCTTCGTATGCATTACTGCGATTGAGTGAGCGTCCGAAGTCGAACTTCTGAGAAGTTCCGGCACTGAGGTCGGGCAGGAAACTGTTTTTTAAAGTGCTTTTTTCTACTTTTAGTTTTTCAATACGGTTCCGGCTTTGTTTTACTTCAATATTGTGCCGGATGGCGTGATCGATGCACTCTTGGAGAGACCATCTTCTATTTTGTGCCTGTACATTGCCGATAAAGGCGAAAGTCGTGATTGCCACGCTTATCATTATTAATTTCTTCATAAAAATAACATCGTTTGATTACTGTATGATTCTATTGCTTTGTTGTTGCAAAAATAGAACACTGACAGCTCAAACGATGTTATAGAAATGTTATTGCTATGTTAAGATTATTCCAGCATGGCAAACTGCTCGTTCCAAAGCCTGAAGTATGAGCCACCTGCATCGTAGAGCTGGCTGTGTGTGCCGGTTTCTGCCACTTTACCCTTGTCAATCACTACAATGTTGTCGGCACATCTCACTGTAGTCAGTCGGTGGGCAATGATGATTACCGTTTTCCCCTTTCCGGCCAATGCATCCAGTGTTTCTTTTACATAACGTTCGGCTATGGAATCCAGTGACGAAGTGGCTTCATCGAAAATCAGGATTTCCGGTTCTTTATACAGGGCGCGGGCTATGGCAAGTCTCTGACGCTCGCCTCCGGAAAGGGTGGCGCCGTGTTCGCCTACTTGAGTCATGTAGCCATTAGGCAGCCTGTCTATAAAATCTGTCAGGCCGAGCTGTTTCACCAGACTGCTAATACGTTTCATGTCCGGTTGCGTATCACCGAGTGCGATGTTTTCGGTGACGGTTCCGGCAAACAGCTCGATTTGTTGGGGAACGGTACCTACCCGGCGCCGGAGGCTGCGATTGTCAATCTGTGCAATGTCATAGTCTCCAATGCGGATGCGTCCGGATTGAATGGGGTAGATGTGCTGTAAAAGGGAAATCAGTGTTGTTTTACCCGAACCGCTTTCTCCGATGACGGCAGTAGTCTTGCCCTTTTCTATGGTTAGATTCAGGGAGTTGAATACTTCCTTGCGTGAACCGTATCTGAAAGAAACATTCTCAAAAATGATGTCGCCCATCATGTCCGGTTCCAGAATGATCTTTTGTTCATTGTCCTGCTCCCTTTCCAAATCCATAATCTGAAACAGACGGTCGGCGGCTATCAATGCATCCTGAATAGTCTGGTTAGATGATATCAGCGAACCGATGGGCGAGATGACGTAACCGACCAGAGAATAGAATACCATGAGCGTGCCGGGTGTCATCTCCTGATCGATAACCAGAATGCTGCCCAGCCACAAGATGGCGATTGTGATTCCTGTAGATACGAATTGGATGCCTCCTTGTGCCAGGATGGAACCGTAAATACTTCGGTAAGTATTCTTCAATAAATGTACAAAACGACTTTCTGTCTTCAGGTTGGCATACTCTTCGATGCCGAAACGCTTAATGGTTGAAATGGAATTGATGGACTCTACCAATTGGGATTCCAGATCGGCACTGCTTTCCATGATGCTGCGTTGGTATTTCCGGTTCAGCTTGTTGAAGCCCCAGAAGATGAGCAGGAATAGCGGTGCAGATATCAGGGTCATGACTGCCAGTTTCCAGGAATAAATGAACATCAGGCACAGGGAGAACACCAGTATCATGATATTCACTACCAGATCGAGAGATACGTTGTTGATGAAGTTGCGTATTTTCACGGCATCGTTCACGCGTGAAATGATTTCTCCTACGCGCATGGTGTCAAAGAATTGTTGAGGCAGGGTCAGCAGGTGTTTGTAATATCCCAGGATCAGGGCTGCATCGATTCTTTGTCCGGTTTTCAGTGCCAGAATGCTTTTCATTGCACCGATGAAGGTACGCAGCAACAGGATAATGAGCATAATCACTCCCATCAGATTCAGCAAATTGGTGTTTTTGTCGACCAGTACATAGTCTGTGATTTTGCCTACATAGATAGAAGTGGATAATCCCAAAATACTGAAAACAAGTGCACCGAAGACGGCTTGCAGCATTACGGACTTATGGGGTGCCAGCAATGAAAGGAATTTCTTGCTCATGCTGGTTTGCTGATTTCCCTTTTTGAAGGTCTCTTCCGGTTCCATCAATACCAGTATACCTGTCCAGTCGTGCCGGAAGTCTTCGTGTAAAACCTTATGCATCCGTCCGTCTCCGGGATCCATATATGTGATGTGTGTCTTCGTCACTTTGTAGATTACAACAAAGTGTTGAAGTTGTTTGTGATTTACCAGCACATGTGCGATGGTTGGCTTGGGAATCGTGTACAGTGCATCGAACTGTGCGCGGACGCCTTTGGCGGACAATCCCAGTTTGTTGGCGGCTTCTATCAGTCCTAATACATTCGTACCTTTCTGGTCGGTGAATGCATATTGGCGGATGCGCGATACCGGGAAGCGCAGTCCGTAGTGGGCGCATACGGAAGCCAGACAGGCTGCTCCGCAATCGGTGATGTCATGTTGTTTGATCTTGGTACCTTTTTTCATTTTATCTCTGTTTTTATTATTTGCTACTTAATGTTTACTTGCTGTTTTTGGGCTATCATCTCATTAGCCGTGTATTGTTTTAAGGAGTATTTTTTCTGTGAAGCAAAAGTACGGGGTTAGTGGAAGAAGTTGTGTTATTGCTATGTTATCGCTATGTTAAATTGATGCTGCGTAGAATAATACAAGAATATTCCTGCAATGTTGTCTGATTAGAGGGAAAGAATAAACATTATTCTTCTTTAATGATTAGCGTTTTTAGTCTTTTTGCATCTGATAAAGTACAAGTATATGAGTGAGAATCAAAATATAGAATGGAAAGAAAGCTGGCGTGACGAATATCTGAAATGGATATGCGGTTTCGCCAATGCCGTAGGCGGTAAAATATATATAGGTATGGACGATAATGGAAAAGTGGTGGGGGCTCCTAATGCTAAAAAGTTATTGGAAGATATACCGAATAAAGTGCGTGATGTTCTGGGCGTAATTGTGGATGTAAACTTGCTGGAAGAAAACGGGCTGGAATACATCGAAATCGTAGTGCCGCCTTATTCAAATCCGATAAATTATAAAGGTCAGTACCATTATCGTACGGGTAGTACGAAGCAGGAATTAAAAGGCGGAGCCCTGAATCGTTTTATTCTGCAACGTACAGGTAAAAATTGGGATGATTTTCTGATAGCGGGTGTAACAATAGAGGACTTATCGACTAATGCATTGAGGCGTTTCCGCCGGGAAGCTGCAAAAAGCAACCGTGTGGATGCTGATATTTTGAATGATACGACAGAGCACTTACTCTATGATCTGCGGCTGATAGATGATGATACCCGACAATTAACTCGGGCGGCTGTATTGCTATTTCATCCTGATCCTGAGAAATATGTGCGGGGTGCATACATAAAGATAGGTTTCTTTCGGAATGATAATGAAGATTTGGCGTTTCAAGATGAGGTTCATGGCTCCTTAATGGAACAGATAGACAAAGCTATGGATTTGATAAAGACCAAATATCTTATATATAGCATCTCCTATGAGGGGGGGGCCCGCCGTGAAACTCCACAGTTTCCGGTTGAAGCATTAAGAGAGTCTTTAATGAATTGCATAGCTCACAAATCTTATGAGGATGCAACCCCCACACAGATAAGTGTTTACCCCGACCATGTGGTTTTTTTGGAATGCCGGGCGTTTGCCTGAAGACTGGACGACACAGAAGCTGTTTGAGAAACATCCGTCCCGTCCTTATAATCCTTCCATTGCCAATGCTCTTTTTAGGTGTGGAGATATTGAGAGTTGGGGACGTGGGTATAAACGTATTTTGGAGGCTGTCGGTTCTTATAATCTGTTGCCACCAGTCGTACAAGTATTAAGTGGTTTGATGATAACCTATTACACGGATGTACATTCACAGCTTGTTTCGCAAAATTTGGATAAACGGTTTATGCCTGTTATTGAGTATGCAGCAAAGAATGGAGCAGTAACAAATTCAGATGTGCAAAGATTGTTGAATACAAGTAAGGCTACCGCATACCGGATATTATCACAATTGGATAATTGGTTAGAAATACAAGGAACAACCGGTAAAGGAACTCACTACACGCTTAAAGGGTTCACAAAGGATTCAAAATCAGAGTGAAAACAAGAATGCGCTCACTCAATAGGTTGAAATTTAGAGGTTTATATATTCGCCTAAGGGTTCACAAAGGGTTCATTGAAAAGAGAGTTGTTTTAATGAGGGCACTGAAAAAGTTCCCCACTTGTAATAAGTCTCTCCCTAATACACAAAAAATAGATTGTGAATCCTTTTTCTTAGGGTTCCCAATCTATTTTTGTTTTTCAGCTTTTGTGGCGCCTATGCCGCCATCTATCTTCTTTTTTGATGGTTGTTTGGCTAAAAATGGATTTTCTGA
>NZ_CBVI010000090.1 GCF_000513195.1 Bacteroides timonensis | reverse complement strand
CCCTAATTCATTTCTAAAATCGGGATGAATTAATTCCGCCAACGGGTGTGTCTTTATCCTATTTCTTTGCGTGCGGATAATCAATCGTATAGTGTAACCCCCGGCTTTCCTTGCGTTCTATAGCCTGGCGGGTAATCAGATATCCGACATTGACCATGTTGCGTAGTTCGCAAATTGCCCTGGATGCCTTGCTACGTTTAAAGAGGTCTTCCGTTTCCTCATATATCATATCCAAACGTACCCAAGCACGTTTCAGACGCAAGTCACTTCGTACGATACCTACATAGGCTCCCATAATCTGGTTCACTTCTTTCATGCTCTGAGTAATAAGCACCATCTCTTCGTTGGTCACAGTTCCTTCGGCATTCCATTCCGGTATTTCGTGGTTGAACTCATAGCGGTCGAGTACGCTTAACGCATGTTTGGCGGCAGCGTCGGCATAGACAACCGCTTCAATCAAAGAGTTGGAAGCTAAACGATTGCCTCCGTGAAGACCTGTGCAAGAACATTCTCCTACGGCATACAGGCGATTGATGGAAGACTCTCCGTTCAGGTTTACCTTGATGCCACCACAGAGGTAGTGTGCGGCAGGAGCTACCGGGATATAGTCTTTGGTGATATCGATACCTAAGCTGAGGCACTTTTCGTAGATATTCGGGAAGTGCTTCTTGGTTTCTTCCGGATCTTTGTGCGTGACGTCCAGATATACATGGTCGTCACCGCGTTGCTTCATTTCGCTGTCGATGGCACGTGCCACGATATCACGCGGAGCAAGAGAAAGACGCGGATCATATTTCTGCATAAACTCTTCACCACCCATATTGCGTAATACGGCACCATATCCGCGCATCGCTTCCGTAATCAGGAAACAGGGACGGTCGCCCGGATGATAAAGCGCTGTGGGGTGGAACTGGATGAACTCCATATCCTGTACGAAACCTTTGGCACGGTAGACCATGGCAATACCGTCTCCGGTAGCAACCAGCGGATTGGTGGTGTTGCGGTAAACAGCACCTACACCTCCCGTAGCCATCAGCGTCACTTTAGAAAGGAAAGTATCCACTTCGCCCGTGTCTTCATTCAGCACATACGCTCCGTAGCACTTGATGCCTGGGGTATGACGGGTTACGATGATACCCATGTGATGCTGCGTGATGATTTCTACGGCAAAATGGCGGTTGAATATTTCGATATTGGGGTGTGTCTTTACGGCTCTGATAAGGCTTTCCTGTATTTCGGCACCTGTATTGTCTTTGTGGTGCAGAATGCGGAATTCGGAGTGACCGCCTTCTTTATGGAGATCGAAGTCTCCCTTATCGTTCTTGTCGAAGTCCACTCCCCAGTCTATCAGTTCTTTGATTTGTCCGGGGGCCTCGCGCACCACTTTCTCCACGGCGGCGCGGTCACTGATCCAGTCGCCTGCAATCATGGTGTCTTCAATGTGCTTGTCGAAGTTATCTACCAGTGTATTGGTTACTGAGGCAATTCCCCCTTGGGCGAAGAAGGTATTGGCTTCTTCCAGTTCCGTTTTGCAGATGAGTGCTACCTTACCTTTATGAGCCACTTTCAGAGCGAAACTCATGCCGGCAATACCGGAACCAATTACTAAAAAGTCGAACTCTTTAATCATATTTCGTATGTTTAAGTACTGCAAAGCTACGAAATAACTGGGTTGCTTGTACTTTTCCTGTATATTAATTCACGATTTTATGATAAGTACTGCTTTATAACCTCATCCAGAGACTCTTCTTTTGTAAGCTTTATTTTCTTACGCATACGCGAACGGATCATGTTGACACTACTCCGGTTGATGCCCATTATCAAGGCTATTTCATCCGTACTTTGATTCATGCAGATGAGCATGGCCAATAGTTCCTCGTTACGGGTGAGTTGCGGATATTTCTCCCGCAACTTAGGCAAGTAAAGCGGATATATGGCGGCAAATGATTTTCTGAAGGTGTTTTCGTCTTCTTTACTGAGCAGACTTTGTCCGGTCAGTTGGCTGACGGCGCTCAGGTTGTTGGCGGCCATTGCCTGCTCTATCTGTCCGGCCAATAGTTCGTTGTGCCGGTTCAGTTCTTGCTGACGGGTCATTAGCTTTTGTATTTCCTGTTTACGCTTTTCCAATAACAGGCGGTTCGCTTTCCTCTTGGTGATAAAATAGGCAATGGAAATGATAAGTAACAACAACAGTGCAATGGAGATGTATATATTGAAGAACAACTGATGTTGTTGCAGCTCCACTTGTGCGGAAAGCAACTTGTTCTCCTTCTCTTTACGCTCGGCATCAAACCGGATATTGGCGGCGGCAACGGCACGTATCTTTTCATCCAGATTCAGGGAGTCGGCGAAGAGCTGGTCTCGGTCGTAGCAACGGAAGAAGGCATCGTCCATTCTCATCCTCCGGTAGTAGTCCATCAGTATCCGGTTGGCATTCTTCTCTTTTCCGATCATGTCCATCCGGGCAAATCCACGGGCTGCCTTTTCTATAAGAGGTATTCCTTGTGAGGCCTTACCTGTCTCCAGCAGAGCACGTCCTAAATGAAGGTTCAGGTCATACCTGGCCCATTGAGGCATGCGGGTACTGTCCGGACAAATGCTCACTGCAAGCTGCAATGCCTTTTGTACAGAGTCCGGATAGTCCAGATAGCTATCTACTGTGAGGACTTTGTTGACAAACACACCTTTAAAGCTTTCCTGTTCAGCTGAAGTTTTCCCGGCCCGGTCCAGATAGTAGAATACGGAATCTTTATCCTGGATTCTGCGGAATATTTCTGCACGATAGCGATAGAGATCGCCCAGTCCGAAGCTGTCTTTCAGGAGTGAATAATATTGGGCTTTGGAATTCAGCTCTAAGGCACGGTCGTACATGCCCAGTTCGGCATAGAGGTTGGCCTGTTCACCATAGGCTATCACTATATTAGGAGGGGCTATACTGTCATTATAGCTGTTGATAGCTTCCTGATTAGTGGCTACCGCTTTTTCGTATTCACCGATCAGGCGGTAATAGATGCCCAGTCGGGATATGACGCGGAGCATATTGTGGAATTTCCCTCCCTGATGGTAACATTCCATCGCTTTCTCCAGGAGTCGGATAGCTTGGGGAATATCGTTACCAGAATAGATATAAACTCCGCTGACAATTTCGGCCTGCGGAATGTAACGGTCGGCATCATCGTATTCGGGTAATTGCAAGTATTCGTCTGCCAGCCGGATGGCTGCCTCGTTGTCTCCGCACATCTGGTGCAAGCCTGCCCGCGTGGATAACAGTTCGTGTTTGCAATGTTGTTGCAGAAAGGGAGCATTGTTGAGGCTGTCCAGATATTCTGTGCCGGGACGAAATTGCTTGCTGCCCAGATAACTGAAATAGAAGAAGTTGACCATCTGCCGGGCATATTTGACCATTGTATCTTTAGGCTCGGTATGATCTGCTACGGCTAACAATTCGGATATCTTTTGTTTGCCTTCGTCAATGGCTGCCTGATGCTTTCTCTCTTTCAGTAATGTGTTCAGTTGTTGGATAGTCTGCTGCCATTGCTGTGTGTCCTGATTGCCTGAAGAATGTGGGGGTGCGGTACAGGCTCCGGCTGACAGTATGAGGAGTAACATAAGTGTTTTTATCTTCATAAGTTGGAGGTTTATTTGCTTTGCCGGACAAAGATACAATTCCATTTTAAAAAAGAAATAAGTACTACCTCTATTTTTTTATGTTTTATTGAGCTTGATAATGAGAGAGATACATTTTTGTATATTGGATTGTACATTGGCTATTTATGGTTTAATCTTATAGTTTCTGCAAATTTGCAGTCTATAGAAGACTAACCAAATAATAAATTAAGGTGGAAAAGATGTCACGATTGTGTATGAAAGAAATCAGTAGGGCTTTGATAGAGATGATTTCCGATGAATCGCCCTATGCTTCGAAGGATATGCTTTGCGGAGCGCGTGGAGCCGTTTTCCGCGAGATATTTATTTTTCATTATCCGAGCTTTATAGAAAAGGTACGGAATCTGGTTCCCGGTGCTACGAAAGATGAGGAATTGCTCTGTATGCTGATTGCCGTTGGGCAGTCGGTAGATGAGATTGAGCAACTGTTTTGTTTGCCGGCCGAGCAGGTGTATATGTTCCGTAAGTCGGTATGCTGGAAGATGAGATTGGAGGAAGAAAAGCTGTTGGGTGATAAATTGCGGGAGATATTGGAAGGATAACTCCTACCGTTCCGCAAAAATACCTATCTTAGCAGCAAAAACGGAACAAAATGAATCGTATCTTCCATGCCCGCATTGCTATAGGGCAATATTTGTTTTTAGTGCTGACAACGATTATCGTTATTTATGCCATGTGGATGCAACATGCTGTCATGGCCGTCCTTTTCATGCTCCTGCTCGTCATCGCCATCGAGCGACTCATTCATACTACGTATACGCTGACCACAGACGACAGGCTCCTCCTTTTTTACGGACGCTTTTCCCGTTCGGAGGAAATATCCCTGAAAGACATTATCTCTGTGGAACGGGCCTCGTCCATGAAAATAGGACGTTTTGCCGTGATGCGCTATGTGCTGGTGAAGTACGGAACGAAGGGGAAATGTGCCGTGCTGCTTCCGGTGAAGGAAGATATGTTCATAAAAACTCTTACGAATCGTTTAAATGAAGTGAAGAAATACTAATTCTCTATTCACCTGTTGCAGCCTTCCCGAGAGTCGTCCGTCTAATTTCTAAAAATAAGAGAAATGATGATGAATTTGACTTGTGCTATTTTGCATGCCGACAGACAGGTGAGTGAACAACTAGAAGCGTTCATAGCCAAGACACCCTTTCTTGCTTTGTGTGGAAAGTACAGTAATCCTATTGAGGCTTTGAAGGGTTATTATGATAATAAGGTACACCTTTATTTTGTAGGAATCGGGCAGGAAGAAACGGAGGGCATCAACGGGATGGAATTCAGTAGACTACTCTCTCCTTCCACCCGTGTCATATTTATTGCGGATACTCCCCGGTATGCCGCCGAGTGTTTTCGGCTGGACGCATTGGACTATCTGATATCCGAAGTCAGTTTTCCGGTCTTTTTCGAAGCGGTGAATAAGGCTTCGCGTTGGTTCAGCCTGAAAGGTGAAACGGGAATGCCGCTTACCATTCTTCCCGAAAAGTCTCAGACGGAAACTTGCCAGACGGAAACGCTCAAGGTGATTTATGTGAAGTCCGACAATCGGATTTTCCGCCTGGATATATCCCGGATCTCCTATATCGAAGGGTTGGGCGATTACGTGAAGATTTATAGCAAGGACGAGCCAAAGCCTGTGCTGAGCTTGTGCACGATGAAGTATATGGAAGAGAAACTGCCTTCCGATGAGTTCATACGCGTTCACCGTTCGTTTATTATACGCAAAGACTGCATACGCGTCATAGAAAGCAGCAAGATTGCTTTGGACAAGAGAAGTATTCCTATAGGAGAGGTTTACCGGAAGAAGCTGAAGAATTATATTTCTGATTATTCTGTTCTTTAGCCTGTTGTGATGCTTGTTAAGTAGATATTCAAAATTGTTTTGTACTATAAATGGGAATTTATCGGTGTGTTTTTAATTTTTCAGACGCGGATAACGCGGATTCTTTTTTTTCATTCGGAATGATAGCGCAGCTTTTGAAATCCGCGTCATCCGCGTTATCCGCGTCTGAAAAATTGCTTATACGCCGCAGGGAACCAACGGTCAGCGAAGTTAAACTTTGCCGGGGCGCTACGCCCCTAAATTATCAATGTACTACTTAATACAAACTAATTTATATTTGGTACTTACATAAATGATACAGTACTTACCGGAATTAACTCATATCGGGACAGGGGTGAGGCATCTCCTCGCTACGACTGAAGGTGTTTCCCACTACGACTGAAGGCACCTCCCACTACGACTGAAGGCACTTCCCACTACGACTGAACTGGCGTTCCACTACGACTGAACTTAGTGGAACACCAAGTTTTCTGTCACACAGGTAGTTATGCTTGTTACATCAGCCTTATTTCAGCTTTGCCCGTGATATTCTTTCTCCGAACGTAAGATTCAGATTCACGCTGAATCGACTTTCCTGCATCAGGCTGTTACGTGAATTTATCTGTTTCCGCCAAGTGGCGCCCAATGAAAGATAAGAGTAACGAATGGGAAAACTCGCCCCGGCACTGACCTCCAGATACTTCATTTTTCCACCTCTCAGATTTATATAAGAATTGCTGAAGCCTACCCCTCCCATTAGTTCAGTGGACCGGGGATAGCGTGGGTTTGTGGTATAAACTCCCCCGATATTCATCTTGTGCTGATTCTCATATTTCATGGAAGTGTAGGATGAAGTGTTACGGCTCCAGTCCAGATAATTGTAGTCGGCGGTAACCATCCAGCGTTCGGTAGTCATGGACACTCCGCTGCCGATGTGCATGGGCAGGTATTGCGCCCGGCTATGGTAACTCTTGTCAAGGTTGTCGCTGGTAGAGGAATTACTATAAGTCAGACTGTTGTCGTGGCTGATTTGAAGGGAGGGGGCAAACACTAACCCGGCCGCCCACTTCTGCCTTCCGGTAGTATTGAATTCATAATGTACTCCGAAGTCGGCGTAAAAGGCACGTTTGGAAGATTCATATTCCACAATGGCACTCTCCTGTGTTTCACTTTGAGTAACTGTTCCCAGTATGATGCCCAGATTCACACCTGCCGACAGATTCTTGGTCAGTGCAAAGGCATTGGTCAGATAACAGCGGTATAAGCCTCCCGATCCTTCAAATAACGAATAAGTATAGCTTCCGGGCATTCCTTCCACCTCTTCTTCGGTCTGGATGACGTATCCTACACTGCTGTAAGGCGAAGCACCCACCATGGCATACCAGCGTGGCAACACACGGAAGCCTATGCTGAAGCGGTTGGGATTGCCCATAAAGCTGGAACTGTGATCGTTCTGGAAAGAATAACGGGCATACGAAGCTGATGCACCGACATCGAATATAAAGCAGGTGCTGTCCATTCGGGTGATGGCTGCCGGGTTCAGAGTGTTCTGGAAGCCGGGCTTGTTCAGGGCTATGCCGATATTGCCCATTCCGGCATAGCGTCCGCCGTCGCTGGCGCTTAATTCACCTATTCCATACATGGAAGTGGGCAGGTTTGTGGTGTTTTGGGCTACGATAGAAAGGCTTGCTGCACATAAACTGCATAGCATAAGGGGAATCCGGTGGTGATGTTTCATTTCTCGTTGTATATTTTAAATCTGATATCTAATTTGCATTGTCTCTCCTGGTCGGGGTCGTTGGCAAAGATTATCTGATTGAAGGTCGTTATCATTTCATTGTCCGGCAGACTCAGCAGTAGTTTCTGTCGTTTGATGCCCCATGTGCCGAAGTTGTTGCGGATGAATTCGGTCACGTTGAAAGAGTAGTAGGTATCCCGCCCGAACATGTCATCCACACTCAGATTGCCGGTCTGTACCGTTACACCGTCGCTACCATATACATAGTCTTCCAGTACATTGTTTTCATCTGTGATGTAGAGGCGTATATCTTCTGGTAACTGGTTCAGCTTGTTATAGCTTCCGGCCTGCGGATAAAGGTAGAGGGTGGCGCTTTCTATGGAGACGATTTCTCCCGCATCCTGCAAATTGTTCAGGTAGGGGAACTCTATCTGGTTGTAGAGTCCGGTTAGTCCCTGCATATACGCATGCTTGTCCAGATCGTAGGAGTGGATAAGGTTTTCTATTCCGCTTTCCAGAGTGGCAAGGGAAGTCCCTGTCCGGTCGTGACGAATACCCGTGTAGGCATAGTCTGTATTTACGCTGAATATCAGTTCTTTTTCCGTGCGCTGGCTGGTTATCTCTTTATAATGCAGGGTGATGGCCATGGATGATTCATTCACCAGGAATCCTATGATACATCCTCCGTTGCTTTCGGCCACGAGGGCTAGTCCGGGAAATTTTTCCTTGAACTTATCTTGGCTGTCGAAGTAGTCTTCTTCGGCTATGAGGTCTGTCAGCAGTTCTTTACCCAGTTCGTCGGGCAGACGTATCTCCAATTCTCTTTTTTGTCCGGGGCGTGGAGTGAAGGTAAAGCTGAGCAGGGGAGTGCTTTCGGTGGGCAATGCGGTGGTGGTGTATAAATCTTCGTCATCATCCAGATAAATAGGCTGTTTTAGCCGGTATACGGAGATGCGTTGCTGTGTCAGCGTATCGCCCCAGAAGTGGCCGGAGGGCGTCATCCGCAGTACGAGTGAGTCGAAGCTATAGCTGTAATTCTCGTTGGGTGTGAAACTGTTTGCGGAGTATTCGGCATAGTAGGTGGCAGAGGCTTCGCCCCATGACGGGTCCTTGTAATGTCCCAACTGGCAGATGCTGTCTCCCCTGGTTTCTATGGAGTCCATAAGAATGGTGCTGATATCCACAGTGCAAGTGTCTACATATATATTGTAGAAAGAACTGTCGACCAGGCTTTTGCCTAGTTCTGAGTTTTCATCCTGGCAGGCGCAGATGGCAGCGATCATTATAATCAGGCTATACAATAATTTTTTCATTGTTCATAGTGTTTTTGAGCTACAAGTTACGAGCTACAAGCTACAAGTGGCTGCGCTATCATACCGAAAGGCACTCGTAGCCTGTAGCTCGTAACTCTTAAATTCTTTCGCAAAGGAAAATGAAATCTTCCATATCTTCCTATTAAAATCGGCTATCGGGCGGGTTTTATCGGTAAAGCTATTTACCGAAAAATTAGTGCTGTTTGTCGGTTATATTTGCTGATGAAGTACTTGCCGCCTACTTTTGCTACCAAAAATATAGTAATTAAAACAAGTTCTGAAGAAAAAATGAATCGACTATTATTTGGAATGATGCTGCTGGCGGTTGGATGCCTGGCTGGCAGTTGTACGGACGACGATGAATACACCCAGGGTGTGTGGATGAGAAGGTCGGACCTGGACGGGGTTGCACGGGGACAAGCCAGTAGTTTCACCATCGATAATAAAGGCTATCTGTGCTGCGGCTTCCGTGGGACGAACAAGACATACCTGAAGGACCTTTGGGTGTACGACATCAACAATGATTATTGGACACAATGCGCCGATATGCCCGATGAGGCGCAAGGTCGCCACAGTGCAACTGCGTTTGCTCTAAATGGAAAAGGCTACATTACCACCGGTGTCCAGAAAAATGAGTCTACGAACCTGGCGGATACTTGGGAGTATGATCCCAATACAGACAGCTGGACGCGGAAAGACGACTTTGGCGGAGGTGCGCGCTATGGTGCGCTAGCTTTTTCCATCGGTGGATATGGCTATGTGGGTACGGGGTATAATGACAACTACCTGAAGGACTTCTATCGTTTCGACCCTAATGCCGCTACCGGACAGCAATGGACAATCGTGAATGGATTCGGTGGATATAAACGTCAGTACGGTACAGCTTTCGTTATAGATGATGTGGCTTACATCTGTTGTGGGGAAAACAACAGTACTCTGGTAGACGATTTATGGAAGTTCGACGGTAGCGACTGGAAGCAGTTGCGTGACATTGCCGATAATGATAGTGATGAAGATTATGACGACGATTATGCTATTACCCGTGCGGGTACCGTATCTTTCGTCATAGACGGTAGGGGATATATCGCAACAGGAACCCGTAGTGGGGTGACCAGTGATTATTGGGTATATGATCCTGAAGAAGATTTGTGGTATGGTGATTCTGATGATGACTATACGCCGATGACGAATGTACATAACGTCAGTTCCGGAGGTTCATCCCGTTCCTATGCGGTATCTTTCTCTACAGGTAAGCGGGGTTTTGTACTGTCGGGATCTTCGGGAACCAGTTATTTTGATGATGTCTATGAGCTCTTGCCTTATGAGCAGGAAGATGTTGATTAGTGTTTTTTCTATATAAAGATTTATGAAGCTGATGTTTATTGTGAAGATAGGTGTACTGTCCCTTGTGGCAGTATGCCTTTCTTGTTGTTCCGGGCGTACGGGTGGCGCAAGCGGAACGTTTGTCTGCTGCGCTATGCAGGTAGAGGGTGGTTACGGATATGTGGTGCTTCATGGCAAAGACACGCTGATTTATCAGCCTTATATACCCGCCATGGGCAGTAAAGTGGCTTTTGCAACGGCAGAAGATGCCTTGAAGGTGGGGGAATTGGTGTGCCGCAAGCTGGACGAAAAGAAATCGCCCGGTATCAGTAAAGATGAAATTACTGTACTGGGCGTTCTGAGATGAGTTATTCTCCCAAATGCAGTTCGCCTATTTCTGTTTGGGGGCGGGTGTGATCGTATGGGAATACCTTTATCAGCTTTCCTTTTATCAGTTTTTCTTCTTGCGTACGTACGTTTGTCAGGGTAAGTGTGTAGGTTATCTGGTTCCATTTGTAGAGTATGTGTCCCGTAATCCGAGCTGAACTAAGAGGGGGAACCTCAACATCTACTTCTTTGTTTTTCAGTTTGCAGTCATACGTTTGTGTATGCTGGCTGTATTTTATCTTCATATCGGTGATTTGCAACTTTCCATCTACTATTTCAGGGGCGTCTACCAGAGGCTCTTCATCCCTCAGTAATTTGAAGGATTCGTTGTCGTGGCTAGAGAATGTATATTCTTCCGTCATCTGAAAGTAAGGCGAGTAGTGCATTATGCTGGTGTTCTCTGTAAAGTTATAGCCTGTTTGGTCGTAGGGACGAGATTGAGTAATTCTTTCTTCATCCCCTTCTTCGAGCGAGTAAGCGATGCTTTTTATTTCATATCTGTCTCCGGCTTTCTGGCGAACAATGATTTGTTCTTTGTAGATTCCGGCGGTGGTACTCAGGTTGATGATTAGTCCTCGTTCGTAGTCTTCCAGATTCTCATTGACTTGTAGGGTCAGGGCATCTCCCTTATCTCGCGTGATGTTTCCCCAGTCAAAATGTATAGTGCCGAGTCCTTCCAGTCCACTTGCCAGTTGGTTCCACCCATCAAGAGAAGTGAGTGAAGTTATTTCCCAGTTTGTCCGGTTCATGAGAATTTCTACGCTGTTATTATTTCCTTCCATGATTACTTTTTCCATAGAAGAGAGGCGATTGTCCTCATCGTTATCACAGGCAGTCCCGCAGAAGAGAATGACAATGGAGAATATTAGTACTTGAAGTGCATTCGTTCGTTTCATGTATCTTTAGTTTCGTTAGTTTTGAATCGTTTTTGTTTATTAGACGCAAGTACATCTGTAATGCTGTAAGCAAAGGTATGTGTTTTTTCGGGAGAAAAGGAGATGGTTTGTGCTTTTTTAGAATATTAACCCGTTGGTAGGATTTATTTGTTTCCTCTAAAATTTATGTCACTCTTTGGCGTACGGTGAAAAAAACAAAGAAAGGATAATTCTTTTGTGCAGATAAGAGAGGTTTTTATTAACTTGCAGGCAGTTTGCAAATAACTCCTGTATATTATGGAAAAGATATTCAAATCAAAAGGTATGACTACTACTGAAAAGTGGGTAATAGTGTTTGTTCTTACTTTTATGTGTGTTGCATACCTGTTGCTGAAAGAGGCATCTGCCTTATGTGGATTCATTGTGGCCATTCCCTTTCTGATTAGTAATTACCAAAGGAAATATATCGTTAAAGAAAATGGCGACCTTTGGGTGAAGACAGTATTCGGAGTATCTCAGAAGGCGATCGGAGTGAACTGTATCCTCTATAACCCGTCCGCTAAAGGATGGCAATGGCGTGTCCGCCAGATGGTGGTCAGGTATCAGAATGGATTGAAGAAAGGCTTTTTCCCGATTACTCCTGCTGACCCGGAAGGGCTGATTGCCGCGCTTAAAGAAAAGAATCCCGGTCTTGAGTTGCAATATACCTATAAATAAATAAAAACTATGAAATACCAAGTTGCCATTATCGGTGGAGGTCCTGCTGGATATACTGCTGCCGAAACAGCCGGAAAAGCCGGATTGAGTGTTGTGTTGTTTGAGAAACAAAATTTAGGTGGAGTCTGCCTCAATGAAGGCTGTATCCCTACTAAGACCTTGTTGTATTCGGCAAAGACGTATGATGCCGCGCGTTATGCTTCCAAATATGCAGTGCATGTTTCCGAAGTCTCATTTGACTTGCCGAAGATTATTGCCCGCAAACAGAAGGTAGTGCGCAAGCTGGTGCTGGGCGTTAAAGGCAAACTGACGGCACATGGTGTAAATATCGTACAGGGAGAGGCTACCATCATTGACAAGAATACCGTGCAGTGTGGTGGCGAAACTTATGAATGTGAAAACCTGATTCTTTGTACGGGTTCGGAAACCTTTGTTCCGCCTATTTCCGGTGTGGATACCGTACCTTTCTGGACGCATCGCGACGCTTTGGATAATAAGGAGCTTCCCGCATCACTTGCCATTATCGGTGGTGGAGTGATTGGCATCGAGTTTGCTTCTTTCTTCAATAGTCTGGGTGTACAGATCACTGTGATAGAGATGCTTGATGAAATTCTGGGCGGCATGGATAAGGAGCTTTCTGCTATGCTGCGTGCAGAGTATGCCAAACGTGGAATTAAGTTTATGCTTAGTACAAAAGTGGTATCTATTGCTGAGGCTTCTTCCGATGATGGGAAACCACAGGTACAGGTGAGTTATGAGAATGCGGAAGGTGCAGGTGCTGTATTGGCTGATAGATTATTGATGAGCGTAGGCCGTCGTCCGGTGATAAAAGGATTCGGGCTCGAAAACCTGGATTTGCGAAGGACTGAACGGGGAAATATCTGTGTGAACGAATGTATGCAGGCCTCTGTTCCGGGCATATATGTATGTGGTGATCTGACGGGTTTCTCTTTGCTGGCACATACAGCCGTGCGTGAGGCAGAAGTAGCCGTACATACCATACTTGGTCAGAAGGATGCTATGAGCTATTGGGCTATTCCCGGGGTGGTATATACCAATCCGGAGATTGCCGGTGTGGGGCAAACGGAAGAGGCTCTGCAACTAAAAGGTATCAACTATCGGGTTGTAAAGCTTCCAATGGCCTACTCCGGGCGTTTCGTTGCTGAAAATGAAGGTGTGAATGGAGTTTGCAAACTTCTGATAGCGGATGATGAAACGATAGTGGGGGCACATGTATTGGGCAATCCGGCTTCTGAAATCATCACTTTGGCAGGTATGGCCATCGAGTTGAAACTGACTACTACGGAATGGAAGAAAATCATTTTCCCCCATCCTACGGTCTCTGAAATCTTTAAGGAAGCATTATGATAATCACAATCGCTTCTTAGCGCTATTCAGGACTCATATAAAATATTAGAACGATGAAAACTGTAAAACTGATTACTTGTAACGATGCTGCTCAGGCACATATCATTCAGGGAGCATTGGAGAATGAAGGCATTTCTTCCCTTCTTCATAATGAGAATATGTCTACGTTGTTGCGCGGCTACATCAATGATATTGCCGGAGTGGACGTTTTGGTTGACGAAGCCGATTATGAAGCTGCCGTTCGCTTGCTGGAGCAGAATGAGATGATCCCGGAGCAATTAAAATATTGCCCTTTCTGCGGTTCGTCCGACATTAAGTTTGTGTTGAAGAAAGAGCATCGGCTACGGGCTGTCATGTCGGCCATCGCCTCTTTGTTGGCGGCTACTCCTCCGGGAAATAATCATTGGGAGTATGTGTGCCATGCCTGTGGAGGAAAGTTTGAAAAGCCGGTTGCAGAATTTCATTCGGCTGAAATATGATCCGTAAGTATATCAAAAGGTACTAATTCCCTCAACAGGTAATTTAATATTAGTACTTATCAGTAATTAAATGCACATGAAAAAATATCTTTTGTCGCTTACTCTTTCTCTCTTATTTATTCCCATAGTACTATGGGGGCAGAATACGAGTGCTAAGAGTCTTTCTTCCCGCCTGGATACCCTGATAAAATATCAGCTTCCTGCCGGTTCCAACGTTGGTATATCCGTATACGATTTGACTACAGGGAAATTCTTATATACCTATCAATCGGATAAACTTTCCCGTCCGGCTTCTACCATGAAGTTGCTGACTACCATTACCGCCCTTGCCCGCCCCGATGCGGATGAACCTTTTAAAACAGAGGTGTGGTATCAGGGAGTGATTGAACGGGATACACTGAAGGGTGACATATACGTTGTCGGTGGATATGATCCTGAATTTGATGATGAAGCTTTGGACTCGCTGGTGAATACGATGAGCCGCTTCCCCTTTTCGGTGATAGCGGGTAACGTATACGGTGATGTTTCTATGAAAGACTCCATCTATTGGGGAAGTGGCTGGGCATGGGATGATACGCCTGCCTCATACCAACCCTATCTCTCACCGTTGATGCTGAATAAAGGTCTGGTTACCGTAACCGCTTCTCCGGGTGAGAAAGGAGAAATGGCAAATATCGAATGTGTTCCCGCCTCTTCCTATTATACTGTGACCAATGAAACCCAGTCCCGTACTCCTTCTGCCGGACGTTTCGGTGTTTCTCGGGATTGGTTGCAGAATGGCAATAATGTGATTATTAAAGGAAACGTGGAAAGTAAGCGGATAGGTACAGTGAATATCTATTCCTCCCAGGATTTCTTTATGCATACTTTTCTTGAACGCCTGCAAGCAAAGGGTATTCAATGCCCCGCCGGTTATGCTTTCAACGAATTGCAGAAAGATAGCCTTTCAGTGCAAATGGCTTTGTTTGAGACTTCTACTCAGGATGTAGTCAATCAGATAATGAAAGAAAGCGATAATCTGAATGCCCAGGCTTTGCTTTGTCGTTTGGGTGCCCAAGCTACCGGTAAAAAACGAATTTCGGATGAAGACGGGCTTTCTGCCATTCGTAAGCAGATAAAAGCTTTGGGAGGAGATGCGGATAGCTATAAACTGGCTGATGGCTGTGGGCTTTCCAATTATAATTATATCTCTCCCGATCTGCTGGTTTCTTTCCTGAAGTTTGCTTATTCGCGCACGGATGTTTTTCAGAAGTTGTATAAGGCTTTGCCTATCGGCGGTGTGGACGGAACATTAAAATACCGGATGCAACGCGGGACTCCCTCTCATAAGAATGTACATGCCAAAACCGGGTCCTTTACAGCCATTAATTGCTTGGCCGGCTATTTGCGTGCCGCAAACGGGCATGAAGTGGCTTTTGCCATCATGAATCAGAATGTACTTTCAGGAGCTAAAGCACGTGCTTTTCAGGATGCGGTATGTGACGAGGTAATAAAATAGTTACGAGCTACAAGCTACGAGCTACGAGTGGCTGCGCTGATATCGCAGAACTCGTAGCTCGTAGCTTATAACTCGTACTGATTTACACTTGCAGCTCGTAGCTTACTTATACTGTACCCAATCTACATTCTTCATATCTCCACTTTTTGCCAATTCCGCATGCATAGCCAATGCAGCGCGGACTGCTTGCGGAGTCTGAGACTTACCATCAGTTATTTTCAAATAATCCCAGAGGATATTCTTGTAATCCGGATGAACGCAGTTTTCGATGATTGCTTGCGCACGTTCTTTCGGGCTCTTACCACGCAAGTCGGCAACGCCTTGTTCAGTAATGATAATGTTTACGTCATGTTCTGTATGGTCGTGGTGAGATACCATCGGGACAATGGCGCTGATTTTGCCTTCCTTGGCAACGGACGGACAAGTAAAGATGGAAATATAAGCGTTGCGCGTGAAGTCACCGCTTCCGCCGATACCGTTCATCATCTTCGTACCGCCGATATGTGTAGAGTTGACGTTTCCGTAGAGGTCAGCTTCGATAGCCGTGTTGATAGAGATAACCCCCAGACGGCGTACAACCTCCGGACTATTGGAGATTTCCGACGGGCGGAGCACCAGTTTATCACGGAAGAAGTCCATATCATCATAGATACCTTGCAGGCAGTCGTTTGTTACAGTGAGTGAGCAAGCACTGCCGAACTTCACGCGACCGTCGCGGATCAATCCGATTACGGAATTCTGAATAACTTCCGTATACATTTCGAATGCCGGGATGGTCTTGTCACGTCCCAGTGCACCGAGCACAGCGTTAGCGATATTGCCTACACCGGATTGCAAGGGCAGGAAGGTTGACGGAATGATTCCGCGCTTCATGTCCGCAGCCAGGAAGTCGGCTACATTCTGACCAATCTTGTCGGTCAACGGGTCAGCTTCGGCAAAACTGCGTGCTTCGTCCGGCCAGTTGGTTTCCACAACGCCTACAATCTTTTTCGGATCTACCTGGATATACGGTTGACCGATGCGATCACTTGGTTTATAGATAGGTATTTCGCGGCGGTAAGGCGGATCAAGCGGTTCGTATACATCGTGCAGTCCCATAGCATTTTTGCTGTGAGCAGCATTCAGTTCCACGATGATCTGGTCGGCAAGGCGGCAAACGGTGGGAGCGATACCACCGGCTGCGGTCAGATAAATCTTGCCGTCGGGAGTTACTTCGCAAGCTTCGATAATGGCAATGTTTACTTTGCCCATGAAACCGTAACGAACTTCCTGTGCCATCTGAGACAAGTGGATGTCGTTATAGGCAATCTCTCCGCTGTTTACTGCTTTACGAAAATCGGAATTGGTTGTGTAAGGAGCACGATAGCGGATTGCTTTGGCGCGTGATAGTATACCGTCGCAGGAGTCACCCGTAGAGGCACCTGTGAAGATCCCTATCTGGAAAGGGTTTCCTTTTGCATGTTCAGCTTCCGCTATTTTTGCTAATTCTGCCGTAACGGCTTTGGCTGTTCCAGCGGGAGTAAATCCGCTCAAGCCGATGTTGTAGCCATGTTTGATCAGGCTTGCAGCTTCCGCTGCCGAGATGTAATTGAATGCCATAATGTATTTAGTTATTTTTCCTGTGTGAAAATTCATAAGTTACCGGAAGAGTTACTCTCAACTCTCAATTCTCCATGTATTAATACTTCCGTTGTAGTATTTCCGACCAAATGATAGCTTTCCGCGCTTCTTCTGCTGAATGAATGGAGTATTTGGAATCGGTTTCAGGTTTTTGCGGGGTGGACGGAGGAGGAGAAATCTTCTGTTTCGGAGGAGTTGTGGTATGCTTGGGAGATGTGTTTGTAGAATCTCCTCCAAAAATATGTTTTGAAGCAGAGAATTGATATTCTTCTTTTGCTGTCGGAGCGGAGGGTGTTTGGGGGGCGGGACCTTCGGGAATAAATCCGCCATACGTCTTTCCCCAAGCTTCAGGAATGGGTAATGCGTCTTCGTCAATATCATTTTCCGGCACAGGCATAGCAGGCCTGTTCTCAGCGTTCTTCTTTGCTTCTTTCTTGAACTGCTTAACAACTCCGATAACGATTATGCCTGCGATTAACAGAAACTGTAAGATACCATCCATACTCATTTAAGTTTTTCACCGCCAAAGGTAACTAATTTATCTGAATAACAGCCAATTTTTAGGCATGAAAAAAGGGCAGCTTCACAGCTCCCCTTATTTTTTTTAACCTAAACCTTAACTATGAAAAAATCTAATGTTTCTTTCATTACGCAAATTTGTGAAATAAAATCCTTTATGCCAAATAACATTCCCAAAAATGTTCGGTCTATTAACATTAATTATAAGAAACGGCTCATTCTCTAACTATTGAGTGTTATTTTTTGCCTTTTCATCTGTAATTTAGTGCCGAAGGCGTATCTTTGCAGCTGAAATTCTGTCACCACAGATTACGCGGATTAACACAAATGCTTTTGGGTTTTCTGCAAACTTCTCATTTGGGGAGATAGTCTGTGTTAATCCGCGTAATCTGTGGTGAGTTATAAAAACAAGAAATTATGGAAAAAGTAACGGGAGCAGACTTTAAATCTGCAACTGCTGATGACAACAAGAAGTTGTTCATCGAAACCTATGGCTGCCAGATGAATGTGGCGGACAGTGAAGTTATTGCCTCTGTGATGCAGATGGCGGGATATTCAACGGCTGATACGCTGGAAGAAGCGGATGCAGTGTTTATGAACACTTGCTCCATTCGTGACAATGCTGAGCAGAAAATCCTCAATCGTCTGGAATTTTTCTATTCGCTCAAGAAGAAAAAACGCAATCTGATTGTGGGAGTGCTGGGGTGTATGGCCGAGCGGGTAAAGGATGACCTGATCACTAATCATCATGTTGATCTGGTGGTAGGTCCTGATGCTTATCTTACTCTTCCTGACTTGGTTGCTGCTGTGGAGGCGGGTGAGAAAGCCATCAATGTAGAGCTTTCTACCACTGAGACCTATCGGGATGTTATCCCTTCGCGTATCTGCGGTAATCACATTTCCGGGTTTGTATCCATCATGCGTGGATGTAACAACTTCTGTACCTACTGCATTGTTCCTTATACCCGTGGACGGGAACGTAGCCGTGATGTGGAAAGCATTCTCAATGAAGTGTCCGACCTGGTGGCGAAAGGTTATAAAGAAGTCACCTTGCTGGGGCAGAATGTCAATTCTTACCGCTTTGAGAAACCGGACGGAGAAGTTGTAACTTTCCCTATGCTGCTTCGCACCGTAGCTGAAGCTGCGCCGGGTGTGCGTGTCCGTTTCACTACTTCGCACCCCAAGGATATGAGTGACGAAACGCTGGAAGTCATTGCGCAGATTCCCAATGTGTGTAAACATATCCACCTGCCTGTACAGAGTGGAAGTTCCCGTATCCTGAAACTGATGAATCGTAAATATACCCGTGAATGGTATCTGGATCGTGTGGATGCTATCCATCGCATTGTTCCCGATTGTGGCTTATCCACAGATATCTTCTCCGGTTTCCATTCCGAAACGGAAGAAGATCATCAGCTTTCTCTTTCCCTGATGGAGAAATGTGCTTACGACTCGGCTTTCATGTTTAAGTATTCTGAGCGTCCGGGTACTTATGCTTCCAAACATTTGCCGGATGATGTACCCGAAGAGGTAAAGATACGTCGGTTGAATGAGATTATTGCTTTGCAAAACCGTCTTTCCGCCGAGTCTAATGCCCGCTGTATCGGTAAGACATATGAAGTTCTGGTGGAAGGAGTTTCCAAGCGTTCGCGCGAACAGCTTGTAGGACGTACGGAACAGAACCGCGTGGTGGTGTTCGACCGTGGTACGCACCGTGTGGGTGATTTTGTGATGGTGAAGATTACCGAAGCAAGTTCGGCAACGTTGAAGGGGGAAGAGGCTTGATTTATTGGCTTCGCGCGCGTACATGAGATTTTTGGTATACTTTTACCTACACGCTTGCACTCATGCGCTGCACCTCCCTGTTCATCGGTGATAGAGCGGTAGTGTAAGTAAGCTAAAACTGCGTGTAGGTAAATTTACCTACACGCAGTTTTGTTCATCCTAAACATGGGGGAAAACCGTAAAACTTTTGCCGACTTCTTGCCACCGCATTGGCACAGTCGTGCCATAGGCGTGGCAATGTTGTGCCACTGCGATGGCAAAGTAGTGCCACAGGCATGGCAAAAACATGGGTATATAGATTGGAGATCACTGACCTGTAGATGGGTGATTGCTACCATTCGTAGTCTTCTACGTAAGCATCAAACTCTTGTTTTCCGGTTGCACCGCACTGTTTGAAGATTTTCTGTACGTCCCTTTGTTCGGCAGGGCTGAGGAGGCGTTCGCCTTTGCGGATGCGGTAATAGGTTCTTCGGCTGAAGTATTCTACCAGATGGATTATGGCGAGTTGTCTTTGCTTGTGGGGCAGGTTATCAAGGATATTCATGCAGCCTTTGGCATATTGCACTTTTTGACTGGAGCGATAATGGGGACATGCACCCTTCAGTTTAGCCTGGTATTTGGGGCTGATGACTACCCAGTATTCCATACTGTCCGGCACTTCTTGCTCTACCAGTTGCCGCAGGCAGGTAGATGCTTTGGGGCATTGGCGGTTGAGGCATAAGGGGTAATTGTAGGGTACGTTCGTAAAATGATGTTCTTCTTCCATGATTGTTTTGTTGTTTCCAAGGCAGTTATCTTTATTCAAAATAGAAGCTCAGTGTTTCTTTTGTGATGACTACGATTGTATTTCATGGCAAAAGTAATCATTATTCAGATACGATTACCCGGATAATGATTACTTTTATCAATTTATTTCTCTTCGAACGTATTGAAAGAATGTGGCTGGAGCTCTACATTCAGATAGCGGTTCCCAAACTTCATGGTTACTTTTTTAGCCTTATCATTAAAGTTTCCGGCTATCACTACCTTTTTCTTTTCTGGAGTTTCCACTACCAAGACCGGTGTTCTTCCTTCTGTTGAAGGCTTGTAAGCTATTATACGTGAACCGGGTGTTACGAACTGGCTATAATGTCTTACAGCATAATACTCCGGTGTAAGAGTTGCCGTACGGGATTTTGAATCAACATGTATCAAAGCGTTCTGTTTCCAACCCCAGGGACTTTCACCATTATCACAAAGCGTACTGTTCCAAAAGGTGTATTCTTCGCAACCATTACCCAGGTAGTGGTTAATCAGATGGAAGGTGTGTTCGCCCGCTCTCCAGTCGAAGGTACCCCCACCACATTCGCTTTCTGTCTGCATATACTTGTACTGGGGGTATTTGGCACGTATTTTAGGCAGTATCTGTCCTCCTTCCCACTGAAAGCCAACTCCCTGAACGCTTTGCGGCATGCGTGGGTCGGAGAGTATTTTATCAACATAGTCATAGCGGTTGGTATTGAAAGTACCAAGGTAGAGAGCTACTTCCGGATGGCGCTTCTTTAATGTGGGCGCCAGATACTCTACGTTGAAACGTACGGTACCCTCAGCTGTCCAGGCACAACCGGGATACGGGGTATAACTGTATGCTTCGTTCTGATACATGATCATATCGATGGGAATTCCTTGTTCTTTATAAGCATCAATGAACTTACAGAAGAAGTTGGCATAGGTTTGCAGATAGCGTGGGTCCTGAATCATGTAGTCATTCACTGCGAGTTGTCGGGGGAAGACGTTATCACGTGTCTCCGTATTATCCTCATAGAGTACTACATCAGACAGAGGCGACATCTTATTAGTCCTGTCGCTGCGAACCGGATAGTCATTGTTAATTTTCATCCAGCTGGGAGGTGACCAGGGAGACATCCAGAAAGTCATATCCGGATTATACTTTTGCGCTGCGCGGACAAAGGGGATAATAGCCAGTTTATCACGGTTGATGTTGAAATACTTCAGTTGGAAGTCGCCTGATACTTCGTCGCAGCTATACCAGTCGCGGGCATAGTCATTGGCATTCATCGAAATACGGCCTCTGTTGAAACGGAGTTCTCCTTCAGGGGAAAACATTTTCTTCAACAGGTCATCCTGTTCATCACGGGTGAGCATGTTCAAGGCATCCCAGCACAGTTCGTTGAAGGTGGTTCCCCATGCTTTGAATGTGGTGCCTTCTTCCGTTCCGCTGATATCTAAAAGCGGGGTTTGGCCGGCGCTCGATTGTAATTTTACTTTTGATTGTTTCCAAGTGTTGCCTTCGGTGCTGCTGACCCAGTTGAAATTCTGGGCATAGGTATTAGCAGCCAAAGCGGTGAGGCAACACATGAACACTCTTTTGATGTTTTTTTCTCTCATGATAATAGTTCGTTTATGTAATTAATAATTCACCACGGATTACACTGATACTCACAGATTGTTTATATTGAAGAGCAAGTATCTGTTTTTATCTGTATAATCTGTGGTGGTTTTTAATATATCCTTTCCGGCTACGATTATTCTTCGCTTGCCGTTGCCGATATTAAGTAGGCTTCCACTTCATTTCCATTCACCTTGCATGTAAAGCTGAATGTTTTGTTTTGAGGATCGTAGCTTCCGCTTCCCTCCGTAACATTCAGGTTCTTCCATCCGGCAAGGCTGAGTGTGTTATCTTCGTTCACTGTAATGGTGAGTCCGGTATCTTTCGCTCTTGCCAGTTCCTCAGTACCTGTATAATAAATACGAATTGTATTCTTGTTTACGGCAACGGCATTACGAATCAAACTAAAGGAAGCTCCGTTGTTGGTACCGATGTAATTGTAGTATCCCGAGTAGTTGTTGTAGGTCTTTATAGCGAACAGAACCACTGTTTCAGCTTGTGCAACGGGATACTCCTTGCAAGATTCCATTTTCAGCGGAAGGGCGTATAAGGAGTCACAATGTAATCCTTCCGGGTGGATGGCGACAGGTATGCGGGTATAGGATTCTCCGGCACGGATCACTGCATTCATTGAAGATATGTTGTAATTAGCCGTAGGAAGTGCCTGATATTGGATTTCCGTACTCGATTTATATTTTTGATTGTAAGAAGTGATGCCTGAGGGATCTTCAATCAATGTACAGTGAATGTCCCCATCCGGATTCAATGAGCCGCTAGTGCCTACCGATACGAAAGTTTCTGCACTTTCGTCCGCATAGTTGACGTTGCGGGTCACTAATGCTCCTTCTTCTCCGATACCTACCAGATAGGCTTGTTTTATATACTGTTCCTCTTCCCAAACATTGGTGTTCTCACATCCGGTGAGCATAAAGAGTGAACCTATCGCTAATGAAAATAAAATATGCTTTTTCATAATTGTCTTAATATTGAAGTTAATTACCAGCCTGGATTCTGAACCAGTTTTGCATTATGATCCAACGTTGTCTGTGGGATGGGGAAGAAGTACATCTTCTGTGTAAATACACGCTTCTGTATTCTCTCTGAATCCCATATTGTACGGGTGTAGAATCCGGTACGGTTGTTTACTCTGGCTTTGGTGTTCCAACCGATAATCTTTGTATTATAAGCTGCGTCCGCATCGCCCCAACGGCGTAAATCGTGATAGCGAAGTCCTTCGAGGGCAAACTCCACTTTACGTTCCAGCTTGATGGCTTCACGCATGTCATCTCTGCTGTTCAGTTCGGCATCGGTAATGCCCGGCATACCGGCACGATAACGTATCATATTGAAATATTTCTTTATTTCTTCTGTATTGCGGGCCACGGTGATACCTGTGGCTTCATCCGTATAACTTCCTTCCAATTCATTTAAAGCTTCTACATAGTTGAGGAGGATTTCCGCATAACGGAATACAGCAAATGTTTTGGCACGACTGGAGCCTTTCATGTTATCTTCCTGATTGATGTATTTGCGGAGGGTATAGCCTGTACGGTTGTAGTTGTCCGGATATTCGGGAAGGGGGCCTGCATTACCATCAGAGTAATAAGTCACTTCCACATTTGTTACCGGGTCATTGCCTACATAAGAAGTTCCAGGCCAGATACAATGATTATATCCTATGGTTGCGTAAAAGCGAGGTTCACGGTAGGCATCTACTTTGGCTACATTGCCATTCACGGTATAGCCGTCAGATACTCTGTAAGCAATATCTATCGGATCACCTGCATGAGAAGCATCAGGGTAAGGATAGTTTGCGCTGGAATGGTGAATGTCATATCCATCTATCATTTTGTAGGAATCAATCAAATCCATACAGAGATTTATACCGTTGGCACCTCCCAGAGCGGTAGGCGTCGCCAGCCATTGAGGAGAGTTCTCTTTCACTATGGCATTGCAATAATAAATATATTCCGGAACTAACTCTGCATTCACAGAACCATCGAACAGGTTCTTGTAAGATGCGTAAGGATCGATATTACCGGCTCCATCAGGGAAACCAGCCTGTGAAATATTGGACGGGAGTTCCTGTGTTCTTTCTGTACGGGCAGTTGTATAGAGTGCGTATTTTCCCATATCAATGATTCGTTTGGCAGCTACAGCGGCTACACCCCATTTAGAGTTATCATTGTTTTGAGAAATGAAATTCCGCCCATCGGCTGTTTTCCAGTCCGCATAGCGGGTATTTCCGTTATACCATGGGCTTGCCGCATAAAGGCGTAAGCGAGAGATTACCGCTAATGCTGCACCTTTGCTTGCAATATACTGGAATTGTTGTGTACGAGAATCCGGAAGGAACTCCGCAGCCTTTTCCATATCACTACAGATGTAGTCTATGCACTCATCGTACGTGCTTCGTTCGATAGAGGCTTCGTCGGATGGGGTATCGGCATCGAAAGGCTTGTCGGGAACGATAGGCACCGGTCCGTATTGGCGCAGCAAACTGAAATAGAAATATCCGCGTAAGAAGTAAGTGCGTCCTGTATAGTCACGGCGTTCCATATCCGACAAGTCTTTGCATTCGCTGATGCGGGTCAACACGATGTTGGCTTTGCGGATACCTTTATAAAAGCTTCCCCAGTTATTATAGTTCGCGCTTTGGGGAGTTTCATCTCCCAGCAACAGAGCCATTGCGGCATGTCTGTAAGGGTCTTTTTCATTTTTTCCATAATCGTCCGCCCATGATGCGAAGCATTCGTCAGAACCCATGCCGAACGGGAAATAAGAGGAGGTGAACAGTTTACTTTCATCCGGTAGTATGGTGGCAATGCCGTTAATGTATTCATTGACGCGAACTTTACTTTGAAAGATTGAATCAATATTTGTCTGGTCGTAGAAGTAAGAATCCACATCCAGATAAGACTCGCATGAGGTTAATCCGAGACTCATCCCTGCCCAAATGGATATGCCACAAAGAAGAGCTTTAAATGTATATTTGGTATTCATAATCATATCGTTTTTTAGGTTTAGAACTGAAGATTTGCCTGTATGGTAAATACACGTTGTAGCGGGTATACCGCACCGTTGTCGGATGCTTGTGCCGGATCCCATAGTTTGATTTTGTCCCAGCAGTGAAGGTTATCACCGATCAAGCTGATCTGGCAACCTTGCAAGCCGATCTTCTTGAAGCATGGCAGAGTGATGTCATACATAATCTGTACATTCTTCAAGCGTACATAAGATCCGTCTGCAATCCAGAATGTGGATGCCTGATTATTGTTTTTGTTTTCTCCGTAAGTGAGACGCGGAAAACGGGCATTCGGATTCTCTGTGTCTTTGGTTCCGGAATAAGAAGCCGGTGTCCAGCGATTGCCGGCATCTGCTACAATACCGAGTACGTTTCCTGTTTGTCCACCGTTGAAAGGGTGAAAACCACTGCCTCCATACAGAAAGTTCACTTGGCCTACTCCTTCAAGCAGAGCACTTACAGTCAGTCTTTTCCAATGAAATTCCAGACCGAAACCGTATTGCAGACGTGGAACTTTGGAATAGCAGATGGGTACTTCATCGTAACTGTCAATTTTACCATCGCCATTGATATCTTTGTATTTGATATCACCCGGCATTACATTGGTTACGAAGGTTTGTTTGGGGCTTGAATCGATATCTGCCTGGTCTTTGAATAGTCCTAGGGCAACTAATCCGCGTTGAGTTCCCCAAGGTGTTCCTTTCCATGCTTGGTAGGGATATTTAATTCCGCTTTGTTCGTATTCAAGCAGTTTATTGTTAGAGTAAGTGAAGTTGGCGCGTCCTGTCAGGCTCATATCATTTTTGAACCGGTAAGTGTATGAGATGTTACCATCCGCTCCCCAACTTTTCATTTCGCCTACGTTTGCCCAAGGCAACGTAGCCAATCCCATTTCATCGGGAATACTTGCACGTTGCTGGAAAATTCCAGTACGACGTTCACTAAAAAAATCGACTGTAAATTCCACACTACTATTAAAGAGTTGTCCGTCAATACCTATATCGAATTTCTTTGCTTTTTCCCAGCGTAAGTTTTGGGAAGCCTCCTGGCTTTCTGCTATATTCTTGCCACTTCCCCAGATGCCGGTTCCACTACCTTCGGTCATGGTGGAAAGGAACGGAAAACGTGTGTCGTTACCAAGTCGGTCGTTACCTACGATACCATATGAAGCTCTGATCTTGAAGAAATTGATAAAAGACAAGTTCTTCTGCACCCATTCATATTGTGTAGGTACCCAACCTGCTGAGATGGCTGGGAATACGCCGAACTTCTGTCCTTTCTCAAATGCTTCTGAACCGGTATAGCCGATGTTGCCTTCCAGGAAATAGGTATCTTTGTAAGAGTAGGTTGCACGCCCAGCCAAACCTGTATACCGTTTTGGGATAGATGCGATAAGTGTTTGCGCTTCACCGGTAATGAAGTCTTCCATATAAAAATCGGCTAATCCGGTTACGCGATGATCATTATTGAACAGGCGGTTATAGTTAACACGGGCGTCAAAATAGATTTTCCGTGTAGACAGATTGGTAGACTCGTATTTATCATCTGTTTTGGCTACTTTTTCTATCAGATTTAAGGAGCCGTCTTTATTTCTTCCTTGTGCATAGTAGAGTGCCGGAGTTTTTGTTTGAGACTGCGTTAAGGCTGAGTAATTATTGATAGACATGGTGGCTTCCGCCTTCAGACCTTTTATCCATTGGTCAAAATCTTGTTCAAGGCGTAGGCGGATACTGCTTGTCGTTTCATTTCTCTTCTTATAACCTGTATAGTTTAGTAAGATATATGGGTTCTGTTGGTCAGCACTGGCACCGTAGGCTGGAAGCGAACCATCCGAATAAAGTACCGGAACGGTCACAGGGGTCAGGTTGGCTTGTGTTTGCCACAAGGCTTTCGTATCATTGGCATATCCGGGGAAAGAGTTGGTTACAATCTCTGTTGATAAGCCCAGCTCAATAATAGTACTTTTGGTTAGGTTAGCATCGATATTTGCGCGGAAATTGTATTTATTATAACCTACACTATTATCATAGTTTTTAATTCCTTTATCTTGCTTATAGATAGCATCCTTGTGTTGGAGGCCCACACTCATGTAGTAACGTGCATTCGTTCCACCACCATTGATACTGATGTGATGCTGATTGTTCCATACATAATCTTTCAGCATGACATCGCGCCAGTTTACATTGGGATATAAATCCGGGTCCAGTCCTGTTTCTATCAGGTTTAACTCGGCATTACTATATACAGGACGTCCACCTCGTACAACGGAGGCTTCGTTGGCCAGTTGTGCGTATGTATATCCGTCCACATATTCGGGATTGCGTGCAGAATAGGAAAGCCCGACATTACTTTTCACACTGATATTCAGTTTACCCGATTTACCGCGCTTTGTTGTAACGAGTACCACACCGTTGGCGCCGCGTACACCATATACTGCTGTAGAGGAAGCATCTTTCAGGATGGTGAAGCTTTCAATATCGGCAGGATCAAGTATATTCAGGTCGCCTTCCACACCGTCAATCAACACTAAAGCGGATGCACCTGCACCGAAAGTACTGATACCACGAATCCAGAATTCAGAAAAGTCATTGCCAGGCTCACCGCTTCGGGTTACGGCAATGATGCCCGGTACACGACCTCCCAACATGTTTGTTACCGAGGATGAAGGAACTTGTAAATCAGATGCCTTTACATTAGTTACCGCACCTACTACCGAGATTTTACGTTGAGTACCCCGACCTACAATCACTACCTCATCGGTCTCATTTACAATTTCTTTCAGTGCAATCTTTTGCTTGGTTTTATTTCCGTTTACCACCAGTTCCTGGGGTGCATAACCTATGTAGGTAAACACCAATACTGTATTGGCGGGAACATTGTCTATGCGGAAATTACCATCAACATCCGTGATAGCTCCTTTGGAAGGATTGTTTTTATATTGAATCGTAACACCGGGTAATTCTTCACCTTGCTCCGTCATTACAATACCGGATACGGTGAAACCATTCTGTGCGGCAAGTGGAAGCACACTTGCAAGCAATAGGAATGAAAGTATAAGGAAAAATCTATTTTTCATATATTAGTTTATTTATTGATTTACGGGAAGGGGTTTATTCTATAGCGAGTTTACGCACATTCAATCCTGCACCTCCGGCTATATAGAAGTTTTCTTCAGAATCCATAGCTATATCTTTGGGATATAGGAATGTACATTCCAGTGGGAGTCCGTCTGTTTCTGTTTCGCCCGACATGGTGCCGCCGGCAGCGATTGTTACGTAGCCGTCCGGGTAGGATATCTTTCGGATGGATTGTCCGCCTGCGTTTACTACATATATGTTGCCTTCATTGTCAACAGTTACTCCATTTGGCCAGGCAAACTGTATGTCTTCCCGATAACCTTCCGTATTGGTTTGGTTAGGCCAGCCGTTTCCGGCATATCTTTCGTCCGACCATGTGCCATTGGCGTTCTGTTTAATCCGGTATACGGCATGTGTCCTGTCCTCTGCAAAATAGAAGCAATCTTCTACACGGCTATAAGCCAGATAGCTACAATGGTCGGAAACCCAAGCTTCAAAGTCCCAGCGGTGTTCAAGGAGTTTTTCTACTTTGTACTGTCCGCTATCATCTTTTTCTGTCAGATTGATACGTACGAAGATGCCTAGGTGATTTCTTGTATAGAGGTATTTTTCTTCATCGTCAATAACGCAGGACCAGGTTTCACCACTGTTAGCGGATAATTCGGTGATACCTTCGCGCAATAGCTCCGGCTGCCAGCTATTTTCACGGCGCAGGATATATACTTTAGCTGATTTGACATCAATAAAATACATTTTATCACGGGTTTTATTGATTGCAGGTTTACCTGCTTTGAATCCGCTTATCAGGGTTGTAACCAGGTTTTCGCTCTCAGAAATCAGGCGTACCCGTTGCTTGTCCGACTCTACTGCTACAATGTTATCTCCTGCCACTATACCGACAGCAAATACATTATTGAATAGTGCATCGTAGATGTTTCCATCGGTATCTCCTCTTTTATTGTAGGTTCCGCAAACTGTAGAAACTTTCTGTGCCTGCGTGTAGGCAAATGTCTTGTCGATGGTAAGCTCTTTATCGTCTACAACGACTTTAACAGAATTATTACCGCCTGGTTGTTTAGGTATGGTACAGTAAATAGAAGTTCCGTCACTTGATATGATGTTAGCCTCTTTGGTATCGGCAAAGATCACTTTCATCTTGGACAGGTCTGTACCGAAGTTTCCCTGAACAATGATTTTGTCACCTATTCCACCTTTTTCCGGGATAAAGCCGGTCAGTGCCTGAGGCTTTGAGGGATCATACTTGTTGGTGATGACGGGATGTTTCACGATGTCTTCATTGCTACAACTGCTGATGAAGAACAAGGCCAGCAACAGCCAGCTCTTTCTTTGGATTGATTTAAGAAATTTGTCTTTCATATATATTATTATTTAAAGGATTGGTCACTGAAACTTTTTGTCCTTATTGCTGATTTACCGTCTTTAAGGCCGGTGCAAATAAATATAGAAAAGAACTGGGAAGAGTACTCAAATGAGGCAGAAAGGGGTACAGAGCGGGGAATGCGTTATTTGTATACCTTAACTGCGTCAAAAAGACACTTATTTTATGAGAATCCGTGCGTTTTTTTATATGTATTCATCGTATTCCATGAATAAATGATATCTTTGGAAGTTTAAAATCTGTAATTTATATAGGACTATGAGCGACTTGGGAGATATTGATAAAACATTGCGTCCTGGTGATGCGGATCATAATATGACTCTCCGCCCAGCAGATAGTGCGGATAAAACCCTGCGCGCCGAACAGCAAAAAGATATTGAGATTATCACCCGTCAACATGATAGGGAGTATTTAATTGGTGGGCTGAACTACAAAGTGATAGATATCCTTTCAGAAGGGACGGGAGAAGCACAGATCTTTTTGGTGGAAAATAAGGGTGAAAAATATGTCTTGAAGCTCTATTATGCTGGCATTGAACCTCCCCCTAATCACCATATTCTGGAAATTATCAGACAAACTCCACATTCCGGTTTATTGGTAGATATTATAGATCACGGCCAGTGGAATAATCCACATGTTTCCGATGAATTGAGGCATTATGAAATAATGACCTATTGTAGCGGCGGGTCTCTGGATAAGATAAACTTGAAGGGAAATGAAAGGAAGCTTTGTGAAATAGCTAAACAGGCAGCCGCTGCCATTGATTTCTGCCATAAGCATGGGTTCATTCATCGTGACATTAAGCCGGGTAACTTCTTTTTTGCCGATGAAAGTCGAAAGCAAGTGTTGCTGGGAGACTTTGGCATATCAGTAAGATGTGATCAGGATGGAGTGGCCTGTACTGACCAAGCACGCACTCGCATCTATGCAGCTCCTGAAATGTATTATACGGTTCCCGGTGAGAACAGAGTGGAGATTGATACGAAGAGTGATTTCTACTCTCTTGGCATGGTGTTACTTTGCCTGTGGATGGGGGAGAAAGAATTTAAAGAGAGAGAATTTGAATTGATGCAGCGTAAACGTACGGGGGATTTACCTTTTCCAACAGACTTGTCCGAACATACGTTGCAATTGATAAGAGCATTGACTGCACCACAGCCGGAAAAACGTTATGGTTTTGCTGAAATTGGTTGTTGGGCCCAGGGAGAAAGTGTATTGGATATGCCCTATTATGATATTGATGGACGTCCGCAAACTACAGTTGAGGGAATAGCCCAATCTCTTATTAAGAATTTTAATACCTATCAGACGGCATTGGTGAATTCTAATGATTCCCTTTTTCTTTTTTTCAATGCTCGCGGCTTGAATCAGCTTACAGATAAAGTTACGCCGTTGTTCAATGAGGAGGGGCGACAACGGGAAGCTTTGTGGCGTTTGATCTATACCCTTGATCCTTCGCGTCCTTATGAATTGACCGATGAAAAGGGAAATTCGGGACACTGTAATACTCCGGGGGAAATTCTTTATTATGTTTCTAATAACATTCTGAGCTCTGATTCGTGGAATGACCTGGCAGAAGAATCATTCCTGATCTGGCTTTCTGCCCGTGATAAAGAATTAGTAGAAAAGATACGCACTCAATTAGAAGGCTTCACTACATCCGATGCTGCCGTGACTTATGGTGTACTTTATAACTTAAATCCCAAAGTTTCCTTCACCCTGCAAATGGATGAAACCGCAAGTGATTATTATTTCACGTATACGCAAATAGCCCAATTCATCAATCAACAGTTGATGGTTTATAAGGATACATCTGAGAATGATGTGAACCACGAATCTGTTGATAATATCCTCAGAATGTTTTCGGGTATGAAAGGTTCGCGGCTTTATTTCTATCTGAAATCTAAGGAAGTGTATGAAGATAAGGTTGAGTGGATAAGTTACTGTTTTGAACTGGAATCTAAAGATAATCTTCGAAAAGCGGGACCTTATAACTGGATCATCGCTACTTTCAAGATGATTAAAGGGTTGGGAGCTTTGCCTTATTATTATTTCAAGGATAGCGATAAATATGTAACTGATCTGGAGGATTTGAAGGCTATTCCCTGGAAAGAACTCAGGAATGAACTGGAAAACGGATATCTGAAGGACTGGCTGACTGTCTTTTTTCAGGAAGACCCTTTTAAGGATCTTTCTCCCAAATTTACTTATGAGCAGGAAACTGTAAAATACCTCGAATTCATCGAAAAAATAGATAGTAAAGATGCGGCCGTCTCTGGCTTTCGTGTTGCCACGGATTTTTTGAATACGAACCTTCGGGATATACGTATGTATAACAGGATACTTGCATCTGTGCCTGTTTTGCTGGCAATATTCTGTATTATTCCTGTTTTAATCTCTGTATTTACATTAGTCGTGTATGGGCTTCCGTTTACGGAGAATCCGTTGCCCGTTTGTTCTGTCGAAACGATTGTAACGATATCCGTCATTTTTATTATTCTGATTTATTTTGTGGCTAATGCAGCCTTGATTGGAAGTATTGTTATGGGTTCTCTTTTGGGAGCAATGATTTATTATACCGTATATTTTATATTGGAAGTATTTCTGCCTCAGGCGCCTTACTTATTAGCAGGGATATTGCTTATTCCTACTTATTTTCTGATAAAAAGCTGTTATTTCACTTTCCCTGTCAAGCGGAAAAAGTATAATCACTTGTTAAACCTTACTTTTGAGGAGAAGGTTGTTGAACCTTTGTATTTTGCTTTCAGAACAGATATGGAGACGAAATTTGAATCTTCTATTGGCAGTGAATTGACGCAATATAACAGATATCTGAAAGATTGCGCCTTTGAATTCTCTTTTTATACAGCTATTTCTCTGTGGCTTGTGGGCTGGTTGGCATTTATGTCTTATTCATAAGACACCTTTCAAAGTATCTAGATTGAAGATTTCTCTTCTTCTTTTTTCTGATACTCAGTGGGAGTCATACCAAATTCGTTTTTGAAGCATTTTTTGAAGTATTTAGGATTGGAGAAACCTACGGCATAAGCCACTTCGGATATATTCACAAAAGGCTTTTTTAGTATTGTACAGGCATGTTTAAGTCTGATATTCCGGATAAACTCAACAGGTGAAAGCCCGGTCATAACCTTCATTTTCCTGTTTAGGGTGGATTTGGAGACATTAAGTTCTGAAGCGAAAGCATCTATATCAAAATCTGATTCAACCAGATACTTCTCAACACATTCGATGGCTTTTTCCAGGAACTGCTCGTCGGTACTCTGATATTCCAGTGCTACAACATTGATTTCCGTATCGACTCTGAACTTCTCTTGTCGCTTCTGGTTGGATTTCATCAGATTGTCGATGCGTGCATTCAGCATCTTCATTTCAAATGGTTTCGTCAGGTAGCCGTTTGCTCCTGCATTGAAACATTTCACCTGGTCTTCCACAGAATTCTTTGCCGTAAGCATCAGCACCGGTATATGACTGGTGTTGATGTCCTGTTTCATTGTTGCACAGAGCTCGATTCCATCCATTTCGGGCATCATATAGTCACTGACCATCAGGTCTACGTCTTCGCTTCTTACAATTTCCAATGCTTTTTTCCCATTCGTAGCAGTGAGTATATTGTAGTGTGTTGCCAACTTTCTTTTCATCAATAGCAGGAACTCTTCATTGTCATCTACCAGTAATATCGTACCTTCTTTCTCTTCTGTATCTTCTGTTGCATCATTCGGTACTATTGACGGTATTTTACTGGTTTCGATAATGTCCTTTATCTCCGGATAATAATTCCGGTCGATAGGGATTAGAACGGTGAATCTGGAACCTTCTCCGATGCTGCTTTCTACCTGGATGTCTCCTTTATGCAAGGTTACTAGTTTCTTGGTTAATGAAAGCCCTACACCGTTTGATTGAGGTGCATAAGCTGTTTTGTTCACATAGAATGGAGTGAATATCTTGGATATTTCTTTCTGGTCTATGCCTATTCCTTCATCCTGCACCTCTATCCGGAGGAATCGGGAATTATCCTTTTGCAGAGTCGATACATTCAGCTCTACTTTTTTATCGGCAGGTGTATATTTGGCCGCATTCGAGAGTATGTTGTACAGAACCTTGTCTATTTTGTCAAAGTCCATATATCCCCAAATGTCTTTTTCTTTCAGATGAAGACTGAAATGAAGGTTTTTCTTTTCAATGATCGGTCGTATGCCTGTATGGTAGATTTCACGGATGAAGCTGCTGATATTGCCATAGGTAGGGGTGAGTACAAACGAGTCGTTTTCTACTTTCCGGAAATCTAGCACTTGCTGGATTAAGCGTTTTAAGCGGAGCACATTACTTTTCAATATATGTACATCTTCCTGTGGAGATGCCTTTGTTTCTTCCAAATCATCTGCTACGCAACTGATGGTAGTGAGCGGGGTGAGCAGTTCATGGCTTATATGGGTGAAATATTCCAGTTTAGTCTTGGTCAGTTCTTTCTGGAATCTAACCTGGTCGGACCGTCTTACCCTGTGCAGGTAATAGAAAATGATGGAATAAAGGATCAGAATGATGAGAGTTATATAGGTACCGTATGCCCACCATGTTTCGTACCAAGCCGGCTTTTTATAGATACGCAGTTCTGTGACGTCGTCTTTCCAGTAGCCGTATTCATCCGTAGAGCGTACCTTGAAAGTATGATATCCTTTAGGAATTTTATTGTAGAAAGCCGACCGATTACCGGTTTCGGTGTATACCCACTCTTTGTCCACGCCATCCATCTTGTAGGCGTATCTTATTCTCGATGTTGCTGTAAATTGAAGAGCGGAGAAGAAGATTTCAAGATTGTTATCTTCGGGCTCCAACCAGATGCTTCGGGTTGATAAATCTTTCGACTGGCGCTGGGGATTGAAGAAGAAAGAATTATTGGATACTTTGATATCTGTTATGATGACCGGATTGGAATTGATCTTCTTAGACGGGAATTTTGAGGAAGCCATCGATACAAAGCCACCATGCCCACCGGCATAAAGCCTGCCGTTGAACAAGTCTATGACGTCCTTCTTGAACGAGTTTATCTGAACGGATTCGTCTGAATTTGAATAATGAATGTATCTATCTGACTGGATATCATAGGCAGTCAATTGTCGGTTTGTTAGTATCCAAAGGGTATTCCTGTCATGTTTCATCCCTAAAATAGACTGTCCGGTCATTCCGCATGAGCTACTGAAGTCCTTCATTGTCTCTGAGTTGAGATCCATTTTCAGGATGGAACCTTGAGTAGTGGCGATCCATAGATGGTTTTCCTGGATCACTATCTTATCAATATTGTTACTGGGTAAGGATGAATTCTGGGTTGAGTATTGTTTAATCGGTTTCAGTTTATCCTCTAAAGAAACCTTATGTAAACCGGAATCTTCGGTTGCCAACCAGATGTTACCGTGTCCGTCTTCTGCAATAGATGTAATGTTGGGCATAGAGAATTCGGGGATGATAAAGTCTTTGCCGTCCGGTTTTAGATAGAGCTGTCCGGTGGTAGCTACCCATAAATTTCCCTTACTGTCTTCATACATGGATGTAATGTTGCCTGTAGTCCCCTTTGGTGTATATAAGTCCTTTGCCAGTAGGTACTCAATTTCTCTTTTACTGTTTAGTTTTGCTTTGTAGAGAGTAGGCTGGTCTCTGCATCCCAACCAGAATTCTCCCGGCTGTTTCGAACGGAGGATATATCCTACATTATGCACTCCGGAATTTGTATTTGAGTAGTCATAGAATTTATCCTGTTCTATGTCATACCAGCAGAGTCCCCAACGTTCCTGATTGAACCAGAGCCCATTGTTGGGGTCAATACCCAGAGTGGTTATATTCGTGTCGAAACCTACATGTCTTTTCAGTTTGGGCAGGAAGTTATTAGCTATGGCAGGATTTCCCATTAGCAAGTGATACCCGCTGTCATAAGCCCCGGCCCAAAGGTTGCCTTCCCTGTCTTTAATGATCTGGCTGAACATTTTGTTATAATCGAACATATACGAGCTGAGGTCCACTTTTTCCAGATGTCCGTCCACCACTTTGAAAGCATAGAGTTCGTGGTAGCCGAATACCCATATATAGCCGTAAACATCATCTTGTACTACACTGAAGAAGGCGGTTTCAGGCAGGTGCAGTTTTTCATTGAAGATTTCTTGATGCGTGTACATTTTATCCTCTGTTGCATCCGGATGAAAACGGTAGATACCGTCTCCCCAAGTCAATATCCAATATTGGTCATCTCTGTCCTGAAATATTTTAAACGGATTATTATTCGCTCCGAGTGTAGGGAAACTCATAAATGTATCTGTATTCTTGAGATACTTATATAAACCTCCTCCCCATGTGCATACCCATATATTGCCGAAATGATCTTCATATATTGAGTTTATACCATTATTGGGAACCGCCGGGATCAAATTTCCGTAGCCTTCTTCAACGAATAGTCGGAATTATAGTGAGAAACCTGATTACGGGTACATATCCATAGTTCTTTCCGGCTATCTACCAACATGAAGTTTATCCATGTATTCTGGATTTCTGTATCTGGGAATGGCCGTATCTGATAGTTACTCTTATCCACCAAATTAACCCCTTGTCTTGTTCCTACCAGCAGGCAATTATCATCTTCAGCAAAACACCAGATGAAGTCATCGGTTAATAAATGAGGCTGGTTAAAATCTGATTTGAAAGTCTGGAGTTGGTATCCGTCATATCGTCCTAAGCCGTTTTTAGTCCCTAACCAGATGAATCCATTCTGATCCTGATGTAAGTCTATTACTTCATTGGAAGGCAGCTGTTCTAGAAAAGGCATTTGTTTGGCTATTATTTGCTGTGCATATGAGGAAATGCTCATTAATAGGAAGATGACAATGAGAAAGGGGGATACATATATCTGAATTTCTGTACGATGAATTCTGTTTTCCATAATGTTACAAGGTGTTTTCTTTGGTGACGATTGCAAAAATAGGGTATTATTGGCAATACTTCAATCAAAATGGCATTTTTGTGAACCTTCCTGTAAAGTATGGGCATAAAAAAAGGAGTACCGCTGTACTCCAACCTTTGTTAACCTTAAATCTAATACTATGAAAAACACAGTGCAAAGATACGGACTTCTGGGATATCTGCAAATAAAACAAATAAAAAAGAGTGTTTCATAACATGTTTTAGCAAAAACATTGTTTTTGTTAAGGCTTACTAAGGATTTGAGCCCCCTCAGCACTTGTTTTCTAAAAAAGAATTATCTTTGCATGGCTGCGAAAATAAGCTGCACTTTTGCCTATTAATAAATTTATAAAGAACAACTACTGTGAGCGAAGAAGATATTGCCCTTACCCCGATGATGAAACAGTTCTTGGACCTGAAAGCCAAGCATCCTGATGCCGTTATGCTGTTTCGCTGCGGCGACTTCTATGAAACTTATTCTACCGATGCTGTTGTTGCAGCCGAAATCCTGGGAATTACCCTGACTAAGCGTGCCAATGGTAAAGGGAAGACTGTTGAAATGGCGGGATTCCCTCATCATGCACTGGATACGTATCTGCCTAAACTGGTACGTGCCGGGAAGCGTGTAGCCATCTGTGACCAGTTGGAAGACCCGAAAATGACCAAGAAACTGGTGAAGCGGGGTATTACGGAACTGGTAACTCCCGGTGTTTCCATCAATGATAATATACTGAATTACCGGGAGAATAACTTCCTGGCTGCCGTACATTTTGGTAAGGGAACGTGCGGTGTGGCATTTCTCGATATATCTACGGGTGAGTTCCTCACAGCAGAAGGGCCTTTCGACTATGTAGACAAGCTATTGAATAACTTCGCGCCTAAAGAAGTACTTTTTGAGCGTGGTAAGCGGGGCATGTTCGAGGGGAATTTCGGAAGTAAGTTCTTTACCTTCGAACTGGACGACTGGGTGTTTACAGAGACTACCGCCCGGGAGAAACTTCTGAAGCATTTTGAAACGAAGAATCTGAAAGGTTTTGGTGTAGAGCATCTCAAGAATGGTATCATCGCTTCGGGAGCTATCCTGCAATATCTCATCATGACGCAGCATACCCAAATCGGGCATATCACTTCTTTGGCACGTATTGAAGAAGATAAATACGTCCGTCTGGATAAATTCACGGTCCGTAGCCTTGAGTTGATAGGCAGCATGAATGATGGAGGCAGCAGTTTGCTAAATGTGATTGATAAGACTATCAGTCCGATGGGTGCCCGTTTACTGAAGCGCTGGTTGGTGTTTCCGTTGAAAGATGTGTTGCCTATCAATGAACGTCTGAACGTGGTGGAATACTTCTTTCGTCAGCCGGATTTCAAAGAACTGATCGAAGAACAGTTGCATTTGATAGGCGATTTGGAACGTATCATCTCTAAAGTGGCTGTAGGACGTGTTTCTCCTCGTGAAGTAGTTGCATTAAAGGTAGCTTTGCAGGCTATCGAGCCTATTAAGGAAGCTTGTATGGAGGCGGATAATGCCAGTCTGAACCGTATCGGTGAGCAACTGAATATCTGTAAGTCCATTCGCGACCGCATTGAAAAAGAGATTAATAATGATCCTCCGTTGCTGATAAACAAAGGTGGTGTTATGAAGTTGGGCGTCAATGCCGAATTGGATGAATTACGCCAGATAGCTTATTCCGGTAAAGATTATCTGCTACAGATACAGCAACGGGAAAGTGAGCTGACTGAAATTCCCAGTCTGAAAATCGGTTACAACAATGTATTCGGTTACTATATTGAAGTGCGCAATACACATAAGGATAAGGTACCACAGGAGTGGATACGTAAACAGACCTTGGCCAATGCCGAACGTTACATTACACAAGAGCTGAAAGAGTACGAAGAGAAAATTCTCGGTGCCGAAGATAAGATATTGATACTGGAAACCCAGCTCTACATGGAACTGGTGCAGGCTTTAAGTGAGTTTATTCCTGCCATTCAGGTGAATGCAAACCAGATCGCGCGTCTGGACTGTTTGCTGTCTTTTGCCAATGTGGCACGTGAGAATAATTATATACGTCCTGTCATCGAAGACAACGATGTACTGGATATCCGCCAGGGACGACATCCGGTTATCGAGAAGCAACTTCCCATAGGAGAGAAGTACATTGCCAATGATGTGGTGCTGGATAGTAGCTCGCAACAGATCATCATCATTACCGGTCCGAACATGGCGGGTAAGTCTGCATTGCTGAGACAGACGGCGTTGATAACGCTGCTGGCACAGATTGGTAGCTTCGTACCTGCCGAGAGTGCACATATCGGTTTGGTGGATAAGATATTTACCCGTGTAGGTGCCAGTGATAATATTTCTGTCGGAGAGTCTACTTTCATGGTGGAAATGAACGAGGCGGCTGATATTTTGAATAACCTTTCTTCGCGCAGTCTGGTGCTCTTTGACGAGTTGGGACGAGGTACATCTACGTACGACGGTATTTCTATTGCCTGGGCAATTGTAGAGCATATCCATGAACATCCTAAAGCAAAGGCGCGTACGTTGTTTGCTACGCACTATCACGAGTTGAACGAGATGGAGAAAAGCTTCAAGCGTATCAAGAACTACAATGTTTCCGTAAAGGAGGTGGATAATAAGGTCATTTTCCTACGTAAACTGGAACGTGGCGGTAGTGAACACTCCTTTGGTATCCATGTGGCAAAGATGGCGGGTATGCCGAAAAGTATCGTAAAACGTGCGAATGACATTCTGAAACAGCTTGAGGCGGACAATCGTCAGCAAGGTATTGCAAGTAAGCCGATGGCGGAAGTAGGAGAGACGCGTGGCGGCATGCAGCTTAGCTTTTTCCAGTTGGAAGATCCTGTGCTCTGCCAGATACGTGACGAGATTTTGAATCTGGATGTGAATAATCTGACCCCGCTGGAGGCATTGAATAAGTTGAATGATATTAAGAGGATTGTAAAAGGGAAGTAAAAACTTCCCTTTTTTATTCTTATCCGGTGGTGTTATCCGTTGATAGAATCCATATCTGTCAATTCCTTCTTCACACTATCTTTCTGCTGTTCCCTATATTGGCGTGGTGGCATACCGAAACGCTGGGAGAATAATTTATAGAACGTTCCGCGGTTATTGAAACCTGTCTTGTCCATTATTTCCTCAATGGTATAGTTCTTTGTCAGCAACAGTCGCTCGGCCATTGTGAGGCGATATTCTTTGATGATATCAGCGGGGGATTTGTCCGTTATAGGTTTTAATTTACGGTAGAACTGACGGGTGCTATAGCCCAGGTCACTGCTCAATAGTTCAACGGATAAGTCAGGGTTTGTGATATTCTTTTCTATGGTTTCTATCACCTTATCCAGGAATTCCTGATCTTCTTTGTGGATACAGTTCCCGTTTTCCACTTTGAATGAACTGAATATGGAACTATAATATTCTTTCAGGTCCGATTCTCTTTTAATCAACCGGTAGACTACTTTCTCTAAGTATTTTACATTGAAAGGTTTCGTCACATACACTTCTGCACCAGCCTCAATGCCTTTCACCTGATCGTCTTCGTGATGAAGGGCAGACAGTAGAATGAGTGGAATATGGCTCCATAACTTGTTTTGCTTGATTTTCTGGGCAAAGGAAAGTCCGTCTATTTCAGGCATCATCACATCTGAAATAATCAGATCCGGCTGCTTCAGTTCCAGGCTGGCAAAAGCTTCTGCAGCGTTATTGAAAGATAATACATTGTATTTATCTACAAATATTTCCGAGACGAACCATAGCATAGAAGGATCGTCGTCAATGATCATAACCGTATGCTTGGAAGTGTCGAAATTAACAGCGGTCTGTTCCAGTTCCATGGGCTCCGTATTTGTATTCAGAGGTCCTGTTTCATACACTTTTTGGGGTGTTTCCGCTTCCTGTGCAGTGGGCGATAGTTCCGGTAAAGTGACTGTAAATGTCGTTATCTCATTCTGAATACTGCTGACATTGATTTCACCGTTCAACAGAGTAACCATATTCTTACAAATAGCCAATCCCAGCCCATTCCGTGAATTCTTGCCATTCATTTCAAAAGAATCCAATATCTTATAGCGATCGAATATCTTTGCAAGATTCTCTTTAGCTATCCCCTTTCCTGAGTTGGATATATTAAGGGTTAGAAGCTGGTTTTCTACTTTCAGGCCGATGGTGATATTCCCTTCTTCCGGAGTATATTTGAAAGCATTTGAGATCAGGTTATTTACGATCTTACTGAAACAGCTGATATCCGTGTTCCATTCAATGTCCGGTTCAATATCCAACCGATAGTTCAGATTCTTATTTTCAGCCAATTCACAGAAGGATTCCGCTATGTTCCGGAGTTTGTCCGATACGGATAATCTTTGGATAGAAAGCACTTTATGACCGGTTTCCAGCCTGCGGAATTCCAGCAGTTCCAGAATCAAGCCATTCAGTTTTTCTGTATTCTGCTGTATCATCTTCCCGTATTTGCGGATATACGAATCAGATTGCGGGTAGGCAAGTATCTTTTCGCACGGACCATAAATCAGCGTCAGCGGCGTACAGAATTCATGCGTGATGTTGGTAAAGAAGCGCAGCTTGGACTCATAGACTTCTTCTTTCTTTTCCCGGTTCAATTTCTCAATCATGCGGTGTTGCTTCCGGCGGTATTGATGAACTATCCTGTAAACAGCAAGAATGCAGAACAAAGCGGTTAATATGAAATAGAGAATATACGCCCAGTTACTTAAATACCAGGGAGGAGTAATCTGAATCAGAAGTTTCTGCGGTTCGCACTCTTTTCCATTCATGTTATTCTTGTATTTCACTAACAAGGTATATTGTCCGGGTGCAAGATTGGAGAAGATGGCGCTGGCCGATATTCCACTTTCTATCCACTGGCTGCTTACTTCGTCCAATTTGTAAGAATAAGAGTAATTGTTACCATTTATATAATCTATTGCCATAAAGTCGATACAGAAGAAGTTCTGGCTATAATCCAGCTGAAGTATCTTCTTTCCTTTCTTGTCGTGAAGAAAATCATGAATATTGTATTCTTTTCCGAAGATAGATAATCCCTTCAGGTTTATTTGAGGCATATAGTCTGCCATAATATAAGCGTTAGGCTTGACGGTAACAAATCCGTTTGTCCCTCCGAAGAACAAAGTTTCGGTCCGCAAGTCTTTATAGAAAGCTCCATCACTGAATTCAGTGACTTCCAGTCCGTTTTCCCGGTCGTAAGTCTGCCCGGTATTGGTTTTAGGGTTGAACCTTACCAGTCCTTGATTCGTGCTGATCCAAAGGTTATTTTGCTGGTCTTCCAAAATGCCATGTACTGTGTTGTTTGAGAAAAGGTCAGCCCTGTCATGATAATGTGAGTAATCTTCATTGAAGTGAAGTAGTCCGGAGCTGGTTCCCAGCCAATATCCTTTCTCATTTTTATAAATGGCGAAAATATCATTGGCCGTCTGACTGTTCACTACATTATCAAACCTGTATGGAGTTAGCTGTTCGGTTTCGACATTGAGCCGGTAGGCTCCATAACCACGATTACCGAACCAAAGGATAGAATCATTCTCCTGGAAGGAGGTAAAGAAATAATTGGAAGCCATACGCCCGTCATCCAGAACAATTCTGGTAGCCGATTTAACGGAAGGAGAGCTACCGGCTTTATCCAAAATAACTTTTACGATACCTTCACCTACAGTGGATACCCATAAAGTGGTATCATTTAATTCGTTGATGGAGTGTACATATTTCACCTTCTTTCCATCGGCTATCACTGTAAACGCTTTCAGCTGTTTATTCTGGTATGAATAGTAGTTAAGCCCGTTTTCCGTTCCAATCCATAGCCTGTTCGCAGAACCGGGGGCAAAGCAATAGACGGTGTTGTCGGTTAAGGTACTGTTGCTGATGGAGATCCGGTCGAAAGAAACTGCTGCATTGGTTTCCGGAGAATAATTCCTGATACGCAATATACCTCCTCCTTTGGTTCCTATCCATAAGGTTTGTTCCTCATCGTAGTAAACGGTACGTACGGGGTTGTTTATCTGGTATACAGGAGTATCCAGCAGTGTATTGGTAATGGAGAAAGCATCATTGAAATACATGTATACCCCTTGTCCGTCTGTTCCTATCCAAACAATATCTTGATATTTGTCCTTCATCAGACAGAAGATGCCGGAATGGATTTCCGTATCTTGTATCTGGTATTTTATTTTCTGATCGGACATATATTTCAATACGATCAATCCGCTGCTTTTGAAGCCAATGTAATAGTCGTTTTGTTGTTTGATGATGGAAGAAACTTCTCCGCGAGTTTCGACTTCTGCTTTGAGATCTGCAATAAAGTATTGCTGTTGATTGCCGAAGTCATATTCATAGAGTGAGTAGGTTTTATCGATGAAATAGGCCAGATCTTCTTCTGCGAATGCCCATAATAACTGTTCGGGGTGCTTGAAAAGATTGCTGGGGGTGAGGGTTATTCCTTCTTTATTCTTGTTTATCTGATAGCTGCGGGTGTCATTATTCGAAGTGAATACCCATAGAATATTGTTTTTGTCGATGATAGTGGATAATACGTGTCCGAATGCTATTTGAGCTACTTCCAATTTTTGGAAGAGTTGCTTTTCCGGTTGATAGTAATAGATATATCCGTCGTCTTTTACAATGAAGAGGTCATTATCCCTGCTTTTTGCCATATAGTTCTTGTCTTTGAACTCCGTAAAGCTTTTAGATGTCTGGAGTTTGGTATCCAGACGATCCAGTCCATAGTTGGTCTGTATCCATAATACATCCTTTTCAGTCTCCATGATGTCGTTAATCAGGTTTCCGGATAATGGGGCTTTCGTCGGGTTGACAGGATTATATACATGGATATTGGTGCCGTCGAAAATATTCAGACCATCACATGAACCGATCCAGATAACTCCCTGATGATCCTGGTAAAGGGATAAGATAGCACTGTTGGATAAGCCGTTTTTGTTTGAAAATTGCCGCAGACTGTATGCATGAATCAAATGCGGAAAGCAGCATAAGATGCAAATAAACAGTGAAACTTGGGGGAAATAGTGTCTGTTTTTCATATCTGTATATCGGACTAATTAGGTATTGCAAAGATAGAGAATTATGGTAGGATACGGCTGGGAAGCATAGAAAAAAGAGTAATACTTTTCTGACTTTTTTGTGCGTTTTACAGCCATATATCTTTTTTTGTGACAATTAAAAGAAAAGCAGATAATTCAGTATGCACTAATTATCTGCAAGGCTCTTTCATCTTTCATTGTTGCCTCATTCATTGGCTTTTCCACTGAAACTGCCGTCTGAAAGACAAGGAAGTTCTTTTAGGTGAATCAGATCACTTCCTCGCACACCCGCATTTCCATCCCTTTATATACTACTACAACCTTGTGCAGCCGGGTGTTGCCGATGGCGCGTTTCACTGTGTCCGTGTCGGCGTAGTGGTTGGCTTGGGCAATGGCTTCCCGGCGCAGTTCTTCCACGCGGTTTTCGGGGTCTTTGTACTTGGCATACTTCAACTCCACGATGTAACTGTGCGTCATGTCGGAGTAAATCTCCAGCATCGGACAGAGGAAGATATCGACGTATCCTGCCTGTGTGTCCTGTTCGGAAATGGGACGGTAGAAGCGATTCTGAGCAGTCATGGCAAGGGTGAAGCCGTGGACAAAGAACTCGCCCTTCTGCTTGTCACGCTGTGAGGCATAACGCTTCAGACAGTCGGCAATGTAGCCGAAGTAGGACTGCCAATCACCCCGATAGGCCAGTGCACTGGATAGTTCGCTCTTTTCATAGCTGCTGAAGCTGAGGTCGGCATCATTATAAGTATTCAGCAGATAGGTGTAGAGTTGTTCCTGCACCACCATATTGGGAATGGTCAGTTTGGTTTTTCCTTCGTGCATTCCGCTGATGGTGAGCATTCCGAAGTAGTAGAGCAGGCTTACGAAATTATCGGGATTGGTGATGCTGACGGCAGGGAAACCATCCTTCAGGTCACCGGTGATATAACCTTGGCTCACTAAAGTCTGGATGATGGAGGCATCGTGGGCAAATTCCTTGTCCTTGCGGATGAGCATGCGCAACTTCTCATAGTCGATGCGGATGTTGCTCTCTATCATGTTTTGCGGCACTTTACCATTATCAATGTAGTTTTTTACGAAATAAAGCACCATATTGGAGTTGTACATCGTGGTTTCGCCATAACAATCCTGCGCAAAACAGTAATTGTCATACCAAGGTTTCATTATCTCTATCAATTCGTTCACGGTGTGGCGGAAAGGACTGTTTGTAGAGTAATAGTTAAGCATTTCGCGCACTTCTTCTTCAGTGAAACCCATCAACTGGTTGAATTTCGATGAGAGTGAGTAGTTGGTACCAATGTTGAATCCGCTGGTCAGGTCGTCCATCGTCACAGGGCTTACGCCGGTGATGAAGCAGCGCTTGATGCTGGAATAGGTTCCTGCCTTCACTTTGTTAAATAGATTACGCAGATAACCTTCGCCATGCGTCTCGTCAGTGTATCGGCGTAAACTTTCGGGATTGGAAAGGATGGCGTTGGTGAAATGGTCGTATTCGTCGATGAAAAGGTACATTTTCTGTCCGGCGCGTTCACATACTTGGTAGAGGAATTCCAGTTGCGCTACAGCTCCGTTTTTGGTATGCAGTTCTTCCCATGTCTCCGGGGGGAGGAGATCGGCATATTTCTTGCAAAAGCTCTCGATGGTTGTGCCGCAGTGCTCATCCAATCCTTTGCGGTAATCATTTAGTTCGGCATTGATGCCGGAAAAGTTGAGATAGAGCACTAAGTAGCTGTTGCGGTCAGACGTGGGGTGTTGCCCGATGTAGAGGTCACCAAAAAGATCGTCAAACTTATCGCGGGTACTCACGTCATAATAGTGTTGCAGGATATTCAGTGTCAGACTCTTGCCAAAGCGTCGTGGACGGATGAAGAAGAAGAAACGGTCTGCCTGCTCTATCATGGGGATGAAGCGGGTTTTATCTACATAATAATAGTTGTCGCAGCGAATATCTGCAAAGTTCATCATTCCGTAGGGAAGTCTTTTCCTGTCCTGTACTATATAGTCCAATGGATTCATTTCCTGTCCTCCTTATTGTTTTTTAATCTGTTACCTTGTAACACAACGATACAAAGATAACAAAAGTTCTTATAGGGACGATGCGTTTCTAACTACATATTTTATGAAGTACTTCAGGTTTATCTTTTGGGCACTGCATGCCTCGGCATTCCGTAATATCCCGGTATAGGTTGATAGATAGACTGTGCAGGCCTTCCACTTGTTACTAAAATGGCGTCTTCCTTTTGCAGAAAGACGCCATTTCTCTTCTTTTGCTAACACGAGCCTTTTTTGAAAACATGAAATAAGGAGTTACATGTGCCGGATAATGCCTGTAAATGCAGCTATTTCGTATGCTGTTTTTCAGATGTTGATATTCTGTTTGCAAGAACTATATATCCAATCTGTCGGTACTTTATATCCAACTTGTCAACGCTTATATCCAGCGCGCTGGGTCTATATGTCCTGCACCTTGGAAGTCTATATCCTGCACGAACGGCATCCTTTTCCAACGAAAAGCACCTTCATTTTGTAGAAATAGGAGATGCTTCTACTTTTTTAGCGATGTGTATAAAAAGATATCCGGCTGTGCATCAGCCGGATATACTTTTTTAATCGCGTATTTCTGTCCTACTGTGCCCTGGTGCGCAAATAACGCATTCTCGGGGGATGGGAAATACAAAGTGTCAAAAACCTATCACCATCCTTGATTCTGTGGATAACGTTCGCCGGTCGTCACACGGTCAATCATTTGTTGTGGAACAGGACGTAACCAATGTCTGTCTTCCGTAATATTCGTATTGGCTTTACCATCGTCATACTTGCGCACACGGTCAATCAATGTTCCGGTACGAACTAAATCTGCCCATCGGCAATGTTCTGCAAGCAACTCACGGGTACGTTCTTCAAGGATGAAGTCGAGCGTAACATCACTTGGAGCGATGTCCAATGCACCAATTTCACCGATTTGCTTATCACGGGCACGCTCTCTAATCACATTTATATATTTAGCTGCATTCGTATTATCACCCAATTTGAAAGCGGCCTCAGCAGCCAGCAAATAAGTTTCGGCTAAACGATAAATGATGTAAGAACGATCTGTATTGTCATTGGGAATAGCACGCGTTCTGTCCAGGAACTTCATGATAGTGGGGAAAATGGCACGACCATTGTAAGCGTCAGGGGTAAAAATCAGATAGTGATTACCTTCACGATTCTGGGTTTTAGCTCTGATTTCTTCAGCAGACATATAATATCCCGGATAGTACATGGCAGTATCGCCAACAACGGTATAGTCCCAGTTGAAGCTTTCGTCCTTGCCGTCAATGACATAATTGACAACACCACCTTTTTGCGTTTTAGTGGCATACCACACTGTCTGGAAAGTTGCTTTATAACGTGTATCTTTATCACGGTTGTTGAAAGCATTATAGGTATAGCCGGTAGGATTAATCCAAGAGTAACAACGTCCGTCATTGATGTTACGCTCACCCAAATACTGGTCATAACCATTCACAAAGTAATGATTCAGCGTGCTGCGTCCGCCAAAAGTGTTGTCATCATCCCAGTCCATACGGGCTACAAACAGTTCTTCCTTGTTCTTGCCGGAAGGGGCATCATTGGCTTCATCAAAAACATCTGCATAATTGTCCATCAGCTTCAATCCCAAAGAAGGGGCATCCGTGATTAATCCGGTTGCCATATCAAACGCTTTCTGATAATATTCCTTAGCCTTGGTGGTGTTATAGTACTTCGTCTGCGTATTTCCTTTATAAGATGGATTGGCAGGATCTTTATCGAATACCCAGGCTAATGTCAGATAAACGCGTGACAACAGGTGGCGGGCAGCTGCGGCAGAAGCGCGGCCTGACTCCAGATTATTGAGTTGCGGACTGGGTGAACAGAGCCTGATGGCATTCAATAAATCAGGGATAATGACCTCTTCATAAACACGCACCATATCATGGCGTTCGGCCGAAGTACTTGGGGATGCATTATAGGTGGTAGTCAGTGTAACGTCACCGAATTGTTCCACCAAATGAAAGTAATTATAAGCTCGCATAAAATAAGCTTCACCTAAGTACTGGTCACGCTGTGCAGCAGTCAGCACAGTGGTGGTAATGTCTACTTTATCAGCATTTTCAATCATATAGTTCAAGGTGTTGATGTGGATATAGGCATCGTTCCACAACTTCCTTGGGTATTCATTGTTTGCATTATATTTCTCTAAATCGTAGTTTGCAAGATCGGCGCAACGGTTGCTTCCTCCGATGTTGTTCTTCAATTCGTCCGTGCCCGGATTCATTAATCCGTGAATGCCTTCTTCGGCACTATAAGTGGAACGTACATTGGCATAAACAGAGTTTAGGGCCATGCCAAAGCCGGAAGGTGTTGCCATGAAATCCTGCATTACATTCGAGTGATTCTCTTCCTCCAGAAAATCGGAACAACCGGTTGCCAACAAAACAAGTGATGACAAGGCAAGTGTTGATAATATCTTTTTCATATTCATTCTGCTATTATTCAATTACTAATTTAGAAAGTTAAATTCAAGCCAAACACAAATGTGCGGGTAGGAGGAGTCTTTAAGTTGATGGAACTTGTAGTCTCCGGATCTATGCCACCATCTTTACGGTACTCTTTGCTAAACCAAGTGAAGAGATTTGAGCCTGTAGCATATATGCGGGCTGTTTGCACGTTTAATTTGGAAAGGAATGTCTTGGGAATATTATATCCTAATGTGATGTTTCTCAATTTCAGATAAGAGCCATCGTAACGGGCCAGCAATCCTTTGTTAGAAATTGTAGCGGTAGTGGGTTTCGGCCAACGGGCTGTTGTATTGTCCGGCGTCCAGTAATCCACGTTCAGGTTGTTGTAACCACCCTGCAAAGTATTCATCCAGCCGTTATGCATATCCGAGGTAATAGTTCCACCATAACGGAATGTCCACAAGAACGAAAGGTCGAAGCCTTTCCAGGCAAAACGGTTGTTGATACCTCCCTCGAACTTCGGGGCACGGCGACCGATGAATACTTTGTCATCTTCGTTGATAATCTGTTTGGCTTTCGGAGTGACGCCGTCTTCCTCATAATCGATATGGTGGTTTTTGATCTTGACAGTACCGATTACGGAATTGGCACCGGAAGTCGCGTAGCCGAATGACTCGGCCAATGCACGGTCTTCGGGAGTATCCTGCCACAGGCCGTCGTGCTCGTATGAGTAAATCACATAGCTGTCTTGTCCCAAGAAGAATCCGGCATCTTTGTCAAATTCTACTCCTTCACCAAGATCCATGATTTTGTTACGGTTGCCGAAGATGTTTAAGTCGGTTGACCAAGAGAGTTTGTCCTGTCCGTCGCCTTCGATATTCACTGTAGTCACATTGAATTCCAGACCACGGTTTCGGGTAGCCCCGCGATTGGTCAGGTAAGAATTGGAGTAACCGGAAGTAGAAGGCAGATGTACACCCAACAACAAGTCCGTAGTATTCTGTTGATACCATTCGATAGTACCGGTGATGCGGTTGTTCAGGAAGCCGAAGTCTACACCTACGTTCCATGTCTCGGTGTTTTCCCATCCCAGGGAGCTATCCGGCACAGTACCCGGACGAACACCCATTACGCCGCCTGTACCCAACAAGTACTTGCTGCCGGTATCCAGTATTGACATCGTCTGATAAGCATTGATAGCCGTACTGCCCACATTACCCCAGCTGGCTCTCAGTTTCATGCCGGAAAGGACGTCCGTATTGACATTCTGCATGAAGTTCTCACGCATCAGGTTCCATCCCAAAGCAACCGAAGGGAACGCATGCCATTTGTTACCTTTTGCCAAGCGGGACGAGCCGTCGTATCTCACGGTTGCCGTCAACAGGTACTTCTCTTTATAGTTATAGTTCAGACGTCCCATGTAAGAGAGCAGGCCCCATTTCTCGTAGCCACCGCCACCGGTCACGTTGCCCTGTGCAAGTCCCGGATTGTAATACTGGATGTTGTCATCGTAGTAGTCATTGCCAGACACGCTGTTCTTGGTGAACTCCTTCTCTTCTGCGGAAAACAATCCGGTCACGTTGAAGTTGTGGACATTGTTGAAAGAGTAATCCCAAGTCAGGATATTCTCCAACGTATAGTCTACACTGTGCTGATATTCGCCGAACGACCAGTCGAGGGCGCCCATACGTTTGGTCGTATTGGTGGATTGGAATTGGCCGATTGAGTAATATTTCAGGTTGATACCGCCGTTGAAACGATACTTGATGCCGAAAGGCAACTTCACGTCGATATAACCGGTGGTGAAGGTAGACAGGCTCTTACGGTCGTCCACTACACTGTTCTTCTGCGTATCTAATAAGGGGTTCCATACATTCTGTCCGCTACCGGGCAAGTAAGTGCGCAGAGAACCGTCTTCTTTGTACGGAGTGGTGAAAGGAGAAGCACGCAAAGCCATTTCCATCGGATTGGTGTCCTGACCTTTATTGATGATGTAAGTATTCAAGGTAGAAAGACCCACTTTCAGGAAGCTGGTTATCTCCGTGTCGAGAGAAAGCTTTGCCGTCATACGCTCGAAGCTGTGTGCCTCATAGTTATTCTGTCCTTTATAGTAACCTACGGAAGCGCTGTACGTAGTACGGTCATTGCCGCCATTGATAGCCACCTGATGATTCGTCGTCATGCCGTTTCGGAATATCAAGTCCTGCCAGTCCGTATCGTTTCCTGCCAGATAGCCTTCCATCTCCTCCTGATCGCGGAAGACATCCCCCACGCGCATCAGATTCGGGTCGTCAATGCCGGTGTAGGCATCCGGATTGGCATTATAGGTAGCCCATTTCTTCAGTTGGATATATTCGGAACTGTTCATCACGTCATATTCCTTGATGGCAGTCGTGATACCGTAATAACCGCTGTAGCTGACGTTCATTTTCCCTTTGCTTCCACGTTTCGTAGTGATCAGAAGTACGCCGTTGGCACCGCGAGAACCATAGATGGCTGTTGCCGAAGCGTCTTTCAGTACGCTGATGCTCTCTACGTCATCGTTATTGATTTCGTTCAGTCCGCCGGAGAAAGGGATTCCGTCTACAATGATCAAGACATCATTTCTTCCACTAAGCGAACGCTCTCCACGCACACGAATCTGCGGAGAAGCTCCCGGGTGCGTATTTCCGCCTGCCATCTGTACATCCACACCGGCAGCAAGACCTTGCAATGCCGCGCCGATGTTTCCTACAGGCGCTTGTTGCAGCGCTTCGCTCTTTACGTTCACCATAGCTCCCGTTATGTCTGATTTCTTTTGAGAACCGTAACCGACAACTACCACTTCGTTCAGCATCTCGGCATCATCCTTCAACACTATTTTCACCGAAGGTCCTGTCACTTTCACTTCTTCTGACTTATATCCGATAAAGGAAATAAGCAGTACCGCATTCTTCGGAGCGTCAATAGCAAAATTGCCGTCTATATCCGAAATCACCCCGGTAGTAGTACCTTTTACTACGATATTGGCTCCAATCACAGGTTCACCGGCAGAGTCTACAACCTGCCCTTTCACATGGATGGCTTGCTCTATAGCCGCCATGACATTTACACTATTTACGAGAAATAGGCATACCACTAAAGGTATCCATAATAAATGTGTTTTTCGTAACTTCATAATATGCAATTTAAATTAAACGATTTGTTATTTAATTATAGTTTATATTCTATATATCCTGACCGAATGTCACCTTTTTGTCTTATTGTAATCCAGGATTATCTTTTCTCCATCCTTTTCTATCTCTATACAGGTAGAATTGAACAGGGCTTTGCAATAAGGATTATCATATCTATACTGCCAACGCAATGGCATTTCCTTGCCTTTCACATAGAAAGGACTGTCCCAACCGTATGAAATCGCACCTTCGGACGGAGATTCATAACTGATGTCTAGTCCGTTATCATGAACCGATGCGGCAGATATGGCTTCTATAAACTTTGAGAAGCTTCCCCATTGTGATTTTGAACCTGTCTCACAAATCCAGATATTCTGCCGGCCCTTTGCCAGTAGGTCACAGACTTCGCCTCTGTCGTCGGCTCTTAAATCTGCTGTATTTCTTGAATATAAAGCTACATAGCCATCCTCTTTGCATCCAAATATCCAGGAACCGGAAATATGTACTTCATCAAAAGCTTTCACTGGGAAATAAGCATGGGAAAAATCATTCTTTTGATTGACCGGTATGTTATAGATGCAGATTACCACATTCTTGCTTTGAACAGCACGGGGCAGAATTTCGTTACCGGCCCAATAGTTGGGCGACCAACGCAGATTCTTTCCGCCGGGGTGATTGGTATATACCAGAGCCTTATTGTCCAATGTTGCTTGCCATATATGTTGCTGATAGCCCGGAGCACCTTTTCGGTAGTCCAGCGCACAACTCAACATATAGTCCTTAGTACGGTAGGTCTCTATATTGGCCTCTGAAAGTGCAAATCGATCCAGATGCATATCCACAAGTTTACCATGTTCGGCTATCTGCGCATCATATTTTTTAATGTACTCGTCATAGTTCCGATAGGGCCATACGTCGTATTTTTCTGAAATCTGTTTAGACATACGAATAGCCATAGGATGTATGAACTCCTGCATGCCCCAGAAGAGGTGACAATCCAGCTCCTTATCATACGAAATGCCATAGGCAGGAGCATCTTCTACGTTTATACTTACCCGTTGACGGTTTAATAAAGGAGTCTTGTAGTCCACTGCTATTTTTCGGATGACTTCCGGGCAACGGTACGAACTGGTGGAGAGAGCTACGGGCGCCATCACCTCATCCCGGTCATAAGTCCCCACGCCGAATACCAACTTGGTCAATGGAGCCGTATTGTGGGCTCCCATGATGATAGAATGGGCATAATTACGTCCACTTGCCGAGCCGAGGAAACCTTCATAATTATTCAGCGCTACATCAAACATGAGTAAATCCAGCACCATGCCGGCTTTGGAGCGAATATCCTTGTCCTCGGCAAAATCATACAAATTGGCCAGCAGCAATACTTCCACCTCGTAATAAGTGGACATCCATTCGCTGAATCCGAAACGGAAACGATATTCCAACCATTTCATCAGCCTTTCTTTAGCGTGTGCCATGTGTTGCTTGCCGTTCATCCCATTGGTAAACTTTGTTTTTTTATAAAGCTGACCTGCCAGCAATTCCGCGGTATGATAAAGCGCCTGATGGTTTTCCGTATGATAGCAACGGTAGGTTGTATCACGGCGGCCGTCGTCCCACCAATATTTAAAGTCCAGAATACACTCTTCAATGCTTCCTTTTATTTCTGCCGGAAAGAAAGGTTGCCTCTTGTCCAGATAAACCATGCGAAGTAGACAATTGAGTGTAAAGTCATTGCAATCACGGTTCGATTTGATGACGGAAATCACCTCCCTCATCTTGTCCATCTCCAGAGGACGTCCGGAAGCGGCACGCGCTGCCTGGCGGAAGACACCGTAAAGAGGGTGTCCGCCTCCATTCTCTGAGTAGTAATCTAAAAATAAATCACGACGTTCTTCGTAAGTGCCACGAGGAGAACTCCAATATTCATCAGGCTGACGAGCCTGGGTCGGCATGGCAAATAACCACACCAACAACATTGTAAACATCATGTATTTCATAAATTCTTTATTTATTCGTAGCGTCCTTTCCAATCATGCGGGAAAGGAATGGTTTTATAATATTTCAATGAATGTTTGGGCTGTTCCAGATTTGCAGGGATAGGCAATCTTGAATAGTCCTGAAAGAAAAGTAGACAGCCGTCTCGCCACCAGATAGCTTCCTGTTCCTGATACTTCAATAAAGATGCGACATGATTAAAACGTTCACGGTCTATCTTACCATCCAGTTTGTTCCAAATAGCCTGCATCTGCCGAACTTCGTCCACACCTTTGTAGTAATGATAAATAAGTTCATCCCATAAAGTCCTTTCCGAAGCCATCTTATAGTTCCAAGGAACTCGATGAAACCACAGAAGATATTCCTGAGGGCACTCCTTGATATCATCAAACATTTCACTGACCGGGTGATGATATTGTCCGGTAGCTCCCGTCCCCTTGGCAGTTCTGTTTACACCAATACTGTCCTTGGTTATTTTATGATAGTCGAAAGCAGTCCATACCGGATCGTCATGCCAAGGTTCAGGTCCGTTATGTGTGTCATAGTTCATGATATGATTCAGTCCGAGGGGCATGGTATAGTTGACATAGGTTTCACGGGACATCATCATAATTTTCAGTACCGGAGAGAGTACGTTTTCGTCGTTGGAGAAGGTCATTCTCACCCAGTCTTCCGCAATTTTGCCTGAGCTTGTATCCGGATTCCATGCCAGACGACCGAAGGCATACCAGTTGGCTTGTCCGAATAAATGTCCTGTCCAATTAAGGTCTGTACCAATATTAGGAACACCGGCGATGGCTGAAATTCCATGAGATTCCCCGTAGTTTTGCAAAACCTTTGAAACGGTAGAGCCTTTTCCATTCTCATAAGTATCTGATTGGAGGGTTTCTTCAAACAGAGTGCCCAAATATACCAGATGCCCTGCATGTCCAAGATTCTCTTGTGTTATCTGAAACTCTAAAGACAGTGGCGTATCGGGCATACCACCGAATAAAGGGTGAAAAGGTTCACGCGGCTGAAAGTCTATGGGGCCGTTCTTGGGTTGTACAAAGACATTTTTTGCAAATTTACCATCTAGCGGTTTAAACTCATTGTACCCGTTTATCACACGATCTACATGACGTTCATTCTGGTAGACAAATGCTCTCCAAAATACAATACCCCCATAAGGTTCCAAAGCCTCGGCAAGCATATTCGCACCATCGGCATGAGAACAGCCGTAATCTTGTGGTCCGGGTTGACCTTCTGAGTTTGCCTTTACCAGAAAACCACCAAAATCGGGTATTAAAGAATATATTTCTTTCACTTTCTCTTTCCACCATTTCCGCACCTGAGGATCTTTAGGGTCAGCCGTATTCAGCCCGCCTATTTCTTTGGGTGCGCTAAACTTTGCTGTCAGATACACTTTTATACCATAAGGGCGGAATACATCTGCCAGTCCGGAAGCTTTTACCAACCAATCCGTTCGCAAGCTCTTAGCTTGTGCATTCACATTGTTGAGTACCGTTCCGTTGATACCGATGGAGGCATTGGCGCGTGCATAATCCGTATAGCGTTGTTCCTTATAAGATGGAAGCCTTTCCCAATTCCAGATACTATATCCTGCATAACCACGTTCTACTGTTCCGTTCAGGTTATCCCAATGATTTAATACACGATACTTCAGTTTTGGATTTTCCTTAATATATAGTTTATCCAAAGGCTGATTGGTCTGTATCAACCTGAGATAATGGAAAACGCCATATAGTATTCCAACATCTGTCCTGGCTGCTATAGCTATAACCTTTTTCCCTTCTATAGTACAGTCCAGAATTAGATAGCCTTCGTCGGACAATCCGTTAATTTCGGCATAGAAATCTTGCTTCTTAAACAATGGTACAGACTGAGGTGTACCAACCACCAGCATGTTATCCTCTAAAGTCTCCGCTTCTGTATAAGGCATATTTAATAATCCGGACAGACCGGCCTGTAGTTCTTTCTTTGCAGCAATCAGGCTTTCTGCTTCTCCCGGGAACATGATTTTACGGCTTTTCAAGCAGTAGGAGTCGTAAAACTCTCCCTTGCTTACCGGCTTATAACGTAGCCACAGCTCATAACCGTTTTCTGCATGCACCCATTGTGTGCAACATAGCAAAAGAAACAGACATATGTTTTTCAAATTCATGATATTGTCTCCTTTTTATTCGATTACGCCAGCCCAACCACCATTGCGGACCAGTTTCATTGTCAACTTGGCAGAGCTTGTAACTTCTGTTTCTTTCTTTTTATAGTCCATTGCCTGACGGTCCGCATTGATGCCATCTTCAAAATAAGTAAGATGTAACTTTTTGTTTTCCGGCAGGAAACTCAAATCCACCTCAAGATCACGTCCTGTGTTGTTGGTGATAGCGCCAATAAACCATTTATCTCCGCTACGACGGGCAATGATGACATACTCTCCCACTTTGGCATCCAGTACTTTGGTTTCGTCCCATACCACAGGAACACTGGATATGAATTCTGTGCAAGGGCGTTCACGATAGTAATACACCGGGTTATCAGCCAACATTTGCAAACCACTCTCAAACACAACAAACAGAGCCATTTGGTAAGCACGGGTTCCCGAACCCATTGCATTGGCACGGGTGGAGCGATTATCTTCCGGTTGGGCGGAAAGCATAGAGCCGGGGGTAAAATCCATGGGACCTACGGCATTTCGCATGAACGGCAGATAGATGGAATTTGCCGGTTTACAGTTGCCGCCTTGCTCCATGCCCAATACTCCTTCATACGAAAGGACATTCGGGTATCTGCGTTCCAAACCTGCCGGCTTGAATGAACCATGGAAATCTACAAATAATTTGTATTTAGCAGCTTCTTTGGCTACACGTTCGTAATAGTTCACCATCCATTGATCGCTACGGTCCATAAAATCGATTTTTACTCCGGCAATTCCCCAATCGGCAAATGTCTTGAACAAATCAAAATGATTTTCCACCGCCAACCAAGTCAACCACAATACAATCTTCACATTACGTTCTTTGCCATATTTAATCAGTTCTTGCAGGTCAATCGTAGGATTCGGTGTAAACGGGTCACGGGTGCTTTTTGCCCAGCCTTCGTCCATGATGATGTAAGGAATGCCAAAAGATGAAGCGAAATCAATATAATATTTGTAGGAATCCATGTTGTAACCGGAGCGGAAATCAACTCCATACAAACGGGCATCATGCCACCACTCCCAGCTTACTTGGCCCGGCTTAATCCAACTATAATCTTCCAGTTCACAGGGAGAAGAAAGATTGTACACCATCTCATTGGAAATAATATCCCTGTCATCATCGGAAATCACAAAGAAACGCCACGGGAAACTCCTTTTTCCGGAAGTCTTGGCTATATAATCGGCCTCTTTCAATATTTTCATGCTACGGTCACCGTCCTCACCAAATTCCAGCGGACACTTCGGGAAAAGCGATTGCATCCCATTGTTACCGGTACTTTTCAGGAACATACATGGATAATCCTGCAAATCGGCTTCCGATATCAATATCTTGTATTGTTTATCTGTCTCTAATAGTACAGGCAGATAGGTCATACGGTCTGTTGCTTTGTATTCTTTAGTTTGTATATGCGTATATGGATATTCGTAGGACGTTTTAAAGCTGTTCGGCTGAGACATGTGAGCCAAATAGTCAGCCGGGAAATTGATTACGAAATCTTCTCCCTTTACTTCAACCTCACCTTTCTTGTCTGTTACAAAACGATAGGCCATTCCATTATCAAAGACCCGAAATTCGATGGCGTAATTACCTGCCATATTCATGCGTAACGTATTGCAATGATTCTCAACGATTGCATTTTTCAATGGGATTTCCCGTCTTATGCTTTCATCAATCTTGCCACGTTTCAAACTTCTCAGTTTCGGTTGCTCTCCCAGTACTTCATTGCCTAATGTCATAGTCAAAGAACAATTATCCAGTAATAAGTCATTGCCCGAATATACGGAGTAATATACCTTATCTTTTAATTCTATGTTCACTCTCAGTTTGCCGTCGGGCGACTGTACATTGATTTCCTTGGCAGAAACTTTTCCTCCATACATGCACAACAGTGCTATCAGTACAGGCATAAAATACTTATGTATCATTGTTTTTCTATCGTTATAAGGTTATTTTTCCAAAAATGCATTCACACACCACAATACCGGAGCTTGTCCATGCATATTGCCCGATAAAGTGCGGCGGTTCAAGTAGAATTGACGATCGTTCGTCTTGTTGGTGCCTTCGCACACACCGGCAATATCTCCCTTTTCGTCAATATGTTCCACTAAAGCAATCCAGGCTTTCCGAACTATGGGAGTGTAGACAGCCTCATCCAGCCACCCTTGTTTTACGCCTTTTATCATTGCATAAATGAACATAGCCGAACCGGATGTTTCCGTCCAAGTCGTTTTATCATCTACTAATTGTCCCCACAAACCATCTTCTTTCTGATATTTGCGCAAGGTATCCATCATTTTCCGGTACGATTCTAAAATGCGGGTTCGGTTCGGATTGTCCTCAGGCAAGAGTCCGAGAAGTTCCGTCATTCCGGCTGCCATCCATCCATTACCGCGCCCCCAGAAGAATGGAACATCTTCTGCATGATAGAATAATCCGTTCGGTCGCTGTATTTTATCAAGGTAAACCACCATTTCTGCGGCAGCACGGTCTATATACCGGCGGTCTTTGGTTACGAAAAAGGCTTGGGACTGAATGGTTGATATCATAAACATATCATCAATCCAATAACGTGTCTGCCACGATAACCCTTTGTCCAGCAAGGCTTGATACTCTTCTTTATGTTTGGTGTTACGGGGCATTTTCCATTGCTCGTCGGCGTACCAGATTCCCATATGATAATAAATCTCCTTACCCGTCTGCGCATACAATTGCAAAGGTATCGTTCCGAATACGGTATGGTCTACATGGTCGGGTAACGGCTGCAAACGGCGTTCCGGACCGAAGATGGGTAAGAAGCGCTCTTCCAATTGCCGGAGTAGTTTCTTATTATGGGTTATGTTCGCATAGCGCAAAGCTCCAAACCAAGCACATGTTTCAGGATAAGTGATTTCATTGGGGGGAGCCGGATTACCATTAAAATTGGGGTGCGGAACTTCTACAAAGCGCTTACTAACCAGTTCACCCACTGCTTTAGGAGATGCGCCTTCAGGCCAATTCTTAAAAGTTTTTTGTGCCGACAGCCAGATGGGCACAAAAGTCATTAACCCCACTATTATTAATTTACGCATATTTGTTTCTCCTCTTATTTGATGTTGTTCAATAATTCCAGTTTTCCTTCATCCACCAATTTCAGAATCAGTTCTCCGAACAGTGTATTCTGCCATGCAAACCAGGCGCGGGTGAAGTTGGCGGGATCATCTTTGTGGAAAGATTCGTGCATGAATCCGGTTCCTGCATCTGTATCCATCAGCATCTTGATACATTCTTTAATCTCTTGATCATCCTGACTGGTGAAAGCTTTCATCATGATACTCATGGGCCATACCATATCATATCCAATATGTGGGCCGCCTATTCCTTCACCGGCTTTTCCTTTGAAGAAATACGGATTGTCCTGGCCCCATACGAAGCGACGGGTATTCTGATAGATAGGGTCGTTTACATCCACATCTCCCAGATAAGGCATGGCGAGGAGGCTCGGTACGTTAGCGTCGTCCATCAGCATGTGGTTGCCGAAACCATCTACTTCGAAAGCATAGATTGTGCCATATTTCGGGTGATTGTAGGTAGCGTATTTCTGCAGGGCAGTCTCTACCTCGTCAGCCAGGGCTGTGCACTCTTGAGCTAAAGTATCATTTTGATTTACTGTCGAAAGAATTTCCGCAGCTTTTCTTAAAGAAGATACGGCAAAGAAGTTCGATGGAATCAGGAACTGAAATGTCGTTGCATCGTCCGAAGGACGGAAACAGGAAACAATCAGTCCGACAGGGTTGATAGGGGAGCCTAAACCATTATTGTTCAGCGTGTCGAGGGCACGTTCCGTCTTGCGTTGGAATTTGTAAGGGCCGACACCGTCTTTACGTTGTTGCTCTTTGAATGTCTTCAGGATGTTTGTGATAGCTTCCAGCCATGCTTCATCGAAAACGCTGGCGTCACCGGTTTCCTTCCAATATTGATAAGCCAGTCGGAGAGGGTAACAGAGAGAGTCTATCTCCCATTTCCGTTCGTGCAGTTCGGGCTTCATATCTGTATTGTCAGACATCCAGTCGCCGCCTGTGGGACCATCGTTGTATCCGTTGGCATAAGGGTCGATGTTGATGCATAGGAACTGGCGGCGGATGACACCTTCCAACATTTTTTTCAGTTCAGGGTCTTTGTGTGCCAGTTGCACGTAGGGCCAAACCTGTGCACCGGAATCGCGCAGCCACATGGCATGAATGTCACCGGTATAGACAAATGTGTCGGGCTTGCCGTCCAGCAATCGGTAGTGTACGGTTGTGTCCAGCGTGTTCGGGAAACAATTCTCGAACATCCACGCCAGTTTCTGGTTGGTCAGCAGTTTCTTTACCCGCAGGATTTCGGCTTCTACGGCTTTCGAAACGTACAGTCTGTTTTTTACGGCAGGGCGGTTGGTCTTGTAAGCGGCAGTCACCTGGGCATGGTTCACAACTTTGGTGTTGTCTTGTTTTAAAGTTGGTTCCATTGCTTTGGCATTGTTGTGCATACATAACAAGGCTACGGCGCATAGACCGATATTTCTCTTTTTCATGTTTTAAAAGGTATTAGTATATTCTCATTTATTATTTGACGGCCGCAAGGCGGGCATACATTTCAACCATGGCGGCTTGGGTCAGTAACCATTTCCGGTTGTCGTGGGTATTTCCGCTGAGGTCGGTGCTGAATAATCCTTTCTCATCCCGTGCATGTTCCCAGGCATAGTCCAGACTTTGGTTGAAGGAATCCAGATAGACTTTGTTCCGGTCTGCCTGGTACAGCTCGATAAAACCTCTGAGCATGACTGCGGTGAACCAGATATCGCCTTTCTTCAGGAGTTTGATGGTTTTGCCCTGCTCCGTTGCATAGTCCATGAAGAAATAGTTGTGACATGCCCGGGCGATGTTCTGAGCGTCGGTCAGATAGTTTTTGTCACCTGTCAGTTGGTAGAGTAGGGCGGCCGACTGCATCATCTGCCCACTGTTATATGCAAATTTGGCTTTACCTATTTTTCCGTCCAGGGCGATATTATCGAAGTACAGGTAATCGGTAGAATCTTGCAGGTTCGCTTTGGTCCATTCATAAAGGTGTTGACCTTTTACGAAATAGGTACTGTCCTTTGTGGCTTTGAAAAGTTTCAGTGCGAGGACTGAACCGGGAGCATTCGAGCAGGTGTTTTTGGATTCTTTCTTTTGTTCGCACCAGTAGATGCCGCCTCCCAGATTGCTGTCTGTACCACTTTCTATGAAATTCCAGATAAGTTGCGCTTTCCGGAGATATTTTGCTTCTTTGGTAAGCGTGTAAACATCGGTAAAGTCAATGCCCAACCAGACATTATCATCATAGAAACGGTCGGATTGCGCTGCGCTGTTGATGTATGAAGCGTAGGCTTCGGGAGTTCTCCGGGTGTCGAAATATTCTTCCAGTCCTACTAATACTTTATTATCGAGCAGCGATTTGTAGTTTGCATCGCTTGTTGTCTCGAATAAAGCGTTCACGGCAGAGAAGGTTCCGGAATAGGGCCATAGATAGGAATACAGGTTAGGCATATTCTTTTGCTCTTCGGATGCCAGGTAGGTTGCGGTGTAATCACCTATGTTGGAAGGATAATTTTCACGCAACAGGCATGTGCCGGAGACTGAATAATTCTGGTACAAGGAATCCAACGTTTGCTTGGCTCGTGTCAGGGCAAGTTCATTGCCTACGAGGGCTTGTTTTTGCGTATCACAACCTGTTATTGCCAGTACGCATATTAATAGACTGAAAAGCGCTTGTTTTGAATTCATCATTCTTAATTTTGATTGTTATATTGTATGTTTTTCTTTTTTCTCTTTTAGAAAAACAGGTAGTAGCTTCGACTACCTGTTTTTGTTTTCCTGTTCTGAAATCTTTCTTACCTATGTTTTTATCTTACCTATCTCTTCAATCAAGGATACAAATGAAATCTTTTTCTGTTTGCAAAGGTATGCGCAAATGTGGGAAGAGGTATATGAATTCGCGACATTAATGTATGGATGCAGGCAATGGCATAAATATAGATAGATATGTCACAAAACCGTAAAAAGAAGAGGAACAGCCCGTTATGTTTCTGCGGGGCTGTTCCTCATGCTTTCTGTTTTTACTGTTTTTCCATTCGGTCAAGGAGGATAAAAGTCTACGTTCTATCATAAAAGCTTAAGTGTTTGTTTTTCAGTATAAAGATAATGATTTTGTAATGAAGTGGGGGTATGATTCCCTGTTATTTGTAATAAAGTAGGGGTAACTTTGCAGATATTTTGTAATAAAGTGGGGGTAACGGGGTAACTGAGAGAATAAGACTTGTGAAATATTGCTGAGTGCTTTTCAGTCTGCTTCAAAGATAAAGATATTGCTATTTTGCTGACATAAAGATGTAATTTCGTATATTCTGTTGACGTAGCATTGGATTGAATTACTCCTTTTAGCGCAATCCATCGTCTCTTTTCGGGAGAAACACTATCCCTTTTGTTGCAATACACCATCTATTTGCCTTGAACGGATGGTCTTTTCAGACAAAACAGATGATGTATTCAAGTAAAATACACCATCTGTTTTTCGGTAGGGCTACACCTTTTCCCAAAAAGGGTGTAGCCATTTCCCTGAAAGGGTGATACCATGTGGATGAAAGGGTGTAGCCTTACCGGAAACATGCTTTATTTTCTTCTGGTTGAACGAATGACGTGATAACCGGCAATCCCACCTTTTGTCAGCATTCCGCCCGATATCGGGCATTAAAACACTAAAAGAGGACAAATCTTTCCATGATGTTCTTCCAAAAGTGCTTTTCCCCTTCTTCCTGCGTTTCTGCAAATTGAAATCCTTGCGTTTTTTTCTTCCTTCCTTATCTTCGGGCGGAAAGAAGATATTCTCGCGTGATGGGATTATCAAATTGTCAGATTGATAAAATGATTGTATTTTCAGAGTTTTTATAGAAATTATAAAGGAAAAGAATTCGACGAGTTTGTTTATTAATCCAAAGAAATGCTCTATTTTTGTTGAATTCAAATGTCATATAGTAGATTATGAGTAATTACAGATACACATTATCCGATTATCATGCAATAAAGGAGGCAGATATTACCATTAATGGCATAACTGTACTGGCCGGAGAAAACGGATGTGGGAAAAGTACCCTGTCCCGTTGGCTTTATTATCTGATAAATGGTTTCAATAAGTTTGATGAGTTTGTTTATAAAGACTTACTCAAGAAAATACAAAGTTATCTGCGTAAGCCGGACAGAGTTCGGAGGGATATAAAAGCTCGGGGAGATGAGAATAGCAATGTTACTTATAGTCGAATGCTTGGCTCAAAAGTATTTTATGGTGATATAGATGGCCTTTTCAATCAGAGTTTGGACATAATAGACTCCTTTCAGAAAGAACTTTTAAGTTATATTGATGGTGGTGATAAGAGGAATAAAAATCGTATTTTAATATATTTATCCGTACCGGAAGAAGAACTTGATAATTGGGAAAATTATGTATTCTTTTATTGCACCGAGTTGAAAGAAGATGTTGAGGCTGCGTATTTGAGTGCCAAAAGTGATTTGAGTAAACATCCAGTCGCTTCTTTGGGAAAGTATATAAGCTATTTTTTGGCTGAAGAGGATAGTGCTGAAATTCCAGCTTCTATTCAACTTTATGAAGATCAAACATCTCTTTTGACAGAACAAGATTTTAGTATACCTTATATGTTACATAGAGCTATTTATGTTGATACGCCTATGGCACTGTCGATGGATTATCCTGAGTTGAAGCATTGGGCGGAATTGGTAGATATGATGCTTAAATCTGAAGGAAATGATATGCCGGAACAGGGTAAGACTTTTCTAGCTCGCATAAAACGTTCCATAGGAGGTCGGATATCTGCTGATGAAGATGTTTTTAAAGATGAAGAATTGCATTATCATCGTACTGATGGCTTAAATATTAAACTTGAATATACAGCTACCGGAATCAAATCATTCGCTTATCTGCAACGCTTGCTTGAGAATGGATATCTAAATGAAGAATCTCTTTTGCTTATTGACGAGCCTGAGGCACATCTGCATCCCCAATGGATTGTGGAGTTTGCCCGCTTATTGGTACTGCTTCATAAGCAACTGGGACTTAAAATAATGATTGCAACCCATAATCCCGATATGGTTTCTGCTATCCAGTCCATAGCCCGTAAAGAGGACGTGCTGAGAAATACCTGCTTCTATCAGGCAGAAAGAGCTTCAGAAGACTCTATGCAATATGTGTATAAGGATTTGGGCAATGATATAAGTGAAATATTCAAATCATTTAATATCGCCATCTCACGTATTCAAGATTATGGTTCAACTGGTTTGTCAGAATGATATTGTAATATCCCACCCTTTTGCCTGTCATTGTCAGTCTACATTGGATGGCATTGCTGCGAGAGATTATCAGAGATCAGGCTGGTTTGACGGACGCATTGTTTGCCTTTCGCTCGATGATTACGAAACTAATGTCTGCAAGGGTAGTAAAGACAGTACGATGGATGCTGCTATTGGAGTCGGGAATTATGAAAACAACCGTATTACTGCTTCTCGGTTGATGTTAGTGGAATTGAGAATGGGATATGAGAATGTGGATAATTTAAGTGTATCTTCCTTAGAAAGTAAGATAAGTCATTCCAAAGATTTGTTGGCAGGCCATCCTATTGATTGTAAGAGTTATTTTGTCTTTAAAGATGGTGTGTCGGCACAAGCTAAAAGCTGGGTTGAGAGAAGAAGGAAAGAAGTCCGAGAGCGTGGCACATGGGTTGTTTTATCTGTGAATGAGTTTAATCATCTGATTCAGTTTATAGAGGATATGCCTTATGTGCCGAAAAATGATTGGGGAGAAATAGCTCAAAAACTTAAAGATTGCATTGCCAATAAGCATTGGGAACATTTGTGCAAACAAACGGATTATTGGCGGGAAAAAGCTCTTGACTATAAATATCGTTATGAATTGGCTGAGTTTGAGGGCATCTGCACTGCGTTGTTAGATGTATGGAACACAATTAAGCCGGATAATTTGGGATTAAATACATCTTCGGATGATTACTGTCTTTTATATATAACCAAGGATGATCTTTCTTGTTTGAGGGTTAAGTAATCGTCATCCTGAGCTTGTCGAAGGATCTACTCTCTTTGCATAAAGCTGCGCTAGTACGGTTGCCGTCTTTTGCCAAGATAGATACTCCGGGAAGTATCTTCCCGGTGTTATCATTTACAATGCCTGTGACATTGATTTGTGCGCACAAATTGAACGAAAAATGTATATTTAGTTCAGGCAATTTCCTCTTTCACTCGATGAAAGGTAGAAAAAGAAAGCATTAATTTATGAGATCGAGTGAGAGCCGTATTAATTGGCTCCGGAGATGATAATTGCTCCTAAACCGGATATAAACAGAACGAACATGCAAGCCAGAAGAATATTTACCGTCCGTGAAGAGCCTTTGAACTCCTTCCAGATGAATATGCCCCACAAAGCTGCAATCATAGGCGCTCCCTGTCCCAGTGCATACGAGATGGCCGCGCCGGCTTTCCCTGCTGCAATGTAACTCAGAGCCGTACCTAATCCCCAGATGGCTCCTCCCAGCACTCCGACCATGTGTGTGCTGAATTTACCCTGGAAGTACTCTTTATAGCTTACCGGAGTACCTACAAACGGCTTCTTCATCACGATGGTGTTGATAATGAAATTGCTTATGAAGATACCTATTGCGAATATAAAGAATGCCGAATACGGAGTAGCCATTGAGGGAGTAGGCGACTCAAAGTTATTTAAGTCCATGGCAGCGGCAACGAACCGGTAGAAGAAGGACATCAGTACACCTGCTATGATGGCGATAAGAATTCCTTTCTTATTCGTACTGCTTCCTTTCTTATTCATCTTTCCGGCAGCTATGGCATTGAAAATAATGGCGAGTACCACCAGCGCCACACCACTGAAAAGGATTACCGCATCACCTTTGGGCTCGCCAAAGTAGTTGACGAAAACCCCTAATACCAGTGCTATGCCAACTCCCAGAGGGAATGCTACCGTAAGCCCGGCCATCGAGACGGAGGCTGACAGAAGGATATTGGATAGGTTGAATATAACCCCTCCTGCAAAAGCGCTTGTATAGTTCTCCATACTGATCTGTTTCAGATCTTCAACGAAACCGCGTCCGGCATCTCCCGTACTGCCCAGCGTGAATCCTAAAAGGAGGGAGAAGACCAGGATACCGATAACGTAATCCCAGTAGAACAATTCGTAACGCCAGGTCTTCCCGGCAAGTTTCTGTGTATTACCCCACGAACCCCAGCAGAGCATCGTGATAACGCAGAAAATAACGGCTAATGAGTAACTGTCTACAATAAACATGGTATCAGAATTTAAAGTTATTATTTATAAAACATCTATTTCTTTGCGATAGGGCAGGGCGGACTGTGCTCCCATGCGAGTCACTGTGATGGAGGCACACTTATTGGCAAACTTCACGGCATCCAGCACATTCATGTCTTCGGATAAAGCAACGCACAGGGACCCGCAGAAAGTGTCTCCGGCAGCCGTGGTATCCACCGCTTTCACTTTGGGGACGGAAACCTCATGGTATTTGTTGTTTTCCTTAATCAAGGCTCCTTTGGCCCCCATTGTGATAACGACAATGTCCACTCCTTTGGCGCTGATGATGTCCGCAGCTTTCCGGGCACTTTCCCAGTCGGTCACTTTGATTCCCGAAAGAATTTCGGCTTCCGTTTCGTTGGGGATAATCATATACAGGTTTTGCAGCAGCTTGTTGGAAAGCGCGCGGGCGGGTGCCGGGTTTAGGATAACCTTGATACCCTGTTCGCTTGCTATCTGGGCTGCGTATTCCACTGTTTCTATGGGAATTTCCAATTGCATCAGCAAGATATCTCCTTTCTCAATGGCGGGCTGTGCTTTCCGGATATCTTCGGGACTCAGTGAGCCATTGGCTCCGGAGGCGACAGCGATACTGTTTTCTCCGTTCACGTCTACCATAATCAGTGCTACTCCGGAAGGGAGGGTAGGGTCTGAATAGATATTTTCAACGTGAATTCCTTCGTCTTCGTACTGCTCTATGGAACGTTTGCCGAATAGATCGTTGCCGGTCTTGGCTATGAAGTACACATTTCCTTTTAATCGGGCAGCGGCTACAGCCTGGTTGGCTCCTTTACCTCCGGGGTTCATCATGAAACTGCCACCCATTACTGTTTCTCCGGGAACGGGGAGGCGGTCGGCTTTGATGACCATATCTGTATTACAACTACCTATTACAATGATATTCTTGCTCATGGCTATTAATTAGTTTAAGATTAAGTAATTCGGAACTGTGCTTTCTTTTTCTATGCCAAATGTATGCGATAGATAATTCATAAGCAAACAAAAAGTGCACAAATATAATACTGGTAAATTTATATAATATCGTTAATATAAATGTTAAATAGTTGATATACAGCGGGTTTTGTGTATATATGTGTGCGGTATTTTAATATTTGTAATATAGCTAAAGCTTATATTATTCCGCGAAAAGATTGTTTCCTTTTGTTTTTTTCTCTACCTTGCTTTCGTTATTTCAAAATCTACTAATGCTATGTTGAAGTCCGAATCACTTATTCAATTGATTAATAGTCTCACGAAACAAGAGAAGAAAGAGTTCTCCATGTATATATCCAATAAGCCGGAGAAAGACTATATCTTTCTTTTCAGGTTGATTGATGATAAGAAGATCAGTGACCCTGAAGAACTGAAACAGTGTTTCCTGAAGGCAAAACCTACTTCTTCTTTCAATACGGTGGTTATTTACCTGTTTGATCTGCTGATAGAGATATTGACAAAACTGAGAACAGAGCAGGATAGCTATTATCTGTTGTTCAATGAGCTGTTGCATGCCAGGGTGTTGTATGAGAAATCAATGTATCAGGAGTGCTTCCAGGTACTGAAAAAAGTGAAGGAAAAAGCTGTCTATTATGAGAATCATTTTGCACTGCTTGTGGCGCAAAGGCTGGAACTGAATTATCTCTTGACTTTGGATTTCGAAGAGGTGGATGAAAAGAAGCTCCTGAACAAGCAATATAAGATGAATAATACCCTAAAGAATATCAGGCAGCTGAATGAACAGTCTTCATTGCATGAGTTATTGAAGTTGAGAATGCTTAATAGGGGAGCTTCACGATCATTGGAGGAAACACAGAAGTTGGATGATCTGGTGACGAGTGAGATCAGTATCGTGGCAAGTGCAGGCGTCGAGAACTTTGAGATAAAGAAAAACCACCAGCTTTTTCAGGCCAATTACTTTATGATGGTGGGAGATTACAGAGCAGCCTTCAATTCGTTTGTGGAACTGAACAAGCTGTTCGAGGAGAATACGCATCTGTGGAATAATCCTCCGGTATATTATCTGATGACTGTAGAAGGAATGTTAGAGAGTCTTCGCATTATGCATAACTATGAGGGTATGGATTACTTTATAAGGAAGTTGGAGAAACTGTCTTCACCGTCATCGAGTTTTCAGTTGAATGTAACTTATGTGATATTCATATACAGGCTATTTTCCTATATCGATAGAGGAGAGTTTGAGCAGGCGGGTTTGTGGATTGCTGAACATCAGGCTTCGCTGATTGATAAAATGGCCTTATTAAAAGAACAGCAACAGGCGGAAATGTCCTTGTATGTCGCCTTGATCCATTTGGGGAACGGGGAGTACAGGAAAGCTCGGAAACGGTTGAGTACGACTATCGGGAGAGGACATCTATATTCTCTGCCACTGTTTCGCACCATTAGGATCGTGAATGTGATGATTCATTATGAGTTGGGGGATGTAGACTATATCCAGTCCGAAGTTCGCTCTATCAAGCGGGAAATGTCCAAAAATAAAGGGCATAATCTGAAGGTAGAATCTTTTCTGCTTAAATTCTTGAATTACTCTTTTGTTGATACGGACCGGAAAAAACGAGCGAAAATATGGGAAAGTATGGCGGAGGAAGTTCACGCTTTGTATGCGGATAAATATGAGACTCAGATTTTGCGTAAGTTTGACTTTGTAGCATGGGTTGAGGCCAAGATATTTGAAGTTCCCCTAAGTGATATTCTGAAGCGGGAGCATGCCTCGAAGAGTAAGTGGCAACGTAAATAGTGTGAATGAGGATGCATCAGAATCGTGTCTGATACATCCTCATTCTTCTTTTATTTCTGTGTTTTCTTCTTTCCGTAGAAGAACATGAAATACACTCCTATGATTACAAACGGAACGCTGAGCCATTGTCCCATATTCAGTGACATGCTATTCTCGAAATCTACCTGATTCTCTTTCAGGAATTCTACGAAGAAGCGGAATACAAAAATTTCTGTCAGACAGAGTCCGAAGAAGAAACCACGATGCAGCTTCTTGCCGTAATTTTTATACAGGAAAATCATCAGCAGGAAGAAAATGAAGTAGGCGATTGCCTCGTAAATCTGTGCCGGATGCCGGGGAAGCATATCTACCCGTTCGAATACAAATGCCCAAGGCACATCGGTCGCTTTACCGATAATTTCAGAATTCATCAGATTGGCAAGGCGGATGAAGCAGGCGCAGATAGGAGTTGCTACGGCAATCATGTCCAATACGTCCATATAGTGCATTTTCATCTTCCGGCAGTACAGCCATAGGGCTATCATCAGCCCCAACGTGCCTCCATGACTGGCGAGACCTGCATAGCCGGTCCATTTCCAACCTCCATCGGGCAGGAACTGTATAGGCAATATCATCTCCCAGAAATGATGAAGATAGTATTCCGGCTGATAGAACAGGCAATGTCCCAGGCGTGCTCCGATGAGGATGCCAAAAAAGCAGTAAAAGAACAGCGGTTCAAACTTATCATCGCCGATTTTTTTGTCTCTGTACTGGTAGCGGACTACGAAATAGGAACAGGCGATACCGATGACCCATAACAGACCGTAATAGCGTACGGGAATATGGCCGAACAGATTGAATAGTTCGGGGTTTGGGTCCCAATTGATGCTGAGTAATGGAAGCATAATATATTTTTTATTAAGTTTATTGTTTCAACTTCTGAACTTCTCCGCCACCATCCGATACGTCGGAACGTCGATTCCTTGTTCCTCAGCAGCAGTAATCATATCGAATAGCAGTCCTTGTACTTCGCTTTCATGTCCTTTGGCTATATCCTTCTGCATGGAGGCGGTGCTTTCCGGGGCAAGTTTGTCGATTACTTTGAGGTTATACTCCACAATGTCTTCTTTGAACTCAATACCCAATTTCCGGCCCAAAGCGGCACTTTCTTCTGAAAGACCAATGAATGTATCCCGAACCTTGCCGGGCTTCTGTACTTCGCCCATAGGCACATCGTAATAAGCTCCGGTAACAGCCATGGCAGAGATGAAAGACCACTTCACAAAGGTATCCCGATTGATGTCCGGAGATATCTCTGCTTTGATGCCACTTTCTTCTAAATCCTGCCGAACAGCCTCCAACGTTCCACGGGGAACAACCGTGTCTTTATGTGCTCCGTATACCAAGCGGAATATCTTTCCCATCTGGGTAATTTCACCTTTACCTGATACGAAACCGACAATGTAAATACAGCCGTCCAGTACCGTTACTCCGGGTACAAGGCGCTGAATGCGCGGACCTGTCCCATATACATTGAGAATGGGGATGACAATAGTGTCTTTATGCGATACACGCTTGATTAAGTCAGTGATAGAATCAACCGAATAACCTTTGACACATACGAAAATGACATCGGCACTGCCGTTATATTCTTCGGCAGTATATGCTTTTACCGGTAGTGTATGTTCACCTTTCAGGTCAGAGTGCAGGCGCAATCCATGTTCGCGTATGGCAGTCAAGTGTTCGCCGCGGGCTATACAAGTCACATCTTTCCCGGCAAGAGAAAGAAAAGCGGCGATACTGCCTCCTACGCCGCCTGTACCGGCTATGAGATATTTCATAACCTGTAATTGATTATACGTTAAACCGGAAGTGCATGATATCGCCATCCTGCACTATGTATTCTTTTCCTTCCACGCCCAGCTTTCCGGCTTCTTTTACAGCAGCTTCGCTACCATATTGCAGAAAGTCTTCGTACTTGATAACTTCAGCGCGAATGAAGCCCTTCTCAAAGTCTGTATGGATAACGCCGGCGCATTGCGGAGCTTTCCAGCCTTTTTCATACGTCCAGGCACGTACCTCTTGTACACCGGCAGTGAAGTAAGTTTGCAGGTTCAGTAGGCTGTAGGCTGATTTGATAAGGCGGCTTACACCTGACTCTTCCAGTCCTACTTCTTCGAGGAACATCTGGCGGTCCTCATAAGTCTCCAGTTCAGCAATATCCGCTTCTGTTTTGGCGGCTACCACCAAAATTTCGGCATTCTCATCCTTGACGGATTCCCGTACCATATCTACGTATTTATTACCTTTTACAGCACTTGCTTCATCTACATTGCATACGTACATCACAGGTTTGGAAGTCAGCAGGAAGAGTTCGCGGGCAAGTTTTATCTCATCTTTAGTCTCAAATACTACGGTGCGTGCTGATTTGCCTTGCTCCAGTGCTTCTTTGTACTTTACCAGTACGTCGTAGGCAAGTTTAGCGGTCTTGTCTCCACCGGTCTGTGCTTGCTTTTGTACTTTCTGTATGCGCGACTCGATGGTTTCAAGGTCTTTCAGTTGTAGCTCATAATCGATGATTTCCTTGTCACGTACGGGATTTACACTTCCGTCTACATGTGTCACGTTTTCGTCGTCGAAGCAACGCAGCACATGGATGATAGCGTCTGTTTCTCGGATATTTGCGAGGAATTTATTACCTAATCCTTCACCTTTGCTGGCACCTTTTACCAATCCGGCAATATCCACGATTTCCACTGTAGTGGGGACAATTCGTTGCGGATGTACCAAGTCGGCGAGCTTATTCAAGCGCTCATCGGGTACGGTAATTACACCTACATTCGGTTCTATTGTACAGAAAGGAAAGTTTGCTGCCTGCGCTTTTGCGTTGGACAAACAGTTGAAAAGTGTTGATTTACCTACGTTCGGCAAACCAACAATACCACATTGTAAAGCCATTATCTATTTTGTTATTACTTATTTTCTTGCTGCAAAGATAGGTATTCTTCTGTTTATCTGATAAAAGATTAGGTTTTAATTAACGTTGCCCTATGTCTTTCAATGCTATGTAGTGTTATTCTGTATATTGTTTCCGTATATCTATATGGAAATAGACAGGCAATATAAAGGTACTTTCCACACACAAACCTCTTTGTCTGGCAGGCTTCCAAGCTGGCATGGAAAGAACGAGGCGTTTTGCCTCTTGATCCAGCATTGGTGATACACTCTGGAGGATTTTAGGATCGGTAGCTTTACCCTTTCATCAATAGTGAACTGTATTAGTATTTCTCCTTCTTCCCCTTGCTTAAAAGCTTCCTGAGGATATTGTTGGTTTTCTTTAAAGAATTTGTATAAAGCTTCTTCACCATCTGGAAAATAGGTATCTGCATATACAAGTTCAAACGTACCATCACGGTCGTCTTCATAAGGTTCACCTTTTTCAATGATTTTCTTATCTTTTCTTACATGTACATTTTTCAATCTTTGAATACGTGGTTGCATTTGTACTATGAAGCCGGTAGTATCTTTCTCCTGTAATTGTTTGTATGCATCTTCTTTTCCTGCATAGGTAAAGTATAGGGTTTCTTTAGGTTTGGCATCTATGTAGAAATTTCCGTTTGAGTCTGAAATTGTTCCACGCATACTTCCGGGTATGTAGATACTTACCTTGGGGAGAGCGTTGTTATCTGTATCCACAACCTTTCCCTTAAAGAATATCCTGTCTGGATTAAGTGGTTCAAAAGGTCTGATTTGCGCTTTCAAAAATGAGGGAAAGAATAGTAATATGCCAAGTATGGCATTATAATAAGGTGCTTTCATTATTGGAGGCTTAATTGTTTTTTTCTTCTGAAAATAATTTGTTGAATGTTCTTTTGAGCAAATCTTCGTTTAGGATAATAGTTTGTAGTTCTTTCAGGCGTTCTGTATTCTTGGAGTCTGGAAGCCAGAGTTTCAGATATCCTCCAGGTGCATATTTGTCCATTAAATGCTGATGAAAACGTTGATAGTGCCATTCTTTATCTGCTTCTGGTTGTTGTTTCAGCCCGTATTGTACAGTGCGGCGTAGAGTGATAGTGGGGTCAATCACGCGATCTGCTTCTGCGACTATTTTTCCGTAAATACTCCGAGGTTCATGATCCGTAGATGCCCGGTGATCTTCTACCGCTTCTTTCATTGTTTCTATTTCTATCTCATTAAACCATTGGCGGAGAGCGACATCTTGCTTCAGAATCTCACCTGAGATTAGGTGATGTGTAGCACGATCATGACAAAGCCCGGTGTCGTGGTAAGCGGCAATAGTATATGCCATACTTTCATTTACATCATACTGTTTGGCAAGTGAAAGGCTCTCTTCTATAACGGCCTGTACGTGCGAGAGGTTATGAGCCTTGTCGAACTTCTCATAACGTGGAATGATTTCTGTTTCAATGTAGTGGGTGAGGTTGGCAGGTATCATAAATAGATGCTTTTTTTGAAAGGCAAAGTTATGAAAAAAGCCGGAATACATCGCGTATTCCGGCTTTCATTGGTGTACAAAACTTATAAAGGTTTCGGTTCGTTCAATTTGTTAGAATTTTAAGAGAGTATCTGTAAGATTTACAGGCTTGGATTGTCCATTGTAACCGTCATATCAGGTACAAGGACGTATGCTTTTTGTTTGCTGTTCCATTTATAATAAGTGGTAGTGATGCTTTTTCCCTGATAGGCGTAGCAAATGCGGAGGTCGTTTTCCCAAGTATTCTTTTGGCTGTTCCACTTCATAGTTTCACTTTCCGTCATACGTTTTTGGTCATCATACTTGTAGCTGTACTTCATGTAGTTTGCTAAAGTTCCACTGTCCATCTTGTAAACGGTTTGCCCAACCATCACTCCGTCTTTCTCTTCCGAATTGTAAATAAGGTTGTTTTTGTTAGCTGCAGAAGCTGCCATAGCACTAAAAAGAATTACTGCTGATAAAGCAACTGTTTTTAAAAATACTTTTGTTCTCATGGTCCTATATGTTTTTAAGTTATCTCTTACTATATTCTATCGATATGTCATTGAATCCGCTGCAAATGTACGTATTTAATTGACATAAATATAATATATGAATTAAATATAGACAAAATGTCAGATGTGGTTGTTTTTATATACTTTCTTTTTGCCAAGATTGATGACAAAAAAATATCCGGCAGTGATGTTGCCGGATATTATGGTGAGCAAACTGTATTTCGAACAGATTACTTCAGTTGCTTTCTGATTGTAAGTTAAATAAAGTTATAGGTGGAATTAATGGGCTTCCAACCAGTTCTTTCCCCACCCACAGTCGGCTCTCAGGGGTACGTGCATACGATATGCGCGTTCCATTTCTTCAATTACAATTTGTTGCACAAACTCTTTTTCAGCCTCTGGAACGCTGAAATTTAGTTCATCATGGACCTGTAAAATCATCTTTGCTTTCAGATTGTTACTTTGAAAGCGTTTGTAGATGCGTGCCATGGCAACTTTAATGATATCAGCTGCACTTCCCTGGATAGGCGCATTGATGGCATTGCGCTCTGCATATCCGCGTACGGTTGCGTTGCGGGAGTTGATATCGGGCAGGAAACGTTTGCGGTGGAAGATCGTTTCCACATATCCTTGTTCGCGTGCTATCTGAATACTTTTATCCATATATTCACGAACTTGCGGGTAGGTTTCGAAATATCCGTCGATCAATTCTTTGGCTTCTTTACGGTCCACATTCATACGTTCTGCCAATCCAAAGATAGAAATACCGTAGATGATACCGAAATTGGCTGTCTTGGCTTTGCGACGCATGTCGGAAGTGACGTCCTTTATGTCTACCTTATATATTTTAGCGGCAGTGGCGGCATGAATATCATAACCGCTGAGGAAGGCGTCAATCATATTCTTATCTTCGCTTAGGTGCGCCATAATGCGCAACTCTATCTGTGAATAGTCGGCGGAGAAGAACTCGCAACCATCGTCCGGAATGAAGGCTTTACGGATTTCCTTACCGTCTTCGTCGCGGATAGGAATGTTTTGCAGGTTCGGGTTACTGGAACTGAGTCGTCCGGTAGCTGTGACTGCCTGGTTAAAAGAAGTATGAATACGTCCTGTGCGTGGATTGATCAGCAGGGGGAGAGCATCGATATATGTTCCTAATAATTTCTTCAATCCACGGTATTCGAGGATCTTTCCGATAATCTCATGTTTATTGCGCAGGCTTTCCAGCACCTCTTCCGAAGTGACGTATTGTCCTGTCTTGGTTTTCTTCGCCTTATCCGTAATCTTCAGTTTGTCGAACAGGATTTCGCCCACCTGCTTGGGTGAAGCTATATTGAACGTTTCCTCTGCCAGTTCATAGATTTCTTTTTCTATCTCTTGCAGGCGGACAGTGAAATGTTCGGAGGTTTGTTTCAGCGCTTCGGTATCAATGCGCACCCCGTTACTTTCCAGATTGGCAAGTACGCGTACGAGCGGCATTTCTATTTCATAGAAGAGATGTTCAACCCTCTGCTTCTTCAATTCTTCTTCAAGTACATTCTTTAGCTTTAAAGTAATGTCTGCATCTTCGCATGCATATTTGTAAACTTCTTCTGGTGGAAGGTCCCGCATGTTCTTTTGGTTCTTTCCTCTCGGGCCGATAAGTTCATCAATGTGGATGGTTTGATAATGCAGGTAAATTTCTGCCAGGTAATCCATGTTATGACGAAGTTCGGGTTGTAAAACGTAATGTGCGATCATGGTGTCGAAAAGTTCACCTTTCACTTCCATCCCGTAATTTTGAAGAACAAGAATATCGTACTTGATATTTTGTCCGACTTTCATTGAAGTTTCATTTTCGTAGAGCGGCCGGAACTCATTTACTATTTTTAACGCTTCTTCCCGTTCTGCCGGAACCGGAACATAATAAGCCTGATTTTCGGTATCGCTGAAGCTCATCCCTACCAATTCTGCTTCCATTGGTTCGGCTGAAGTCGTTTCTGTATCTATTGAGAGAATTTTAGTTGTAAGCAACTTTTTAATAATTTTGCTCCTTTTCTCTTCTGTATCAATGAGTTGGTAGTCAGTATTGATGGTTTCTAAACGCGCGAGATTTGAATTTTTGGAATCTTCCGGCCCGTTGGACGCAAATTCTTCAAACAAATTGCCTTGAACCGGACCGTTATTTTGAGTAAAAAGCGGGCCTGGTGAAAAAAGATCGGGAGCAACGGAAGAAGGGGAGGGGGAGCTACTCTTTTTGAGTACACGGTCAATGAGTGTACGGAATTCCAATTCTTCGAAAATTTTCCGGAGTTCTTCTTCATTCGGTTCTTCACGAACGAGAGCTTTCATGTCAAGTTTGATGGGAACATCAATTTTGATTGTTGCAAGGAATTTGGAGAAGGTAATCATTTCTCGGTTATTTTCGACTTTCGTCTTCAATGCACCTTTTAGTTCATCGGTGTGCTCCAGAAGATTTTCGATACTGCCGAATTCACTGATCAGCTTTTGTGCGGTTTTCTCTCCGACACCGGGACATCCGGGAATATTATCGGAGGCATCCCCCATTAATCCCAACATGTCAATAACCTGCTGGGTGGACTGAATGTCGAATTTAGCTTTTACCTGTTCTATTCCCATAACCTCAAACCCGCCGGTATGTTTGGGACGGTACATGAATACATTTTCAGATACTAATTGGCCATAGTCCTTATCGGGAGTCATCATGTAAGTGGTGATGCCTTGTTGTCCTGCCTCAGTGGCAAGCGTACCGATGACGTCGTCGGCTTCGTATCCCGCTACTTCCAGGATGGGAATGCGGTATGCACGTATAATATCCTTTATAATAGGTACGGAAAGGCGGATAGCTTCCGGAGTTTCCTCACGTTGTGCCTTATATTGTTCGTAGGCCTCATGGCGGAAGGTCGGTCCGGCGGGATCGAAAGCGACTCCGATGTGAGTAGGGTTCTCTTTTTTGAGTACTTCTTCTAGGGTATTTACAAAGCCCAGAATGGCGGAAGTATTGAACCCTTTTGAGTTAATCCGAGGGCTCTTGATGAACGCGTAATAGGCGCGATATATCAATGCATAGGCATCGAGAAGAAACAGTTTATCGTCAGAATTCATATATTTATCCTTTTTTTCATGGTAAAAGTACAAAAAAATACCGTATTAAGTGTTTTATTACTATTTTTGTGGGAAAATAGCGATGCATGGACAACTCATCACTCATAAAAACTCCGATAGTGGCAGAACTGGACGATTTCAAAAAGCTGTTTGACAATTCGCTTACCAGTTCTAACTTTTTGCTGAATGAAGTAATTTCACACATTCGACAAAAGAACGGGAAGATGATGCGTCCGATTTTGCTGCTGCTTGTGGCAAAGCTATATGGACGGATTTGTCCCGAATCACTTCATGCGGCGGTTTCCCTTGAATTATTACATACGGCCAGTCTGGTACACGATGATGTGGTGGATGAAAGCACCGAGCGTCGCGGACAGCTGTCGGTGAATGCTATTTATAATAATAAGGTAGCGGTACTGGTGGGTGACTACCTTTTGGCAACTGCACTTGTGCAGGTAGGCAAGACGCATAATTACGCTATTATTGATGTGGTTTCCCGTCTGGGACAGAATTTGTCCGAGGGTGAACTTCTTCAACTTTCTAATGTAAGTAATCTCCAATTCTCCGAAGAAATTTATTTTGATGTGATCCGTAAGAAGACGGCTGTGCTCTTTGCTGCTTGTACTAAATCGGGTGCTCTCTCGGTAGGAGTGACTGATGAACAGGCAGAATTTGCGCGCCAGTTCGGTGAATATATCGGTCTTTGCTTCCAGATTAAGGATGATATATTCGACTATTATGATAGTAAGGAGATAGGTAAGCCAACAGGAAACGATATGTTGGAAGGCAAACTGACCCTTCCCGTTCTTTATGCCTTGAACTCTACCAAGGATGAAAGTGCGGAAGAGATTGCCGTCAAAGTGAAAAATGGTACTGCCTCGGCCGATGAAATCGCCCGATTAATCGAATTTGCCAAGCAACAAGGTGGCATTGAATATGCTGTGCAGACCATGTTTGCCTATAAGGAAAAAGCACTTTCATTATTGGCGTCCTTGCCTGATTCAGATGTAAAAGCCGGCCTTGCTGCTTATTTGGATTATGTAGTGGACCGCGATAAATAATCAACCAAATTTATATTTTACCCAAGGGCTTTCGGGACTCTCCATCGAAAGCAGGAAATAGCGGATTGCTTCCTGGAAGTTCTCTTCGCCGGGATAACTCATGACTTGTCCTAACAGGAAGCTTTTGCCTATCTCTTTCCAGCAAGAGAATGTTTCACGGCATTTCTTACCAGCAAATTCTATGTAATTCCAGGCTTCTTCTTCAGCTAAAAGTCCATAGTCGGT
>NZ_CBVI010000089.1 GCF_000513195.1 Bacteroides timonensis | reverse complement strand
ATAGTCGTAAGATATGCGGGCGAGACTTACCAAATGCCCTAAATCCCATGCTAATATGCCCCGTTGGAGGTCTTCGTTGGTTATTTCGATTGTGTTATTCTCTTTGATGTAGACCAGGAAATCACTCAGATTTCTGCAATATTGTACGAAGCGATCGATGCCAAGAAAGCGTTCTTTGATGAGTGCTTCGCGTTTTTTTTCGTTATGCTCCGATAGAAAAAGAGAAATCATGATGTTGTATGCACTGCGTTCTCCTTCCTCTTTGAGAAAGTTAAATACCAGTTGAATGTTAGGTTTGTCTTTTAGTCTTACGGCTAAAGAAAGATGTCGGGACAGCTCCTTACGACTTCTTCCCGTAGTCAGACTGTTTGTGTAAAAAAACTCTTGCTCTCCGCTCATCAGTCCGATGAGAAGGGCTTGTTCGCGATTTCGGTTCACAGGAGGTGCCTGTGGATTCCGATGGAAGAGGGGTGCCGAATTTGTTTCCATACTCTTATCTTTACGTTTGTTATCAAAAAGCGTGAGAACTGTTACTTGTACCATTCCTGAGGCTTCGGCAAACCGTCTATGAAATACAAGCAACAGTCTCACGCCTATTCGATATATAACAAGAGTATATACACGAAAGTGCGTGAGACCCGTTTGCTCATTACCTTTCATAGATTGAATTTTGCCGAATTCCAGGAAAAAGGTAATAAATGAAACGTTCTCTAATACAATGCTTTAGCCAAAACTCTATTGGCTTATGTTGTCGCAAAGATAGGAAAAGTTTCGCTTTTCCTATCAAGCTTCTTTAGTTTTTATTATAGTATGGAAGCTCTTAGAAGAACTTCATTTCCATGCCTTTGATGTCCGAAAGCAGAAGATTGGCCAGGCGGCTGGTGCCCAAGCGGAACCATTGGTTGTTGAGCCATTCTTCGCCAAGCACCTCTTTGACGATAGTGTAGTAGATGACAGCGTCATTTACGGTATTAATGCCTCCGGCAGGTTTGAAACCTACTTTATTGCCGGTTTTATCGTAATATTCTTTAATAGCCCGGCACATTATATAAGCGGCTTCCGGGGTTGCAGCGGGTTGTTGTTTCCCGGTAGATGTCTTTATAAAGTCTGCGCCCGAATACATGGATAGGATAGAGGCTTTCATGATATTGGAAGCACTCTTCAGAGCGCCTGTTTCCAGAATCACTTTCATGTGATGTTCCTTGCAGACATCTTTCAGTTCCTGTATCTCTTCGCACATGTTTTCGTAGTCTCCACTCAGGAATTTGCCTACTGAAATTACGATATCTATTTCGTCTGCACCTTCCATCAGTGCCATGGCGGTTTCTGCTACTTTTACTTCTGTGAAGGTTTGTGAGGAAGGAAAACCTGCCGAGACACAGGCTATTTTTACATCCTCTACTTCCAGGGTACTCTTTACGATTTCTGCGAAGTTAGGGTAAACACAGATAGCAGCGACATTCTCCAAATCAGGGAATTCTTCGTCGAACTGATTTACTTTTTGAGTGAATTTCATCACGCTTTCATCGCTGTCCGTAGTGTTCAGTGTAGTAAGATCAATGCAGTGGAACAAGAATTTCTTGACCTCCTCCGTATGGTTTCCGGGCACTTTTTCTGCAATGATTTTCGCTACCTGGGCAGCTACTTCCGTATCGTCCAGCTGTGTGTTGTACTTTGCCAATGCGGCATCATACTTGTTCTGGTTAGGTTCATTCTTCTCCATGGTCTTGCAATTTAGGATTATTGATATGGCGGGTGTTATCCCGTTGGGTTTTCTTCTCCAGATTGCGGGCAAACGCTTCAGTGACGTTTACACCTGTCTGATTGGCAATGCAGAGTAGTACCCAGAGGACATCCGCTATTTCGTCTTCGATATTATCTTTTTCTCCTTCTTTGAAGGATTGGTCACCGTATTTGCGGGACATAACTCTTGCCAGTTCACCTACCTCCTCAGTAAGGACAGCCATATTGGTGAGTTCGCTGAAATAGCGTACACCATACTTTTTAATCCAGCAATCTACCTGATGCTGAGCTTCTTCTAATGTCATCATTCCTTGTTTTTTGTATCCATACAGATGGTCACAGGGCCATCGTTTAATAATTCTACCTTCATGTCGGCACCAAATTCTCCGGTACCTATTTCTTTGCCTAATAGAAAACTCAAATCTTTGCAAAACTGTTCATACAGCGGAACGGAAATATCGGGCTTTGCTGCACGTATATATGAAGGACGGTTACCCTTCTTTGTAGAAGCATGCAAGGTAAACTGACTGATTACCAGTATTTCACCGTTAATGTCGAGGATTGATTTGTTCATTACTCCATTCTCGTCGTCAAAGACACGCAGGTTGACAATTTTTTTGCAAAGCCAGTCAATATCTTCTTGTCCGTCTGTTTCCTCAATACCTACCAATATCAGAAGCCCTTTCCCTATAGCGGATTTGCATGTTCCGTTGATTGTAACAGAAGCGTGTCCGACACGTTGTATGACTACTCTCATGTTCTTTTTATCCTAATCTTTTAAAACTTTTCCGGATGCAAAGTTACGAATAAATTCGTGATTGCCTGCAATTTGTGCGTATGAATATGTAGAAGGAGGAGTTAACTTCTAAAATATTCTTCAATTACTTTTGCTTTAGCTTCTCCTGTAACCTTCGTAAGCGCCTCCAGGGATGCTTCTTTTATGCGCTTTACGCTTTTAAACTCTTTTAGCAGAGCTGCTTTAGTCTTTTCTCCAATGCCTTTTATCTCATCCAACTCGGAAGCAATCTGTCGTTTGCTGCGTTTTTCGCGGTGGAAAGTAATGGCAAAACGATGTACTTCATCCTGTATCTGTGTCAATAATCGGAACAGGGGAGTGTTTTGTTTTAAACCGATAGTCTGCGGTGGAAAGCCATAAAGCAGTTCGGATGTGCGGTGTTTGCCATCCTTGGCAAGTCCGGCAATGGGGATGTTCAGACTTAGTTCGTCCAGAACTTCTTTTACGGCACCCATTTGCCCCTTTCCACCGTCGGTAATAAGGAGGTCTGGTAGGGTTGCTTTCTCTTCAATAGCGCGCTGATAACGGCGTCTTACGACTTCTTTCATGGAGGCGTAGTCGTCTGCGCCTACTACGGTCTTGATATTGTACTTCCGGTAGTCTTGTTTTGAGGGCTTGGCTTTCTTGAATACCACGCAGGCGGCAACCGGATCGGAGCCTTGGATGTTTGAGTTATCAAAACACTCTATTTGTATGGGTAAATGTTCAAGGTGTAACTCTTCCTGTATCTCTTTCATCAAGCGGACGCTGCGCTGTTCCGGATTCAGCTTTTCGGCTTGCTTCATGCGATCGGCCTTATATTGCTTTACATTCAGAATGGAAAGATCCAGCAGTTTCTTCTTATCCCCTCGCTGAGGTATTGTAAAGACCACGTCTTTCAACTCCATATCCACCTCGAAAGGCACGATGATTTCGCGTGAAAGGCTCTTGTATCGCTCTCTCATTTCAATGATGCCCAGTTGGATAAGTTCTTCTTTGGTTTCATTCAACCGCTTCTTGTACTCGAATGTAAAAGCCTGGTTGATTGCCCCGTTCGTGATATGCAGATAATTGATAAATGCAGATTTGCCATCACTGTCTTCCTCTATGGAAAAAACATCGATATTATGCAGAATATTGCTTACTACCTCTGACTTGGCACGGTAATTTTCAATCAGCATGTATTTATTCTTGACCTTTTGTGCCTCTTCAAACTTCATATCAGCGGACAGTTCCTGCATTTGTTGAAAAAGTATCCGTTGTATTTCCTGCGTATTACCTTTGAGGATTTCCTTGATTTCTCCGATGTTTTTCATGTAATCATCCAGTGATTGCTTCCCGACACAAGGTCCGGCGCAGTTCTTGATATGATATTCCAGACAAACATTGAATTTTCCTGCCCGGATATTTTCGGGCGAAAGGTTCAGGTTGCAGGTGCGTAACGGATACAGATGCTTGATAAGATCGAGCAATGCATTCATAGATGGTACATGGCTGTAGGGGCCATAGTAAGAGGAACCGTTGCGTATGATTTTACGTGTCTTGAATATCCGGGGAAAATACTCGTTTTGAACGCAAATGGACGGATATGTCTTATCATCTTTCAACAATACATTGTACCGTGGCTTATATTTCTTGATGAGATTATTCTCCAGCAGCAAGGCGTCCTCCTCAGAGTTCACCACAATATATCGGATATCGGCTATTTTGCTGACGAGTACTCTCGTTTTTCCCGGTTCGTGCTCTTTGTTGAAATAGGAGGAGACCCTTCGCTTTAAGTTTTTAGCTTTACCTACGTATATGATAACCCCTTCGGTATTCAGATATTGGTAAATACCGGGGCTCTCCGGAAGGTTTAATACAATTCCTTTCAGATATTCGCTGGCTTTAAGTTCAGGGTTATTCTCCATGTGGTTCTCAGGTCTTTTCTCTTCGTTTATAATGAAAGTACCGACTGTACGTCTACGTCTTTGTTGAATAAGTCTATTCCGTGCAACTCCTTCAGTTCTATGATGAAGTTTACATATATTTTCTTTGGATTCATCTTTTGTACTAGCTTGCAGGCGGCCTCCATTGTTCCGCCTGTGGCGAGCAGATCGTCATGTAGCAAAACTACGTCGTTCTCGTTGAGAGCATCTTTATGTATCTGAATGGTGTCTTTACCATATTCTTTATCGTAACTTTCCTCAATGGTTTCTGCAGGAAGCTTTCCGGGCTTGCGGATAGGAATGAAACCTGCACCCAAACGGGTGGCGAGGATAGGTCCCATAATGAAGCCTCTCGATTCAATGCCTACCACTTTTGTGATACCTTTGTCCTTGTACATCTCATGCAATGTATCTGAAAGTTCCTGAAGCCTTGCAGGATCTTTAAACAATGTAGTTACGTCGTAAAATAGAATTCCCGGAATAGGAAAATCGGGGATTTCCCGAATGCTTTTTGCAAGAGTTTCTTTGCTCATAATCAGTATTTTTAATGCGTTTATTGAATTCTTTGTTTCACGTGGAACGTATTTGCTTTATCTGCCCGAAAGCACCAACAATACGTTTATATCGCTTGGTGATACGCCCGGAATCCGGCTTGCCTGGGCTATCGTTTCCGGATCAATCTTCACCAGCTTCTGTCTTGCTTCGGTGGATAGGGATTGAATGGCATTATAATCAAACTTCCCTTTTATTTTGATGCTTTCCAGACGAGCCAGTTTATCTGCAATCATTCGTTCACGTCCAATGTATCCTTCATACTTAATCAGGATTTCAGCTGCCTCAATCGTTTCTTCTTTTCTTTCGGTAACTTTATCCAGCTCCCGGCGGAAAGCGCTGACATGCTCCGCCATATTTTCAAGCGTAATTTGGGGACGGTTTATAAGGTCGATCAATTTGCATCCTTGGCGAAGGGGAGTAGTACCCAATTGCTCCAATATCGGATTGATTAATGCCGGTTTCATCGAATAGTTACGAGTGAATTCTATGATACTATTGATTGAGTCACGTTTCCGTCTCAGTAACTCATAGCGGTCGCTCTTTACAAGTCCGAGTTTCCATGCCTTTTCGGTAAGACGCATATCTGCATCGTCCATACGTAACAGGATGCGATACTCGGCGCGCGAAGTGAACATACGGTAAGGTTCGTCCACACCTTTGGTTACGAGATCATCGATTAATACGCCGATATATGCTTCGTCTCGTGCAAGAGTAAATGGCTCACCGCCGTGGCAGTTTATATGTGCATTGATTCCGGCAATGATTCCTTGTCCGGCTGCTTCTTCATATCCGGTGGTCCCGTTTACTTGCCCTGCAAAGAATAGATTTTTAATTTTCTTCGTTTCCAACGTATGTTTTAGTTGGGTAGGGTCGAAGTAGTCATACTCGATAGCGTATCCGGGACGATAAATCACCAAATCTTTGAATGCGGGAACTTTTTTCAGCGCTTCTATCTGTATATTCATCGGGAGTGATGAAGAGAAGCCATTTAAATAAAGTTCCTGAGTTGTTTCTCCTTCCGGTTCCAGGAAAAGCTGGTGTTGCTCCTTATCGGGGAAAGTAACTATTTTAGTTTCGATACTGGGGCAGTAACGTGGACCGATGCTTTGAATCTGTCCGTTGAAAAGAGGAGAATCCGGCAGCCCTTCGCGTAATACACGGTGCACTTCCTCGTTCGTGAAGCACGTCCAGCATGGTAGTTGCTTCAGGTGGCGTACACTGGTATCCAAGAAAGAGAATTTATGAAAGTCACATTCTCCATCCTGTGTTTCCATGTATTCATAGTGCACGCTTCGTCCGTCTATGCGAACAGGTGTACCGGTTTTCATGCGTCCATATTCAATGCCATGTCTTGCGATGGATTCGGTTAATTCGTAAGATGCAGGTTCTGCCATACGTCCTCCGGCAAGCTTGGTACGTCCTACGTGCATCAGTCCGTTCAGGAAAGTGCCGGCAGTCAGTACGATGCATTTTGCACGGAAGGTTACATCGAGCAAAGTGGTTAAGCCTGCCACTTCTCCGTTTTCAACGAGAATTTCGCGTACTGTATCTTGCCAGATATGCAGATTAGGAATGTTTTCTAAGATTTCGCGCCATGCCCAGATGAACTTATTGCGGTCGCATTGTGCACGTGGGCTCCACATCGCAGGACCTTTGGAACGGTTCAGGATGCGGAACTGGATGGCGGTCTGATCGGTCACTAATCCCATATATCCACCTAAAGCATCTACTTCGCGTACAATTTGTCCTTTGGCAATACCACCTACGGCAGGGTTACAACTCATTTGTCCTATCTTATTCATGTCCATGGTGATAAGACAGGTTTTTGAACCCAGATTTGCCGCAGCGGCTGCGGCCTCACAACCGGCATGTCCGGCGCCAATCACGATAACGTCGTATTTAAACTCCATTCATTCAATGTCTTTAAAACAGTGCAAAGTTACGAAAAAAACTACTACTCATCCAGTTTTTCTTTTTCTTATCATTGTTTAAGGGAAGGTTAGTGGCTTGTGAACCACACCAATCTTTCATTTTTTTGAGGAAGAACTAATATGCTATGCCCACTATTTTTAAGAAAAAGTTCTTTCTGTTCTTTCAGTTCCCACGAACTCCCTGTTCATCGGCATTCCGGCTGAAACATCCAAGTCTATAGCCGTTTCAGGCATGTTTCAGCCGGAATGCCGATGAACAGGGAGCTCAGGCAAAAACTGAAAGACTGCAAGAAGAAAATAACACTTGGTGTATTGAGTATAATTATAACAAGCAATGTCATGATGCAAAACTAGCAATATTCCGCATTACGACATTGCTAGTTTTGCATCATGACGTTGCTTGTTGTTTCAGGCATGTCCGATTTCGAAGCAAGTGGAATATGTTAGAGGTGTGAAAAGCGAGTAATATATGTTCACGAATATTCTTTTTGTACAAGGGAAATTTATCGTTGATTATCAAGGTACTACAAAGTGTCAATTTCTTGTCGACAAGGAGTTAAGAGTTTGTTGGCAAGAAGTTAACTTCCTGTCGACAAACTCTTAACTTCCTGTAAAGGGAGAAATAACAGGTTTTCGATTTCCTTACACTGTGTGATTGATAGGACGAATATATCGTCACTGTTGCAACTATAACAAGCTGCATTTCCATATTATATGAGAAAAGTGTGTATGTGATGCGGACTAACGAGCTATATATCGGTGGTATTGGATATATAGATACTGCATGTCCGATATATAGATGCGACATGTTTGATATATAGATGCTGCGCGTCCGATATATATAGCTAATATCCAGAATCTGAGTTAAATTTCTATTGGTTATGTTTTGTGCATTTCTGTAGGGTTTTGAATCAAACGGACTATCTCCATTCCCCTCCTCCAGTCGGAGGAGGGGTGCCCAAAGGGCGGGGTGGTAGGTGAGAAAAGAAATCCTTAGCTTTGTGATTTATAGGTACTTTATTATTTTACCTACCACCTCCCCCTACGGGTACTCCTCCTCCGACAGAGGAGGAGAATTGAGATAGTACTGTTTATCATTTGTTTCCTTTCTTTTTCTGTTTAGAAGCAAAAAAGAGTTTTTTCTATCTGCCGCCATCGTATTCCGCAAATAATTTGATATATTTGGAAACTTAAAATCTGGATGGTCAACTTATAGTCTGAATACGGTTTATGAAACAGCAACATCAATCTTTATCGGAACAACAGATAAAGGCGCAGCAGAAGACTTCGGAGAAACAGGCGGAACAGCCGCAATGTTGTCCTAATTGCGGGACACCTTGTCACAGTGGTGATAAATTCTGTGAAGAATGTGGTATGGCGCTTAAAGGAACTTCATGTATGCGTTGTAACTCTCCTGTTCAGCCTAATTGGGAAATATGCCCTCATTGCGGACAAGGCCTTCATGCAGAATTGTGCTCATTCTGCGGTGCCTCGATGGAAGCGGATGATTTCTTCTGTCCTGATTGTGGTAATCCTCGCATAGGGATTATCTGTCCTGACTGCAATACCCTTAATTTCCGCAGTTTTTGCCGAAAATGTAATCGTCCCCTCAATGAGATGGCAATGCAGGAAATGCAAAAGGCGAAGAAAGACCCCGTCTTTCAGGAAATGCTGGCATTGGCACAGGAACTTGCCGATTTGGAAGAACAAATACTGAATACTGTCTCTGAAGAACTTCCGGTGGGGGAACCTGAACTGCCTCCTGTAGAATTGAGTGAAGCCGATAAGAAACTGATACAACAATATAAAGATCTCTTTTCAGGAAGCGGTTCTCTTGAAGGAATGCAGGTTTCCAGACCTGAACCGAAAGTGGAGGAACCTGTTCAAACTCGTCCGAAGATACAACTGAATGTGAAGAAGGTAGACCTTGACGAAGCAAAGCAATCTTATAAAGAGAAACTGGAAGAAATGAAGTTGCTGATGGAGAAACTTCGTCCGGAAGGAGATATGACGCCACAGATGCAGCGGAATTACTATTCGGCAAGGAAATTGCCTGTTTTGCGGAAATCCGTAACAAAAGCGCCTGTTTGTTGGGTATGTAATCTCTGCGGTTGTCAGCATAGTCAGCCAAGTGAGTGTGCTCAGCCGGAACTGGGGGGGACCTGGATATATGAAGATGTGGTGACTGTTACAAAAACCTTTGAGTATCAGGATGATTAATCCTTCAGGATGCTTTGTCGGATTGGCTAATCTTAAAACTATATAGAATTATGAGCGACTTGAGAGACAGTGATAAAACACTGCGTCCCGGTAGTGCGGACGGTGATAAAACTTTGCGCCCTGCCCTGAAAGCCGAGAAAACCCTTCGTCCTGGTGAAGAAGAGAAAACTCTTCGCCCGGAAGATGATAGTAAGAAGACCTTGCACCCTGGTGTAGCTAACATTGACAAAACTCTGCATCCCGGTGGAATGGAGGATAAGACGTTGCGTCCGGTTTCGTCAGATGATGCGACCTTACGTGCCGAACAGCAAAAGGCGATTGAGGCTATCACTCGTCAACATGATACGGAATATCTTATTAAAGGTCTGAATTACAGGGTTATAAAGGTGATATCGGATGGGACGGGAGAAGCTCAGATTTTTCTGGTGGAAAATAAGGGAAAGCAGTACGTACTAAAACTCTATTATGTTGGTATTGAACCGCCTCCTAATCATCAGATACTTGAAATTATAAGACAAACTCCGCGCTCAGGATTATTAGTGGATATCATAGATCATGGTCAGTGGGATAATCCGCGTGTTTTCGGTGAATTGAGGCATTATGAAGTAATGACTTACTGTAAAGGAGGCTCTTTGGATAAAGTAAATCTGAAAGGAGACGAAAGGAGGCTTTGTGAAATAGCTAAACAAGCTGCCGCTGCCATTGATTTCTGTCATAAGCATGGGTTTATTCATCGGGATATCAAGCCGGGTAATTTCTTTTTTGCCGATGAGAAACAGAATCAGGTACTGTTGGGGGATTTTGGTATTTCGGTAAGATGCGATCAGAATGGAGTTGCCCGTACGGATCAAGCTCGTACCCGCATTTATGCAGCTCCAGAAATGTATTATACAGTTCCTGGTGAGAATCGGGTGGAGATTGACACGAAGAGTGATTTTTACTCTCTTGGTATGGTTTTGCTCTGTCTGTGGATGGGTGAGAAAGAGTTTAAAGAGAGAGAGTTTGAACTGATGAAGCGTAAACGTACGGGAGATTTGCCTTTTCCTGCGGATTTATCGGGACGAACGCTGCAATTAATAAAAGCATTGACTGCACCTCAGCCGGAAAAACGTTGTGGATTTACCGAAATCGTTCGTTGGGCTCGCGGAGAGGATGTATTCAGTGATTTTATCGGGCAGGAAAGTAAACGTCGTTTCAGTATTATTTTTAATGCCGGAAAGAATCAGATAGCACATTCACCCGAACAATTGGCTGATTTTATGCGGCAGGATCAGAATCTTGCCATTAAATATCTCTATACCGGTAAGCTTACTAAATGGCTGAATGATAATCAGCGGCCGGAATTGGTTTCGGAAATCGAAGATATTGTAGAAAAGCGCTATCCGAAAGACCAGACTGCCGGGCTGTATGCTGCCTGCTATACGCTCAATGTGGATATGCCCTATTATGATGTTAAGGGACGTCCGCGGACTATTGTCGAAGAAATAGCGCAATCTCTTATTGAGAACTTCAGCACTTACCAGACTACTTTGGCGAACGCGAACGATCCCCTGTTTCTCTTTTTTAATGCGCACGATCTGAAGCGGCTTACGGATAATGCAGCTCCCTTGTTTAATAAAAAAGGTCGCCAGCGGGAGGCTTTATGGCGTTTAATCTATGAACTTGACCCTTCACGTCCTTATGAATTGATCGATGAAAAGGGGAATTTGGGACGTTGCAATACACCGGAAGAAGTTCTTCATTATGCTTATAATCATATGTTGAGTGCCGACTCGTGGAATGATTTGGCAGAAGAGTCTTTCCTGATATGGTTGGCAGGCCGTGATAAAGGATTGGTAGGGAAGATACGTACTCAATTGAAAGGCTTCAGTACATCGGATGCTGCGGTAACTTACGGTGTACTTTATAATTTGACTCCTAAAGTTTCCTTCACCCTGCAAATGGACGAGACTGCAAATAATTATTATTTCACGCATACTCAAATAGCCCAATTCATCAATCAACAGTTGATGGTTTACAAGAATACACCGAAGAATGATCCGGATCATGAATATGCCGATTATATTCTTGGTATGCTCTCAAGTCTGAAAGGTTCGCGGCTTTATTTCTATCTGAAGTCTAAGGGTGTGTATGAAGATAAGATTGAATGGATAAATTACTGCTTTGAACTGAAATCCAAAGATAATCTCCGGAAAGCAGGCCCTTACAACTGGATTATAGCTACTTTCAAGATGATCAAGGGATTGGGCGCTTTACCTTATTATTACTTCAAGGATAGTGATAAGAGTATAACCGATTTGGACGGATTGAAGTCCATTCCATCGAAAGAAGTTAAGGCAGAACTGGAGAGTGGATATTTGAGAGACTGGCTTACTACTTTCTTTCAGGAGAATCCGTTGAAGAATCTTTCTCCCAAATTCGCATATGAGCAGGAAACGGTGAAATATCTCGAATTCATCGAAAAAATAGATAGTAAAGATACAGATGTTTCCAATTTCCGTATTGCCACCAATTTTGTGAATAAGAACCTGCGGAAAGTGCGTTTGCGTTGTAGGACGCTGACGGTGATGCGTGTCTTGCTGGGAATACTGTGTTTCATTCCTATTTTGGCTTTTGCGGTTGCATTATGCTTCTACGGGCTTCCGTTCACAGAAAACCCGTTGTCCGGTTTCTCTGTCGGTTCCATTGTGACGATGGGTATCATCTTCGGTATTCTTATTTTTGTGACTTCTGATTTTGAGAATCTTATCGGAAGTGCTATTTTAGGCTTTATTGTGGGGGCAATTATCTACTATACAGTATATTTTGTGCTGGATCTCATCATGCCTTATGCTCATTATGTACTGGCTGGACTTTTGCTCCTACTGGCTTATTATCTGATGAAAAGCTGTTATTTCAAGCTTCCGGTTGAGCGGAGGTTGCATGATCATTTGCTGAATCCCGGTTTTGAGGAAACAGGCTTGGAGCCATTGCATTTTGCTTTTAAAGCGAGTGTGGGGACACACTTTGAGTCTTCTATTGGCGGTGAATCGGCACAATATGCTAAATATCTGAAAGATTGTATCCGTAAGTTTTCTTATCGTGCCGTACTTTCCATGGTGGTGGTAGGTTGGCTGGCCTATCTGTTTGTGCAATATACTCCGGCATTCGGACTGGATGCTTCCCGTTTTCTGCAAAACGATGGAAAGCTGAAAGAACTGGTAGGCACATGGGAGGGTACGTTTGAAGGACGTAATGCTACGCTGAACATAACGACAGCAAACTCGGAAGGCTTGAAAGCTACCATACATGTGCAATATACGAATCTGACCAACGAAGCACTGACGGGCACTGTGAATACCGTTGCGAATACTATCCATTTTGACGATGTATACAAGAACGGTACTCTCGACGGGCAGTATAACGGTAAGTTCACCGGCGATGGAATGGGCGCTTTTGAAGGTACTTATGAGAATTATACGACCAAAAAACAAGTGAACTTCAGTTTCAAAAAAGCGAAAGCAGATGTAGAGAACTGATAAATGAAGATGACTATGAATTGTCCGAAATGTAATAAGCCGAACCGTGAAAACGCTGTTTTCTGCAAATGGTGTGGCGCCAATGTGGTTACTAAAGCTACTGAACCGCTGCGTGAGTTGGTGGGGATGGAAACCGTCAAGAACCAGTTGCAGGATTTGGTAAATACTTGTGAGTCGCTCGCTTTGCGTGCACAGCGTAGTGGCATTTCCATTCGTCTGGGCATGGACATGATTATTACGGGAAATACCGGAACCGGTAAAACCAAACTGGCAGGAGTATTGCAAAAACTATTGTATTCCAGTGGTATTATCAAGAAGCCTGCCATGAAAGTAGTGGATGCGGTGGATTATGAGGAGTTTGCCAAAGAGTGGGAAAAGAATACCGCTGACTTGAAAGGGGGTATTCTCTGCATTGAAAATGTGCAGAAGCTTTTGCCTTCGGGTGCAGCCAATGATATCAATAAGCTTGATAAGCTGTTCAGCTGTATGGATAAGTGGAATAATGATCCGATAGTCATTCTTTCCGGGCTTTCATCGGCCTTTAAAGAGTTCCTGGTATCCAATCCTGATGTGCGCAATCGCTTTGAGTATTACTTCGATCTGAAAGATTTCAGTATGGAGGAACTGAAGCAGCTTTGTATCCATGAGCTCAAAAAACGTTATGGGATTGCATTGAGTGAGGAAGCGGATGCTAAACTGGAACGTGTGTTTAAGAATGAGATGCGACAGAAATCAGATGATTTCGGGAATGGGCATCTGGCCGTGAAAAAAGCGGCTGATATCTTTGCCAATACTATCAAGCGCGATCCGAATGCATCGGTTGCCATTCCTGAGGATATTCCCGGTAAAGAGTTCCGGCAGAAGAGTTATGAGGAGATCATGGCAGAGCTGGATGAGTTTGTCGGTATCGATGAAATCAAGGCAACGGTGCAGAAAATCATTCATAAGATAGATTTTGAACGGGAACGGAAAGGTGCCGGAGCTAAACGGGAGGTCAAAGATCATTTTCTGTTCCTTGGTAATCCGGGGACGGGGAAGACAACGATTGCCCGTATCTTTGCTGATATCCTGAATTCACTGGAAGTGCTGCCCATCGGTCAGTTGGTGGAAGTTTCACGTAAGGAGCTGGTTGCGGGATATGTGGGTCAAACGGCTCTGGCGGTGGAAAAATATGTGGATATGGCTATGGGCGGAGTGCTGTTCATTGACGAAGCCTATACATTGAAGCAAGGTGATAATGACCAGTTCGGCCAGGAAGCAATTGATACGTTGCTGAAACTGGTAGAAGATCGTCGCGGGCAGTTTGTGGCTATTGCTGCCGGATATACAAAGGAGATGGGAGAATTTCTGAGTTCTAACTCAGGGATGGCCTCGCGTTTCAATGAAACGGTGACTTTCCGCGACTATAAAGCCGATGAATTGACGGAAATTTTCCGTCGACAGGTGAAGAAAGAGCATCTGACCCTGGATGAAGAGGCCGAGGCATTTATCCGTAATTACTTCTCGAAGATGTACCTGACCCGTACGCGCAATTTCGGTAATGCCCGTGAGGTACGGAACGCAATGGATCGTGCAATCAAGAATCAGGGAGTCCGGTTGCTGGAACTGAAAGGTACACCGGATTATGATGCGTCTATGGTGCATGTGCTGACGCGTGCCGATATTGAGGGTGAGGAAAGCAAAAATATCAAGAGTCTGGACGCTGTACTTGCTGAACTGAATGAATTCGTGGGCATGGACAGTGTAAAAGCTGAAATACGTGCGCTGGCGAACAAGATAGCCATGGACAAGGAGATGATGGAAATGGGTATTGCCGACGCCGAGGTGACTCCTGTACACATTGTGCTGACGGGTAATCCGGGGACAGGTAAGACCACCATTGCCTGCAAGCTGGGCGAGGTCTTTAAAGCCATCGGTCTGCTGCCTACTGATAAGGTTGTGGAGAAGGAGCGTAAACATCTGATAAGTACATATCAGAATGAGACGGCCAAACTTGTGGACAAGGCTTGTGACGAAGCGATGGGGGGTATTCTTTTTATAGATGAAGCCTACGCTCTGATGCCTGTCTGTGCCGGTGGAAGTAAGGATCAGACAGGAGTGGAAGCCGTGGAGGCACTAATGACCCGAATGGTGAAGGATGCCGGGAAATTCGTGGTTATCTGTGCCGGTTATCGCGCTGAAATGGAGGAATTTGTCAATAATGCCAATCCGGGCTTCCGGCGTCGGTTTAGTAATTTCCTGCATATCGAGGACTACTCGGCAGACCAGTTGATCTGTATTTACCGTTCTCTTATCAGGAAGAAAGGGAATACACTGACACCGGATGCGGAAGAGATGCTGATTAAGTTAGTCGATGAAATGGTGACATCGAAAGATGAGAATTTTGGGAATGCCGGAGAAATGGTGAAACTCTTTGAGAAGACCAAAGCCCGCCGTGCCAACCGACTGGCACAATTACATGCCGGAGGACAGACTTTGACTCGGGAAATGTACCTGACCATCGAGGCGGAGGATATTCCGTATGATCCGCCAAAGATGATCGATGAAGAAGAGTGCATGGCGGAATTGAACCAATTGATCGGATTATCCAGCGTGAAACGTGAAGTGAAGGAGATTGCCGATTATATCAAAGTGGAGCGTGCTAAGGCGGAAGCTATGGGTAAGAAATTCCAGGGTGTAGTGGATCACTATCTCTTTGTCGGCAATCCGGGAACGGGAAAGACTACTGTGGCACGTATCATGGGAAATATTTTCTATTCATTGGGTGTATTGCCCAGCAATCGTTTGTTGGAAGTAACCCGTAAAGACTTGGTAGAAGGTTATGTGGGACAGACTGCCACTAAAACGGCACGGGTTGTGAAGCGTGCGGTGGGCGGTGTGCTTTTTATTGACGAAGCTTATTCACTGATGGGGGATAGCTTCGGGCAGGAGGCTACAAATACTATTTTGCCGATGTTGCTTGATTATAAGGGGAAGATGGTTTGCATTGCTGCCGGGTATCCGCGTGAGATCCGCCAGTGGATTGATACGAATTCAGGTTTGGAATCCCGTTTCACCAAGGTAATTCATTTTGAGGACTATAATCCCGATGAATTGGCGCAAATTTTTAGGATGAAGGCGAAAAAGGATAAACTTACACTGACTCCTGAAGCAGAAAATGCCATGCATGTTTACTTCACGGATTTATATAATCGTCGTGAACGTAATTTTGCCAATGCCCGTGAAGTAAATAATTATTTCGACCGGGTGAAGAAGAATCAGAGCTCCCGTCTTCGTCACGAAATGGAGCGTCCTGACTTTGATCCGGCAAGCTACAGTATATTGTTACCTGAGGATATGGGATAATTGAATCACTAATCGTTAATCGCTAAAGAAATGAGTACATTAGTCAACTGCCCCAAGTGCAGAGTTGAAATAGAAAGTGATAGTTACTATTGCGACCAATGCGGCGTTGAACTGTATATTTGCCCTCAATGCCATGTGTTTGGAAAGGGGAAACGATGCACGCAATGCGGTCAGCCGTTAGTATCCGCTGTGAATCAAGTCGTGTCACCTATGCATCCTTCGACTTCTTCCGTGAATTCTTCGGTTTCTTCTGAACCTGAAAAAACAATGCGTCCGGGAGTATCCGCACCTCCACTTCCTGTACGTTTGGTTTGTTCTGCCGCAGGCATCCGTTTAGGTTTGGGAAATGGTGCGGTGATTGGTCGCAGAAAGGGCGATTATGTATCTGCATTCGCTTCTCAGGGATATGTTTCCGGTACCCATGCCCGCTTACAGAAGAATACATCCGGACAATGGGAAATTGTGGATCTGGATTCTACCAATGGTACGTTTGTCAACGACAACCGTCTTTCGCCGAATGTACCTGCTGTGTTTAACATCGGAGATGTCATTCGTATAGCCAATCTTGATTTCAAGGTTGAATAGATTCGGATGGAATGGTAGAGATAATTTTAATCGTAGGTTGTAACCATTAAATCGTAAAATTGCCTTATGTTATTATTGAAATGTCAGCTTGCCAGTGATATGGGGTGCATACGTACCAATAATGAAGATATGATACTTTTCAACGGAGGACTTTATCGTGACGAAACATACGAACAGAAGTTTGAACTCATTCCTCAGGCTCGTTTTACAGCTTTTGTAGCGGATGGTATGGGCGGACACGAAGGTGGAGAATTTGCCAGTGAGTTGGCTACCCAGGCATTCGACCGTTTTATTACCGATCTTCCTTCCGAACTTTCTCATGAGGCGCTGTCCGGCGAGATAAAGAATTGGGTGAATGAAACTCATGCTCTGATAACAAACAAGGGCGTTGAACTTCCTCAATACGAGGGAATGGGAACCACTTTTGTAGGCATGTTCAGTTATGAAGAGAGCATCTATATGGTGAATATTGGAGACAGCCGCCTGTATCGTTATCGTGGCGGTATTCTGAAACAACTTTCGTCGGACCATTCTATGCGAGAACTGACCGGAGATATGACTACTCCATCCAACGTAATATATAACTCTTTGGGTGCCGGAACATCTGCTTTTGCCGATTTCACCGAATTAACCGGCCAATTATTGGATGAAGATCTCTTTTTGATTTGTTCCGATGGTTTAAGTGATATGCTTACAGATGATCAGATTGAAGAAGTTCTTCAACAAGAACCTACTGCAATCAATCTGATAGAAGCTGCAAAGGCGGCAGGTGGTAGAGATAATGTGAGTGTTGTGCTTCTGCGGGTAACAGAATAGAAAGAGGTAGCGGATCAAATGAACAATGTAGGTTTATGAGTCAGTTTTTTTGAAATATATATTGCTATTTCTCTATATTTTTATTTTCTTTGCTGTCAGATAACCGAATATTTTAAAGTAAAAGTGAAGATGCAGTTTCCATTTATCTATCTGATCGTTTTCTGTTTACTCGTGATTCTTTTCCTGGTCTGGTATATTCAGCGGACAAAGCAGCGGAAGAAGTTTCTCGAACAGGAGCATAAATATGATCAGGCTTTATTGGAAGTACATGCGATAGAGACTGAGTATTATATTTCTTTATTGAGGGATAAACAAGAAGAAACTCAAAAACTGCTTTCTCAGAAAGAAACTGAAATCAGAAAATTGGCCGATGAAAAGGCGCAATTATGCAATGTGATCTTTAAAGAGACATCCATTTATAAAACAATAGAACGGCTTAGCCGTCAAGACAAAACTAAAAACAAACAGGATTTACGTATTTTATTGGAAGATGAGCAGAAGAAACTTCGTTCTACTATTATGGAGATATACAAGGACTATATAGAGTATCTGCACCAAACCTATCCTAAATATACGGAAGACGATTGTCTATTTTCATGCCTCTCAATTTGTGGGTTAGATGATTTTACCATTGCTCTTTGCTTTGGGAATGTCAATAAGCAAATTGTGGCTCAAAGGAGGCATCGGATAAAATTGAAGGTTGCTAATTAGCCTGCTTTTTGAAGATTGTTATTACTTCTCTTTGTAAGTAAGTGATAAATAACTAATTGTAAAAAATAGATGTTATCGCTTATATTCTCTTTTTATGCTTTTATGTCACTAACTTTGTCACATTACTAATCAGGATAAGTGTGAAAGACATATGGGTGAACGTATTACTATTAGTTTTTATCCGGCGGAAAAGCCTAAAAGGAAAGAAGGATTTTTTGTTCGTTTATTCGAGTGCATAAAAAGATGGATTAAGAGACTTCTGAGTTTTAGTTAACATATTTAATAACTTCTTCAAAACGCATTATTATGGATACAAATTTATTATCGCTGTCGCAGCAATTCTCCGGGCTGCCAATGGAAAGCTTAATCGGAGGTCCTCTGAATGCAGCCGCTAAGGCGAATTCTGCAATGGCTCTTACGCAAACGATGTTTATGTTGGACACTTGCTTCAACAAAAAGAAATTTAGTGAAGGCAACCCGCCTGTTTATAATTATGAGCCTATCATGATTGATATGATTCTCACTAGAAGTGTTGTTTCTACGGATAAAAACGGAAAGGTTTCTGTTGAACCTGCTTCTACAAAATTTACTTTGCCTCTTTTGACAATTCTACCTATTAATTCATTAGCTGTAGAAACCGTGGATATAAACTTTGAAATGGAAGTAAAATCAAGTTTCTCTGAAGACAATAATGAAGCAAAAGAATCAGAGACTAAAGGTGAAGGTAGTTTTGAAACTAAAATAGGTTGGGGGTTGCTAAGTACAACTATTAAAGGTTCGGCCAGTTATTCTTCAAAAGATTCTTCGACCCATAATACACATTATGAGAAGAGTAATTCTGCCAAGTATACGGTTAATGTACATGCAGGCCAACTGCCACTTCCTAAAGGAGTAAACACTATTATCGAAGCATTTGCACAAGCAATTCAGCCTATAGAATTGACCCCTGCAAAAGGTGGAGGAGCTGGAACTAATGGAGGAGCTGGAACTAACGGAGGAACTGGAGCTAATGGAGGAACTTGAGGTTAAGAACCAAAATAAGTAAATATTGGTGATAAGCTTGATATGTAGAATTATCAAGGAAGTTTAATATCAAGTCGAAATAAACGATTATGTCTGAAAACGAGCAAGGTACATTCAAACCTCAATTTGGGGCAGAGCTTAACATTGAATCCATCATTGGCGCACCTTTGGTGGCGGCCTCGAAAGCCAATGTTATGATGCTAACCGGGCAGGCTCAATTCTTGCTTGATTATTGCTTCACAAAAGAGGAGGGAAGTGACTTGCGACAACCTCTTATGATAGAGATGGTGCTGACTCAGCCGGTTGTTGATTATGCGAAACAACCGACTGATCCGGGATACATTTCTATCAACAAAATGGCTTTCCAGGTTCCTTTACTGTGTTTACTGCCTTTAAATTCTCTTGCAATTGATAAGATCAATGTGGATTTTGATCTGGAAATCACATCGGTGGGTTCTTATGATTATAAATCGAAAGTGAATGCGGATGTGCAGCTTGTAGAGAAGAAGGCGGTTCTGAATGGAAGAATTGCTCCAGCCAAACAGGAATATAAGAAAAACTTCCGTGAACAATATGATAGTACTTTGTCAAGCCGTCTTAAAGTGAATATACATGCGGGCAGACTACCTTTGCCTAAAGGAGTATTGACTTTACTTGATTTGTATACGAAATCGATACAGCCCATACAGAAAATAGATAAACAGTCGGAAAAAGAAGAATAGAAGTATGATAGATCAAAATATCCCATGTCCAGTATGCAGGACTCAAATACCCGTTGATTTGCATTTGTTAATCCAAGGCGTACAATTTTCATGCCCTAACTGTCAAGCGGCGATTGGGTTAGCGTCGGAAAGCCGCTCGGTAGTGAGTGAGGCAGTCGACAACTTTGAAAAGTTGAAGAAGATAGCACCTCAGAAAAAGTAAAATAGCATAGTGTCGAATCATAAAATTCATCGATATGATTAGCTTTAAATTGTTTGTAGAGGCTATCCATCATGCCATTGTAAGTGCCAGTGACTCGCTGATGGATAAGAATGAAGGCTTGCTGGATAAGTATTTTGAAAAGCCTGTTGACGGGGAGGGGAAAAATAAAGGGGCATTGGTTCCGAAGATAGTGCAACTTGAATATCCTGCTTTGGACGATACCGGAGCGGTTACTACTACTACAGTTCAGGTCCCTTTAATTACATTGGTACCTGTTACAGCCTCTAAAATAGAAAAGGCTACTGTGACGGCAGAATTTGCCCTGGAAGTTATAAATGATGAGCTACAGATCAGCTTCCCTAATAAAAAAACATCAGAAAATGCTACGGTGGGAAAGCTGGAGATTGTTATTTCGCCACAAGAACTGACCGATGGGTTGGAATTGATTATCGAAGGATATGCAAATGCTTTGAAGAGACAGATTACCTGAGAGAAAAGAATTTTTTAATTATTAATTTTAAAAAGTAACTACTATGAGTGTTTATAAATGTAAGTATTTTAAGATTCAGGAATTAGTCTGCAACCATGTGATGCAGAGCTATTCGGAGGAACAGATATGGTCTTTTTTAGATGAAGATCTAAAGAAAACTCTGGATATTATCCGTGAAATACTGGATTTGCCTCTTATTATTAATCAACCCCAAATAAGGATCTTCCAAAGGGGACTAAGATGTCATCTATGCGGTCTTGTTAAGAATAATGAAAGCCCATATATTTCGACTCATGTACAAGGCAAAGCTGTCGATATTTTGCTACCTGCGAATTGTGGAATGACTGCGGAAGATGCAAGACATAAAATCGAGGAATTTGCTGATAAATTGCCATGTAACATTCGCTTTGAACATTTACAAAAGGGGGTTCCTATCTCGTGGGTACATGTAGATGTCAGAGATAACGCATATAATAAGAAAGTGTATTGGTTTAATGTTTAGAATTTATTGATAATTAGTTCCTTATAAGGTGTTAACTCCTTGTAAACATACTCTCGACTTCTTGCTGACAAGCTATTAACTATCTGTCTGCAAGAAGTTTTTATGTCGTATCCATTTATGCCGGAAACATCCTCATGATTCCGGCTGTTGTATTATTCTTCTATTATTTCCCGTCTTCTTTATTTCTTATTATTGATTTCACAAATTGGTGTGTTTTTCTTGTATATTCTTCTATCTTAGCGAATAAATGGAAGGATTATTGCATTTATTGAGTCAATTGCGTTATTCTGAAAATGAATTTGTAGCTAACTTTGCTTCCAAACATTAAATAGAGTTACATACCATGAAAAAATTATTCATCTCGTTATTTTTAGTAACGTTTTTTATTTTGGAGAGTTCGGCTCAATGGAAACCGGCCGGAGATAGAATAAAGACAAAGTGGGCAGAACAGATCAATCCTTCTGATGTATTGCCCGAGTATCCAAGGCCCATCATGCAGCGTAATGACTGGAAAAACCTGAATGGTTTGTGGGATTATGCTATTATTGATAAAGGTGGACGCATTCCAACGGATTTTGAAGGCCAAATTCTCGTACCTTTTGCTGTAGAATCGTCTTTGTCCGGAGTAGGAAGGAGAGTGAACGAAAATCAGGAAGTAATCTATCAACGGAGCTTTGAGATACCTTCAGCCTGGAGAGGAAAACAGGTTTTGTTACATTTTGGTGCCGTTGACTGGAAAACCGATGTATGGGTGAACGATATTAAGGTTGGAAGTCATACCGGAGGATTTACTCCATTCTCCTTTGATATAACTCCTGCCTTGTCGGCTAAAGGCAGCAACCGCCTGGTTGTGAAGGTTTGGGACCCTACGGACAGAGGCCCTCAACCACGTGGTAAGCAAGTCAGCAGACCGGAAGGTATCTGGTACACTCCTGTAACGGGTATCTGGCAAACTGTATGGCTGGAACCTGTTGCTGGTAAACATATTGAAAATCTTCGTATTACTCCTGATATTGATCGTCACCTGTTAACGGTAAAAGCTGAACTGAACGCCAACAGCACATCAGATTTCGTAGAGGTGAATGTGTATGATGGTAATCAATTAATTGCTGCCGGTAAGAGTATTAATGGAGAACCTGTAGAAGTGGAGATGCCTGAAAATGCAAAACTGTGGAGCCCTGATTCTCCTTTTCTCTATACTTTGGAAGTTACTTTAAAAGAGGGGAGTAAGATTGTGGATAAGGTGGATAGCTATGCGGCTATGCGTAAATATTCCACTCGCAGGGATGCCAATGGTATCGTACGTTTGGAACTGAATAATGAAGCGCTGTTCCAGTTTGGTCCGCTAGATCAAGGTTGGTGGCCTGACGGTCTGTATACGGCTCCTACGGATGAAGCTTTACTGCATGACATTCAGAAGACAAAAGATTTTGGTTATAATATGATCCGTAAACATATTAAAGTAGAGCCTGCCCGTTGGTATACATATTGCGACCAGCTTGGAATCATCGTATGGCAAGATATGCCGAGTGGTGACCGTGGTCCGCAATGGCAGAACCGGAAGTACTTTGACGGTACGGAAATGAAGCGTTCACCCGAATCAGAAGCTTATTATCGCAAGGAGTGGAAAGAAATAATGGATTGTCTGTATTCTTATCCTTGCATTGGTACCTGGGTGCCATTTAATGAGGCTTGGGGACAGTTTAAGACCGTTGAAATTGCTGAATGGACGAAACAATATGATCCAACCCGTTTGGTGAATCCGGCAAGTGGCGGTAACCATTATACTTGTGGTGACATGCTTGACCTGCATAATTATCCGGCACCTGAAATGTACTTGTATGATGCTCAGCGTGCAACTGTTTTGGGTGAATACGGTGGTATCGGTCTTGTTCTGAAGGATCATATCTGGGAGCCGAACCGCAACTGGGGTTATGTTCAGTTTAACTCTTCCAAAGAAGCTACGGATGAATATGTGAAGTATGCCGATATGCTGTATAAGATGGTAGACAGAGGATTCTCCGCAGCTGTCTATACACAGACTACTGACGTGGAAGTGGAAGTGAATGGCCTGATGACCTATGACCGTAAGGTTATTAAGCTGGATGAAAAGCGTGTTAAAGAAATAAATACACGTATCTGTAATTCGTTGAAAAAGTAATCTTCTGGGAAGTAGGAGGTTATGAGCCGAACGATTATAAAGCTTTTCTTTTATTTGTGCATATTGACGGCGTTGCCGTCATACGCACAAAATGCTGTTCATTACTATTTTAAGACAATGGACATCCGGAACGGTCTCTCACAGAATACCGTATATCAGATTTTGCAGGACAGGAAAGGCTTTATATGGTTTGGGACTAAAGACGGTCTGAACCGTTATGATGGTCTATCTTACCGCGTATACAAAAAGGAAAATTCCGGTTTAGGCAAGAATTTTATTACTGCACTTTATGAAGACCATGAGGGGAATATCTGGATAGGGACGGATGGGGGAGTCTTTATCTATAATCCGTTGCTTGATTCTTTCACAGCTTTCAATCAGACGAGTGATAAAGGAACTGTCATTAAAGACTTCGTAACCATGATTGGAAGCGATGAATACGATAATATTTGGATGTCGGTGGAGAATCAGGGTTTGTTTTGCTACAATCATGAGAAAAAGTTGCGGAATTATCTGCATGATTCGGGCATGTCCAATGTAGCTCGTTTCTGGATTAACGAAAATATCTGCTGGTTGGCTTTGTATGCTGACAATCTTTACTACACAAAGGATAATTTTGAGGAGCCGCTACAACCTTTTAAGGATGCTGATGGCAATGAGATATTTAAAGGAGATATCATCAACTGGCATGTCAGTGGTCCGCACAATTGCGTTTATATAGCTTCGGTTAACGGATTGACTGAGATAAACTTTACCACCGGTAAAACTCGCAGATTGTTGGACGCTTATGTACGTGTATTGCAATTCAAATCCGATGACGAGCTGTGGGTAGGTACGGAATCAGGTCTGTATATATACAATCTGGTAAATGATAAGGTGACGCATCTGTCGGTTCCTGATCAGGATGATTTTTATGCATTGTCGGATAACGCCATTTATTCACTGTGCCGTGACAAGGAAAATGGTATGTGGATAGGTTCATATTTCGGTGGTGTGAACTATTATCCATATCAATGGACTTATTTTGAGAAGTTCTATCCAAGAGATGATCTCAGGCACTTCGGGCGTCGGGTACGAGAAATATGCGAGAGCAATGACGGTACGTTGTGGATAGGTACCGAAGATAAGGGATTATTCAATTATGACCCTGCAAACGGTAAAATAGTGCCTTTTGATCATCCTGCTATTTACAAGAATGTTCATGGACTTTGTCTGGATGGAGATGATCTATGGGTGGGCACTTTTTCCGGTGGATTAAATCGGGTGAATTTGCATACCAGGCAAGTGAAGCATTATTCCAGAGGTGAAACTCAGAACTCGATGTCCGCTAATGATGCTTTTACCATTTGCAAAACCACTACAGGCGATGTCTGGATCGGTACAACGGCCGGTCTGCTGAAATACAACCGCTCTTCTGACGACTTTACACGCATTACTGAATTGAAGAACATGTTTACTTATGATATATTGGAGGATTTCAACGGCAATCTCTGGTTTGCTACTTTCTCCAATGGAGTTTTTTGCTATAATGTCCGAAGTCAGAAGTGGAAGAATTACCTGTCGAATGAAAAAGATTCCGCTTCGCTCTCTTACAATAAGGTGATCAGTATCTATGAAGACAGCAGAAAACGCCTGTGGTTTATGACCTTGGGCGAGGGCTTCTGCCGTTATAATCCGGAGACGGATGACTTCACCCGATATGATATGTCGAAAGGTTTTTCAAGTAATACTATCTATAAGATGGTGGAGGATAAGCGTGGAAATCTCTGGATTACGACTAATAATGGTCTTGTTTGCTTCAATCCGGAGACAGAGAGCAAGCATGTCTATACCACGGCCAACGGATTGTTGAGCAACCAGTTCAATTTCCAGTCCGGATATTGTGACAAGAAAGGATGTATTTACTTGGGGAGTATCAATGGATTTATAGCTTTTGACCCTGAAACTTTTGTTGAGAATACTTTTCTTCCTCCGGTGGTCATTACTGATTTTTACTTATTCAACAAGCGGTTATCGGTGGATAGTCCGGATTCTCCTATGGAAAAGAGTATTACTTATTCAGATGAAATAGAGCTTGATGCTAATCAGAATTCCTTTTCTCTTCAGGTGGCTGCCTTAAGTTATCAAGCTCCCGAGATGAATAGGTTAGAGTATAAGCTGGAGGGCTTTAACCGTGAATGGTATACGGTAGGCAGGAACTCCATGATCAATTACTCCAATCTGCCTTACGGAAGTTATACGTTGCGTATAAAGGGATCTAATAGCGACGGTAAATGGAATGAAGCGCAACGTGTGCTTAAAATACGTATTCGACCTCCTTTTTACTTGTCTACCTGGGCCTATGTCGTTTATGTACTATTGGCTTTATGTTCTCTGGTTGCCGTTATTTTCTATTTTAGGAGAAGGAACCAACAGAAGCATCAGCAGACCATGGAGAAGTTTGAGCGTGAGAAGGAGAGGGAACTGTACACGGCTAAAATAGATTTCTTCACGAATGTAGCTCATGAGATACGTACGCCGCTTACACTCATAAAGAGTCCGCTTGAGAATGTGTTGTCGTCCAAATCGGTATCTGATGAAATCAGGGATGATTTGGAGATAATGGACCTGAATACAAACCGGCTGCTCGACCTGGTCAATCAGTTGCTCGATTTCAGAAAAACGGAGACGCAAGGATTCCAACTGAATTTTGTGGAATGTGATGTGTCGGACATCCTGCAAAAGACGTGTAAGCGTTTTAGGCTTTCGGCACGTCAGAAAGAATTGGAATTTGTTATTGACTCTCCCGAAACGGTGTATGCTTCGGTCGATAAGGAAGGATTGACCAAGATTATCAGTAATCTGCTTTCCAATGCCATCAAGTATTCTGAAACTTATATCCGCGTTAGGCTGTATGTGGAAGAAGATAAATTGTTGTTTTCGGTTTGTAATGACGGTCCTGTTGTTCCGGCAAAAATGCGTGAAGAGATTTTTAAGCCGTTCATCCAGTATAAGGAGGGAGTCTTGAGCTCCGTATCCGGTACCGGTATTGGGTTGGCATTAGCCCGTTTGCTTGCCGAACTGCATGAGGGTACATTATATATGGAAGATTCCATGGAATATAATTGTTTCCTGTTATCACTTCCGCTGAGGCATGTACAAACTGTCACAATAGAGCGAAAAGAACCGGTAATGAATGAAGAATCATCCGGAGAAGGAGAACCGGGAACCGGTCGTAAACAATGCCGGTATACCCTGTTGGTTGTAGAAGATAGTTTGGAGATGCGGTTGTTTGTGACCAAACAATTGTCATCGGAATATCAGGTGCTGACAGCCGTCAATGGTATAGAAGCGTTGAAAGTATTGGGAGAACATACGGTCAACCTGGTTATTTCTGATATTATGATGCCTGAGATGGATGGATTGGAACTGTGTGAACATCTGAAGTCGGAGCTCGATTATAGTCATATTCCCATTATATTATTGACAGCTAAAACCACCCTTCAGGCAAAAATAGAAGGTATGAGGCTTGGTGCGGACGTTTACATAGAAAAACCGTTCTCTGTGGAATACCTAAAAGTGTGTGTGTCTAACTTGTTGAGTAACCGCGAGAAGTTGCGAGTTTCTTTTGCTCATTCTCCTTTTGTACAAGCTAACAGTATGGCGATGACTAAAGCAGACGAAACCTTTCTTAAAACATTGAAAGAAGTAGTTGTGGCCAATATGCAAAATCCTGAATTCTGTCTTGACGATATGGCGAGCCTGCTGAATATGAGCCGTTCGAGCCTGAACCGGAAAATAAAAGGGATACTGGATTTGACCCCGAATGATTACATTCGTCTGGAACGTCTGAAGAAGGCGGCACAGCTGTTGCAGGAAGGAGAATGTAAGATCAATGAAGTGTGTTACATGACTGGGTTCAATACCCCTTCTTACTTCACAAAATGCTTCCAGAAGCAGTTCGGAGTTCTGCCTAAGGACTTTATAAAGTGACAACAGGGGCGATTGGTACTATTTTCGCATTGTTTGGATAAATATTTATACTCTATATCTCAGGATTTTGCTATTTTTGGACTGTCATTTTATATCGCTGTTCCTCCTTTAGTAAAAGACGGGAAATAGGCTTTATTTTAAAGATTAATTATGAAAGATACATTGATCAGCAGGAGAGAGTTTCTGAAAGATATAGGGATGATTGGAGCCGGAGTGCTGCTATCGGCAAGCCCTTGGCTTTCTGCTTTTTCGGAAGTTGTAGAAACATCCGGTGAAAAGTGCCGTCTGGCCATCATCGGTCCGGGTTCAAGAGGACGTTTTTTGATGAGCTTCCTGGTACAGAATCCTAAAGTAGAAATTGTGGCATTGTGCGATATCTATCAGCCCTCTATTGAAAAAGCACTGGAACTGGCTCCGAAAGCTAAAGTTTATGACGATTACCGGAAAATACTGGAAGATAAAACCGTTGATGCCGTACTGGTAGCTACTCCTCTTAATTCCCATTGCCAAATTGTGCTGGATGCTTTTGATGCCGGCAAGCACGTGTTCTGTGAGAAATCTATAGGCTTTACGATGGAAGAATGTTTCCGCATTTATAGTAAGCACATCAGTACGGGCAAAATATTCTTTACCGGACAGCAACGTCTTTTCGATCCGCGATACATCAAGGTCATGGAAATGGTTCATGCCGGCACTTTCGGTGAGATAAATGCTATCCGTACTTTCTGGAACCGGAATGGAGACTGGAGGCGGGAAGTGCCTTCACCTGACCTGGAACGTCTGATTAACTGGCGTCTGTATCGCGAATATTCCAAAGGACTGATGACCGAACTGGCTTGTCATCAGTTACAAATAGGGAGCTGGGCACTGCAAAAGCTTCCCGAGAAAGTGATGGGACATGGGGCTATCACCTATTGGAAAGACGGTAGGGAAGTATATGATAATGTAAGTTGCATATATGTGTTCGATGATGGAGTGAAGATGACATTTGACTCTGTCATATCCAATAAATTCTATGGTTTGGAAGAACAGATCATGGGTAATCTGGGGACGGTGGAACCGGAGAAAGGCAAATACTTCTTTGAAAGTGTCCCTCCCGCACCCGGATTTTTGCAGATGATTAACGAATGGGAGAATAAAGTGTTTGATTCCTTACCTTTTGCCGGAACAAGCTGGGCACCGGAAACCGCCAATGAAAACAAAGGGGAATTCATTCTGGGAGAACGGCCTAAATCGGATGGCACTTCTTTGTTATTAGAAGCTTTTGTTGAGGCTGTCATTACCCGTAGGCAGCCGGAACGCATAGCCGAAGAGGGCTATTATGCAAGTATGCTTTGCCTGTTGGGCGATCAGGCTTTACAGGAAGAACGGGTACTATACTTCCCCGATGAATATAAAATCAATTACCTGAATCATCAAGCTAAAACACCTCAAGCCGTATGAAAAACACAGTCATTACCGCCCGCCGGAAAAAGATGGAACTGCTGACTTTGCTGGCGTGCTTCATTATAGGTAATCTGGCAAATCTGTATGCCATAATTTCTTATGAGACTCCTTTCTCGGAGATGCTGACATCCTTTTTCTATGTCCTTGCATTTTCGGGCGTGCTTTATGTCTTTTGGACAATCCTGCGCATTCTGTTCTATGGGATAAGAAGTCTGTTTTTGAAGAAAAGAGATGCGGTCTGAAGATGATCGAGATTCAGTAACTTAATTAATACCAATGATATATGACGACACGAAGAGATTTTTTGAAAACGATGACAATGGCTTCTGCCGGGCTGGCATTCGGAGCCGGTGATGTGCTGGGAGCCCGTGCTTCCACGACGCAAAGGAAAGTGACGGATAAAGTGAAGATTGCCTATATAGGCATTGGAAACCGTGGCGAGCAGATTATAAGCGATTTTGCCCGTACCGGTATGGTAGAAGTCGTGGCTCTGTGCGATGTGGATATGGGAGCCGCTCACACCCAGAAAGTGATGAACCAGTATCCTAAGGCGAAACGCTTCCGTGATTTCCGTGAGATGTTTGACAAGGCGGGCAATGATTTTGATGCGGTAGCCATAGCTACTCCCGATCATTCACATTTCCCTATCAGTATGCTGGCTTTGGCATCAGGCAAACATGTGTATGTGGAGAAGCCACTGGCGCGTACTTTCTATGAGGGAGAATTGCTGATGCAAGCTGCGCTGAAACGTCCGAACCTGGCTACGCAGGTCGGTAACCAAGGGCATTCGGAAGCCAACTATTTTCAGTTCAAGGCGTGGATGGATGCCGGTATTATCAAGGATGTAACGGCTGTGACGGCACATATGAATAACCCCCGCCGCTGGCACAAATGGGATACCAATATCTATAAGTTCCCTTCCGGCCAGCAACTGCCGAAGGATATGGAGTGGGATGCCTGGTTGGGAGTAACTCCTTATCACGAATATAACAAAGACTACCATTTGGGACAGTGGCGCTGCTGGTACGATTTCGGAATGGGCTGTCTGGGCGATTGGGGTGCGCATATCCTGGATACGGTTCACGAATTCCTGGAATTGGGATTGCCCTACGAAGTGTCTATGAAATACGCCAACGGACATAATGACTATTTCTTCCCTTATTCTTCCACTATCCTGTTCCGTTTCCCGCAACGTAAGGGTATGCCGCCGGTTGACATTACTTGGTATGATGGTCTGGATAATCTTCCCCCTATCCCTGCCGGTTATGGTGTATCCGGTTTAGATCCTAATATTCCTGCAACTAATCAGGGAGATACGCCGGCCTCCAGTCTGAACCCCGGAAAGATCATTTATACAAAGGATTTGATATTTAAGGGTGGAAGCCATGGCAGTACACTTTCCATAATACCGGAAGAGAAAGCTAAGGAAATGGCAGGCAAACTGCCGGAAGTACCTAAGAGTCCGTCGAATCATTTCGAAAATTTCCTGTTGGCTTGTATGGGACAGGAAAAGACCCGCTCACCGTTTGAAATTAACGGTGTGTTGGGGCAGGTATTCTCATTAGGAGTGATTGCGCAACGTCTCAATACGCAAATATTCTTTGATCCCCGCACCAGGCAGATTACGAATAATGAGTTTGCGAATGCAATGTTGACCGGCGTACCGCCTCGTAAGGGATGGGATGAGTTCTATAAACTGTAATTGCATAGTATTAAATAATCAATAGAAGAAATATCAATATGAAAAAGAATTATTTGTTGCTTTTGTTAGTGTTTTGTGCCTCCGTTGTTTCAGCGCAGGACTGGGAGCCTCTTTTCAATGGGAAGAACCTGAGTGGCTGGAAGAAGCTGAATGGTAAGGCCGAATACAAGGTGGTGGATGGTGCTATTGTCGGCATTTCGAAGATGGGAACGCCTAACACATTTCTGGCTACAAAGAAGACGTATGGTGATTTTATCCTGGAGTTTGATTTCAAAGTAGATGATGGCTTGAATTCGGGCGTGCAGCTGCGCAGTGAAAGCAGGAAAGACTATCAAAAAGGACGCGTGCACGGCTATCAGTTTGAAATTGATCCCTCCAAGCGCGCCTGGTCGGGTGGCATCTATGATGAGGCCCGTCGTAACTGGCTTTATCCGCTGACACAAAATCCGGCGGCTAAAAGTGCTTTCAGGAACAATGAGTGGAATAAGGCCCGTATCGAGGCTGTAGGTAATTCTATCGCTACCTGGATCAATGGAGTGCCTTGCGCCAATATCTGGGACAATATGACCCCTGCCGGTTTTATTGCTTTGCAAGTACACGCTATCGGTAATGCTGCCGATGAAGGAAAAACAGTCAGTTGGAAGAATATCCGCATTTGTACAGCAGACGTAGAGCGCTACCAGACAGATCGGAAAGTTCCGGAGATAAATGTTATCCCCAATACCATCTCTCCGAATGAAGCAAAAGAAGGTTGGACGCTTCTTTGGGATGGCAAGACTTCGGAAGGTTGGAGAGGAGCCAAACTGAATTCTTTCCCAGAAAAGGGCTGGAAAATGGAAAACGGCATCCTGAAAGTGATGAAGAGTGGTGGCGCTGAATCTGCTAACGGTGGCGATATCGTAACTACCCGTCAATACAAAAACTTTATCCTGAAAGTAGATTTCAAGATTACTGAAGGCGCTAACAGTGGAGTGAAATATTTCGTAAACCCCGATATGAATAAAGGAGCCGGTTCGGCTATTGGTTGCGAGTTTCAGATTCTTGATGATGATAAGCATCCTGATGCTAAATTGGGCGTGAAAGGAAACCGTACATTGGGTTCACTTTACGATTTGATTCCTGCTCCGGCAGACAAGCCTTTCAACAAGAAAGATTTCAATACGGCTACGATTATCGTGAAGGGTGACCACGTAGAGCATTGGCTGAATGGTGTGAAGCTCATCGAATACACACGTCAGAACCAGATGTGGGATGCACTGGTTGCATATAGCAAGTATAGAGATTGGCCTAACTTCGGTAATTCAGAGTCTGGAAACATTCTTCTGCAAGACCATGGCGATGAAGTTTGGTTTAAGAATATAAAGATCAAGGAGTTGTAATTAATAGTATGTCTTTGAAAAGGGTGAGTTGCAGAATTGTGGCTTGCCCTTTCATTTTTCTTTAGGAAACACAGACTTGAAAATGCCGGACGTTATTAAGCATCTTTATAAATATTCACCTTCCCAGGGTGGCTTGCTTTATGCCTGGTTTCCATCTATGCATACACGTGTCGATATAATGCTGTGTGGCAGGCAGGGGGAGGGCGTTTTACTGTCGGTAGTCGATGCGGTGTACAAAATGCTGTGTCGTTTAGAAAAGATGGCCAACTATTATGATGCGGATAGTGAACTGGCATATTTGAACCGGACTGCTTCTACACATCCGCAACAGGTCAGCCACGAGCTTTATGATATGCTTACTTTCTGTGTAGATTGCTATACCCGTACCGCTGGATGTTTTGATGTAACTATTCATTCGGCTGACTATACACCCAATTTAATCCGTTGTGTTCAACTATCACCTCAGGAGCGTACCCTTCTTTTTTTGCGACCGGGAGTGACTATCAACCTTTCCGGATTCCTGAAAGGGTATGCTTTGGAAAAGACACGGAAATTATTGCAACATTATGAAGTGAAGGATGCATTGATCAATATGGGAAACAGTTCTGTATTGGCTTTGGGGCATCATCCCTTGGCTGATGGATGGAAGGTCAGTTTTGGACAGGGCGCTGTTCCAAAGGGGAGGGAACCACAGGAGTTGCTTCTTCAGAATGAATGCCTCACAACTTCCGGTAATGATTCGCGTGAGCGAAAACATATCATCAATCCTCGGAATGGAAAACCGGTGGAAGGGGAAAGAGAGGTAGCGGTGGTTACGGACAATGGTGCCATAGGCGAAGTTTTATCGACCGGTTTATTTGTGGCTGATGTCCGTCAGCGAAAAATTCTGGAAGCGGAGTTCCATCCGCGTTTGATTCTTGATCTTTAAAAGAACTTTTCAACTGAAGTAATGAGATATCTAAGTCGTATCTAAGTCGTATCTGAGCCGTACTTGCTCCGTACATTCTTCGCTCAGAGGTACTTCTGGACGAAGAAACTACGGATTTGGTACGGAGCAAGTACATCTCAGGTATTCTGTATGCAAGGATAGGATCTGTTTGTATAATATCTGTGTCAGAGGTATAGCCGGATACGCTACTAATACCTTTTTGCCTCGATTATTCTATAAAATGATCTTTTCGTTCTATCGGAAATAGCACATAAGCGCTACCTTTGAATGGCTGGATTCAGCTTGTTAGTATCCGGAAACTATCAGGAAGAACCGGTCTTATGGAAAACAGAAAATGATGTTTAATTAAAACTTTAAATCTTATGCAGGTAAATACAAAATTCCTCGTGTGTTCGCTTATATATATGGGGAGTCTTTCTGCGAATGCGGCGGGATCGTCTTCTTTGGCAAATGAAACGGTGCACGTATCTATCCTTTCGGTGGATCAAACAAAAAATGAACGGAACATTACAGGACGTATAATCGACGGAGATACCGGAGAGGCTCTTATTGGTGTCAGCATTCTGGTTAAAGGAGCCTCTATGGGTACGGTGACCGATGTTGATGGGAAGTTTTCATTGTCTGTGGCTACAGGAGATGTCTTGGAGATATCGTATATCGGCTATAAAAGCCAGTCGATAGTGATTGGCAATCAAAGTGTCTTGGATATCCGGATGATGTCCGATAACGAATTGTTGGATGAAGTGGTAGTGGTGGGCTATGGCTCTCAGAAAAAAGTGAATTTGACGGGTTCTGTTGCTACGGTTAATTTTGATGATAAGACCTTGTCGCGTCCCGTAACTACGCTTGCCTCTACTTTATCGGGTATGGTGGCCGGACTGAATGTGATGCAGACATCCAGTAAACCCAACTCGGAATCATCTACTCTGCGTATTCGCGGTACAGGTACTTTAAATGATTCTGCACCATTGGTGTTGGTCGATGGGATGGAGATGTCGCTGAATAATGTCAATCCTAATGATATCGCTTCCATTTCCATCCTGAAAGATGCCGCTTCGTGTGCTATTTATGGTAACCGGGGTGCTAATGGTGTTATTCTATTGACTACCAAGAAAGGTACGGACGGGAAAATCAACGTGACCTATTCAGGAAAATTCTCCTATAATACACCGGCTAATCTGATTCGCATGGTTTCAAACTATGCCGACTATATGGAATTTATCAATGAGGCTTCGGACAATGCAGGGCAGGCACAGGTATTTAGCCAAACTACCATTGATACGTGGCGTTCAGCGGCCAGCAATCCGAATGGAATATCCGAATCGGGCTACCCGAATTATGTGGCCTATCCGAATACGGACTGGTACGATGAGGTGTATAATCCGAAGTTGATGCAGGAACATTCTATTACGCTTACCGGTGCGGAAAAGAAAACCCGGTATAGCCTGAATGCCACGTACGTGGATAATCCCGGTCTGGTGGTAAATTCAGGAATGAAGAAATATTATATGCGCAGTAATCTGGAGTCGCAGGTCGCCAGTTTCCTAGCTGTGGGACTGAATGCATGGGGGTATCATGTCGATCAGGAAAGAAATAATGTTGATGATCTGAATGGTTTGCAAATGCAGAAAAGCACACCGGGAACCTATCCGTATTACGATGGGAAATATGGAGCTCCCGAAGCCCTCGAAGAAGATCCGGTAGTCAACAATCCGGTTTATTATCTGAATAGTGCGGGAGGCTCTTATAAAACAACGAAATTCTTTGTAAACCCTTATATTAAGATTGATTTCCTTAAGAACTTCCATTTGACTTCTAACTTCTACTACGATCATTATCGGCAGGAGAATCTGTGGCATTATTCCGATTATCAGGAAAGATTTTCATTCCAACGTGGAGAAACTATGAATGTTCCTCCTACTTCCGAATTGCTTGCGGAGTACCCTGTGAAATATTATATTGATGGAAATCAGAGCTGGAAAAATACTACCACCTTAAACTGGGGACAGATTTTCAAAGGTAAACACGATGTGGCAGCCTTAGTGGGCTATGAGGAATTCCGCAAATGGGCACGTACTACCGACATTAGTAAGAAAGGAATGCTTGATACCAGTCTTACAGACTTTGATGCATTGACGGAGCCTGATTATATCGATGGAAGCACTACAGAGTTTTCATCCCGTTCTGTCTTTGGTCGTGTTACTTATACGTATGATTCCCGTTACTTATTTGAGGCGAATGTCCGTTATGACGGTTCCTCCCGTTTTTCTCCGGAGAACCGCTGGGGTATATTCCCATCCTTCTCGGTAGGGTGGCGTTTGTCGGAAGAGAAATTCATGAAGAAGTTGAATTGGCTCGACAACCTGAAACTACGTGTTTCCTGGGGACAACTCGGAAATAACTCAATCGGTAACTATGAATGGCAGGCTGTTTATGCTACGGCTCCCCATTATGCCTTTGGCAACAAGGAGGTTCCCGGACTGGGCATGGGAAGTTTTTCCAACTACAACCTGGAATGGGAGACAACTACGGTAACCAACCTGGGTATCGACTTCTCTATGCTGAAAAACCGTTTGAGTGGAACAGTGGAGGTTTATAATAAGTTGACGGACGGTATCTTGTATAATCCGACTTTGTCACCTACTTTGTCTGGGTTCAGTTCTCCCCGACAGAATATTGCAGAGGTTACTAATAAGGGACTTGAAATAACCTTAGGTTGGAATGATCGGATCGGTTCTGTCTCGTACGGCATATCCGGAAACTTCTCTTACAACAAGAATGAAGTAACCAAATACAAAGGAAAACTTGTCCGCGGATGGCAGCAGAATGCGGATGGTAGTTCCACTTATTATACCAATCTGGGTGAGGTTTCAACAGGAGACTTGCAGCGTGTTTTGGAAGGGCACATGTTCAATGAATTTTATGTGCTGAACGTATATAAAGGCAATAGAAACTATTTTAATGCCGACGGTACGGTAAATCCGAAAGGGGGGCCTTCTGACGGAATGATCCGTACGGAAGATGATATGAAATGGTTGCAGGCCATGGCGGATGCCGGATATAAGTTCTATCCGAAACAGGGAATCGGCAAGAGTAATATCTGGTATGGTGATATCATTTATGCAGACTTGGATGGAGATGGCATTTATGGTGACGACGATGACAAGGATTTCCAGGGTTATTCTAAAACACCGAAGTATTACTTCGGTTTCCAGACAAACCTGTCATGGAAAGGCATTGACTTCTCTATGAACTGGGCTGGTGCTGCCGGATTCAAAATCAACTGGTATCAGTCTGGTGAGAATAGCAGTATAACCTGGTTTGGGTATGGAATGGGTAAAGATGTAGCTTATGACCATTACTTTTACGATCCTGAGAATCCGAATGACCCGCGGACAAATCTTACTTCGGCGAATCCCCGTCTCACCATGGATAAAGCAGCTCAGGTAAGTGTTTCCGGCCAGCATATTCTACATAATGGCAATTATCTGAAACTGAAGAATCTGACAGTCGGCTACACGCTCCCCAAAGATTGGGTACAGAAGGTGTGCATGCAAAATGTGCGTGTCTATGTTTCGGGAGAGAATCTGTTGACGATTACTAAGTTCAAAGGTATTGATCCTGAAATGATGAGTGGAGTGGGTTATGCTCCTATGAGACAATATGCTTTTGGTGTAAATGTTACTTTCTAAAATTAAATGGTATGAACAAGATTAATATAAACAGAAGAAGAAATCTGATGAAAACAATGGCCGCAGTGGTCCTTGTGGGAATGTCAACCGCAGGTTGCGTAGATATGGATTTGTCACCCAATGGAAAGCCGGCGGAAGGGAATGTATGGTCGACTCCTACCTTGGCGGAACAGACGATAGCGGGTGTGTATAATCAACTGTATGTGGATTATAGCGATGTTGCCAACGGATGGTTTGATATATGGTCCAGTACTATGGATTACGGTATAGGTATAGCTCCTACTTTCAATTTCTTATTTGCGACAAATTCTCCGAGCTCTGTTAAGGGGAGTTCTGCTCCCTGGCAAAGATTCTATAAGGGAATTATCAAGGCAAATGATGTGATTGGCAATCTGCCTACGGTCGAGGGATTTGATGAGACTAAAAGAAGCCGCTATATTTCAGAATGTATGTTTCTGCGTTGCTGGTGGTATTACAGGCTGAATATCTTGTATAATGGAGTTCCTTACTATAAAGATCCGATTAAGGATATTGATGAGGCAAAACTGGCACGTTCCACTCAGGATGAAGTCTGGGGATATATAGTGGATGATCTGACTTCCTGTATCAATAATCCGGATTTGCCGGATAAATACAGTTCGGATGATGCCAATTACGGGCATATTACAAAAGGTGCAGCCTATGCTTTAAGAGGCAAGGTATATCTGTGGATGAAAGAATGGAAAAAGGCGGCTGATGATTTTCAGGCAGTAAAGGATTGTGGATACACGCTCTATAAAGGTGCGGGTGAGGAGTCATACAAGAAACTGTTTAAGGTGGAAAATGAGCGTTGCGATGAAATGATATTCTCTTTGCAATGTCTGGACCATCCGGATTATACGCAGAAAAAGAACAGAGGTTTCGGTAACAGATGCTTGCCGCCTGACCCTTCAGGCAATGGATTGGGGTGGAATAATTATATTATAAACCCGCAGTTTGCCGAGTCTTACGAAAATAGAGACGGTAGTAAGTTCAATTGGGATGACATTATCCCCGGATATAATGATATGGGCATTGATAAGCGTATGGTGTATTTCCTGCGGAATAACATCACGGAGACTGAAAGAAAGAACGCAGTAGCTGCGGGGGCTGATATGTCCAAATATGATGCTTCCGGTAACGAGGAGAGGATTAAAAAAGCCTATGAAAACCGTGATCCGAGAATGGTAATGTCCGTTATAACCCCTTATGCCTCTTTTCTTGGTGGGGTTGAAGGAATTCCTAAAGAGTATGTGATGCGTTATCCTTTCCGTTCTTATACCACATATGGAGATTTGAAAACAGATACAAGTTTGAAGTTCTATTACTTAAACCGTAAGTTTGTGGGTGAAGGATTAGAGTTACCGAATATATATTCTGAATTGGATTTGCCGTTTATCCGTTATGCGGATGTTCTGTTGAATTGGGCGGAGGCATTGAATGAGTTGAATGATCTTCCCGGAGCCATAAGCAAAGTGAATGAGGTGCGTGAAAGGGCAGGAGCCCAATTACTGGGAACCAACGAATTTACTCAGGTTACAGGAAAAACAGATATGCACCAACGTATCATGAACGAACGCCATTGGGAATTAATAGGTGAAGACGTGATTTATTTCGATGAGATTCGCTGGAGAACCTGGAAAGATCTGAAGTTCTATAAGGACAAGGAAGGCAAGATGAATGGTATGACTCAGATATGGGGAACCAGAACTAATAATTATGCCTGGGGAGGAGATCATTACTGGAGTCTTCCGATACCGGCGAGAGAAATGCAAATGAATCCTAATATGGTGCAGAATCCGGGTTGGGATTGATGTGATTGAGTCTCTGCATACTTCATAATCTCTTTATAGGGGTTATGGAGTATATGTCGTTTTTATATGGTTATTAATTAAAATCAGATAGTTATGAATTTTAGAAAACATCTTTTTTCAGGAATCGCTCTCCAGGGAATAGGTTTGTCTTTGTTTGCACAGACAGATAAACCTAATATTGTAGTGATAATGACGGACCAGCAACGTGCCGATTTGTGTGGACGCGAAGGTTTTCCTATGGATATTACTCCATTTGTCGATGAATTGGCACATCAGAACGCTTGGTTCGATAAAGCGTATACGGTTATGCCGGCCAGTACTCCTGCACGTTGTTCCATGTTTACCGGCCGTTTTCCAACTGCAACTCATGTACGTACCAATCACAATGTGCGTGACATTAATTATGCGAAAGACTTGGTAACTGTTCTGAAGGAGAATCATTATAAAACAGCTTTAGTAGGTAAGAATCATGCTTATCTGAACTCAAAGGATATGGATTTCTGGTCTGAATATTCCCACTGGGGGAAGAATAAGCCGGTGACAGAAGGAGAGCGTGCTATTTCCAAATTCTTTAAAGAGGCAGTCGGACAGTATCTGGAACCTTCGCCTATACCTTTGAAAGATCAGCAACCTACGAGAATTGTGGATGAGGCTATAGAATGGATAGATAGCCAGAAGGACAATCCGTTCTTTGTATGGGTTTCATTCCCTGAACCGCATAATCCGTATCAGGTTTGTGAACCTTATTACTCAATGTTTGCACCGGATAAGATTCCGGCTGTGAAGACTTCACGTAAGGATGTATTGAAGAAGGGAGAAAAGTATCAGATTCTGGCGGAACTGGAAGACGCCTCTTGTCCTGATCTTGAAAGAGACCTGCCTCGGTTGCGTGGAAATTATATGGGGATGATTCGTCTCATTGATGATCAGATCAAACGCTTGGTTGAGGATCTGAAGGAAAAGGGACTATTCGAGAAAACTATCATCGTTGTTCTGTCCGATCATGGAGATTATTGCGGTGAATACGGACTAATTCGTAAGGGAGTAGGCTTGTCTGAGTCTCTAACCAGAATACCGATGGTTTGGGCAGGCTATCGGATAAAGAAGCAACCTAAAGCTATAGATGCGCATGTTTCGTTGGCCGATCTTTTCCCTACTTTCTGTACTGCGATAGGTGATTCAATACCGGTAGGTGTTCAGGGACGGAGTTTGTGGCCTATGTTGACGGGTAAAGAATATCCGAAAGAAGAGTTCTCAAGCGTTGTTGTACAGTTAGGTTTTGGCGGAGAAGATGTTCCTTTGGACGATAACTTGACTTTTGAGCAGGAAGGTGCGCTGGGACCCAATAAAGTGGCTCATTTTGACGAACTGAATACATGGACTCAAAGTGGAACTTCCCGAATGGTACGTATGGGTGACTGGAAACTGATTATGAATAGTTATGGAAAAGGGGAACTGTACAATTTGAAGAAAGATCCGTATGAAATTAATAATTTATTTGGAAATCCCAAGTTGATAGATAAGCAGAGCGAGTTGCTGACAAAATTGTTGGCCTGGGAATTGCGTTTGCAAGACCCGTTGCCATTGCCAAGACACCGTTATCATTTTAAGCGGAACCCCTATAACTATCATTTTACTGACTAATGAAGAATGTATTCAGGTTGTGTTAATAGAGCATTATCAAAATAGAATTGTATGAAAAAGAATTTATTTCTTGTCTGTTTGTTTATGTTTGGAACATTGGCATCTTGTCAATGTTCCTCTAAAAAGAGTGCTGACAATGCTGTTGTCAATGCCACTGAAACACCTGTGCCTTTGGGCGATCCGTTCATTTTGCTGCACGATGGAGTATACTATGCCTATGGTACGCATTCGAATAAAGGAATTGAATTTTATACCTCCGATGACTTGCTGGCCTGGAAGTATGGAGGGTTGGCATTGAATAAGGAAGATTCCTGGGCGGACCGTTGGTTCTGGGCTCCTGAGATTTATTTTGTAAATGGGAAATTCTATATGTATTATTCGGCAGATGAACATATCTGTGTAGCGGTTGCGGACTCTCCCACGGGACCGTTTGTTCAGGATAGGAAGGAGCCGATGATTGCTGATGAGAAGTGTATTGACAATTCTCTGTTTATAGATGATAACGGTACGCCTTATTTATCTTTTGTACGTTTCAATGACGGTAACAACATTTGGATAGCAGAGTTGGAAAAGGATTTGATTACTATCAAGAAGGAGACAATGCATCCTTGTCTCCATGTAACTCAGGAATGGGAGAAAGTCTGGCCTCGCGTGAATGAAGGTTCCTATATTCTTAAGCATAATGGGATTTATTATATGTCTTATTCGGCTAATAGTTATGAAAGTCCATTTTATGGTGTAGGCTGTGCTACGGCTACCGATCTGATGGGTACATGGACGAAGTATGATGAAAACCCTTTATTGCAAAAGCCCGGTAAGCTGGTTGGAGTGGGGCATAGTGCTATGTTTACGGATAAAGCCGGTAAACTTCGCATAGTCTATCATGCTCATAAAGATAAGGATAACATTCATCCGCGTGCCATGTACATCGGAGAAGTTTCGTTTGAAAATGTCGATGGAGTGGATCGCATGAGAATTAGTGAAGAGTATATAACCCCTAAACTTGTGAAATGAGGATTGTTTTGAGTCACAGAACTTCGATGAAAAGGGCTATTTTTATCGAAGTTCTGTTATAAACCATTGTTTGGTTGATTCTCTTAAATCTTAAAGGGACGATATTTCTATTTATTGAAATGTTTCTTTTATTGTTTATCGTCAAATTGGGCTATATTTGACGTATGAATCTATAAAAAGCACGAAAATGAAGAAAAGAATAATAGCCCTTATTAGTTTTCTTTGCTATATCATTTGCTGGGTACAAGCAGCAGATGAACATTACTATTTCAAAAACCTCAGTATTCAGGATGGGTTATCCCAGACTACAGTCAATGCAATTATGCAGGACAAGAAGGGATTTATGTGGTTTGGTACCAAGGGTGGTCTGAGCCGATACGATGGGATGTCATTCCGGAACTTTAAGCGTGATATGACTGATAATCATAGTTTGGGAAACAATTTCGTGACTTGTCTTTATCAGGACAATAAAGGGAATATCTGGGTTGGTACAGATGCCGGGGTGTATATTTATTATTCTGACCAGGAGATTTTTATTCCATTTGACCGTTTGAGTGGGGAGAATACAAAGATAGAGCGGACTGTCTTTGCTATTTCGGGAGATAAACAGGGCCGGGTATGGATAGCGGTCGAAACACAGGGACTCTTCTGTTATGAGCCGCAAAAAGGTCAACTTCATAATTATACATTGAATGAGTTCTCAGCCAATGTACAGAGCGTTGCCTTTGATAATAGTGGAACAATCTGGGTAGGATTTTATGGCAATGGCCTGTTCTATTCCAAGGATAATTTAAAAACGCTTCACCCTTATCTTTCCCCGAAGGATAGTGATGAGGTTTTTAAGGATGATGTTATTATGAAGATTGTTCCGGGAGCATATAATTGTATCTATATAAGTTCCATAAGAAAGGGAGTGCAGGAGTTGAATCTGACTTCCGGTAACCTGAGAAATTTGCTGTTGATGGATGAAACCGGTGAAATGGTATATAGCCGTGACCTGTTGGTAAATTCGGATAATGAACTGTGGATAGGAGCTGAATCGGGAGTTTATATCTACAATCTTCGTACGGACAAGTATGTGCATCTGCATGGTTCTAAGGATGATCCTTATTCGTTGTCCGATAATGCCGTTTATTCGTTGTGCGAGGATCGTGAAAGTGGCATCTGGGTAGGTTCATATTTTGGGGGAGTAGATTATTATCCGAAATCCTATACTTATTTTGAGAAGTATTATCCGAAAGATGGGGACAATAATTTGCAAGGTAAGCGGGTTCGTGAGTTTTGTCAGGATAATAAGGGCGTATTATGGATTGGTACCGAAGATGGTGGTTTGAACCGTTTTGATCCGAGAACCAAGACCTTCTCATTCTTTGCACCCAGTTCCGGGTTTACGAATATTCATGGGCTCTGTATGGTGGGTGATAAGTTGTGGGTTGGAACTTTCTCTAAAGGTTTGAAAATTGTAGATACTAATACCGGTAATATCCTGAAGACCTACCAGAAAAATGATTCTCCGCATTCATTAATTGATAACAGCATCTTTGCTATTTGCAGAACAACGACTGGTGATATTTATTTGGGAACGATGTTCGGTCTGTTAAAATACAATGAGCAAACGGATGATTTTGAAAGGATTACAGAACTGGCAGGCAGGTTTGTATATGATATAAAGGAGGATTCGGGCGGTAACCTGTGGCTGGCAACCTATGCGAATGGCGCTTATTGCTATAATGTGAATGAAAAGAGATGGAAAAACTATGTGCACAATGAGGGTAATCAAGAGAGCCTTCCTTATAATAAGGTTTTGAGTATTTTTGAAGACTCCCATCGCCAGATCTGGCTGACTACGCAGGGAGGTGGTTTCTGTCTGTTTCATCCTGAAACGGAGACTTTTACCAGCTATAATTCATCCAACGGATTGCCTAATGATGTCGTTTACCAGATCGTAGAAGATGCGGAGGGTCTGTTCTGGTTGACTACGAATAGTGGGTTGGTACGTTTTAACCCTGTAACTAAACAGGTGAAGGGATATACTACGGCCAATGGATTGCTTGGTGATCAATTTAACTACCGTTCCAGTTATAAGGATGAAGCCGGTAACATTTATCTGGGTAGTATTGATGGCTTTATTGTATTTAATCCTAAGACATTTACAGAGAATAAGAACCTGCCGCCGGTGGTGATTACCGATTTTATGCTGTTTAATAAAGAAGTTCGTGCCGATGAAGAGAATACTCCTCTTGATAAGAGCATTACTTTCTCGGACAGCATTACCCTTCAAGCTAATCAGAACTCATTTTCCTTCCGTATTGCAGCCCTGGGTTATCAGGTGCCGAAAATGAATAAATTGATGTACAGATTGGATGGCTTTGATAAGGACTGGATAACTGTGGGGGAAAGCCCTATTGTGACTTATTCCAATCTGTGGCATGGTGATTATCAGTTTCGTGTGAAAGCGTCCAATAGTGATGGTATTTGGGGACCTGAAGAACAGTTGTTATATATCCATATCCGTCCTCCTTTTTATCTTTCCATCTGGGCTTATTGCATTTATTTATTGTTGTTTATTGTTTGCTTTGTATATACTTTCTGGTATTTCAAGCAACGTAGCAGCAGGCAGCACCGTCGTCAGCTTGAGAAGTTCGAACAGGAGAAAGAACGTGAGATTTATAATGCCAAGATAGATTTCTTTACGAACGTAGCACATGAAATCCGCACTCCGCTGACATTGATAAAAGGACCTTTGGAGAATATTATTCTGAAAAAGCATCTGGATCCGGAAACTCATGAGGATCTGAACATCATGCAGCATAATACGGAAAGGTTGCTGAACCTGACGAACCAACTTCTGGATTTCAGAAAGGTAGAGAGTCAGGGATACAGTCTGAACTTTACTAAATGTGATATTACTAATGTTTTGAGAGAGACTTATATGCGATTTAGTTCCCTTTCGCGCCAGAAAGGTCTCGACTTTACATTGGAGTTGCCGGATGAAAACTTCTGTGCGCATGTCAACCGTGAAGCTTTTACGAAGATTGTAAGTAATCTTTTAAATAATGGAATGAAGTATGCTGATAGTTATATGCATATAAAGCTGGAGGTAGATCAGGAAAAACAGGCTTTCTATGTGGTGACTAAGAACGACGGAGTAATCATTCCTGATGAGATGAAAGAGGAGATCTTTCAGCCTTTTGTCCGTTTTAGCCAGAAGGAAGAGGGAAAGGTTACTACAGGCGCAGGTATCGGTTTGGCTCTTTCCCGTTCGTTGGCAGAGCTCCATCGTGGTACTTTGGTCATGGTTCAGGGAGAAGAAGCGAACATTTTCCGCTTGACACTTCCTATCATCCAGGATATGGTCATAGCTCTGGATTCTGATGTAGAGAATAAAGATGCAGAGTTGCAAGCGGAAACATCCGGTGAATCCTATCCGGATGATAAATTGGAAGGGAAACATTCGAAAGAAAGCAAACATATGGTTTTGGTTGTAGAAGACAATCCGGAAATGCTCGCTTTCATCGAACGTCAGTTATCGTCTCAATATGCTGTAATCACCGCTACCAATGGTAAAGAGGCTTTGGAAGCTTTGGATAGTAATTTCGTAAATCTGGTGGTGAGTGATGTCGTTATGCCGTTGATGGATGGTTTTGAACTTTGCAAGACTATAAAATCGAATGTAGGTTATAGCCATATTCCTATTATACTTTTAACTGCAAAGACAAATATCCAGTCTAAGATTGAGGGAATGGAACTGGGAGCGGACTCTTATATTGAAAAGCCTTTTTCACCGGAATATCTCCTGGCTGTGGTTTCCAATCTGATAAATAACCGGGAGAAGCTTCGCAGGGATTTTGCTAAATCTCCTTTTGTTGCGGTCAATACAATGGCATTGACTAAGGCTGATGAAGAATTTATCAAAAAACTGAACGAAATAATTCTTTCTAACCTGTCAAACCAGGAGTTCAGTATGGATGATATGGCAGAGAGCCTGAATATGAGCCGTTCCAGTTTCTATCGTAAGATGAAGGGAGTATTAGACTTGAGTCCCAATGAGTATTTACGCATAGAACGTTTGAAGCGTGCCGCCCAATTATTGAAAGAAGGTGAGAGCCGTATCAATGAAATCTGTTATATGGTCGGGTTCAATTCTTCTTCTTATTTCTCTAAATGCTTCCTGAAGCAATTCGGGGTACTTCCGAAGGATTTTGCCGGCTAAAGGGGGCATCCGGAATTTCCGGTGTATGAGTTATGGAAGTCTTGAACGTCTTTCTTTTTTCTGTTCGTTTTGCATCTATATGTCGGTGGCGTTGGATATATAGATACAACGTATTGGATATATAGATGCAACACATTGGATATATAGATGCAATACGTCCGATATATAGATGCTGCACGCCCTGTCTATACAACTAATTGCCGGGACAGTTTAAACTCATGCGACGCTCCGGCTAAAGTAAGTAAGAAGTAACTTGTGCAAAGAAATGAGATTTTTCAGCAAGCTCAGCATGACGGAGTGAACAAATTCATTGATGACTGATATTTAGTGGCTTTATTTGGAATAAAATTGTGGCTTTTATGCGATTTTGAGATGTTTTTTCTATTTATTGGAATGCTTATTTCGTATTGAGAAGATACTGTGCGCTATCTTTGTAACCGTCTCATAAGAGATTATACCATGATAACAATTATGTGTTTCTTAATGTCTAATAAATAAAGAATTAACCTTATGTGTAAGAAGTCGTTATTATTGCTGTTTTTACTTCCTTTTCAGTTCGTGTTCGCTCAAACAAGTTTATTGACCGATTTTCCTGAGGGATATACCCCTAAAGAAGTCGGTAAACGTCTTGCATATCATTTTGTAGATGGAAAGCACATGCTTCATATTGGAAAGTGGATTAGTTATCCGGAAACTTTTACCTGGAATGGAGGGCTAAAGTTTGCTGCACTTACCAATGATCAGGAACTTGTGAAGCTTTTGCAGAACAGATTTGAACTTCTGTTCACAACAGAAAAGGCTTTATTGCCTATCATGAATCATGTGGATGTAAATATGTTCGGTAGCTTACCTTTGGAACTGTATAAGATTACAAAGGACCAACGCTATCTGGATTTGGGTCTTCCTTATGCCGATACTCAATGGCAACTCCCTGCAAACGCCAAACCGAAAGAAAGAGAATGGGACCAGAAAGGTTATTCCTGGCAGACCCGTTTGTGGATTGACGATATGTACATGATTACTATTGTGCAGACTCAGGCTTACAGAGTTACAGGTGATCGTAAATATATAGACCGTGCTGCAAGAGAGATGGTGATGTATCTGGACGAACTGCAATGTCCGAATGGCCTTTTCTATCATGCTCCGGATGTTCCTTTCTATTGGGGAAGAGGTAATGGATGGATGGCTGCCGGTATGGCCGAATTGTTGAGCAGCTTGCCCGAAGACAGTGAATATCGTCCACGTATTCTGCACGGTTACCGTACCATGATGAAAAGTCTGAAGAAATATCAGTCTTCAAACGGTTTGTGGCATCAGTTACTGGATCATCCTGATTGTTGGCTCGAAACCTCGGGATCTGCCATGTTTACCTTTGCTTTCATTAAAGGAGTGAAGAATGGTTGGTTGGATGCCAAGGAATATGCACCCGCTGCCCGCAAAGCATGGATGGCTATGGTGAGATACATAGATGAAAATGATAATGTGAAATCTGTTTGCGAGGGTACCAATAAGAAGAACGACAAACAGTATTACTATGATCGCAAACAAAATGTAGGTGATTATCATGGACAAGCTCCTTACCTCTGGTGTGCCGTTGCACTTTTGGAGGAATAAGATAGCATTACTTTAATAATCTCATATCGAAAATCTATTTATACTTATAAGATGAACATAAGCAGTTGGGTGAAGGCCCTTACCTTTGTTGTACTGTTGTTTTCCTATTCGACAGTAGTAACCGGACAAACCAAAGTAAATGATGTCAGAGACTCTGAACGCCTCTGGCTCGACTCGGAAATTACCCATAATGGAGACTATCAGTGGAAAATGATAAAGGCAGGAGATGTAGCAGATCCTGGAGAAAAGGTATCATTGTCAGATTACCCGACCGCGAACTGGTTGCCTGCCATTGTGCCCGGTACAGTTCTGAATTCATTGGTACATAACCGTAAATATCCGGAACCTTATTACGGAATCAACAATAAGATCGAATCCAAATTAATACCGGATATCTCTGAAACCGGTCGTGACTTTTATACCTATTGGTTCCGGACTGAATTTACAGTTCCCAAATCATTTGAAGGAAAACATGTCTGGTTGCAAGTGGATGGTATCAACTATCGTGCCGAAGTATGGGTGAATGGAAATCTGCTCAGTACTATTAAAGGTATGTTTATGCAGGATTATATTGACGTGACTGACTTTGTGAAGATAGATAAGGCTAACGCATTGGCTATAAAAGTATATCCGGTTGATGTCCCCGGCAGTGCCAAACCCAAATCCTGGGGTGCAGTGGGTGAGTTCCACAATGGTGGAAACGGAAATATCGGATTGAACACTACTATGCTGATGACTGTAGGCTGGGATTTTACTTTCATGGATGGTATCCGCGACCGTAATACGGGTATCTGGAAAAACATCTCTCTCTATGCTACCGGTAAAGTAGCATTACGTCATCCTTTTGTGAAGTCCGAACTGCGTAAACCTGGTTATGACCAGGCACGTGAGTTCATTTCTGTGGAAGTTGTAAATCCTACTACCGGATTTAGTGGAATTAATTGTACGGTAAGAGGTGAGATTACAGGTGAAAATATAACTTTCGAGAAAAAGCTTAAAGTTTTGCGTGGAGAAGAGAAAATCTTGTCTTTTTCTCCGGATGAATTTCCTCAATTAGTGATTAACTCTCCTCGTTTGTGGTGGCCTGTGAACAAAGGTCCTCAAAACCTGTATGAGTTGAAAATGACCGTATCCATCGATGGAGTAGTTTGCGACTCGGTTAAAACAAAATTCGGTATTCGTGAGATTACTTCCGATACGAATACGCCTGATAAGTCACGTGTCTTTTATGTCAATGGCAAGCGTCTCTTTATCCGTGGAACGAACTGGATACCGGAAGCTATGTTGAGAACTTCTGACGAGCGTACATATGCCGAACTGCGATATAGCCGTCAGTCGGGTGTCAATCTCTTACGCATGTGGGGAGGTGGCATTGCCGAATCCGATTATTTCTTCCAGTTGTGTGATGAGATGGGACTGCTGGTATGGCAGGAATTCTGGATGACGGGTGATACACGCCATCCGAACGATAAGGGCAATTATCTGGATAATGTGGCATCTACTGTGAAACGTATCCGCAATCATCCTTCTCTGGCTTATTATGTAGCCTCTAATGAAAGTACCGAGGTTACAGGTACCCCTGAATTATTGAACAAGCTGGACGGTACGCGAGGATATCAGATGCAGTCAGAATGTGCCGGAGTGCATGATGGAAGTCCGTATAAGCAGGTGAATCCGATGCAGCATTATGAAAATACGGCATCTCCGCGTGGAAGCCGTGTCGATGGTTTCAATCCGGAGTATGGTGCGCCTACACTTCCCACAGTGGAGATTCTTCGTGAGATGATGGATGAAAAAGATCTCTGGCCTATCAATAAAGAGGTGTGGGATTACCTGGATGGAAATGGTTTCCACTTGATGACTACCATGTATACTGATTTGGTGAACAACTATGGAAAGTCATCCTCTATTGATGAGTTTGCTCAGAAAGGACAACTGTTGGGTGCCATTAACTCAAAGAGTATCTGGGAAGTGTGGAATTACAATAAGTTGGATTATGGTGATCGCTTCTGTTCCGGACTCTTGTTCTGGTATCATAACTGCTCCATGCGTCAGGTATCTTCCCGTATGTGGGATTGGTCTTTGGAACCCACTGCTTCTTTGTACCATACAGCCAATTCATTGGAGCCACTACATGCCCAGTTCGATTATCTGAAGAATACAGTGTCTGTGGTGAACGATTATTATCGCTCTTTTAATAATTACAAAGTGATAGCACGGGTATATGATATCAATAGCCGGAAGGTATTTGAAGAATCTGCTTCCGTGAATCTTCCGGAAGATGGAGTAGCCAATGATGTACTGACCATCCGTTTTCCTGAAAACATCTCTCAGGTTCACTTTATCAAGCTGGTGCTGAAGGATGAGAAGGGTAAAGACGTTTCTTCCAACTTTTATTGGAGATCAAATGATAAGTATGAAGGCAGTAAGACTCTGACCGGTCCTGCATCTTCAGGATTTGAAGACTTGAGTAAGCTGAAAGCGGCTAATGTGAAGCTTTCCTATAAAGCGCGTCAAGCAGACGGTCGCTATTTCGTAGACATTACATTGAAGAATACCTCCGGTGGTATCGCTTTCTTTAATCAATTGCAATTCCTCGATTCCAAGATGAGTCCGATACGCCCGTCGTTTTATTCGGATAACTTCTTCTCTCTGGTTCCGGGTGAAAAGAAAACTGTCACCATTGAAACGGCGGAAGAAAAGTTGACTGAGGGAGCTGTTCTGGTATTGAAGGGTTGGAATGTAACTACTCAGAAGTATAAACTCAAATAAAAAATAACGTGAAGAGATTCCATATTCTTACTGTTTTGTTGCTGCTCAGCTGGGGGATATCCGCTCAAAATCATTTTGATATTGTGGTGGTAGGCGGTAATCCCGGTGGCATAATGGCGGCGATTGCAGCGGCCCGGCAAGGCAAGACCTCAGTTATTCTGGAACGTACCCAGCATATTGGAGGACTTCCGGCCAACGGACTGGGAGCTACTGATATTGCTACCCGGGAGGCAACTACCGGTCTGTTCATGGAGTTTACTTCCAGAATCAAGCAATACTATGCAGAACGTTATGGAAAGAACTCTCAGCAGCTGAAGGATTGCAGTGACGGCTTTCATTTCGAACCGTCTGTTGCAGCCTCTATCTATCAGGATATGCTGAACGAACATAAGGATAAAATTACCGTGCTTCTTATGCGGCAGTTCGATGCTGAAGATCAGAATATCACTCTCAGAAACGGGCGCATTGAAAGCATCTGTATACTGAATCGTGAGAATGGAGAGAAAGAACTTTATCAGGGTGACATCTTTGTGGATGCCACTTATGAAGGTGATCTGGGTGCTGCGGCAGGTGTGCCTTTCCGCGTAGGTAGGGAAAGCAAAGCCGAATTCGGAGAACCCGGAGCTGGAAGAACCTATGAATACTGGAAAAGTCTGCCAGCCAGTGGTAGCACAGGAGAGTCTGATAATGCAGTCCAGGCATATAACTATCGCCTTTGCCTGACTAATGATCCTGATAATCGTGTTCTCTTTCCGAAGCCGGCATCGTATAACAGGAACGAATATGTCTCACTGATTGAAGATGTATGGACCGGAAAGAATACTCAACGGGCCATGCTGAAAGTGACCGGTGAAATGATGGAAGAAAACCGTCGTCATATCGCTGGCGGTAACCAGACTAAACTGCCAGGAGACAGTTGGGGAATCAGAAAACTGAGCAGTATCGTGAAACTGCCTAATCAGAAGACAGATGGCAATAATCAGCACGCTGCATTTATCTCTACTGATCTGCCGGAAGAGAACTGGCCTTGGCCTACTTCTTCCTGGGAGTGGAGGGATAAGTTTGCCAAACGTCTGAAAGATTATACATTGGGTTTATTCTGGTTTGCCCAGAATGATCCGGAATTGCCGGAGCATTTCCGTAAAGCAATGCTAGAATGGGGATTGGCTAAAGACGAATATCAGGATAATGAATATTTTCCCCGCCAGGTCTATGTACGTGAAGGAAGACGCTTTGAGGGAGTTTACTTCTTTACAGCTAAGGATGCTTTACCCACTGCACCGGGCAAACGCCCGCCTTTGCATGGCAGTAGCGTGACAGCCAGCCATTATGCACTCGATTCGCATGCTGCCAGAAAGCGGGAAGCCGGAAGAGTACATTTGGATGGATTTGTCAGCTACCCTACAGCAGTGTATACGGTGCCCTTGGGCGTGATTCTACCCCGGAATGTAGATAATCTGCTATTACCTGTACCTGTATCCGGTTCACATATCGGATTCTCCACATTGCGTATGGAGCCATGTTGGATGGCATTGGGGCAGGCGGCAGGTATCGCTGCTTCGTTGGCTATTGACCGTAAAGTTGCTGTTCAGGATGTGGATATGTCCATATTGCAGGATCTGCTGATTGACCAGAAAGCAACGCTGATTTACTTTCGTGACTTGCGTCCGGAAAATACAGGTTTCCATTTGGCTCAATATATGGGATTGAGAGGGTATTTGCCCGGATGGGATGCGGATTTGCAAGGAATGGTCGATGAAAAGACGTTGCAGGACTGGAGTACATTATGTGGGTTTAAGCCCCGGGCTGTTCCCGGAAAAACAACCAGATTGGAAGTATTGACTGAGATTTATAAACATATTCGTCAATAAAACGATAACTTTAACCATGCAAAACATAGATATTAAGATGAAGTTAAAACTCATAGTCGGTTTGATAGGAGTGCTGTCATTGAGTAGTTTTTCTACTCTGCCTTCTTCAGATGATACCGATAAGAAAGAACAGGAGAACTGGGTAATTGGCCCATTCCACCGTCCTGAAGGTGTCAATCCTGTACTCACTCCACAGCCTACCTCTTTCTATTGTCCGATGCGAAAGGAACAGGTGAAGTGGGAAGAAAGTGATATTTTCAATCCTGCTGCCACGGTGAAAGATGGAAAGATTGTCGTGCTCTATCGTGCTGAAGATAACTCGGCACAAGGCATTGGGAAGAGAACTTCCCGTATCGGGTATGCCGAAAGTGTGGATGGAGTGATTATGGAGAGATTCGACAGCCCGGTACTTTTCCCCGGTGGAGATGATTTTGAGAGTATAGAGTGTCCGGGTGGTTGCGAAGATCCGCGAGTGGCAATGACCGAAGACGGATTATACGTGATGCTTTATACGGCGTGGAACCGGAAGACTCCCCGTCTTGCAGTAGCTACCTCCAGAGACTTGAAGAACTGGACCAAGCACGGTCTTGCTTTTGAAAAAGCGTATGACGGGCGTTTCGCCAGAATTGCTACCAAGTCAGCCTCTATGCTTACCAAGGTGAAAGGTGGAAAACTGGTTCTCGATAAAGTAGATGGTAAGTACTTCATGTATTGGGGAGAATATGCCGTGCATGCAGCTACTTCCGACAATCTTACAGACTGGTATCCTGTGCTGGATGAGAACAACGAATTGTTGAAAATAGCCAGGCCGCGTAACGGATACTTCGACAGCCAGATGACTGAATGTGGGCCTCCTGCTATTCGTACCAAACAAGGCATCGTATTGATGTATAATGGTAAGAATGATAAAAAGAGAGGCGATGCAAATTATCCGGCAGGTGCTTACTGCGCTGGTCAGCTCCTGCTTGATTCCGAAGATCCTTATAAAGTATTGGGCCGTTTAGACAAGCCTTTCTTCATGCCCGAAGCTTCTTTTGAGAAGAGCGGGCAGTATAAGGACGGAACCGTGTTTATCGAAGGATTGGCCTATTATAAGAAGAAGCTATATCTTTATTACGGCTGTGCAGACTCCAAAGTGGCGGTAGCCGTGTGCGACGACACCAAGAAACTATTGAAAGTGAAGTAATATCAACGGATATTCCAGAGAAAGTAAATTATTGTAATGTTTAATAGATAGAATTCAAATTGTTATGTACAAGAAAGTATTCGCATTCTTATTTTTATTATCGTCTTTCCAGTTGCTAATCGCTCAGACTAGTCTTCTGAAGAATTTTCCCGAAGGGTATACTCCCGATGAAATCGGCAGACGTATTGCCTACCGTTTTGTAACCGAGAAACATGCATTGCATGCCGGAAAATGGATTGGTTATCCTGAAACCTTCTATTGGAACGGTTCTCTTAAATATGCGGCGGCGGCCAAAGACAAAGCGCTCATCAAACTTTTGCAAGCCAGATTTGAGCATCTGTTTACTACCGAAAAGGAGTTGTTGCCCATCAAGAATCATGTCGATCTGAATATGTTCGGAAGTTTGCCTCTGGAGCTTTATTGGGTGACGAAGGATGAACGCTACAAAGAACTGGGATTGCCTTATGCCGATACCCAATGGGAAGTTCCCGAAGATGCCAAACCAAGTGAGAAGGAATGGGTAGAGAAGGGCTATTCGTGGCAAACACGTCTTTGGATTGACGATATGTACATGATTACCATTGTACAGACACATGCCTACAAAGTGACCAATGATAGCAAATATATAGATCGTGCAGCCAAAGAGATGGTGATGTATCTGGATGAATTGCAACGTCCCAACGGTCTCTTCTATCATGCACCGGATGTGCCTTTCTATTGGGGACGCGGAAACGGATGGATGGCAGCAGGTATGGCAGAATTACTTCGTTATTTGCCCAAGAAGCACAAAGACCGTCCCCGCATTATGGAAGGTTACCTGACTATGATGAAAAGTCTGAAGGAATATCAGAACCCGGAAGGTCTGTGGAATCAGTTGCTCGATGATCCTGAATGCTGGACTGAAACATCGGGTTCTGCCATGTTTACTTTCGCTTTTATTACAGGTGTAAAGAACGGATGGTTGGATGCCAAAGAATATGCTCCGGCAGCGCGCAAGGCATGGATGGCTTTGGTGACTTACCTTACCGAAAAAAATCAGGTGAGAGAAATCTGTGTCGGTACCAACAAGAAGAACGACAAGCAATACTATTATGACCGTCCGCGCCGTACCGGTGATTTTCATGCACAAGGACCTTACCTTTGGTGTGTGGTTGCCCTGATGGAGAAGTAACTTATAAATTATCAATAAATAAACCATGAGTATTTTTAAATCTGTTTTATTAGGAGGCATGTTGCTGCTGAGTTCTTCAGTGGCGTTGGCTCAGGTTTCGCTATCGCAAAATAGTAGCGGATCCAACGTATTCAGTCTCGTAGGCAAGAAGGATAAAGCCTGCGTGTACTATGACGCACAAGATTTTGAAGTTGTAAAAACAACGGCGGGACTATTTGCGAATGATGTGAAAGAGGTGAGTGGACAAATCCTAGGCGTTGCTACTACCAAGGAAGCTCCTCAGAAGAATTGTATTATTGTCGGAACCTTGGGGCATAATGAATGGATTGACCAGATGATTGCAAAGAAGAAACTGGATGTGGAAACTTTGAAGAATCGTTGGGAAAGCTATCTGGTACAGCTCGTTCGTAATCCGCTTCCTGGTGTAGACAAGGCATTGGTTATTGTGGGTAGCGACCGCAGAGGTGCTGCTTACGGATTGTTGTCTGTGTCGAGGACTATCGGTGTATCTCCCTGGTACTGGTGGGCAGACGCTCCCATTGTAAAGAAGGATCAGTTACACCTGAAAGTAGATAAATATATATCTAAAGAGCCTACTGTGAAATATAGAGGTATCTTCATCAACGATGAAGACTGGGGGCTCTACCGTTGGTCTAAGAGAAACTTCGAGAAAGAAGTGGGTAATTTCGGTCCCCGGACTTACGCTAAGGTTTGCGAACTGTTGCTCCGTCTCCAGGCCAACTATTTGTGTCCGGCCATGCATGATGCATCTATGGCATTTCACCGCATTCCCGAGAACAGAGTGGTTGCAGACCGCTTTGCCATCATCATGGGTTCTTCTCATTGTGAACCGTTATTGTTTAATACCGCAAGTGAATGGAAACGTGATAAAATGGGTGAGTGGGACTACATCAATAATAAAAAAGGTGTAGACAGCGTGTTGAATGCACGCGTGAAGGAATGTGCTCCCTTTGAAAATGTATATACGCTGGCATTGCGCGGACTGCATGACAGAGCCATGAATGCAAGCAATGATATGGGCGACAGAAAAGATATGCTTCAGGAGGCTTTGATGGCCCAAAGACAGATGTTGATTGATGCCATCGGTAAACCGGGTGAAGAGATTCCCCAAGCATTTACTCCCTATAAAGAAGTGCTGGATGTATATGACGAAGGTCTGGAATTACCGGATGACGTAACAATCATCTGGCCGGATGACAACTATGGTTATATGAAACGTTTGAGCAGTCCGAAGGAACAGAAACGTTCGGGTCGTTCGGGTGTGTACTACCATTCTTCTTATCTTGGCAAGCCTCACGATCATCTTTGGATGAACACGGTTTCTCCTACATTGATGTATGAAGAACTTCGTAAAGCGTATGATGCAACGGCGGATCGCATCTGGTTGCTGAATGCCGGTGATATCAAATCCTGTGAGTTCGCTGTAGATTATTTCCTGACAATGGCTTTCGATATTGATGCTTTTAACTTTGAAAGGGCAGCCAACTACCGTACTGAATGGTTGTGTGGTATGTTGGGCGACCAATACCGTAACGAATATCAGGATGTGGTTAATTCTTTCTATAAGCTGGCTTTCGCACGTAAACCCGAATTTATGGGGTGGGGTTACCAATGGACTACTGATAAGCATGGGAGAGAACGGAATACGGATACGGATTTCTCACTTACCAACTATCGTGAGGTAGACAATCGTTTGAATGAATACCGCCGTATTGGAAGCACCGTAGAGAAGATCCTAAACAATATGTCGGACGAGAAACAGAAAGCATGTTTCTACCAGTCACTGTATTATCCGGTGAAAGGGTGCGAATTGTTGAACAGAATGATACTGGACGGACAAAGAAACCGCTGGTATTCTATTCAGCAGAGAGCATCAACCAAAGAACTGGAGAAATCAGCGAAAGCCTGTTATGATAGTCTGGAAATAATTACCAACGGCTATAACTCGTTGCTTGGCGGTAAGTGGAATCATGTGATGACGATGAAACAGGGATTTGCTGCCGCTTATTTTGAACTTCCGAAATTGAGAGACGTTGAATTGGCTCCTACTGCTTCTTTAGGCGTAATGGCCGAAGGTGAAGCTGTGCTGAAAGGCCTTCAGAGTTTCCACTCATTGCCATGTTTTAACACTTACTTGCGCCAGTCCTATTATGTAGATGTATTCAACAAGGGCGCTACTCCGCTGAAATGGAAAGCTGCTGTAACAAATGACTGGATTTTGGTTAGCAAGAAATCTGGAGAGACAGCTACTGAAGATCGTATTGAAGTTTCTATCGACTGGGCAAAAGTCCCTGCCGGTGAAAGAATACTAGGAACACTGGATATCACTTCTGATCGTGGTGAGAAGGAAAGTGTCTATATCTCCGTCTTTAACCCTACCTCTCCTTCATTGGCCGAAATGGATACGCTGTTCGTTGAAAACAACGGATATGTTTCGATAGATGCGGCAAGTTTCCACCGTAAAGTGGAGAATGATGCCATTAAGATGATTATTATTCCGAACCTGGGATGCGAGAATACAGCTGTACAGTTGGGTAATCCTATTGCTCCGGCGCAACGTACCGCAGGACGTAATACACCGCGTCTGGAATATGATTTCTATACGTTTGAGCAGGGATCGGTAGACGTTTATACGTATGTGCTGCCTACATTCCCCATCAGCAAGGACAGAGGATATGCCGGACATGAAGCAACCAATGTTGAAACCAAATATGGTGTATGTATAGACGAAGGTCCGGTAATGACTCCATCTACTTCTTCTTTCGAATATGCACAGATATGGTATGAAAGCGTATTGAAGAATTGCAGAATCAACAAGACCACTCTCCATATCGATAAACCGGGTAAGCATACGGTGAAAATCATCTGTGGAGATGCTGGAACAGTTCTGCAAAAGGTTGTGTTGGACTTTGGCGGTATGAAGCGTTCCTATATGGGACCGCAACCTACCAGAAACGAACAAGAGGTTGCTAAATAAAAGCCATTGTGAACGGTGAATAGAATTACTTCCTTGCTTGAATAGCTGGAAATTCTTTAAAATCAATAGTACCATGATGAAGAAGTTGATACTTATCCTTTGCATTTTGCAGGGTGTCCTGTTGTCACTGCAAGCGCAGGGTGAACAGCAGAATATTGCTTATACTGATAACAATGTACGGTTTACGGTCATATCGGATGGAACACTCCGTTTGGAGTATGCTCCGGATGGAAAATTTGTAGACGACAAGTCTTTTATTGCAGTAGACCGTTTATATCCGCAGGTTGATTACAAACTGAAGACAAGGGGAGCATGGATTGAAATAACCACCTCCAAGATGAAAATGCGTTATAAAAAAGACAGTGGGTGGTTTACGGACAATAATCTGATAATCGAAGCTGTAAAGGGAGCATTCCCCTTCACCTGGAAGCCCGGAATGCAACAGAAAGGCAATCTGAAAGGCACATATCGCACTCTTGATGGGATGGACGGTGATACACAGACTCAAACTTGGGTGTCTGATACGAAGAAAGGAGATAAACTGAAACTGGAAGACGGCTTGTTGGCAACTGATGGCTGGTCGCTCATTGACGATTCCCGCGGACTTTTGTTTGATAATGATCCAGACTGGGACTGGGCTAAGGAACGCCCCGCTAATGAAGGGCAAGACTGGTACTTCATGGCTTACGGGCATGATTATAAGCAGGCCTTGAAAGACTATACTCTTTTTGCCGGCAAGATGCCGTTGCCTCCTCGTTACGCATTTGGCTATTGGTGGTCGCGTTATTGGCTGTATTCTGACAAAGAGTTCCGTAATCTGATTGATAATTTTCATACTTATCAGATACCTTTGGACGTGTTAGTGGTAGATATGGACTGGCATTATACCGAGAAAGGTAAGGGAGGCTGGACCGGCTGGACTTGGAACAGGGACTTATTTCCGAATCCTCAGGGTTTCTTGAAATACCTGAAACAGAATAACGTGAAAGTGACACTCAACCTGCATCCGGCAGACGGAGTGGCCGCTTATGAAGAGAAATATCCGGAGATGGCTAAGGACATGGGTGTAGACCCGGCTACAAAGCAGACGATCCCTTGGATAAATTCAGATAAGAAGTTCATGAAGAATATGTTCAAGAATATCCTGGCTCCCATGGAAAAAGACGGAGTGGACTTCTGGTGGCTGGACTGGCAGCAGGGAATGTTCGACTCAAAGATGAAGAATCTGAGTAATACCTGGTGGATTAACTATGCATTTTTCAGCGATATGGAGCAACGCCGGGAGACACGTCCGATGCTCTACCACCGCTGGGGAGGATTGGGAAACCATCGTTATCAGGTAGGGTTCTCGGGTGATGCTGTGATTTCATGGAAGTCACTTGATTTCCAACCCTATTTCAATTCTACTGCTTCCAACGTGTTGTACGGCTACTGGAGTCATGATCTGGGCGGACATATCGGTAGCCAGATAGATCCCGAAATGTATACCCGCTGGCTACAATTCGGAGCATTAAGTCCGATTATGCGTACTCACTCTCAGAAAGGGGCTAAGCTGAATAAAGAACCCTGGGTGTTCGATAAGGAATATTGTGATATCATCCGTGAAACGATTCGCCAACGCTATGTGATGGCTCCTTATATCTACACCATGGCCCGTAAGGGGTATGACGATGGATTGTCTCTTTGCCGTCCGATGTATTATGATTATCCGGAGAACAAAGAAGCTTATGACTTTGGTAATGAGTATATGTTTGGAGATGACATTCTGGTTGTACCGGTCACTACTCCGGCTAAGGATGGTTATGCACAGGTACGTGTATGGTTGCCGGAAGGAGAATGGTACGAATGGCATACGGGAGCTTTACTGGAAGGTAACCGGATTGTAGAACGCTCTTTCGCCATTGATGAATATCCAATTTATGTAAAGGCGGGTGCCATACTTCCTTTGTATCTGGAGAATGTGATGAACCTTAACAATAATGACGAAGAGATAGCGGTGACGGTGTTTCCCGGTGGAAGCGGTACAACGGCATTTAATTTGTATGAAGATAACGGAAATGATAAGAATTATGCATCCGAGTATGCCGTGACTAAGCTGACTTCTGCCCGTAGTGGTAATGAGCAAACGATTGTTATCGGCAAGCGCAAAGGTGGCTATAAAGATATGCCTCTTGCCCGTCCGTTCACGGTGAAAGTGCTTTCATCCCTGCTTCCCCAGTCCGTCACGGTAAATGGAGTCCCAGCAGAATACAGATACTCGGTTGAAGACTTTGCATTGCTGGTAGATTTGCCGGAATTGCCTTGTAACCAGGAAAAAGTGATTAAGATCATTTATCCGTCCGGGAAGGTGGATATGAACGGACTTTTGGGGGCATCCAAAAGAGTAGCCCGGTCTATGGAACAACTGAAGTATCGTAATTCGTATATTGTCTTTAAAGAAGAGTTCGGCAAAATGGGAAGTCTGAATGAGGCTGTGATGTATGCTCCGTCAGAAACGCCCGCTTTGATCGCTGATTTCTGGAAGAGTTATCATGAATTGCCTTCCGTATTGGAACGGCAGGGCTTGAAGAGCGAGCAGGCGACATGGTTCCTGCAATCAGTTTGCTGGGGTGAAAAGTAACTCCGGATGTGTCCGGAATAGGAGTTACTGAATGAGGTATCAGTGGTTTGCTTGTTGGTATTTATGGAATCGGATAATACTCTTTGCTTCTTTTGTAACTATTTGATTGACAGTAGGCAAAAGTGCTCTATAATGAGGTAACGACTGAATAGGGATGAAGTAACGAGTGAATGGCAATGAAGTAACGACTGATATAGGTTAAGGTAACGACTGTTTCATAACGTAGGATCGCTGTAAATGATTCTGTAAATTAATGATGAAAGCGCACATAGTGCCGAATATTAAAGCTATAGTAATAGATGAAACGATACTTGATGACATTTCTGGCCGCAATTATGGCCTTTTGCTGTGCAGGAGCTGTTTTTTCTTTGCCTTCTTCGGGTAATAGTCATGATATAGCGTCATTGCATGCATGGGGACCTTACTCGAAACGTTATGCCGGCATCTCGCACATACCTGATATGCGTAAAGGGATACGTTTTGACTTCTCGGTGATGCCCGGGTATTACCGGAACCGTCAGTTAGTGCCGCATGTCCTGTTCGAATCATCCTACTATCCGTGGGAAATAAATCCGGAGATGACCCGCATCACTTACCGCTATGAACTGGAGTGGAAAGACCGGGTTTATACGGATGTCACCTATCATATATTGGATGATAACCGTACGCTGGTCGGGATACATTGTGTCAACAATACGAGTATGCCCCAAAATCTGGTCTTGAATCAGATGGCGTATATAGATTATCCTGAGACATATCCGCAGGTAACGGTTTCGGATACGTCCGGCCTGCAATGGTATAATGCCATTGACTATATTGAGAATGAACCTGCCATTAAATCCCCTCAATACAGATTGGTGTATGACGGATGGCAACGGAATGAGGAGCGCAGCGCTTTGTCCCTCGACGGTTCCATACTGGGGAGAGGGTTCGGCAGGAATGAAGGTGACCGGTTGAGCTATCTGATAAACATTCTTCCGGGGCAGGAAGACGGGGCGATAGGCATCCGGTTTAAAATAAAGAAAGGAGAGAGTGCCGTGCTGCGTCTGAAAGGACTGGTGGAACAATCTGTAGAGTTGGAAGGTACGGGGGAATTCTCCTTCTTGTCAGTTCCTTATCATGGAAAGAAGGCAGGAGAATATAAACTGGAACTTGTTTCGGGCAGTACTGTTGCAATCAGTCTGGATGGATTTTTTATAGGGGATGCTGACGATATAAACAAAGTGAATGTGGTTCGCACGCCGATTCCTTTCACCCCTGTAATGGAGGTGGGAGAAACCAAACAGGATTTTATACTGAAATACAAGGATTGTGACAACTATTATGGCGTGGCTTGGAACTACCAACATTCGGAAGTGAGGGAGATACTGAACGGTGAATTGGAGTCTTTCTTCCGTAGAAGGGTGCATGAACATGTATCTTCAAGGTTGATTGGGGACAGGAACTGGCATTATGCCAATGCTTTTTTGCGCCCTATCGTACTGGAAGCTGACTCGGAACATACCATTTACATGCTGGTGTGCAGTGGGAATAAAGAACAGGTGAAGCAGGAATTGCAGGATTTCCATTCGACACCGGATAAACTGGTTGCACGGATCAGTTCAGCGGAAAAAGCGAAGCCTGAAGACCAGGTGCTGCCAGGCGGAGAGAAGTATCTTCTGGGAAATCGCCTGCTGCAAGCCTCACTCTTGTCGAATATCGTATATCCGGTTTATACACAGAAGGAATACATCAGACATTTTACGCCGGGTAAGAATTGGAACAGCCTTTATACCTGGGACTCCGGTTTCATTGCGTTGGGACTGATTGATGTGGACCCGGTCAAGGCTTTCGAATGTATCAAGGCTTATACAACTCCGGTGGGGAGTGAATCGGCTTTCATACATCACGGTACCCCGTTACCCATTCAGATGTATGCTTATGCTGATTTGTGGAATAACAGCCTGTCACAGGAAGCGCTGAGATTCTTATATCCCAGGCTGAAACAATATTTTGATTTTATGGTCGGAGCTGATCCGTATTCACCTACCCGAATGGCAGGTTCCGGTCTGCTTCGTACATGGGATTATTTCTATAATTCCGGTGGATGGGACGATTATCCGCCTCAACATGCATTACGTGGTAACAAATCGCAGTATCAGTCGGTGACTCCTGTGGTTACCTCTGCTTATTATCTGCGGGTAGCGAAGATTCTGCGTCTGGCAGCGAAGGAACTGGGGCTGAAAAAGGATGTGAAGGAGTATGAACGGATCATCAAACTCTTGTCGTATGCCCTGCAAACTTACTCTTGGGATGAAGAAAGCGGATACTTCGGATATGTAGTCCATGATTCTCTGAGAAATGCGACAGATATTTTCCGGTATAAGGATCGATCTAATTTTAATAAGGGACTGGATGGGGTCACCCCTTTGGTAGCAGGTATTTGTTCTCCCGCTCAATTGGATCGGTTGATGGAACATTTGTTTTCTCCTGACGAACTGTGGACTAAAGTCGGGTTCTCGACGGTCGATCAGTCTGCTCCTTATTATAAAGAAGATGGATATTGGAACGGTGCTGTCTGGTTTCCCCATCAGTGGATGATGTGGAAGGCTCTTTTAGATTTGGGTAAAGGGGAAGAGGCTTACCGAGTGGCACATACAGCTCTGGATAATTGGGAGAAAGAGTGTGAAGAAAGCTATTTCACATTCGAGCATTTCATTATTTCATCGGGGAGAGGAGCAGGGTGGCACCAGTTCTCGGGGCTTTCATCTCCTATATTAAACTGGTTTGCAGCATACTATAGGCCGGGTAAAGTCTCCACCGGTTTTGAGGTATGGATTACGAAGAGTGATTTCAATGAGAATCATTCCGGGTATAAGGCTGAACTCTCTTTTGATGATTCGACAAAACCTCATGAGCGTTGCATGATTGTCTGTATGGATGCAGGACATCAATATGAAGTATTCTTCAACGGAAAACCAGTTCAGTACAGGTCTGGCCATGCAGGCATGTTGGAAATTACTTTGCCGGCTACAAATAAGGCGGGAAAGCTTGTAATCCGAGCTCATGATTGAGAGTTTTTGATAGCATTATTTTCTTTCATATTCATTATCAGCCTCTATTGAGGAATGAGATGCCTATTTCATAGGACGTGAAATGGGCATCTTGTATTATCTTCTTGAAATAATATTTCTTTTGCTCTTTTTTATGGTATGAAAGTTTGTCAATAGGTTCGTTGTGTTATCTCTAAATCATAAGTGGAATAATATATTCGTCTCATTATTGAAAATTTTGTGTCTATCACTGTTTTAGATGCTCCTAACGGGCAAAATGGGACATTTTTTCTCTTTTTAGGGATTACAGTATCATCTATTATTCAATCTAATCTCTACTTTTGTCTTGCTTTAAAGCTAAGTAAGTCTTTACAATTTTTTAAAATTTAATATTATGAAGCAGAAGATTTTAAGATTCTTTTCTGATGCAAGGGTTAGGATGTTACTCCTCCTCCTGATTTCTACAATTTATGCTCAAGCCCAATCGGGCAGAATCGTTACGGGTGTCGTTAAAGATGCCACGGGCGAAACAGTAATCGGTGTAAACGTTACTGTAAAGGGTAATGCAGCTTTGGGTACTATTACCGATTTGGATGGTAAGTACTCATTAAACGTTCCCGCTCAAAAAACTACTTTAGTATTTTCATTCATTGGTTATCAAACGGTCGAAAAAACGATTGATGCTAACGCAAGAACTCTGAACGTTACATTGGTGGAAGATTCTAAGTTGCTGGAAGAAGTTGTAGTAGTAGGTTACGGTACGATGAAGAGAAAAGACGTAACGGGTGCTGTGGCACACGTTGGCGAGGAAGTGACAAAGAACAGAGCTGCAACAAATGCTCTTGACTTCCTGGTTGGTACGGTTCCCGGTGTGCACATCACTCCTTCTACTGATGCAGGTGGCGGTGCCTCCGGACTTCTGATCCGTGGTAAACAATCGTTGAAGGCCAGTACTTCTCCTTTGATTGTTTTGGATGGTGTGGTATTCTATGGTAATATCGATGATATTAACCCGAATGATATCGAAAGTATGGATATTCTGAAGGATGCCAGTTCTACTGCTATCTACGGTTCTAAAGGTTCGGCAGGTGTTATTCTTATCAATACCAAGAGAGGTTCCTCCGAGAAACCTATTATCAACGTAAGTACAAAAATAGGTGTTTCACAAGCTACTTTTATGCCGGAGATGCCTACTGCTGAACAGTATATGCAGAGACGTGTTGATTACTTCAAAACAATTGATTACTTTAAGCCGGGCGAACAACAGCAGGGCTTGGGATATTATGATAATCCCAATAATCTGCCCGATGGCGTTTCTCGTGAACAATGGGCAAGCTATGACAGCTCTTTCTCCGGTGATTATATTGAAACCTGGATGCAACGACTGGAATTCAATCCTATTGAGGTTAACAACTATAAAGCCGGTAAATTCGTTGACTGGATGGACCTTGTTTATCAGAATGGTTTGAGACAGGATTACAATGCCTCTGTTTCCGGTAAGACGGCAAGAACCAACTATTATGTGTCGTTGGGTTATACTAATAATGATGGTATCGTAGTAGGTGATCAATTCCGTGCTTCAAGATCGCGTGTGAATTTGGATACTGAGATTACGAAATGGTTGAATATTGGTTTGAATGCGCAGTTCGTTCATAAAGGCTCGGATGATATCAAGGCAGATACGGGCGCGGCTAAAGCAGCCAGCCCCTTTGGAGACGTTTATGAGGCTGATGGGAGTATCAAGGTTAGACCTTGGGATGACAACCGTATTGCCAACCCATTACTGAACCGTTCAGTGGACGAAAAATACTACAGAACGCAGACCTTTAATTCTAGCGTTTATGGTAAGCTAACTCTTCCTTTCGGATTTACCTGGCAGACAACTTTCAATGTGCGTTATGGCTGGAGAAAGGATTACTACTTTGATTCTGATATCAAACCGGGTGTAGTAGCAGGTGGTAAAGCAAAACGTGTGGACTATTCAGACTATGAATGGAGCATTGATAACATGTTGAAATGGAACCGTACCTTTGCTAAAATTCATAACTTTGACTTCACTTTCGTATATACTGCTGAAAAGTACCAGAACTGGCAGAGTACAGGAAACAATGAAGGTTTCCAGCCGAATGGCGCACTGAGTTATCATGGTATTCAGGCCGGTATAACTCCTACTGTCAGTGCAAATGACGAAATGCAGACTGGTAATGGTTTGTTGTGGCGTTTGAATTACTCTTTGATGGACCGTTATTTGCTGACAGGTTCTGTACGTCGTGACGGTTTCTCAGCTTTCGGACAGAATAATCCTTTCGGTGTATTTTCTACAGTTGCTGCCGGATGGCGTATATCAGAAGAGAAGTTCTTGAAGGATGTTGAATGGATTAACAATCTGAAGCTGCGTCTTTCCTGGGGACAAACCGGTAACCGTGACATCGGCCGTTATGCTGCCTTCTCAAGATTAACTATTACCAACGTTATTCAGAATGGGGTAAACTATAAAGGTGTATATCCTTCAAGCTTGGCTAACAGAGACTTGAAATGGGAAACTACTACCGGGTTCAACTTCGGTGTTGACTTTGGTTTGTTCAAAAACAGACTGAGCGGTTCTGTAGAACTTTATAAGAACAAAACGAATGACTTGTTGATGGACCGTGCTATGCCTGAAATCTCAGGATATGGTAATATTGCTTCTAACTTGGGAGAAATTGCTAATCAGGGGGCTGAGTTAACTTTGTCAAGTGTAAATATCAATACCTCTAATGTGCGTTGGAATACCACCTTCACTTATTCTACTAATAAGAATGAAATCAAACACCTGTACGGTGATATGATTGATTTGCTGGATGCAGATGGTAATGTTATCGGTCAGCGTGAAGACGATGATGTACAGAACGGTTGGTATATCGGACATGCTATTGATGAAATCTATGATTATAAGTGGATTGGTGTATGGCAACTGGGCGAAGAACTGGAAGCCGCAAAATATGGCAAGCAACCGGGTGACCCGAGACTGCTGGATGTTAATAACGATGGTAAGATCAATGATGACGATAAACTCTGGTTGGGTACAAAGACTCCGAAGCATCGTATGACGTTGAGTAGTGACCTGAATTTGTTCAAATGCATCAATTTCTCTTTCGTGCTGCGTGGGGAATTTGGTTGGATGGATATTGATAATCTGCCGCGAAACGAAACTAACCGTTTCTACAATACTTCAAACTCTGTTTGGACTGAGTATTGGACGCCATGGAATCCGAATAGCAAGTATGCTCGTCTGGGTGCAAACATCGACAGTCCGGGTGTGAACATTTACGAAAAGAGAAACTACGTAAGAATGCAGAATATGGCATTGTCTTATACATTCCCGAAGAAGTTGATCAACAAGTTTATGATCGATAATCTAAGATTCAGTATTAATGTGGATAACGCATTCGTTATCTCTAAATGGAGAACTTCTGATCCTTTGACTAAGGCCATTACTCCACGCATCTGGACATTTGGTGTAGACATTACCTTATAATCTGATAGAACGATAATTAAATAAAGATATTCAAATGAAAACAAAGAAATATATACTAAAAGGTCTGGCAACTTGCCTGATAGCTGCCGGTCTTTCTGCTTGTGTTGATCTTGAACCGAAGGCGATGTCGTTCCTGACACCGGAGAACACTTTTGTAGATAAAGCAGGTTTGGAAACCATGCTTCGCCTCTGCCGTAAACAGATGAATTTTGAATGGTTTGGAGATGCTTTCAACTCCGGAAACTGTGAGACTTATTCTGTATATGAATATGCTTGGTCTGACTTGGCCGTTATGGGCGGTCCTGAAACAAAGGAAATCCATAATATGGTGACTCAGTTGACCCCTACCACCAATATGTATCTGCACCTTCGTTACTGGGTTTTCGGCTGGAACGGCATCAAGTATGCCAATACGGTTATTACCCGTGCTCCTGAAGCTGACGGTATGGCTTCGGAAGAAGACAGAAACGCTTGTTTAGCAGAAGGATATTTCCATCGCGCTTACTGGTATTATCTGCTGACTAACCAATTTGGAGATGTACCTTGGATCGGAGAAGAAATTACCGGTGCAAAACTGGACTTTAATACCGTTTCCCGCAAAACTATCTTGGCGAATATCAAGAAAGATATGGAATATGCCGTACAATGGTTACCTAAAGAAGTAATCCGTGGTGCTGTGAGCAGAGCCGCAGGTGAACATTTACTGGCTAAGATATGTCTGGCTACCGGTGATTTCCAACAGGCAGTAGATGCAACTACTCGTTGTATCAATGATTACGGATTGCGTCTGATGACCGAACGCTTCGGTATCAACTCGGATGATAAGAGCAGGGACGTATACAACGACTTGTTCCAGGAAGAGAATATCAGTATTGTTGAGAACAAAGAAGGCATTATGATCGGTCAGGAAATTTACGGTCTGGACGGATGTTCTTCTCCAAGCGGTTCAAAACGTAAGCGTAACTTCGTGCCGCAGTGGCATGCCGGAAGCAAAATGAAGACACCGGACGGAAAGAACGGAATGACTGATGCATCAGGTATTTATGATGGATACGAACAGTTGGAAGAGCTGGGTAGAGGTCTTGCCAAGATACGTCCTACCAACTATGCACAATATGAGTTGTGGAAGAATTGTGGAGATGATATGCGTCATAATTCCAATAACTGGTATGATAAATCACGTATCAAATACAATCTGCCGGCTTCAAAGGGTGGTAGTGCCGCTTACTTCGGTCAACCGGTTAATCCTGCTTACTGTACCGATACCATGCGCTGTTATTTCTCTTTCCCGATTGTGAAGGTTTTGATTGATAAGGATGATCCGAATGCAGGAGGTAAAGTACCTGTAGGTGGTTTCACTGACCAGTATATCTTCCGCCTTGCCGAAACTTACCTGAATAGAGCTGAGGCTTACTGGTGGTTAGGCAAGAACGATCTGGCTACTGCGGATGTGAATACAATCCGTCGCCGTGTGAATGCACCGGAACTCTCATCTGTTACACTGGAGGATATCTTGGATGAAAGAGCCAGAGAATTGTTCCTGGAAGACCATCGTAAGACTGAATTGACTCGTATTGCCTTCCTGAAAGCAGAAAAGGGTATAGATGGATATTCACTCAATAACTTTTCAGAAAAGAACTGGTATTATGACCGTATGATGGAGAAGAATAATTTCTTTGCAACAGAATATTATTATTCAACCAATGCATTTATCATGAAGCCGTATCACGTGTTGTGGCCCATTCCGCGTAATGCCATAGAATCCAACACTCAAGGCCGTATCAATCAGAACTATGGATACGACGGTTATGAAGATAATATCCCGGTAGAAGAACTTGAACAAAGATATAAATAAGATAATATATGAGAAGTAAATATATATTGTTTGCCTTGGCTCTGACAGGAGCCTTGGCATCCTGCTCGGACGACGATAATAAGGGAACTGCAAACTATAAGAACCCTTATTCAAACCCATTGACAGACTACAGCGTAGGTGACCCTACAGTCTGGAAAGAAAATGATCATTCATTTTATGTATATGCTACCAATACATCTGTGATCCGTAAGTCGGAAGACTTGATTCATTGGACAGACGGAGGCAAGATGTTCGACAAGAAACCTACGTTCGTTACAGAATCAGGTGCAGCCGTCTGGGCACCGGATATCGAAAAGGTTGGAGATAAATTTATCTTGTATTTTGCCATGTCTGCCATGGGCAAGCCTGCAACTGCTGGTATTGGTATTGCTTCGGCTGACTCTCCCGAAGGTCCTTTCACATTGGATATATCAGTAGACGGTAAAGGAAAGTTGTTCACTTCAAGTGAAATTGATGTAAGAAACTCCATCGACCCTTGCTACTTTGAAGACAACGGACAGAAATGGTTGGTTTGGGGTAGTTTCAACGGTTTGTATGCTGTGAAGCTGAATGAAGACGGTACGAGAGTATACCCTGACATTGCAACAGCCAAGAAAGAAAGAGTGCAGGTTGCGGGTACTGCTTTTGAAGCACCTTACATTCATAAACGTGGCGATTATTACTACATGTTTGCATCTGTCGGTTCATGCTGTAACTCTATGTTGAGTACTTATACTACGGTTGTCGGCCGTTCCACTTCTTTCTTAGGCCCGTATGTGAATAAAAACGGAGAATCAATGCTGGACAATAAATATGAAGTGCTGATCAGAGCCAATGATCGTTTTGTAGGACCGGGCCATAACTCGGAGATTATAACGGACAGTGAGGGTAATGAATGGATGTTATATCATAGTTATGACAGACACACCCCGAGCAAAGGACGCTATTTGATGATTGACCGGATTGTTTGGGAGAATGATTGGCCGGTGATTGCCGGTAATAGTCCATCTACCGAAGCAGAAGCTCCGGTTTGTAAATAAGTAATAGTGAATATATGCAGAAAATATTGTTAATCGGAACCTTTCTCGCCATAAGCTGTTTGCTTATGGCGCAAGGGCCCGTCAAAAACTATCAAAATCCGGTTGTAAATTATAGCCTGCCCGATCCCTCTGTTATCAAAGGGGAAGATGGTTATTATTACCTGTATGCCACCGAAGATATCCGAAACCTCCCTATCCATCGTTCAAAAGACTTGGTGGAGTGGGAGTATGTGGGTACTGCTTTTACCAAAGGCACTCGTCCGGATTTTGAACCTAAAGGAGGACTCTGGGCTCCTGATATCAATAAAATAGGTGATAAATACGTGCTTTATTATTCCATGTCTGTCTGGGGTGGCGAATGGACCTGTGGTATCGGATGTGCCACTGCCGATAAGCTCGAAGGCCCTTTTACAGATCATGGAAAGATGTTCCGCAGCAATGAAATCAATGTGCAGAACTCCATTGATCCTTTCTATATAGAGGATGAAGGAAAGAAATATCTCTTTTGGGGTAGTTTCCGGGGAATTTACGGCATTGAACTGTCGGATGACGGACTTTCTGTTAAGAAAGGTGCCAAGCTTCGTCGGGTGGCAGGAACAGCCTATGAAGGAACATATATTCATAAAAAAGATGGTTATTATTATTTCTTTGCATCTATAGGAACTTGCTGTGAAGGATTGAAAAGTACTTATACTACGGTTGTAGGTCGTTCGAAGAAACTTTTTGGACCTTATGTGGATAAAAACGGTAAGAAGATGCTGGATAACCACCATGAAATACTGATTCACAAGAATGAGGCTTTTGTAGGTACCGGACATAACTCAGAGATTGTAACGGATAAGGCGGGTAATGACTGGGTGTTTTATCATGCAGTGAGTACCAAGAATCCCGGAGGTCGTGTGTTGATGCTAGATAAGGTTGATTGGAAAGACGGGTGGCCATCCGTGTCTGGCAATTCTCCGTCATCAGAATCCGAAAGACCTGTATTGTAAAATAGTAAAATGAAGATTGAATATGAGGTTAAAAAGATTGTTTTTAGGGATAATGCTTTCTGCGGGCATTGCAAATATTGGAGCGGCAAACTATACTCCTGAGAATGTTTCCGTATCTTTAAAAGTTCCGGGAAATGATGCCAAACACTATTCATTAACTCTCCGGAAAGTGCAGGATGGTGTGTACGATTGTCAGCCTTCCGGGAATCTGCCGTTGGTCATTACCCGTCAGGTTACGGAGAAAGATGGAAAACAACGCATCAATGTTGTCATCAAAGCATTGGAGAATGTGTATTTCAATTATGGAGAGCAGATAAAAACCGGTTATAAGCATGATGACTGTCAGTTCTATATGCCCGGTTTCTGGTATCGTCGTAACCTGCGTTCGCCCAAAGAGGCGCCTTCATTCCATACTTCGGATAGTTGGTTGGTGCGCGAGGACCGTTTGAGCACTCCGCTTACAGCAGCTTTCAACTCTGCAAATGGTAAGTCAATGTCGGTTATCCGCATTGATAAGTTTGACAAGGAGGCGCTGGCCACTCACAAAGAAGGAGAGGTCATTGTGTCCGGAGAAACATCCATAGGCTATACCGGATTTGAAAATGTGGGAGGCATGACTGTGCTTTCTTACGGCTTTCCGTATCGGGAAGCTCCGAAAACTTATATTCGTAAATTGACTTTAGCTCCTTCTGTTGAGGCTTTTCAGTTGCTTCGCAAGGGAGACAGCATTACTCTGACCTGGGAGTTGGCGGAAATAGATGCCGCTGATTTCTCTGAGTGCGTGCAGCGCACCTGGGAGTATTGCTACGACACGAACCGTCCGCAGCCTGTTGATACACCTTATACGGTGGACAGAATGAAAGAAGTACTCAGTAATTTCTTTGTGGAAAGTTATGTGGACAATACGCCTACCCATTACTATTCCGGTGTGGAACTGAAAACGGCTACTTGCGATCATGTGGATGTTGCTGAAATCGGATTTGTGGGACGTACGTTGCTCAATGCTTTCAATGCACTGGAATATGGTACGCAACAGAACCGCCAGGAATTGATGAATAGTGCCAACAGTGTTTTTGATACCTATCTTCAGAACGGTTTCTCTCCGGCAGGCTTTTTTAATGAGGTGGTACATTATAATCGTGGCTTTAAAGAACCCAAGCACAGTATCCGCCGCCAATCAGAGGGTGTGTATGCTGTGCTGAATTATCTGACTTACGAAAAGCAGCGGAAGCGCAAACATCCTGAGTGGGAGAAACGTATCAAAGGTATTTTGGATAGCTTCCTGCGTTTGCAGAATGAGGATGGTAGCTTCCCGCGTAAGTTTAAGGATGACTTCTCCATTGTAGATGGAACGGGTGGAAGCACCCCTTCAGCTACCTTGCCTCTGGTGATGGCTTACAAGTATTTCAAGGATAAACGTTATCTGGAGAGTGCGAAACGTACAGTGGGCTATTTGGAGAAAGAACTTATATCTAAGGCGGATTTCTTCTCTTCAACCCTGGATGCAAACTGTGAGGATAAAGAAGCTTCTCTGTATGCCGCTACTGCTACGTATTATCTGGCGCTGGTTACTAAAGGGGCAGAGCGTACACATTATGCAGAACTGTCGAAGAAAGCGGCCTATTTTGCCTTATCCTGGTATTATACCTGGGACGTTCCTTTTGCCGAAGGACAGATGCTGGGTGATATCGGTCTGAAAACTCGTGGCTGGGGAAATGTATCGGTGGAGAATAACCACATAGATGTGTTTGTTTTTGAATTTGCCGATGTATTGAATTGGCTTTCGAAAGAATACAGTGAACCTCGTTTCTCCGACTTTGCCCAGGTGATTTCTACCTCTATGCGTCAATTGTTACCGTACGAAGGACACATGTGCGGTGTGGCTAAAGTGGGCTTTTATCCCGAAGTTGTTCAGCACACAAACTGGGATTATGGTCGCAATGGAAAGGGATATTATAATAATATTTTTGCTCCGGGCTGGACGGTGGCTTCCCTGTGGGAACTCTTTTCTCCGGGACGTGCGGAGAAGTTCTTATTGAAATAAAAAGATGGATATAAAATACAACGTGCATGAGTCATAATCTCATGCACGTTGCATCTATATATCCTGCATATCCGATCTATATATCCTGCATATCCGATCTATATATCCTATACATCCGATCTATATGTCCTGCGTGTCCCATCTATAGATGCTCTAAACAGCTACTTTCTTTCGTTTCTTTATCGCATAGCCAGCGCTTTATTCTCTGCTGCCTCCATAATCTCCCGTTCTCCCGGTCCTTTATCATTAATGCCGCAAAGATGCAGAATACCGTGGATAATAACCCGGTGTAACTCCGTTTCATAGTCACTGCCGAACTGCTCTGCATTTGTACGTACCGTGTCGAGGCTGATAAATAAATCTCCACTGAGGCGATTGCCCTCGCAATAATCAAAAGTGATGATATCCGTGTAGTAATCATGTTGCAGATACTGGCGGTTTACCTCAAGTATTTTCTCGTCAGAACAGAAAATATAGGCGATTTCACCGACTCTTTTCTTGTAAGTGGCAGCAACGGCTTTAATCCATTCTGTGGTTTGGCTCTTTTTGATGGCGGGCATTTCTACACCGTCTGTCTGATAGGAAATCATATCAATTAATAATTAAAAGTTAAAAGAAAAACAGATAGCTGATGATGATGGCAGCGATGATACCTGCAAAGTCCGCTATCAGTCCGCAGGTGACGGCATTACGCGTTTTAGTAATACCCACGCTTCCGAAGTAAACAGCCAGGATATAGAAAGTGGTGTCCGAAGCACCGCGGGCTACGCAGCTCATTCGTCCTACAAATGAATCTGCACCATATTCCTTCATGGTGTCAATCATCAATCCATTGGCACCGCTGCCACTCAACGATTTCATCAGTGCGGTTGGTAAGGCGCCTACAAAACTGGTATCTGCGCCAAACAATCCCACTATGTAACCGATGCCGCTTACTAACATATCCATCGCACCGGAAGTGCGGAATACGGCAATACCCACCAGAAACGCTACCAGATATGGAATGATGCGCACGGCCGTGGTAAAGCCTTCTTTGGCACCTTCTACGAAGGCATCATATACATTTATTTTCTTCCATAATCCCCAGACTATGAACAAAAGAATGATACTGAACAGGATAATGTTGGCAATCAATGTGGAATATGTACCGATTTCTTCGCGGCCGAGCTGCATAAACAAGTAAATAAGTCCAGCAAAGAAAAGGCTGATGCAACCGATAAGGATAAGGATGGGCTTGTTGATCAGGTTGATACGTTGGGCAATGCTGACGGCAATCACTCCCACAAGGGTGGAGATGGCTGATGTGATCAGTATGGGGATGAATATGTCGGTGGGCTGTGCAGCGCCCATCTGGGCACGATACATCATGATGCTGATAGGGATCAGGATCAATCCGGAAGTATTGAGCACCAGGAACATGACCATCGGATTGGTTGCCGTATCCTTTTGGGGATTCAGTTCTTGCAGTTCCTTCATAGCTTTCAAACCCATTGGGGTGGCTGCATTGTCCAGTCCCAGCATGTTGGCGGAGAGATTCATAAAGATGGAACCCATGGCAGGGTGTCCTTTGGGTATTTCGGGGAAAAGACGGCAGAACACCGGACTCAGCCAGCGGGACAACGCGTTAATCATACCGCTTTGTTCGCCGATCTTCATGATGCCCAGCCATAAAGAAAGGATGCCCGTCAGCCCCAGTGATATTTCGAAGGCTGTTTTTGAGGAAGTGAATGTTGAATTGACAAGCTCCGTAAAAATTTCAGTGTTGCCCATAAACAGGAGTTTGATGAGTGCCACAATGAAAGCAATTACGAAGAATGCTACCCAAATGTAATTTAAAACCATAAAATAACGCGTTGATTTTCGTGCAAAAGTAGGAATATCTTTCTATTTAGCGTGATAAATGGAAAGATTATTGCATTTATTAGGGCAATAACATTATTTCGAATATGAAATTCTGGCTATCTTTGCTTTCTGACATTGAAAAGCGGTTGTATATTATAATGCGGCTGTTTGCGATGCCTCTGTTTAAATCAATAATTAAACAATATGAGAAACAAATGTATGTTATTTGCAGCTTTGCTGATGTTATCCGGTGCAATCTCGGTCAAGGTCGTATTGCCACCGATGTTCTCGGATAATATGGTATTGCAGCAACAGGCGGATGCTCCTGTCTGGGGTGAGGCTAAGCCGATGAAAACGGTAAAAGTAACAACTTCCTGGGATGGAAAGACGTATGAAACGCAGGCTGACAAAGAGGGTAAATGGAAACTTTCTGTTTGTTATGGATAAAGAATATACCCAAGGTACCCGTTTTATATTCTGTGTGTCAATGTGAAAAATAAAATGAAAAACGGTATTTTTGTGCTCTACTAAATTTAAGAAAATGCAGAATGCAAAAGAAATCCAGCAAGAACTGGAACAATACATTGATCCTGTGAAGCGGGAATACCTTCCTAATTTCTTCAAAACCGGAAAGGGACAATACGGAGAAGGTGATAAATTTCTGGGTATCGTAGTTCCTAACACCCGTATTGTGGCGAAGCGTCATAAAGATGCACCATTCGAGGTAATGGTAGAGTTGCTGCAAAGTGAATGGCATGAATGTCGCCTTTGTGCCTTGCTGATGCTGGTGGAGCGCTTTAAAAAGTGCGATGAAACCGATAGAAAAGAGCTTTTCGACTTTTACCTGACGCAGACTGCCCGTATCAATAACTGGGATCTTGTAGACCTGTCCGCACCGGGCATTGTAGGCGAATATCTGAAGGATAAACCCCGTGATGTCCTCTATCGCCTGGCGAATAGCAGTTTGCTTTGGGACCAACGCATTGCAGTAGTCTCCACCTGGGCACTCATCAAAAACTACGATTTCATCGACATCTTAGCTCTCTCCGAGCACTTCCTGCACACTCGCCATGACCTGATGCGGAAAGCCGTGGGCTGGATGCTGCGTGAAATGGGAAAGCGGGACAAAGACTTGCTGGTGCGGTTTCTCGAAAAACATTGCACGACGATGCCTCGCACAATGTTGCGCTATGCGATAGAGAAATTCCCGGAAGAAGAGCGACAGGAATTTATGAAACGTTAAGTGGCAGGCATACGCTGTTGGTTACGCTTTTATCGTTTACACTGCAAAAGCCTAGATAGGCTATCAAAGTATCGCCTTTCCAGTCTTTGGGAAGTTCCAGTCCTTGCTCGCTGTCTGTCAAGGCATTTTTCATCACATAAGATATGGCAGCGTTGAAAGCTGTCTGTCCTTCTGCAAATTCCCGGTATCCGATGCGCAGAAACGGGGTGATTGTTTTGAGGAAGCTGAGTGCTATCTGAAATTTATTGCATTGCCCTTGTTGCTTTTTGGTGCGTGGATTGGTCATATGTGTAGGGCGGGTTCTCATGTAAGGCACACCTTTCCATGTACAACCTACCAGATTTCCTACTTTTCCCGTGAGTTCGCCGAAAGCTCCTTTTTTAATTTTTCCCACGATAGTTTAATTTTTAGTTATTTATGTTTTGTTGTTTGTGAAGGGGAAGAGAAGCTTGATTACGGCTTTTCTAACTCTTCATGCGTTGCTCTTTGAGGTACGTCGCATCGCAAAGGTATGAATAAACGTTTGCTTTTTCTTTTGATTTGCTGAGTTTATTTTCAAGAATTTATGAATATACGGAGAGAATGTATGTGATGCAGTGTTTCGGCATAAATATTACCAGTATCAGACAGGGTTACGTCTTACCTTCTCCCTATATAATAAGAAGGAGTAGGTAGGGAGTAAGTAGGGAGAAGGTGCGGGCTGGATATCTCTTTCTCATGGTTATCCGGATGGCTATTAGGGCCTAAACGGATACTATGCGGTAAAAAAAAAGGATTAAAAACATCCTGAATAATTTGGCATGTACCGTGAGACTTCTTAACTTTGTCACAATCTTAGCTAGCCGGTGGGTTAGGGGGGAGGTTTTTATTATTTTAATAGAAAGACGTTTACGAACGTTATCTTCTAGTCTCAAATCTCGCAAATTTGAAATTTCCAAGAAGATACGGCAACGGGAACGTCCACTTGAGGTGTTTTATCCAAACATTGCGCTTGGCGTGGTGTTCTGTATATTCATCTTGGCGTGGGCTAGCTGCGTTGCTTATCCTTGGAGATGGGCATGCGAGAGCCTGAGACTGGGATAAGTGAAAGTACAGACTCCCACGTCTTTTTTGTATACTGCCGAATCAGGGGAAGTCTATAGGCTTAATCTATATGGATTATGCTGAAGAGAGAAAAGACAACCGGTAAATCAAAGTCCATTTGGGTAATATTGGGCTTCTTGCTTATGCTGCCGTTGGCTGGTAGCTGTAGTAAAGAGGATACTAAAGAGGATGTTGTGATTCCGGACATTGCATTGAACAAGAGTGAGTTAACATTAGAGAAAGGCAAAACTGAAAGGTTGATAGCTTCTTTTACTCCGGCTGAGACACCTGATAAAGGACATGTGTGGACCAGTAGCATCCCCGGTGTTGCAACGGTGGATGAGACTGGAATGGTAACAGCGGTAACACCCGGGGAAGCGGTTATTACCGTAACAGCACTTACCGGCAAGAAAACAGCGACTTGTAAAGTGACGGTGGTGGACAAGGTTGTTAGGGTGACAGGAGTATCGATTAAACCTACAGAGTCTACTATGGTGGTGGGGGATGACTTGATACTTGAAACTGTTGTGACACCGGAGAATGCGACAAACAAAGCTGTAACATGGAGCTCGGGAGATAGCAAAATAGCATCGGTGGATGCTACCGGTAAGGTGACCGCTATAGCCGAGGGAAAGGTTACTATTGAAGCGGCTACGGATGATGGTGATAAAACGGCCTCCTGTCGGATTACGATCGTTAATAGAGGAGTGGAGATTTCTAAACCGGAGGTGTCGGATATTACTTCTGTTTCGGCTCTCGTGGAGGGAACTGTCAAAGCTTCGGGCGTTAAAGTCACGGAAGTCGGTATTTGCTACTCTACTTCCCAATCTCCTACTGTCAATGACAAGAAGGTTGTTTTATCCGGTGAGGATATTTCTTACACCCTGACCAAGCTGGAGGCAAATACTACTTATTATGTCCGCATATATGCTGTTGTGGACGGGACGGCTAAGTATGGCGACCAGGCTATGTTTACTACGGCAGTGACCGTAGAAATTTCAGTACCTCAATTCTTTTCTATTTCTTCATCTTCGGCAGAGGTCTCAGGAACAATTACGACGTATGGCTTGCAAATGGATGAGGTTGGTATTTGTTATTCTACTTCATCAATGCCGACGGTTGATGCCACTAAAGTTGCTCTTTCGGGCAATGAGATCGTATACACGCTGAATGAACTGACTCCCGAAACAGCTTATTATGTCCGCATATATGCTAAATTGGGCGGGGAATATTACTATGGAGATCAAGGAACATTTACTACCTCAGGGATTATTAAAACACACTTTGAACCTACAAATATATATGAAGGCAAGGTGGAGCTTACATCTGTTGCTCCAAGTGGGGTGAAGAAAGTAGATATATGCTACGGAACATCGCCTAATCCTAAGATTACGGATAATGTTACTACAGCAAGTGTAGGTAGTGACGGGAAGTTGAGATTGTCTTTAACAAAGTTGAGTAAGGGGACTACTTATTATCTAAGGGCTTACAGCCGTGTAGGCTCAAAGATAGAGTATTACGATGATGAGGTGTCGGTGGAAACTGTTGGAGGGAATGATTTCTTTGTTAAATATACATATGAGCGGTATGAGAAAATGGATAATACTAATCCCTATTGGCGTTATCGGGTTTTTCTGAGTTTTACCTATGATATAAAGTTGACAGGTACATATTTGCTTGAAACTGAAGATAATGGAGAATTGAAGAAAGAAACGGATTATTCTCAATCCATATATATAGAAAGTGGAATGGGTACTTTTTATTATAAGAGAGAAGATGGATATGAATCATATGAATCATATAATTGGATTGATTTTCGTGTGGAAGATGAAATCATATTTACGAATATTGAGAATAATCTGCGTTATCACTTTACGGTTCCTGCTAAATATTATAAAGGTTACTAATTTAGGCTTACTATGAAAAGTATGAAAGAAATATCACGTAGAGAGTTTTTTAAAGTCGCCATCAAAAAGGCAATTCCGTTTTTAGGGCTTATTGCTACTGCTCCTATATTGAATAGTTGCAGCAAGGATGATGAACCGTTGGGATGTAATAACAGTTGCATGGGAACGGCACAGAGTGGTTGTGGTTCTACTTGTAGTAATAGTTGCGTAGGGACATCGCAAGGTGGTTGTGGAGATAGTTGCAAAAATGGCTGTAAAGAAGGCTGTTCCAGTGGTTGTGATAATACAGCCAAATCTTCTTGTTCTGATTGCAGCACTTTTTGTAGTAATGGTTGTAAAGAAGGGTGCAGTGATGGTTGTAAGGATTCTGCTAAGTCATCCGGTTGCTCGGGCTGTGGCAATAGTTGTAATCTGGCTTGTGCACAAACTTGTACGACAACTTGTCGTGGTGCATGTGTTTCAACCTGTTTGGGGCAGTGTAAGGGTACTTGTATGTTTGGATGTCAAACGGGATGCCGGAATGGGTGCCGGAGTTACAATAAATACTAACTTTTAAAATATTCGTTATATTTTAAAAATGGAAGGAATTAAAAAGAAGGAAGTGGACTGGAAGTCTGGAATGGCAAAGAATATCACTTTTATTGTCACGAAAGACTGCCAACTCGCTTGTAAATATTGCTACCTCGTAGGTAAAAACTCGAAAGAGCGTATGTCTTGGGAGGTAGCCAAACAAGCTATTGACTATGTATTAGAACGTGAAAAGGATTTTCCCGAGGAGTCTGTGGTATGGGATTTCATAGGCGGAGAGCCTTTTCTGGAAATAGACCTGATAGATAAGATTTGTGATTATATCAAGGTTGAACAATTCCAAAGAAATCATCATTGGTTTGGCGCTTACCGCTTCAGCTTTTCTACAAATGGCATCAATTACCATGAAGAAAAGGTACAGCAATTTATCCTGAAAAATAAGGAACATCTCAGTATTGGCATTACCATTGACGGTACGGAGATGAAGCATGACCTGAACCGTGTGTATAAGGCAAGCGGACGGGGATCTTATAAAGATGTTGTGCGCAACATTCCTTTATGGTTGTCGCAGTTTCCTGATGCAAGTACGAAAGTGACTATCAGCAGTGCCGATATTCCTTATATCAAGGAAAGTGTTCTTCATCTTTATGCTTTGGGCATTCATGAAGTGAACATTAACTGTGTGTTTGAAGATGTATGGAAAGCAGGAGATGACAGGCTGTTTGAAGAACAACTGCTGATGCTGGCGGATGCTATCATTGATAATGGCTATTACCGGGATTATTCTTGTTCTTTTTTTGGTGAGCATTTAGGGAAACCATTGGATTGTAAGTTGCAGAATCAGAATTGGTGCGGTGCGGGCATGATGCTGGCTGTAGATGCAATGGGAAATTTTTACCCGTGTACCCGTTTTGCACAATACTCCCTCCGTAATAAGAAAGCTTGGATCATTGGTAATATTCATGATGGCATTGACAAGAACAAGTTGCGGCCTTTCTTGACATTGGACCGTTGTACGCAAAGTATGCAAGAGTGCATCGATTGTGAAGTGGCAAGTGGATGCGCATGGTGTCAGGGAGAAAACTACGATGCAGCCGATACTTCTACCATCTACCAGCGTTCTACAGCTATCTGTAAAATGCACAAGGCACGGGTAAGGGCTAATAATTATTATTGGAACAGGCTTTTGCGTAAAATGGAATCGGGGGGCGAACCATGCTGAAATATTTAATTGTTTTATTGGATGACACCAGTACGTCCTATTGTCATTATGAGAATACGAAGACGGAACATAAGCTAATCAGTTTGCAGGATTTGCGGGCTGCTATTCTTCTGGCAATGAAAGAGAATCTGATGGTTCAGTTTGTTTATCCTGATTACGAATTACCTCAGAAATATGAGGAAATCATAGAAACGACGGAGCATTGTAAAATTATGCCTGTTGCCTGTTGCGCTGGAGCGGATATTGTCATTTGGGATTATTGGGAGAATCCGGAAGGCCGAAATATGGACAGGGATAAGGTCTATGTACTGAGAACGAAGAAAGAGGATTTTTTCAGTCATTATGAGAAAGTGGGAAAGATGTTGATTCATGTCGCCCGCTTGAATATAATACTGACTGATGTGGATACTTTTACAGAAGCTGACTTTGATAAGTATAAGTCTGTGTTGGCTGAACTGGCTTTTCAGTTAAAGGGTTTTTATAATGAGGAGACAATCCCCCAATTCAATCTGCTGACTGACCGTATGCTGCTTGATAGTATGAATAACTGTAATGCCGGATGGGAGAATATAACGCTTGCTCCGGACGGAAAATTTTATGTTTGTCCTGCTTTTTATCTGTCAGGTGAGGGCTATTCCATTGGTGATTTGGATAAGGGACTTGATATTAGGAATCCTCAGTTATACCGTCTGAGCCATGCACCGTTATGCAAGCATTGTGATGCATATCAATGCAGGCGTTGTATTTGGCTGAATAGAAAAACGACCCTGGAAGTGAATACCCCTTCGCATGAGCAATGCGTGACTGCCCATCTGGAACGCAATGCCTCGCGTGGTTTGTTGCAAGAGATACGTAAATCGGGGTGCTTTCTACAAGGCAGGGAAATAACTGAGATAGATTATTTGGATCCGTTTGATGTGAGAAAGAAATATTAAAATGTAATGAGATATGATTATGAAGAAATTGGTAGGAGCAGTTACAGAAGAAGAGAAACTTGAGATTCAGGTTCTCTTTGAACGCCGGAATGGGCTGAATGAGTTGGCCAAAATCGTAACAGGGAGTAATGAGATGTTGTATGAAAAACTGGTGAAAGATCTTGGAGAGACAGGAAGAAAATTTCAGGACTGGTGGGATCGTATGTCAGATCAATATCAATGGGAACAGTGCGAGAAAGGTAATTGGGAGATTAATTTTAGTACGAATGAGATTTATCTGGTTTATGAAGAATAATGTTTTATTATTTATAATGTAATATTATGAGAAAGAATGTTTGTTTAAAAAGTGGGATAATGGTGGTATGCATATTATCTCTCTCCGCATGTGGTTCCGGTAAGTTTCTTGATTTGTATGCACCGGAAGAAAGCGGCTTGAATGTTATGAAGATTACGGATGAGGCATCAAATTCTGTAATAGGAAATAATTCAGCCGGAGGGGTGGGCTTTTTGGCAAAAGGAAACTTTGCCTCTACTACTATAGGAGGGTGTAAAAATAGTAATGTATACTGGGGTACGGAGAGGCTGCTCTCTATCTCACCTGATGGTCTGGAATTGGGATATGTAAGCAGTATCAATAAGCAATGGAATATTATGATTCGCAAGGCGGGTGCGCAAGGTACTTCTACGCAACGTACGTTTAGGGATGTTAATGATTTCTCATGGGGAAATGACGGGAATTTGTATTTTTCTGATAAATCGGATATTCAGCGTATACAAATAGGCGCTACTAATGCACATGCGGGCAGCATTATGCGGCAACTTACTAATAATAGCATTGACAAGAATCCCGTCATTACAATGGATGGAAAACTATTGTTCTTTACACGTGTTGACAAATCGGGACCTTTTATCTGGTCTTTGGATTTAGAAAATGGGGCGTTGACGTCTTGTGCCCGTGGCTATAATCCATGTATTGTGGGGAACAGTAACGATTCTTTTATCTGTGTCCGTAACTCTACATCGGGGATTAGTGAACTTTGGTTGGTGAATTATGTGGATGGTAAAGAAACACTGATTCTTTCAGATAAGAACAGAGGATTTACTAATCATGAGT
>NZ_CBVI010000088.1 GCF_000513195.1 Bacteroides timonensis | reverse complement strand
ATTTACTAATCCGACGGTATCTCCCGACGGGCAGTGGATCTTATGTCAGGGAAACAGTAAGTCATCCATCACTAAAAAGAATAATCTGGATATTTTTGCTGTGAAAATTGATGGGACAGGCTTTATACAGTTGACTTATCATCCTGCCAGTGACTGCTGTCCCATATGGTCGGCTGATGGAAAGAATATCTATTTCATTTCCAGTCGTGCAAATAAAGAAGATTATTTTAATATATGGAGAATGAGGTTTGATTTACGCTAGGCGGTGATTCCTTAAAAACTATATGCAAATAGAACGGTGTGGCTTTCATACAGTTCTATTTTTTTTCTTGTGCGCCGTACATGATAACTAACCTAGTGGTGTAAGTCCACTATGGGGGTATGTGGCGGCCAACCATTAGCTAAGGGCCAGGGTGTCTACCGTGAGGAGGATCTTTTCAAGCCCCAACGAAGCCCTAAAGCTACATGGATACGGTATGGATAAATGATGCAGATGTATGGAACGAAAGTTATAGTCTTCGCCTTTACATACTTTTATATCACGTTTTGCAGATAAATATGGCAGGTTTTGCAGGGAATCTCTTCCCTTTTTTATACTTTTGCCCTATTATAACAATGCATTATGATTATGGTCAAGAAGAGCAAGACGAGTAAAAAGACAAAAGATGCGGCAAGCAAGGTGTCTTATCACTACAAACCGGACAACCTCACCCTGGAAGAATGGCAGATTGCCTTGCGCAGGCAGGCTGTTGCAAAGGAGCAGTTTGCTATTTCCGAGATGAACAGGAAGGAATATCCCGGATATTATCAAGTGGTGAATCCGGTATCGCATAATGAATATAGAGTTGTGTATCGGGGACAGGAAAGCCCTTGGAATTACTGCTCGTGCATGGACTTCAAGACCAATCAGCTGGGTACGTGCAAACATCTGGAGGCAGTCGGAATCTGGCTCAAAGAGAGCCGGAAGCGGGTCTGCCGCGACGTTCCTCCTTATACTTCCGTTTACCTGTCTTATAAAGGAGAGAGAAAGGTGTGCCTGCGCATTGGTACGGATAATGCCGAAGAGTTCCGCCGTCTGGCGGAGCCTTATTTCACACCCGAAGGAGTGTTGCGCCCTGAAGCATTGGACACGGTGACCGATTTCCTGCGTGATGCCTTGCGGCTGAACGATACATTCCGTTGGTATTCGGATGCTTTGAGCTTTATTCTTGAGAAGCGCGACGCGAAGAGACGGCAGCAATTGCTGTCCGAAGTCGCCTCGGATGCGGTACTGGATGTTCTGCTGAAAGCGAAATTGTATCCTTATCAGAAAGAAGGAATCCGATTCGCTTTCCGTGCCGGAAAGTCGGTGATTGCCGATGAAATGGGACTTGGAAAAACCATCCAGGCCATCGGAACGGCAGAGTTGATGAGGAAACAGAACTTGATATCTTCTGTTCTGATTGTTTGTCCCACTTCATTGAAATATCAGTGGAAGAAGGAAATAGAACGTTTTACGGATGCCAAGGCGGTCGTTGTGGAAGGAAACCATTTGGCGAGGAAGAAGCTTTACGATGCCGGAGAGTTTTATAAGATTGTTTCGTACAACGGTGTTTGCAATGACATCAAGATACTGAAGTCTCTGTATACGGATTTCCTCATTATGGACGAGGTGCAGCGGCTGAAGAACTGGAATACGCAGATTTCAAAGGCGGCCAGGCACATTGAGTCGGAATATGCTGTTATCCTTTCGGGCACTCCGTTGGAGAACAAACTGGAGGAATTGTATTCCATCATGCAATTTGTGGACCAGTACTGTCTAGGCCCTTACTATCAGTTTATGGACAGCACGGTGGTAAAGTCGGAAACCGGCAAGATAATCAGTTATAAAAACTTGAATGCCATAGGCGAGCAGATGAAGGACGTACTCATCCGTCGCCGGAAGAAAGACGTGGCTTTGCAGTTGCCGGGGCGCATGGACAAGATTCTGTTTGTCCCGATGACCGAGCAGCAGCGTGCCATGCACGATGAATATCAGACTGTTGTCTCGCAGATAGTTTATAAATGGACACGCGCCCGCTTCTTGAGCGAAAAAGACCGTAAAAGGTTGTTGCTGATGCTTAGCCAGATGCGCATGATTTGCGACAGTTCCTACATTCTCGACCAGAAGAGCCGTTATGACACGAAGGTGGAGGAAACGATGAATATCCTGAAAACCGTGTTCGATAGTGGCGATGAAAAGGTGGTCATCTTCAGCCAGTGGGAACGGATGACCCGTTTGGTTGCTGCCGAACTTGATACATTGGGAGTGCGCTATGAGTACCTGCACGGAGGCGTACCTTCCGAAGCGAGAAAGAACCTGGTGGATAACTTTACGGAACAGCCCGAAAGCCGTGTGTTTCTTTCGACGGATGCCGGAAGTACGGGGTTGAATTTGCAGGCCGCTTCCATCTTGATAAACCTTGATTTGCCTTGGAATCCGGCTGTGCTGGAACAACGCATCGCCCGCATTTACCGTATCGGGCAGAAAAAGAATATTCAGGTCATCAATCTTGTAGCCAGCCAGACGATTGAGGAGCGGATGCTTTCCACATTGAACTTCAAGTCTTCCCTTTTTGAGGGCATTCTGGATAATGGTGAAGATGTCATTTTCTTGGAAGACAGCAAGCTGGATAAGATAATGGACAGCATCAAGGTGATGACTGAACCTATAGAAATGGGAGAAAGTGCTCAGGCTGGTAGTGACATACGTCAGGATGATGGCGAGGAGGCACGAAAAACAGATGCTGCGGAGAAAGAAATCGTGCCGGAGCAAGAGGAAAAACCTGTACGCGAGGAAATTCCTGTACGGGAAAAAGACACACTTGAGGCAGAACGGGATACGTCGGTAGAACCGGAACAGTTGGTTCAGCAGGGCTTCTCTTTCCTCAGCGGATTGGCACGTACGCTCAGTTCGCCGGAAGCAACGCGGAAATTGGTAGACTCGATTGTTGAAGAAGATAAGGAGACGGGGCAGACTTCACTCCGCATTCCTGTGCCCGACAAAAAAAGCGTGGCAGGGATACTGAATTTGTTTGGAAAACTGTTGGCAGGAGGGTAAGGACTTTTTGTTTGTCGGCTGTGGGGGACGGCTTGAAAAGAACCTGCTTCTATCGCTTATCTCGAAATAAATTTGTTATTTTGCAGTGAAAGTGGAAAGTCGTGATATAATCTTTTAAAACTCAGAATGGAACAAGAAGATTTAGATATACGTAATCAGCAACCGCTAACCAGCAAGGAACGTGACTTTGAGAACGCTCTCCGGCCGTTGAACTTCGAGGATTTCAGCGGGCAGGACAAGGTAGTTGATAATTTGCGTATTTTTGTGAAAGCTGCCCGCTTGCGGGGGGAGGCACTGGATCATGTACTCCTTCACGGTCCTCCGGGACTGGGAAAGACAACGCTTTCCAACATCATTGCCAATGAACTAAATGTCGGTTTCAAGATTACCTCCGGCCCCGTACTCGACAAGCCGGGCGACTTGGCGGGAGTGCTTACCAGCCTCGAACCGAATGATGTGCTTTTCATTGACGAGATACATCGGTTGAGTCCCGTAGTGGAGGAGTATCTATACTCTGCCATGGAGGATTACCGCATCGACATCATGATAGACAAAGGTCCATCGGCACGAAGCATACAGATAGACCTGAGTCCTTTCACTCTCGTGGGTGCCACTACCCGTAGTGGCCTGCTGACGGCTCCTTTGCGTGCCCGCTTCGGCATCAACCTGCATCTGGAGTATTATGACGACGAGGTGTTGAGTGGCATTATCCGCCGTTCGGCAAACATTCTTGCTGTGCCTTGCTCCACGAAGGCGGCGGCAGAGATTGCAAGCCGCAGTCGCGGAACGCCGCGTATCGCCAATGCACTGCTGCGCCGTGTACGCGACTTTGCCCAGGTGAAAGGTTCGGGCAGCATTGACACGGAAATTGCGAATTACGCTCTTGAAGCACTGAATATCGATAAGTACGGTCTCGATGAAATCGACAATAAGATACTTTGTACCATTATCGATAAGTTCAAAGGTGGTCCGGTAGGGCTTACTACCATTGCTACGGCATTGGGTGAGGATGCCGGTACTATAGAAGAGGTGTATGAACCGTTCCTGATAAAAGAAGGTTTTCTGAAACGTACTCCTCGCGGACGTGAAGTAACTGAATTGGCTTATAAACATTTAGGACGTAGTCTTTACGATAGTCAGCGTACGTTATTTAATGAATAACGAATAAAGATGAGTGGATTAAAAAGTTTAGCAAAAGAAACAGCTATTTACGGGGTGAGTAGTATTGTAGGGCGTTTCCTCAATTATCTGCTGGTACCTGTATATACGATAGCTTTGCCTGCATCATCGGGTGGTTATGGTGTGGTTACGAATATATATGCTTGGGTGGCATTGATGCTGGTATTGCTGACGTGCGGCATGGAAACGGGATTCTTCCGTTTTGCCAATAAAGGGCAGGATGACCCGATGCGGGTGTACTCTACCACCTTGTTGAGCGTAAGTATCGGTTCATTGGTATTCGTTGCTTTGGGATTGTTGTTTCTGGAACCTATTGCCGGATGGCTGGAATATGGCGAACATCCCTGGTATATAGGTATGATGATGATTGTGGTAGCAATGGATGCCATTCAAAGTATTCCGTTCGCTTATCTGCGCTATAAAAAACGGCCTATCAAGTTTGCTGCACTGAAGTTGCTGTTTATCTTTCTCAATATTGCACTCAATCTTTTCTATTATGTCATATTGGAAGGGAATGATGTGGGGTATGCTTTCCTCTTCAATCTGGTATGTACCTCTGTTGTTATGGTGTGCATGATACCGGAACTGAGGGGATTTATCTATGTGTTGGATAAAGAGTTATTGAAACGGATGCTTCGGTACTCTCTGCCGTTGGTAATTCTGGGTGTGGCAGGCATCTTGAATCAGGTGGCTGATAAGATTATCTTTCCTTTCGTTTATCCCGATGAGGCGGAAGCTACCATACAACTCGGTATTTACGGAGCTGCCAGTAAGATTGCCATGATTATGGCTATGTTTACCCAGGCATTCCGCTTCGCTTATGAACCTTTTGTATTTGGTAAGAGTAAGGAGAAAGACAGTCGTGAAATGTATGCCCAGGCTATGAAGTTCTTCATTATTTTTACCTTGCTTGCCTTTCTGGCTGTGATGTTCTACCTGGACATCCTGCGTCATGTCATCGGACGTGATTACTGGGACGGGTTACGGGTGGTGCCTATCGTCATGGCAGCGGAAATCTTTATGGGGATTTATTTCAACCTGTCCTTTTGGTACAAATTGATTGATGAGACCCGTTGGGGAGCCTATTTCTCATTGACAGGTTGTATCATCCTGATTTTGATGAATATCTTCCTGGTTCCGAAGTATGGTTATATTGCTTGTGCCTGGGCTGGGTTTACAGGATACGGCGTTGCTATGCTGCTTTCTTACTTTGTCGGTCAGAAGAAATATCCGATACAGTACGATTTGAAGGCGATAGGCATGTATGTACTTCTTGCCGCTGTGCTTTATGTAGCTGCCGAATATGTATCGATAGACAATATCTATTTGCGTATGGCATATCGTACAGTTTTGCTGTTACTGTTTATTGCGTATGTCGTTAAGCGTGATTTACCGCTGAACCAAATACCAATCCTGAACAAACTCTTAAAACACTAAATGAGCCGCATGGCAAATAGTAAATAGTCAAATTGTAAATGATATGATGGAAACACCTGAACAAAACCGGAATGTTTTTGCCATTAAAAAGTTCCTGAGCGAGTACCTTGATCTGAGGAAAGACAAGGACAATGAGCTGGAAACAGTAGACTCCATCCGCAAGGGAGTAGAGTTTAAAGGGGCTAACCTGTGGATTTTGATCTTTGCCATTTTTATGGCATCGTTGGGACTGAATGTCAATTCTACAGCTGTAATCATAGGTGCCATGTTGATTTCCCCATTGATGGGACCTATCATGGGGGTGGGACTTTCTGTCGGTCTGAATGACTTCGAACTGATGAAGCGTTCACTGAAGAGCTTTCTGATAACCACCCTGTTCAGTGTAACTACGGCTACTATCTTCTTTCTTGTAAGCCCTGTTGCCGAAGGGCAGTCGGAGCTTCTGGCACGTACTTCACCTACGATTTATGACGTATTCATCGCATTGATGGGTGGTCTTGCCGGTGTAGTTGCCCTGTCTACCAAGGAGAAAGGAAATGTGATTCCAGGTGTTGCCATTGCTACGGCCTTGATGCCGCCACTCTGTACGGCAGGTTACGGGTTGGCAACGGGGAATCTGGTTTATTTCCTCGGAGCATTCTATCTTTACTTCATTAATTCGGTATTCATCAGTCTTGCCACGTTTGCCGGTGTGCGTGTGATGCACTTCCAGCGTAAAGAGTTTGTGGACAAGAAGCGGGAGAAGAAAGTACGCCAATACATAATACTCATTGCTGTGCTGACTATGTGTCCGGCTGTCTACTTGACAGTAGGCATTATTCAGAGTACTTTCTATGAGAGTGCCGCCAATCGGTTTGTTGCCGAACAGCTTTCTTTTGAGAATACACAGGTGCTAGACAAGAAGATTCATTATCATGGCAGTAAGGACAATGAAATACGTGTGGTGCTGATTGGACAAGAAGTTCCCGAAGCCTCTATTGCCATTGCCCGTAACAAGATGAAGGACTATAAGTTAGGTGAAACGAAGCTGATCGTTCTTCAGGGAATGAATAATGAAGCTGTGGATATTTCTTCTATCCGAGCTATGGTGATGGAAGATTTCTATAAAAACAGTGAGGAACGACTGGTGGAACAAACAAAGAAAATTACAGTGCTGGAACAGAGTCTGGCAAGATACAAGTCTTTCGATGAATTGGGCAAAACGATCGTTCCGGAGCTAAAAGTTCTCTATCCATCAGTGAAAACTGTTTCTATCTCTCATGCCATAGAACTGACGGTTGATTCGGTACGGACGGATACCATTACACTTGCTGTGCTGAAGTTTGGCAAGCATCCCGACGTCCATGAGAAACAGAAGATTACCGAATGGCTGAAAGCACGTACTGGAGCGAAAAAACTAAGACTGATTGCAGAATGATAATCAGTTAAGTATAACGAGTTATTCTAAATAATAATTTAATACCAAGTATAGAATGAAGCTAAAGTGTATCCTAATTGTAGCTTGCAGCCTCTTCACGTTGACGGGACAGGCGGACGAAGGTATGTGGATGCTGGGAAACCTGAATAAACAGACCCGTAAGACCATGAAAGAACTCGGCCTGCAAATGCCTGCCGATAAACTATATAATCCGAAGAAGCCGTCGTTGAAAGATGCGGTAGTCAGCTTTGGAGGGTTTTGTTCCGGTGTGGTAGTGTCGGAAGACGGGTTGGTGTTTACCAATCATCACTGTGGCTTCAGTAGTGTGCAGCAACATTCGTCGGTGGAGCATGATTATCTGAAAGATGGTTTCGTAGCCCGTAGCCGTGCAGAGGAATTGCCTAATCCGGAGCTTTATGTTCGTTTTCTACTTCGTACGGAAGATGTAACCAAGCGTGTGCTGGGAGCCGTTAAACCTTCGATGAACGAGATGGAACGTTCCAGTGCGGTAGACTCTATGATGATGGTAATAGGCGGTGAGGTATCTCTGAAAGACTCCACTTTGCTTGGCGTGGTAGATGCTTATTATGGAGGCAATGAGTTCTGGCTCTCCGTTTACCGCGATTTCAACGATGTGCGGCTGGTGTTTGCACCTCCTTCCTCTGTCGGTAAGTTCGGTTGGGATACGGATAATTGGGTGTGGCCCCGGCATACGGGAGATTTCTGTGTGTTTCGTATTTATGCAGACCGCAAGAACCGGCCTGCCGATTACTCCCCCGACAATGTTCCGTATCACCCTGAATATGTAGCGCCGATTTCACTGGATGGCTATAAGGAAGGCTCTTTCTGTATGACGATAGGCTATCCGGGAAGTACGGAACGTTACCTTTCTTCATTCGGTATCGAGGAAATGATGAATAACTCCAATCAGGCGCAGATTGACATCCGTGGTGTGAAGCAAGCCATCTGGAAACGTGAAATGGACAGTAAGGACAGTATACGCATTAAGTATGCTTCCAAATACGATGAAAGCTCCAATTACTGGAAGAACAGTATCGGTGTCAACCGTGCCATCCGTAAGCTGGGAATCCTGGAGAAGAAACGTGAAATGGAACAGGAAATTCGTCGATGGATACAGCAGAACCCGGACGAACGTGAGAAACTTCTTCAACTGTTTACAGACCTGGAACTGAATTATAAGAACCGCCGGGAGGTAAACCGTGCACAGGCTTACTTTATCGAGTCTTTCCTATATGGACCGGAATTAGTGCAGCTCGCACTGAAGATTCTGAATTTCGACTTTGAAGGGGAGCAGAAAACAGTTATTGCCGCCTTGAAGGATATCGTTGAGCAATACTCTAATTTGGACCTGGATATAGACAAGGAAGTATTTACGGCACTATTGAAGGAGTATCGCTCAAAAGTGGATACCACTTTCCTGCCGGAAATCTACCATACTATCGCACAGAAATATAATGGGGATGAGAAAGCTTTCGTAGATAGTCTTTATGCAAGTTCTGAGTTGACTACTCCCCGTGGTTTGAAGCGCTTTCTTGAACGGGATACTACCTATCAGATTTTCGATGATCCGGCTATCTCGTTGGGCATTGATATGCTGACGATGTTGTTCGATATGAATATGCAGATGCAGGCGCCTACTACGGAGATCATCCGTGGGGAACGCCAGCTGAACGGGGTTATCCGTCGGATGTATACGTCTCGTAACTTTTATCCGGATGCCAATTCCACCATGCGGCTGAGCTTTGGAACGGTATGCGGTTATACTCCCTTTGACGGAGCGGAATATGATTATTATACAACGACAAAGGGTGTCCTGGAGAAAGTGAAAGCTCATGTGGATGATGTTGATTTTGCAGTACAGCCGGAGGTACTTTCATTGCTCTCTTCGGGCAATTTCGGAAGATATGCCGATGAAAAGGGCGAAATGAAGGTGTGCTTCATCTCTAATAATGACATTACGGGTGGCAATAGCGGTAGTGCGATGTTCAATTCGAAAGGTGAATTGCTGGGGTTGGCTTTCGATGGAAACTGGGAAGCTATGGGCAGTGATATTCTTTATGAACCGAAGATGCAGCGTACCATCGGGGTGGACGTGCGCTATATATTGTTTATGATTGAGAAATACGGGAAAGCAGGGAACCTGATCCGGGAATTGAATATTCTCAATTAGTGGACGGGCCCCTGCTTTTCGTGAGGGAGACAATTACTTGCTTCCGGACAAGATTCCGGTATCGGTATCCCTGTTGTTGATTCTTCTGCCTTGGCTGTTGCGCTTCTTTCCGAAATCAAGGCTGAAGGATGCATTTACCATGAACAAAAGCCTTAAGTTCTTGGAATACGCTAACTGGCGGTAGGGAGCCGACTTTGACAGATTTTCTATTTCCTGTTCATACTTCTTGGTGAACGGGTTCAGCACCCCGGCAGAAAGGCTCCATTTCTCCGTATTATATCCTGCCATGATGGTGTGCAGTTTCTCTTCTTTAGTCAGCGTTTCACCCCACAAAGTGTGGTTGCTGGTATTCATTTCTGCCATCAGTACCCAGTTTTTGTACATTGCCATCAGGCTACCTCGCAGTCTTGCATTGGTGTGTGTATGCGTGTAGGTGTTGCCATAGCTGATATAGCGGTTCAGAAACGGAGTGATTTTAATGGAGATATACTCTTTGTAAGGTCGTATTTGTATAGCTGTCTCCAGATTGATCCGGTGGAAACCTTTATGATTCTCGGTAGTGCGGACAAAATACCCGTCTTCGTAGTAGGTATTTTCCATAATCGGCTTATTGTCATAGCTATATCTTCCAAATAAATCGACAGATACATACTTGCTTTGCCAACTGGCAGACAGTGTATTGGCATAGAATGTAACAGACTTTAAGTCGGGATTCCCTTTGCGTATCTGATACTTATCCATTGCTTGCGAGATGTCGTTCAGGTCGGACAGGGAAGGGGCATAGCCCGACACGTATCCGTTGTATCTGAAAAACCACTTCCCGTTGATAGAGTACGACAGGCTTAAGGAAGGTTTGACTATATACTTCTCGGAAGAATACTGCTCCTGACTATTATAAGTTCTCATGGCTCCAATCCCTACTGTGTAGTTCAGAGCTTTTATCTTTGATTGATATTCGGCAAATAGGTACGTTTCAGCCGTATTCATCGTGATTTTATTCTCTATATTACCCGAATATCTATTTTGCAAATAGGCCTGTGTATGCTTGATGCCTCCGGTAAACTTACCCGTATTGAATTGTTTTTCGTAGATACCTTCTCCAATGATGGAGTACTTCTCACCTTTGGTTTCCGAATAAATACCCGTATCGTTATTGTCATTATTAAGGGCTTTCTGCATAAAAGTCCGTTCGTTCTTGCTGTCCAGATAAGAAGCCACTATATCCGCATAGATTGTCTGCTTGTTCTTCAGATTTCTCTGGTAATAGATATCCAAAGAAGGGATAAGTACTTTGGAGGCGGAAAGGTCGGATATGGAGTAGGAGGTGTCTCCTTCATACAATGTACTGATTCTGTCCGACATGGAACTGGGAGTATCGCTGTATTGATTTCTGAGAGCAATATTGAGAAGTTGTTTGTCATTATCCTGGTAGCTGTAATTGAGGTTGAAGTTAAGGTTATCATACTTTACTTTGGTAGGTTCTCCCACCTCTCTGTTCTCCTGATAGGCCTCCGGGAAGTGGAAACTTTCATCGTTTTCGCGTGTCCACTTCAGATCTCTCTGTCCCCAATATACGGTAGTGCTGAGCTCTGACTTGTTGAAGTGGTATTTGGCAGCGAGGTTATGTTCGCCATATCCCGTATCGGATACTCCGTTGGTGAGATCGGCAGAGATACTCCCTCCTGATTCTCTTCTCTTTACAATGTAGTTCAATACAGCTCCTGCATTTCCATAACGTGCGCCGGGATTGTCTATATATTCGATGCGGATCACATCTGTCGGGCGGATGGCAATTATTTCAGCTTGAGTTACTTCTACGCCGTTAATCCTAAGTTGCACATTGTCTCCTCCGGGGATCGTGATGCTGTTGTCTATCGGATTGATCAGGATGCGCGACAGTTGTAGATTTCTCAGTAAGGAAACTCCGTTGGAGGCGGCTTTAGTCTGCATTTCGGTCGGGAGGATAATTTGCCGGTCGGTCTTTTTGATGATGGGGCTGGCTGTTACGGTAACACCTTCCAGTATTACATTGTCGGGCGATAAGGGCAGTTCTCCCAGATTCAGGTTGGCTTGCAGGTTGCGGATGGAGAGATAGGAGCTTTCATATCCGACGCATGAGATGCATAAGATATAATCTCCATCGTTTACTTCTTTCAGCAGGAAGCCGCCACCGTTGTCTGTGGCAACTCCGGTGATGAATGTCGAATCCTGAGTCAGCAGGCTGACGTTGGCATACTCGATGTGCTGATTGTTACTCTCATCGATGATTTTCCCTGTGATTTTGTTTGCCGCCATCAGGGAAGTACATAGGAATAATACTCCTGAAATGATACTTAGTCTCTTCATTTTTCTTATTATTTTTAGTGATTATTTCTGTTCTTTGAACATGACAAAGGTAGGGGGATCGGGGGAGAAAAGCGGTTTATATGTGGCACTAAATAAAGTGCAATGGGTTTTGCAACTATCTGAGAATTAAAGAGTTTTGATCTTTGGTTTATAGAAAAGTTTATATCTTCCTATTTCAAGTTTATATATAAAGAAAAGTGCAAAAAATGGGATGCCGTAACTTCCGTTAATTGATAAATATCTATCTTTGCAAAGATTTAAAGCAAGAAGGAAGGATGGCATGAAAGCATTGAGACATGGTTTGATAGGTTGGGTATGCGTGTTGGTATTGGCAGCATGTGCAGAAGCCCTGCCATCGCAACGCATCCGGATAGAAAAGGCGGAGCAGATGTTACAGCAGAATGCAGAGGAGGCGATTGCTCTGCTTCGGTCGGTGGAAGATCCCGAAATATTGCCGGATTCATTGCGGGCACGGTTTGCATTGGCTATGGGGCAAGCCCACTATAATGCGCATTGGGTGATGAATGAAGACTCTTTGCTATTATATGCCCTGGATTATTATGGAAGGCCGGATGTACGCGATACATTGCAGTTACTGCGTACCTATAAACTGGCGGCGCATTACTTCTACGATAGCGAGAGATATAAAGAAGCCACTGAGATGATGACCGAAGGGAATCGCATTGCAGCCTTGCGTGGTGATACGGTCGCCCGTCTTGATTTGCTGCGGTCTGTAGCGAATATAGGGGAAGGTAATGATGATTTTGAAGGTTTGATACGCTTACAGAAGCAGTTGATAGCTATAGAGCCTGATTCCACCCGGAGATATTCCAATTACAACAGTCTGGCGATATCATACTACTGTGCAAATCAGAATGACTCTGCGCTGCTGGCTCTCCGCAAAGCTACTGAATGCCTGTATACATCCGCAGACTCTCTAAAGGCGTTATACTATGTGATGCGCAACTATGCGGATATTTTGAGTGACTCCGGAAAGAACCGGGAAGCCATCAATTTGCAACGCCATAGTTTGCAAGAGTATAAAGAGACGAAACATCCCTTCGAGTCCTTATCTTATTATGCTCTTTCACGTTATTTCCTGAATATGGGGCAGATGGATTCCGCCCGCTACTATATACAAATGGGGGATAGCGTGCGTTCGCCCTATATTGACCAGGACTTATCGTTGGCTAACTTTTATCTGGTACAGAAAACGTTGATGAATTATATAGATAGCCGTTCTTTTACAATCCGGGATGTCGCGTTCTTCTCAAACCGGTTGTATAACAACTTTATCCGTGACCAGCGGGTGATAGCCCAAAAAGGAAAGGTACAATTGTTACTCCAACAGCAGAATATGAATCTGCAACTGGAAAAACAGAAAGAACGGGCCTTCTTTGTCGGAGTGGTGGCTCTCTGTATTTTGTTGTTGCTGGCTGTCGTCTGGTATTTGCAGAGAAGAAAGCATTTGCTTGTGGAGAAGGAAGAAGAACTGGAAGCCTTGCGCCGTTTGCTGCATGAGACGGAAGACGATGAAAGCGGCAATAATGATAAGTTTGTCAAGAAGATGCTGCTTCAGCAGTTAGGTCTGATACGTATTGTGGCTACGAATCCCAGTTCCGATCATCAGGAGCTATTGGTACAGATGGGACGGATAGCCAATAAAGATGTAGCGGTGGACGATTTGCTGGTTTGGAGTGATTTATATAAGACTATCGACATGGTACATGATGGCTTTTATACCCGTATCAGTCAGAAGTATGGAAATATCCTGAATGAAAAGGAACTGCAACTATGCTGTTTGTTGAAGTCGGACTTTTCGACGAAAGAGATTAGCGTGGTTATCCAGCAAAGCATACGGACAGTGTATCAACGTAAGACGGTCATACGGCAGAAATTGGGCATGGCAGAAAAAGAGGATATCGCTGAATTCCTTTCTTGTAAACAGATAGGTAGATGATTGACAGTACTATCTTAGTTCTCCTCCTCCTCGGGAGGAGGAGTACCCGTAGGGGGAGGTGGTAGGTAAAATAATAAAATACCTATAAATTACAAGGTTAAGGATTTCTTTTCTCACCTACCACCCTGCCCTTTGGGCACCCCTCCTCCGACTGGAGGAGGGGAATGAAGATACTCTATCTGTGTCGTCCGCGTACCTATTTATGCAATTCCCCGGATGCGGTCATCAAATGCCGACAGTGCCGCCTTTGCACCTTCACCCATTGCAATTACTATCTGTTTGTAAGGAACGTTCGAAACATCTCCTGCCGCATAAACTCCCGGAAGCGTGGTGCGGCAAAAAGCATCGATCTTGATTTCGCCTATTGGAGTCGTTTCCAGTATGTCACGGAAAGGAGCGCTATTGGCTGCCAAACCAATCTGTACGAAGATGCCATCCAATGGGAAATCCCGTTCTTCGCCGCTTATACGATCTTTGACGCGGACAGCTGTTACCTTATCACCGTTTCCCACTACTTTGGTAGTCTGTGAGGAAGTGAAGATTTCTACATTCGGCAAGCTTTGCGCCTTTTCTTGCAGTACCTGGTCGGCTTTCAGCGTATCGGCAAATTCAAAGACAGTCACTTTCCGGCAGATACCCGCCAAGTCGATGGCTGCTTCTATACCGGAGTTTCCGCCACCGATAACGGCTACGTCTTTTCCCTGATAGAACGGCCCGTCGCAATGCGGACAAAAAGCAACTCCTCTGCCTATATACTCCGTTTCACCTTCCACATTCAGTTTGCGCCAGCTTGCACCGGTGGCAATAATTACACTGGGAGATATGAATACTTCACCGCCCACTACTGAAATCCTCTTTTCTTTTCCTTGAAGCTCCGCCTTCTCTATCTTACGGTCTTCAAACAAGTCGATGGGATAATGATTGATATGGCTTCTTAAATTGTCTGCCAACTGTGCGCCTGTAGTCTGCGGTACGGAGATCAGATTCTCGATTCCTACGGTTTCCTTTACCTGGCCACCGATCTTTTCAGCTACAATAGCTACCCGTAATCCCTTGCGGGCTGAATAGATCGCAGCTGAGGCACCTGCCGGCCCACCACCTAATACGAGGACATCATAAGTACGTGAGATAGGCTCTGCATTCCCCACAGGTTCGGAGCCGAACATTTCTTCCAGCTTTTGTAGAAGTTCGCCTAAAGTGCCACGTCCTACATGAAGCAATTTACCGTTGGCATAGACGGACGGTACGCCTTGTATTTTCAATGCATCCACTTCTTCCTGGAAAAGAGCGCCGTCTATCATTTCATGCGTGACCTGTCCGTTCAGCAAAGCCATAATGTTCAGAGCCTGCACCACATCGGGGCAGTTGGTACATGTCAATGATACATAAGTCTGCAATGAAACGGGCCCTTTCAACGCCTGAATGCGTCGGCTGATGGCTTCATCGGGAAGATTTTTCCCCTTTCCATCGGCATTCAGTACTGCCAGAAGCAAAGATGTGAATTCATGACCGTTCGGTATTCCGCGGAATTTGACACCGGTTTCTTTCCCGTTTTTCAGTAAAGAGAATTCCAGCTTCGGTTCTTCAGTTTCAGTTACCTCACAGGAGAGTTTATCGGAACATCCTGCTACATCTTTCAGCAACTCTGTCAGTTCCTGTGCGCTTTCGTGCCGGGGATGGCAGGTGATATGAAAAGTGTACTGTGCTTCCAGGTTTTGGAAGACACTGCGTACTTGATTTAAAATGCTTGTTTCTAACATAACAGTCTATATTAATGTATTCCGTTGGCGGGATTAATTCGTTTCTGAGCGGTTATGAGTTAAATGATAATTCCAATATTAAGTAAATAGAGTATCTCAATTCCCCTCATCCGTCGGAGGAGGGGTGCCCAAAGGGCGGGGTGGTAGGTAAAGCAAGAAATACCTATGAATCATATAAATAAGGAATTATTTTCTCACCTACCACCTCCCCCTTCGGGTACTCCTCCTCCGACGGAGGAGGAGAATTGAGATAGTATTGCTCAGCATTTCATTCATTACTTTTTTCGATATAAACTAATCTCGCCAACGGGTACTAATGATAAGATAAAAGAGGCCCCCTCTATGTGTGCAATGGATAAAGGGGACCTCGCTAATAAAAAAGGGATGTGAACTTAAATTTTACCAACTAAATCTATACTTGGCTTCAGTGTTTCGCCGCCTTTCTTCCATTTTGCGGGACATACTTCACCGTCGTGTGTTGCAACGAACTGTGCTGCTTCTACCTTGCGGAGAAGTTCGTCGGCGTTACGTCCGATGTTATTGTCCTGTATTTCGGCAATCTTGATTTTGCCTTCGGGGTTCACGACAAATGTGCCGCGGTAAGCCATACCTTCTTCTTCGATCATTACACCGAATGCGCGAGTCAGCACGCCTGTAGGGTCTGCCAGCATCGGATACTTGATCTTACGGATACTTTCGGATGCATCGTGCCATGCTTTGTGCACGAAGTGAGAGTCGGTACTTACAGAATATACCTCTACACCCATTGCCTGGAATTGCTCGTATTTTTCAGCGATGTCCACCAGTTCGGTAGGGCATACAAACGTAAAGTCTGCGGGATAGAAGAAGAAAATAGCCCATTTGCCTTTTACGTCTTCGTTGGTTACTGTTTTGAAACTTCCGTTCTGAAATGCCTGAACTTTGAATTCAGGAAGCTGTGAATTGATAATTGGTTCCATAATCTTTTTTGTTTTAAAAGGTTTAGTACTTTGTTTTTTCGATGATGCAAAGTTCATGCAAACCGAATGCAGAAGCAAGCTCGCTTGATTATGCTGAGGTGCAGCTGAATTTCGCTTTTGCAAAAATATAGCATCTTTTGCCGATAGAACAAAAAAACCGATTGAAAAGATTTATGGGCCGATAGACGAAATCTATACAACGCACTGAGTTGCCCGCAGGGACAGCATTTCGCGGGGTACAGAGGCTTGTATTTCTTTTGTGAGTACCTCCAATAAAGTGGTTCGTATGAAGTGCTCGTTGGTGATGAGAATGATCTGCCGGGTAGGAGTGGGGATGGCAAAGGGGCGCACCAACTCTTTCTGTGTCTCGTTGAGCTGATCAATGGCAAGTTCGGGAATGAAGGTAACGCCTTTACCGCTTTCTACCATACGCATGAATGTCTCCATGCTACCTAGATGATAAGCGATCTGGCTGGCTTGCGCCGCTTTCATCTGGCAGAAGCGGACTAACTGGTCGCGGAAGCAATGTCCCTCGTCAAGCATCCAAAGCTGTTCGTCGCTGAGATCGGAGGTACGGATAATCTTATTGTCGAACAGTTTGCTTTCGCGCGCGATATAAGCATAGAACTGTTCGTAGAATAAAGGTATCTGGCGGAAGTCATCCTTTTCAGGCAGGGTGGCGATAATGCCGGCATCTATCTCTCCTTTCATAAGAGCCTGTTTGATGTCCTTCGTCTTCATCTCCGTTACGCGGATATCCAATTTAGGATATTTCTTCATCAGTTGCGGAAAGAAGCGGGGCAACAGATAAGGGGCGATGGTGGGGAGTATGCCTAACTTAAAGACACCCGATAAGGAGTGCTTCTCTTCTTCAATAATATCCTTTATATGGCCTGCCTGTTCCAATACGATACGGGCTTGCTCTATTACAAGCTGTCCGACGGGAGTAGGGCAGATGGGCTGTTGGCTGCGGTCGAATATCTTAGTGTCTAACTCGTCTTCCAGTTTCTGTATCATGGCACTCAGGGTGGGTTGAGTTACACGGCAGTGTTCCGCGGCTTTGGCGAAATGGCGGAACTGATTAACGGCAAGAATGTATTCCAGTTGTTGTAAAGTCATGATAAATAAGGGGTTTGAACGGGTTGTATAGATTCTGTCTATGCAAAGATAGAAATTATCTGTTTGACAAGCATGGGTTTCCGCCTTATCTTTGTACAAAAAACGAAGAAAGGCTGCATCTCAGCATAATCAAGCAAGCTTGCTTCTGCCTTCGATTTGCACTTTCTTTGTCTCAGAAAAAAGAAAAACAGTATAAATTATTAAAACCATAAAATTATGAAGACTTTAAATTACATCAAGTTAAATGAATCGGGAGTAGCTAACGTAGTATCTGCATTGCATCAACTATTGGCAGATTTCCAAGTGTATTACACGAATCTGCGCGGTTTCCACTGGAACATCAAGGGACACGGTTTTTTCGTATTGCACGAGAAGTTTGAAAGTATGTATGACGACGCAGCCGAGAAGGTGGACGAAATTGCGGAACGTATCCTGATGCTGGGTGGTGTACCCGAAAACAAGTTCAGCGAATACCTGAAAGTTGCAAAGATCAAGGAAGTATCTGACGTGGCTTGCGGCAGCGATGCGGTCAGCAATATTCTTGAAACTTATGGATACCTCATTGGTGAGGAAAGAAAGATCATTGAACTGGCTAATGAAGCAGGCGACGACGTTACTGCCGACCTGATGACGGGCTATCTGAAAGAACAGGAAAAGATGGTCTGGATGCTAGTCGCTTTCAGCACAAAAGGATGCACGGACAAATAGTATATAGGTTTAGGTGATAAATGATGGAAAAGGTGATGAAGTGGTGGAAACACTGCTTGGTCACCTTTTCTTTTGTCTTATAGCTTAGCCAACTTGCCTGCCGGGCTTACATCATCATGTTCTTTCTGATGGAGAACTTGACAATCGCCATCGCCTGTATGGATGTGAGCGGAAGATCCATCGGTTCATGGTGTGGATTGTAGCTCACCAGCTTGATGCAATCTTCCACATCGGAACGGTTTATATACTTCACCGACAACATTGAATTGGATGTTTAGGGATTTCATCGGCCTGTGAAGGTGGGTGAAATCTTGTATCTATTTTTTCAGAACGATCACTGTAACCGCCGAAATAATCACCCCGATGCCTAAGGCGATGCTTTGAGTGAAAGGTTCTCCAAAGATGAGAATGCCTACACAGACGGCAGTCACAGGCTCCATGGCTCCCAATACAGAGGTGAGTGTGGAGCCTATGTTTTTAATGGCGTGTACCAGTGCCAGATTAGATATTACGGTCGGTACCAATGCCAGCATCACCAGGTTTCCCAGGGTTATCCGGTCCGGGATGGTCTGTACTCCGACGCCTGTCACTGTCATTCCGGTGAAAAGAAGGATTCCGCCAAAAAGGAAAACATAGAATGTCATTTTCAGCCCCTTCATTTCAAGGGATTTCAGTTGACTGACGGTGACCAGATAGAGCGCGTAGCCCAAAGCAGAGAGCAGGACGATAAAAATCCCGGTAAGGTAATAGTCTCTGTTGTGTCTCCATGCGAAAGGAAGAAAACTCCGCTTACCGCTAAAGCGATTGCTGCTATACGCCAAGGGGATTTCTTTTCGCGGAAGAAGATCATCATAATAAGCGTAGTCAGCACCGGATACATGAAATGAATGGTAGTAGCTACTCCGCTTGACATGAACTTATATCCCCAGAACAGAAAAACAGCGGAACAGTCATACAGGAATGCCAGCAGGAGAAGTGGAAGTATCTCTTTCCGGCGGATGCGGAAAGACTGCTTGTCGAGCAATAGTATACAGGCCAGTGCCAGCATGGCAAAGAGGAAACGGTAGAGCAGTATGGACCAGAACTGCATGCCCTGATGCATAGCAGGAATGGTGAACAGCGGAATAAGTCCGAAGCTCGCCGAAGAGAGAAGGCCATATAGGAATCCGTTTACTTTGTTCATATAAAAAAGGTGATAGAGTGATAAGGTGATAAAGTGATGGGGTGATAAGGTGACATTACTCTATCACTTTATCACCCCATCACTCTATCACAGCATTCTATTATTTCTTTTTAGGTGCCCGTCTTGCCCAGCCTTCTTCGCTGAAATCGGGTTCTTTATCACGGAACTCCTTGTTGTCGCCTTGAAAGAACTGTCTCCAATCGTCTTTCTTGCCGCGGGCATCGGTATAGCCACGCTCTTCGCGGCTTGGTTTGCTTTTCTTTTTGTCAGCCGGAGTACTTTCAGATTTACTTCTACTTTTTCTGGGGGCATCGCTACGCTTTCCAGATGCATCACTGCGCTTTTCGTCTTTGAAGCTGTGTTTCTTGCCTTCAAATTCCTTCTTGCCGTAGTTGTTGCCCTCACTCTTACGTCTGCCTTTGGGAGCTTCCTTGCCTTCTTCGCCGGCAATTTCTACAGATACCTTTCGACCGTTCCAGTTCGCACGGTTCAGGGCTTTCACTACATTACCTGCCTCTTTCTCATCTACTTCGAAGAATGAGAAGTTTTTCATCAGATCAATGCGTCCCAGCTCCACGCGTCCGCGGGTATTACCGTTCAGTAGGCCTATCAGCTCATTTGGGAAGAAGTTATCCATCTTACCCAGATTGATGAACAGGCGGGTGAATCCCGGATCTGCTTTGCGGCTGTTGCGATCACCGGTGCGTTCGCTGCCGCCTCTGCTGTTGCGTTCACCACGGCTGTCGGTAGGCATTTCTATCTCTTCGCGGTTGCGGTAATATTCTGAGAAACGGTTGAATTCATGAGAAACCATGCGCTTGATCAGATCTTCTTTGCTCAGCCAGTCCAGCTTACGGTATATTTCAGGCATGAAGTCGGCCATATCTTCCTCGTTCACCTTCACCTTTTCCAGGTCATCGATCACTTTCAGAAGCTGTTTCTCGCAAATCTGCTTGCCGGTAGGCATTTCGCCAACAATAAACTTCTTGCTGATAATCCGTTCAATTTCACGCATTTTACCTTTCTCGCGCAGGTTGATGATGGCGATGGAAGTGCCCGTCTTTCCGGCACGTCCCGTACGTCCACTACGGTGAGTGTAGCTTTCGGTATCATCCGGCAAGCCATAATTGATGACGTGGGTCAGATCGTCCACATCCAGTCCGCGGGCGGCAACGTCCGTGGCAACCAGGATTTGCAGATTGCGGATACGGAATTTCTGCATGACGGTATCACGTTGTGCCTGGCTTAATTCTCCATGCAGTGAGTCAGCGTTATAACCGTCCTGCATCAGCTTGTCGGCAATCTCCTGCGTTTCTTTTCGTGTACGGCAGAAAATGATACCATATATTTGCGGGTAATAGTCTACAATGCGTTTCAGGGCAGCGTATTTATCTTTGGCATGAACGGTGAAAACCACATGCTTCACATTGCTTGTGCGCATTTTTCCGTCCGATGGTGATTTCTTTGGCGTCACGCAGATATTCTTTTGAAATGCGTGCAATCTCCGGACTCATAGTGGCGGAGAATAACAGAGTGTTACGCTCTTGCGGTACATCGGCAAGAATGGCGTTGATGCTGTCCGTGAATCCCATGTTCAGCATTTCGTCAGCCTCGTCCATCACTACGTTCTGGATGGTGGTGAGGGATACCGTTTTGCGCTCCATCAGGTCGAGCAAGCGTCCCGGGGTGGCGACAATGATATGTACACCCTGTTTCAGGGCACGTATCTGGCTGTCTATGGATGAACCACCATATACCGGCAATACCCGCAATCCGGTGATGTATTTGGAATAATCATTCAGATCACCTGCAATCTGCAAGCAAAGTTCGCGTGTAGGGCAAAGTATAAGGGATTGTGGAATCCGGTTCTTTACATTAATTTTCTGGATAAGTGGCAAGCCGAATGCGGCGGTTTTCCCCGTTCCTGTTTGTGCAAGTGCTACAACATCATTATTTTCTCCTAAAAGGTAAGGAATCACTTCCTCTTGTACCGGCATGGGACACTCATATCCCATTTCTTCAATGGCGCGGCGTATCTCCGGCGACAGACCGAGCTCTTCAAAATTCTTCATTAAATCTTTGTATATCTTTATATTCGGGCACAAAGATAAGAGTTTTTTGGTGATAAACGATTAGTTGTTAGTGATAAATTGAGGAATAGGAAGAAATTATGCTACGTAAACGGCATGTTTATCAATCTTTCACCAGCAGAATCTTCTGCAACTTCTTGATTTCTTCTTTGTTGAGTCCGATGGCTCTTTGCAGATACGTATCTACATCACCGTACCGGCGCTCTATTTCCTCCCTGGCGGCGTTCAGGAAATCTTCCCTTGCCGAATAGATGGTCGTAATGGCCTCTTGCGAGCGTGCGGGTAGGTTGTAGGCATAGCTGGAAGCGCTGGGAATGTTGAAGTAATCGTTGCTTAGGCGGTAGTCTTCCATAATGATGTCGCTGTTCACGCCAAGGGAGGCAAGGATCAGTGCCGAAGCAATGCCGGTGCGCCCTTTGCCGGAGGAGCAATGGATAACGACTGGGTAATTGGTACTGTTCAGCAAGATATCAAATATCTGGCGATACTCTTTATGATAGTTCATTACCAATTCGCGGTTCATCCGTTCCACCATCCGGTAGACAGTGTCGCTTTTTATCTTCTGTTCCTGGATGCCTTTCAGTATATCTTCCATGTCTCCCGTTTTTATAGGGACATGTATTACATTAAATCCTTGTTGCAGTGGAGTGTGCCCTTTCAACTCCGATTCTGAGCGCAGATCGATGATGGTCTTGATGCCTATATTCTTCAGTTCCCTGCGTGAGTAGCATTCCAGACTGTCTATCTGTGCAGAACGATAGAGCATGCCCCAACGCACCCTCTTCTTGGTAGGGTATGACGGATATCCACCCATATCACGGAAGTTTTGTATGCCGGGGATATTGACATTGCGGGTAGCAATCTTTACGCGATATTTATCATTGAATACGAGGGTGTAGTAATAACGCCTGGTAGGGTCTGTGGTGACAATCGTCATTCGCTGATCGGAAATGTTTGCTATGGCTACCGGAGAATCCTCGGGGATATTGTTCGGATCAGTCGAAGCATATACCTTTACGTTCCCTTTGATGAGAGGGGCTATTTCCCATTTGACGATACTGTTCCCGACATTATTTTCTTCGCAAACAATGGAAATATGAGGAGCTGTGCCGCTACAAGCCGGTAGCAGCAATACACATGTTAGCAAGTTCAACAGATTTCTATACATAGTTTTTTTGTCTGAGCATATATATGCAAAGATAATGCAAACCGAGAGCAGAATAAAATGAACTTGTTCATTTTTTATGCCGAGGTGCAGCTTATCTTCGCTTTGTTGCAAAGATATGTATTCTGATGACTTTTGTTATTCCAGGGCACAGAGTTTCACAGAGTTTTTTCTCCTTTAACGGGGATTTAGTTAACGGGAGGCAACTGCTTGGCAAATTCCGGTGATATAGAGTTGTTGAAACTCCGGCATACATCTGCCGCAAACTCGATGCCGCAACGGATAATCTTGTCCCAGGTGTCCTCGCTTATCTGTCCTAAATCGCAGTAACGCACGTCGTACTTCAATAAACCATAAATAATACCGGCATTAAAGTTATCGCCTGCGCCAATAGTGCTGACTGCTTCCAATGGGGGAATAGAATACTCTTTGGTGATGCTATTGGTGCGTAGTGAGATTTCTTTGGCTCCGGCAGTACAAAGGAAGTTAGGGCAATAAAAACGAATTTTGTCTTTATATACCTTGTCCACTTCTCTTTGATTGTACATATAGAAAAAGTCTTCTATAGATCCGCGCACAATGTCGGCATATTCCAGATTTTCGATGATGGTGGACGTCAACTTGATAGCCTCGCTTTTGTGCGACGACCGGAAGTTGGGGTCGTAGTACACGATTGCTTTCTTCTCACGTGCCTGCTCCAATAAATCCAGAACTTTTTCGCGCAGCACCGGATTCAGGGCAAAATAGGAGCCGAAAACCACGATGTCGTCTTCTTCCAGTTTTGGGAAAACCACGTCCAGCCGTTGCTTGGGATAATCTTTGTAGAAGATGTATTCCGCATCACCATTCTCGTTAAGATAGGCCAGTGATACCGGGGATTTTCCATCGGGAAATACGTTGACATAGTCAGTAGACATGCCGCTATCCCGCATGGATTGCAGGATTGTATTACCTACCCGGTCGTTTCCTGTCTCACTGATAAAGCTGACGGGAACGCCTGCCCGTGCCAATGACACGACGCCATTGAATACTGAACCGCCCGGTACAGCAGCTGTCGGCTGGCCGTTGCGGAAAATGATGTCAAGAATCGTTTCTCCTATACCAATTATTTTTCGCATAATTTTCTTGATTTTTCACCCAAATAGCCACCGTGATGGCGTTTGGAGTAGTCTCCAATAGTAAATCCTGTCTGTTTCATGACTTGTACCACAAGGATGTCACCGATAACGGTCATCACAGTGGTCGAAGTGGTGGGAGTCATACCTAAAGCACAAACTTCCTTTGGTTTTCCTGTGCTGAGGCATACATCGGACTCGTGTGCCAACGGACTATCCGGATTTCCGGTAATAACAATAAACTTGAGGTCTGGGTTCAGATTATGAGCCAATTGTGTAAGTTCAACGATTTCTCGCGTCTTACCGGAATTGGAAATCAGCAACAGCAGGTCGTTCTCCTGCAAGATGCCCAAGTCTCCGTGTTGTGCTTCGCTGGGGTGCAGAAATACGGAAGGAATACCTGTAGAACAGAATGTCGTAGCAATGTTCATGGCAATCTGCCCGGCTTTTCCCATACCTGAGGTCACCAGTTTTCCTTTCCGCCGATGAATCTGTTCCACGATAAGTTCTACCGCACGCTCGTAAGCGTCTGTCACGGGGATGTTCAGTACGGCTTGTGCCTCTTTCTGCAAAAGCTCTTGAATGGATTCAATCATTATACTATTTTTGTTAGTAGTTAGGTTATAGCCTACAAATATCTGCAATTTTCCATAAATGGCAATAAGTTTTATTGTATTTTTGCTTTGCGAAGATAAGGGGACCTCGTCAAATTGCGCTATCTTTGCGCCCTCAATTAGTTTCAAACGTCAGAATGAAGAAGTTAGCACTATTACCCTTGCTGGGACACCATCAATATACTCTTGCCAATGGTTTGCGTATTATTCACCAACCGTCATTTTCCGATGTGGCTTACTGTGGTTTTGCAGTTGATGCCGGAACCCGTGATGAATTGGAGAATGAACAGGGCATGGCGCATTTTGTGGAACATCTTATTTTTAAGGGTACTCAGAAGCGGAAAGCCTGGCATATACTCAACCGTATGGAGAATGTGGGCGGTGACCTGAATGCTTATACCAACAAGGAGGAAACAGTGATCTACTCTGCTTTTCTTACCGAACATTTCGGCCGTGCGTTCGAGTTACTGGCGGATATTGTCTTTCACTCTACTTTTCCGCAACGTGAGATTGAAAAGGAAACGGAAGTGATTATTGATGAGATCCAATCTTATGAAGACACCCCTTCCGAACTTATTTTCGATGATTTTGAGGATTTAATCTTTCGAGGACATCCGTTGGGACGCAATATCCTGGGGAATCCTGAGCTGCTGAAAACCTTTCACAGCGAAGATGCCGCTGCGTTTACTTCCCGTTTCTATCATCCGGGGAATATGGTGTTCTTTGTGTGGGGAAACCTGTATTTCAAGCAAATCATCCGTTGGGCAGAGAAACTGCTTGCCGATGTTCCGGCGGTGACGGTGGATAACCGTCGTACCCCACCGTCTCTTTATACGCCCGAAAAACTGGTGGTGCATAAGGATACGCATCAGGCTCATGTGATGATAGGCAGCCGTGGCTATAATGCTTACGATGATAAGCGCACCGCGCTCTATCTATTGAATAATATTCTTGGCGGGCCTGGCATGAACAGTCGCTTGAATGTTTCTCTGCGTGAGCGTCGCGGCCTTGTCTATAATGTAGAGTCTAACCTGACTTCTTATACGGATACCGGGGTTTTCTGCACTTATTTTGGTTGCGATCCCGATGATGTGGATACTTGTATGCGTCTGGTGATGAAAGAACTTAAAAATCTGCGTGATACAAAGATGACTTCGCTACAACTCGCAGCTGCGAAGAAGCAGCTTATCGGACAAATAGGTGTGGCTTCGGATAATAATGAGAACAATGCTCTCGGCATGGCGAAGACTTTCCTGCACTATAATAAGTATGAAAGCTCCGAAGCAGTTTATCAACGTATTGAACAAATTACTCCGGAGATTTTGCTGGAAGTGGCGAATGAGATGTTTGCAGAAGATTATCTGTCGACGTTAATTTATCGCTGATTGTCGTTTACTTAATGGGATAGGGTAATGTTTGTAGCCACAGTTCCATAAACCGGTCATACACACAATAACCTTTGTCGGATTTGAAAACATATTCCTTATTGATTAATGTTTTAAGCGCTGTGTTTATACTACTGCTACCTTTTAAACCATATTTTTTTATGAAAGCCGAGCTATTGATGGCAGTTACTATTTTTTCTCGTGCGATGGCACGTAATAAAGACGATTGATTTTCGGTTAGCATCCCGTATAACTGTTGGTAAGAGTCTATTTCGGAATGGATAATATCTGATATGCACTCTTCAATCAGTTTTTCATCAATGGTTGGTTGAGGTTGTTCATAAAGTCGGTTCAGGATATATTGCATATACCAGGTGTGACCTCCGAAGCGCTGATAGATTTGCTGAAATAAGTTTCTCCCCAGTTGCCTACCTCCCTGATTCATCCATTCGTTGGCAAAAAGAAAGTAATCCTCTACGGGGATTGGTTGCAGAGTCATTTTTTCCGTACTCCGATAGAAGGGACGCTTGGTAGAAGTGAAGATTTCATCCATGAGATGTTGTTTACTGCCGGAAAATATGAAATGTATATGTGGCAGGAACTGTATATAAGAACGTAATAATCCTTCTACACCTTTTTCCGGATAGTCCGTGATTTGCTGGAACTCATCGATGGCTATGTAGCATTCTTTACCGGAGTGTTCCAGATACTCGAATATTTCTTTCAGAGTGGCTTGCGCTTGCGAAGGTTGAAAATCAAGTGCCGCCTGTGGAGTTCCGTTCAGTGGGTCGGATGAAAATACAATGCGGCAACTTCTGAAGAAACCGGTAAGTGTTGACAGTGCTTTCTGTGATAGGGTATCTAGTTTTCCGACAACTGTTTGGCCGAAAAGAATGATAAAATCATTCAGGCAAGTCGTGGAAAAGATGTCCATATAAAAGCAGGCTGCTTCCGGGGTTTCCTGATGAATTTGATAAAAAGCATTCTTGATCAGTCCGGTTTTCCCCATACGGCGTGGGCTCATCAAAGTGATGTTCCGTCCGTTCCTTAAGGCGGAAACCAACTTTTGTGTATCCTCTTTCCGATCACAAAAATAATCTGGCCCGGCGTAGCCATAAATCAAAAATGGATTAGTTATTCTGTTCATAAGCAGATGTTTATATGTAGCACAAAAAGTGTAGCACTTTTTGTGCTACACAAATTACGCAATAACTTTCCACATCTGCAAATGTTTCGTATAAATTCTGATTCCTACTTGAATACTTGCTTCATGGGCCTGCCTATCCAAACTTGCGGTTGTTCCAGTCCGAAGATGTAGGCAATGGTGGAAGCAACATCATATTGCATCATGCTTTCTTGAAATTCACCGCTTGTCTTCACATTTTTACCGGAAATGATGAAAGGTGTCTGCATTTCGTTCATGGTTTTGCCGCCATGTCCTTTCTCAATGCCTCCGTGGTCGGAAGTGACAATGAAAATGGTTTCTTTCAAGATACCGGCATCTTTTACGGCTTGGATGATGCGGGTAACGTAAGTATCCAGTTCTTTTAGTTTGGCATAATATTCGGGAGTATCATGTCCGGCCTGGTGTCCTACATGATCGGGATTATCGAAACAGACGGCAAGCAGGGTTGGTCTTTTCTCTTTGATGTATGTTTCTGCCATTGTGCACAGAGCTTCGGGATATTTGTTATAATCGGGCGCTTGCTTGTGGTGACTTAATGCAAGGGTGTCTACCAGATATTTAATACCATCCCATTCGTATAGGCAACCGATTTCCGCTTCGGGTTGTGCATCACGCAATAACTGGAAAATAGTAGGGAAAATGCCATGTTGATTGAGCACCCGTGAAGGAAGCTCAGGCGTTTTGGAACCCCATTGCGTGTATCCGTGCAATTCGGGTCCGGCACCCATGAACATGGAAGCCCAGTTGATGGCACTGGAAGAGGGGAGGGCCGAACGTTTTTCAAGCGTATAGGCTCCGTCTGCCATCAATTGTTTAATAGTAGGTATATCAGCTTTGGGAACGCTGTAGGCACCCCAACCATCCAAACCGATTAATACGACATGTTTTGCTTTTCCCTTGGCATTGCAAGGAGTGGTAATCAATAGCACTGTCATAATGGAGAGCGCCAATGTAATGGTAAATTTCTTCATGTTTTTCCGTTTTTTACGTTAACTGATGGCAAAGTTACGGAATTTATTGCGGTGCACCTGCCGGTTTAATACTGGAAATATGCCTTTATTATCCATGTATTGCAAAAAGAAACTATGTAGTAACTTTCTCTGCTAAAAAATGTTTCAAGATGAATTATTATGATTACCATAATAATAATTATTATATTTGCAATAATCTAAAATTGAATAATTATGAAGGCTGTACAAACAAATCCTTTTATAATAGGCACCTATGCCGGTAGTCATTACTTTTGTGACCGCAAAAGAGAAACTGACGAACTGATTCGTGACTTGACAAATGGGCGCAATGTGGTATTGATCGCACAACGGCGTATGGGAAAGACCGGATTAATTCTACATACTTTTCACCAAGAGGAAATCAGCGAAAATTATAATGTTTTCTTTATCGATATCTTTGCAACGGCTTCTATCCGTGAATTTGTATATGCTTTCGGCAGTGCTATAATCGACCAGTTGAAACCACGTGGCAGGAAGTTTCTGGATCGTTTCCTGCAAACCATAACTTCCTTGCGTCCTGCTGTGAAAATAGACGCTTTCACCGGTGAACCCACATTAGAAATCGGTTTAGGAAACGTGCCCTCTGTGGATGCCACTCTGGATGAAATCTTTGCGTATCTGAATACTGCCGATAAGCCCTGCATTGTTGCGTTTGATGAGTTTCAACAAATAAACCGTTATGCTGAAAAGAATATGGAAGCCTTGCTGCGCACACAGATACAGCATTGTCCGAACGCCCGTTTCATTTTTGTCGGCAGCGAACCCAGTTTGCTGGTAGATATGTTCAATAGTGAGAACCGTCCCTTTTATCAAAGCACCTTTACTTTGCATCTTGAAAGCATACCTTCGGATAAGTATATCGAATTTGTGCAGATGCATTTTCGTGAGCATGGCAAAGCCATAGATGCCGCTTTGGTGGAAGTGGCTTATCAGAAATTTGAAGGGATTACTCTTTATCTGCAGATGCTGATGAATGAGGTATTTTTGCTGACGGAGAAAGGAGAAACTGCCACACCGTATTATTTCGAAATGGCTTTAACTTCCCTTATCCGAAAACAAAATTTCATTTATCAGTCCATCTTTGCCGACTTGACGGAGCGTCAACGTGAGATACTCCGTGCAATAGCTGCTGAAAATATAGCTGCTAATGTGACTTCCGGTGAGTTTGTGCGAAGATATCATCTGAAATCACCCAGTTCCGTACAATCTGCTCTGAAAGGACTTTCCGGTAAGGGGGTGGTTAGTAAGACTCTGGATGGCTATGTCATCAACGACCGGTTGTTTAAGTTTTGGATAAAACGAAATTCCATCTGAAAGAGTCCATAAGGCGGAATCCTCCGAATGGGGTGCATACGGGGTAGTTTGGACGGTTGTTACGGATAGTCGTATGCTATTGGCTACACAACTTCCGTCAGCACTGCAAAAGCTGAGATAGGCTACCAGTTCATCGCCCTGCCAGTCATCAGGAAGGGGCAATTCGCCATGAGTGTCGGATCGCAGGGCGGCTTCTGTGTCATAGAGGGCTGTTTCCTTGTCTTTGTTGTACACCAACAGCATGACTATATCGGTATCTTCTGCATTTCCCATGCCACTGTTGTCCTGCCAGTTAAAGTGCATCTTATTTCCGTCTTGTGTGGCTGCACCTTCGAATACCGGCATCAGGGTTCCCATGGAAACCAATGCCCGGTCAAAGTCTATTTTGATTCCTTTTCCACTGCCAGTCACGGCTCTTTTCAGAGTGTAGGACATAGCGGAGTTGAATGCGGATTTATCCTGTGTAAATTCCTTGTAGCCAATACGTATGAAAGGTTTTATAGTCTTCAGGAAGCTGAATGCCGTAGCGAATTTACCGCGTTGTTCCTGTTGTTTCGGTGTGCGCGGATTGCTGACTTTGGCGGCTCGTGCACGTATATAGTAGTTTGATTTCCAGCGGAACCCTACTATCGGTCCCACTTTACCGGAGAAGCCTCCGAGAATGCCCTGGTTGATAATTCCCATGATATTGTGTTTTTAATTACTTGTTTCTGTTACTGTGCAAATCTATGGAAAATAGATCTCTTCAACCCGCTTCCTGTGATTTTTGCGTTCATTTGCGTCATTTTGCGTAGATAACGCTTTGATCTTCTTCATTGTATTATGACCTGTCCTCGTTATATCCGGGATACACTTGCTCCGTATCAAGGCCGTATTTTCTTCGGTCAGAGGTACCTGTGAGTGGAGAAGGTACGGAGCAGGTGCATCCCGGATATAACGAGGATAGGTTTTGTATTGCAATGAAACACTCTTGTTATAAGATAATTCCGGTTAATTGATTTTCAACTGTGAATTCGTAAAATATTGATGCTGTATTTAAAATCTATTGCTTGTAATATGAATTTATTTAATGTATAATCTGAGTGCTTAATTATATATTTATGATTTATTGGATATATAATAATATTATTTATTATATTTGTGATTGTTATAGTTTGTGTTTATGAAATAAAACACTATGCCTTTCGTGAAAGGTCTCAATAAAACTCTTTAATAAAACATAGATATTAAAAAAGTAATGAACAACTTGAGGTTTACCTTATATCTGGTATTGATTTTTCTCGTCGCATGTCGGCAAGAAAGTTCGTTAGAACGCGCATTAGCCGCTTCCGGAGAGAACCGGAAAGAGTTAGAATTGGTTTTGGATTACTTCAGGGGAGATAGTTTGAAGTATAAGGCGGCTTGTTTTCTATAGAGAATATGCCGGGAGCTTTTGCCGTGGACGAAGAAATTGTGGCAGCTTGCCGGCCTTTCTACCAAATGTATGATTCATTGTCGCATACCTACGATTATGATTCTCTGTCTATATACGACCAGTATCCTAGGGGTAAAGACTGGGGTAGGCAGATAGACAGCTTGTGGAATGCATATTCCAGCTCTAATAATGAAAAGCTGAAAAAGGATATGTGTATTGATATTAAGACCATTAAAGCTTCCCGGTTAATAACAGAAATTGAGCAGGCATTTCGGTCCTGGAAAGAGAATGTCTATACCCGAAACTATTCTTTTGAAACTTTTTGTGATTACATTCTGCCTTATCGCCAGGAAAACGGCTTGTTGGTGGATAGTGCACGCCAGGTATTTTACAGCAGGCATCAGGGACAGTTTTTTACCAATCCCGGAAAAAACATGATAGAAGAAGCGGATTCCCTGTTACGATTGTATAGTTACATAGGGCATTCGGGATTTCATGCTACCGGTATTCCTATATGGGATGTTGCTACTTTAGAGAGGTTACGTCACGGGCTTTGCACGCACAAATGTTGGCATAACACATTGTTGTTTTCTTCTTTAGGTATAGCGGTTGCCACTGATATCGTTCCGGCATGGGCCAATAGGGGAAGTTCCCATTCGTGGAGTGTATTGATTGAAGAGGGAGATATTCATCCTTTTAATCCCTTTTGGGAACAGGGCTTGTGGCAGTATAAGCGCCTTTACAACAATATGGATTATCATAAATACTGGGGACGCTTTCGTCTGCCTAAGGTTTTCAGGAAGACATACCGATATTATATGGAAGGGCCGCTGGCAGATGGAGTGCCCGCTAAGGATATACCGGAAGCCTTCAGAAGTTTAAGGAAGAAAGATGTTTCGCATGAGTATTTTGATACGGTGAATGTGAGGATAAAGCTGCGTAAGGTGCCTTCCGGCACGAAGTATGCGTATCTGTGCGTGTGGAATTATAATAACTGGAAACCTGTTCATTGGGGAAAAATAACCGAGGATATGGCGTTGTTTTCGGGAATGGGAAAAGACATTGCTTATTTGCCTATGTACTGTATGGACGGGGAGATGGTAGTGGCGGCTGATCCCGTATTGGTACAGAAAGATGGGAAGGTACGAATACTTCATCCGGAGGATACACGGGAAGAAATGGTGACTACACAGTATACAGGTGTACTGGCTTATCCATTGAACAGGTATAATAATGGGATCATAGCTGGAACAGTGCTTAAGGGAGGGAAGGTGTATGGTAGATGGGAAGATACGTTGTGTGTATTCCCGGAACAAATAGAATTGAACAGTCAGCGATTACAAGTGCAATCCAAAGATTCGGTACGTTATGTACGGATGATGTTGCCTACCAAAGGAATGGCGCTAGGCGATTTGAAATTCTATAAAAACAATGCTTCGGGGGAAGTGCCGCTGAAGAATGTCCGTTGGTTGGCTGAACTTCCTTTATCTCATAAAGAGGAATCGGCAGATTGTGTTTTGGATGCTTATTCTTCAACAGGATATAGGATGGACTTGGATGAAAAGTATGTAGACTTGGATTTAGGAGAATGTTGTCAGCTGGCGGAGGTGAGCTTTTGCCCGTATTTGGATGTGGAGTACCGGAAGGATGAGACCTACGAACTTTGCTTGTGGCAGGATAGTTGGCAAGTTGTTACGAGCACTGAAGGAGGGAAGCCTTTGCGTTTTACAGATATTCCCCGAAATGCGTTGTGGCTGATCCGTCCTGTTTCGCAAAGTGGGCGGAAACATGTGCGTCCTTTTTTGTATGAAGCAGGGGAGGTTTATTGGTATTGATTAACGGGTTAGATGATATATGAAAAACATGGACTTAGGAATGTTAAAGCGGTTCTTTTTAAATATCTTTTATGTTAAGAAGAATACAATCGCAGGTGGAGACATTTGTCCTGCCATATTGGAGACGGGAAAAAAGGTTGTTGCCGGAAGGGGAACTCCCTTCGATATTTATCCATTAGGGAATGGACTTCATTTTGATTCTGTCAGCAGACGGCTGTTTCGTAAAGAGAGGGCGGAATTTATCACCCGGCAAGCTTCCACATTGCTACTTGCCTTTTTGAAAGCGGAAAATTGCGACTTATCCATATCTGAGATTTGCGATGTGTTGTGGCCGGATGGTGGTGGTACTTCCGAACGGGTATATACTGCCGTCAGAAGGCTGCGTGCCTTTTTGGTGGAGATGTGCGCAGGTGCAGTCATTCTAAATGGAGATTACCATTACTGGCTGAAAATCCCGGTTTCATCGGAGGAAAACGAGGAAATACGAAATCTGACATAATCTGACATAATCTGACAACAGTTAAAAATGTCTTGATGTCAAATATTTAGTCGTAATATATTTGATATTCTTTTTGGGGTATTCTACCTTTGAAACATGTGGAAGCTAGAAAAAGGTAGCAACCAATTATAGCCGAGTGGCTTATACTGACAAAAAGAAATAAGATATGATGCAATAAAAACGGAACAGATGGAGTGCGTTTGATTGAAGTATGGCGTACCATCTGTTCCATAACCCATTAATTAAGAAAGGAGGGCTATGCAAAGGTAGTGATTTAAATCGAAAACGGGAAAAAGGCTTCAACTGTGACGATAGCGCAGCATGAATCTTGTTTTTTAAGACGGGTAATGTCTTAGCTTTAATTGCATACTTAGTATGCTTAATATTAACAATTTAATGAAAAGTAATGAAGAAATTTATGAAAGTGGCTTTTGCTGCAATCTTTGCAGCAATTGCAGGATATGGTGTTTATACTTCGCAAAAAGCTGATGTTATGTCTGAACTAGTATTGGCTAATGTGGAAGCGTTGGCAAGTGGTGAAGGTGGCAATGGTGAAAATCAATGTTATCAAGTATATACACCTGCAGATTGGTTTCATAGTGATCAAATATTTGTAGATTGTTATACTTGTACTCAGAAAAAAGGGCGCAACTTTGATATCAGTCGTTCTTGCTTTAGAAACTAATTTTTATAATGTATAGTCAGAGATGGTTAAAATAAGAATGATTTAAATAATAAGTTCGGAGTTTTAACCATCTCTATTAAATAGATGAAGGTATGGTATTGAAAAATATTATTTTGTTTTTGGTCTTGGTTTTACTTTGTGGATGTTCCCATAAAAGAGCGGAAATTAATAGGTATAGTGGTTTTGAACAAACTATATCTGTAAAAAGTACAAAAATAGAGGTCCCTCCTGTTTTGCTTTATCCTCGGAATCTTTTTCTTCTGAAAGATAAATTGATTGTATTGAATGAAAAAACAGATACTTTATTTCAAGTGTTTAGTATGCCTGAGCTTGAGTATCAAGGGCAATTTGGAATAAAAGGGGAAGGACCCGATGATTTCCATTTACCTTCGATACAGGCTGTTAGATGTACGGAATCCGGCTTTACATTAAGTGATTTAAATAAGTTGAAAACTGTAAATTGGGAAAATACTGAACCTTATATAACTTCTACGGACATGCCTTATGAATTTCAATATTTCAATGGCTTGATAGAACTGAAAGATTCTTTATATTGCTGCAATACAGAGTATGGTTCGGAGCATGAATTGAGATTTCTTTATCCTGATGGGAACTATGAAGAATTAGGTGTGTATCCTGAAGAGGTAAAACCTAGGTTTAAGGATACGTTGGCGCGTAATCAGGCTTATAATAGTTTGTTGGCAGCTAAGCCTGATGGAACTTGTGTAGCTGTTTTCTACCAGTATTTACGCAGATATCGTATTTATAATGCTAATGGTGAACTGAAAACGGACAATGTTTTAGATATTCTTCCATGTCAAGAACTGCCTGACGTAAGAGATGAGAATAGGTATATTCATCCGATAGCCCTTTATGCTACTGATCGCTATATCTACACTTTAAATTTAGATATGACAGTAAATGAGATAGGTAATAAGGTTAGCAATCCAAGTATCCAACTTTTCGACTGGGAAGGTCGCCCATTGAAGCGATATCAATTAGACCGTTATATAAGTTCTTTCATTGTGGACGAACAGAATGGGGTTTTCTATGGTGTGTTCGTGGAAGATGAGAATTCTATTTATAAAATTGAACTGTAGCGAATTAGATAATGATGGGCATGCAAAGGATAAAAGAACTGGTCCTTCTTTTGATTGGGCTTATGTATGGTATCCATGTTGATGGGCAACAGGTTTCTTATGTGAAAATGAAGGGTGATACTTATAGTATTGATATGATGGCAGACTGGAAACTTTGTACAAGTGAACAGATTAGTAAAGAGCCGATGAGACGGAAAATAGCAGGGTATGAAACGGTATGTATGACTAGGATTTGTCCGGATTATAACCTTGGGGTCTCAGTTTCTGTTTTAGAATTCAAGGGCTGTAAGGATTATAAGAAAATACAAAAAAGGGATAGCTTGAGTTTTGTGGATAGCCAATATTATAGTACAGTAACTTGGTGTAAGTCTGGCTCTGTGAAAGTGAAGCAATCTGTAGAACTGGTATGCATGCCTGTTAGGCATTTGGAAACAGGCAAGAATATATATATGAGAATGAAAAAGTGGTATGTTCAAGGAAAGGAAAATGTTTATCTTATAGATTTTGTGTCATCTTCAACTTTGGGATGGAATAAATGGTTGCCGGAAATGGAAAAGATGATTCTTTCTTTGAAAGAAATTGATTGAAGTGAAAAATGAATATGCCAATGATTGGATAGATCCTATGAATCCTATGGTATATGGACAAGATAATCTTGAAAATGCAGATATAGGTTCTTTGGCTATAAACTATCTCAAACTGAAAGTCGGATAACTTTATTTATGGCCTTTTTCAGATAAGATACAGAGGAGATAGCCTCTGATATCTGTTATGAGGTGCATATTGGGGATTGGAAAAGAAAACTTGTAAAACGTTATGTTCTTGATAGACTGGTTTGTAACTGTGCTATTGTGTTTTGTTGATAAATATTTAATTGTGAATAAGCAAATATTTAGGAAGGTAGAAATGTGATATGAAGTCTTTGATATGTATATGGATTGCTTTATGCTTTATTGGTTGTGGAAACTCAGAAAAAAAGAAGGTTCTAGAATTAGTAAAAGAATGGAATGGGAAAGAAATCCTTTTTCCAATGGAGAGTTTTACCACTGTCTTAGGGAAAGATACTTTTATGATGGAAGAAAATCCAGAATATAAAGTTGTTGTTTATACGGATTCTGTGGGATGCACTAGTTGTAAATTGCAATTACATCGTTGGATGGAGTTGATGCATGAGGTTGACTCATTGGCAAAGGGGCGTGTTTCTTTTTTATTTTATTTTTATTCGGAACGTAAGAATGAGTTAAATGATATTTTTAATCGCTTTAATTTTGTTTATCCTGTATATTGGGATGAAAAAAATGAGTTTTATCGTTTGAATCGTTTTCCCTCTGATATAACCTTTCAAACTTTCCTGTTAGATAAAAGCAATAAGATAATAGCTATTGGGAATCCTGTTCATAATCCTAAAATAAAAGATTTATATATGAATATAATTCAAGGGAAGGCAGCTTCCGAGAGCGAGGGAATAAGAACAAAGGTCAATATAAAAAGCACTGATTTGTCTTTGGGTGCTTTTGATTGGCAGCAAGAACAAACGGTAGAGTTCATTCTTGAGAATACAGGTGAGCGGCTTTTAGTGATAAATGATGTGCTAACTTCCTGTGACTGCACTATGGTCGGTTATTCAAAGGAACCGGTTCGTCCTAAGGATTCTGTCGCTTTATCGGTGACATATATGGCAGAGCAACCGGGGCGTTTTGATAAAATCATAAAAGTGTATTGTAATGCAGATTCTTCTCCTATCTTATTGAGGATAACCGGGGAAGCAAAATAATAGAAGGCTAAATAGGGTAACCCTCTTTGAAAGAGATATAACCTATTTTAGTTTTCTGAGTAATATGATTACTATTGTAAGTACCTTTTGTCTTTAAGAGTAATTTTTTACTTGTTTATTTATGAAAAGAATTGAATGTATATCTTGTCTCATGATGCTGTTGATTACCTGTATTGATTGTCGCGAGAAGTATGATGATGTGAAATGTGTATAGTGTGTTGAGAATTTAAACAATATAAATATTTATTGTATGGAGCGTGTTTGTTTTTTATTGTTCTGTATCACATTAATGGCATGTACAGAACAAAAGTTACAACAAGAAATGGAACCATTTCCTGAGGAAAAGTTACTTTATGCAGAGAGAATAAGAGTAGATGAGATTATAAGTCCAGAGCAGATAGTACTGAAAAAGCAAAGTGTATTGGTTACGGACAGTAGAAATCATGATGCCATGCTGTACCAATACTCTCTGCCTGAGTTTAAGTGTATTTATAAAGGGGGTGTGAAAGGACAGGCAGAAGAAGAGTTTCAAGTTTATCCCAGAATTTGGAGAACATTGACTGATAAAGTTTATATAGGAGGATACACAGAATTCTCTCTTAAGAGTTTTAGGATGGATAGCACATGTCATCTTTTTTTTGAAAAAAAGCATGAGTTGCCCATCTCTAGCGATATTCCTAATGATAGGCATATAGTGAGAGACTCTCTCTATATATATAATGAGACAGACAAACTCGCCATAAAGAAAATCAATTTGAATACCCTGCATGAAATGGGACAGATTTTGTTTGAGCCAGATGATCATCCTGAAAAATACTATTATAAGAATAGTGGAATTATGATTGCAAACGACTCTCTGATTATTTATGCATATAAGTATAAGAAGCAGATTGATTTTTATAGTGTGGATAGCATGAAACTCTGTAAAAGGCTTGTAGAGGATGATATAACTCCGCGCATGGTAATTGGTGATTTAGAAAATAGTGTGGTTTATTATAATGAACTGATTGTGGGTAAGCGCTATTTCTATGCAAGAGGTGAAGGAAAGAAAAAAGAATGTATTATAGAAGTTTTTGATTACTCAGGTCATTCCATTGCTAAATATACTTTGGATATTATGCCAAATCCTTTTGATGTGGACGAAGAGAATAGAATTATCTATGGTTATAATAGTGAATTTTTTGAAGACGGTTTCTTGAAGTTTGCTTTTTAGTTTATTATGGTTTGATAAAATAAGGCTATATTGTAATTTGAATGAAGCCATTTCGTAAAAAAAGAAAACTCACTTGGTTTGTCGACAAGTTGCTAAACTTGTTTTTGATAGGCTGTGGATTAGTGGCTCTATGGGTATTACTTCAAGTAACCTGTATTGCCACTTTCAAGATTCCTTCGGACTCCATGGAGCCTGCTTTGCTCCCGGGGGATAACATTCTGGTGAATAAGTGGGTGATGGGTGCCCGTATCTTCAACATCTGGGATGCTGCAGAAGGAAAAGAAGTTAGGATTTCCCGCCTGCTGGGATTAGGCAAGATTAAGAGAAACGATGTATTGGTTTTCAATTTTCCTTATCCGGCCCAGTGGGACAGTATCGGCCTGAATTTGATGACTTATTATGTGAAGCGTTGTGTGGCATTGCCGGGCGATACATTTGAAATAAGTCAGGCGCATTATAAAGTGCGCGGTTGTAATGTACCGTTAGGAAATGTAGATTCTCAGAATGGGTTGATGCGTATCATAGAGAATGGGAGAGAAAGGGATTGGGGAATTGTCATGAGTGGTTATCCTTATAATGAATTGGTAAACTGGGATATTATGAATTTCGGCCCTTTGTATCTTCCCGCTAGAGGAGATGAAGTGGAAATGAATCCTGAACATGCCGCTTTCTATAAGAATGCAATAGAGTGGGAACAAAAAAAGAAACTCTTCTTGCGTGGAGATACCGTTTTACTGAATGACAGTGTGATATATGCTTATCGCTTTAAAGAGAATTATTACTTTGTTACGGGAGATAAAGTGATGAACTCTCAGGATTCCCGCTATTGGGGGCTGTTGCCGGAACCTCTTATCGTGGGCAAGGCTGTCAGGATATGGAAGTCGGTAGATAGGGAGAAGGATAGGATAAGATGGGATAGAATATGGAAGAGAATAGAATGATAAAGATACTAATAAACAAAAGAAAAACGATATGAATAGAATAAGTAAATATGCACGTATATCTATATTCCAGATGCACAGAATGGTGTGTTTATCAGTTGGCTTACTGTTTATGGCATGTGCAGAGCAGAAGCCTGCGCCTCAGCAAAAGGTGGAATCGTTTCCTGTTGAGAAATCCCTGTTTGCAGAGAGAGTAAAGGTGAACGAGGTGTTCAGTCTCAGTAAAATGATGTGTAAGGGGGATTATCTGTTTGTGAGCGATGCGCGGAGTAACGAAAATCTGATACATCAATATTCGCTGCCCGATTTTAACTGCGTTTATGAAGGTGGTTCCAAAGGGCAAGCGGAAGATGAATTCCAGATATTTCCTGTGTTTTGTAATACACTGGCGGATAAAGTGTATATTTGGGGATACACAATGTTTTCCGTCAAAAGCTTCACTTTGAACAATGCAGGTCAACTCTCTTTCGAGAGAAAATATGATTTGCCTATATCTGGCGATATGTACAATGATATACATGTCGTGAGGGACTCCATATTGGTTATGAATGAAGTAAGCCAACTTGCCATTAAGAAAATTAACCTGAACAATCAGCAGATAATTGGGGAAATCAAGTTTAAGAAGGATGAGCATAATGAGTCTTTTTTCTGTGAAAATTCAGGATATATGGCAGCGAACGATTCTCTGATAGTTTATGCCTATCGTTATAAGAAACAGATTGATATCTATGACATGGGTGATATGAAACTTAAAAAAAAACTGGTTGGCGATGAGATTGCTCCACACATTGTTTTATATGATCCGGAGAGTACCGTATATCGAAATTACGGGATATTTGCCGGCAAAGATTACTTTTATGTATGGTGTCCGGGAAAATGGGGAGTCAAGAATGGATGTAGTGTAGAAGTCTATGACTATTCAGGTGGTTCCATTGCAAAATATGAATTGGATGCCATGCTTACTACTTTTACCGTGGATGAACGGAATGGAGCTATATATGGCTATGCTGGTGGAGTTTTTGAAGATGGATTCATGCGATATATCTTTCAGCACAGATTAATACAGACTGACAAATAGAATGATAAAGCTAGGGATACATACAATGAAGGATACGGCTGTTGCATTATTGCACTTTCTTGCTGTTTGTTCTCTGTTGAGCCTGGTCTGTGTAACAACACCTGAACTTCTTGCCGGAGAAACTATCGGGCAGTGGGTTTGGTTTGGAAAGGCTGTATTGTTTTCAGCCGGTTGTATCGTTGTAGCCTGTCTGCTTCAGCTTTTCGACGGTTCTTCTTGGAAGAAGATGTTATCCTTTTCGTATTTTTCCGCTTGTGTATCATGGAGTCTGATACTTCTTGGAGGAATTGAAGCCGTTTGGGGACTACATCAGTTGTATGGCTTTTCTGCTTCCGGTCATTTTCGTTATGCACTTACCGGTTCTTTTTTTAATCCCGGTCCGTATGCCGGATATCTGGCAATGGTACTACCTATCTGCCTGCATCATTATATGCAATTCGGAGTATGGAAGTGGGTGAGCGATTCTTTGAAGTTGGAAAAAGTGGCGGCGGGAATAGTGGGAGTACTGATTCTTTGCGTATTACCGGCTACAATGAGCCGTTCGGCTTGGGTGGCTGCCGTGATAGGTTGTGTATGGGTGACATACATGCATCGGGATAGGCGTAAATGGAATATACTATGGAGGAGGTATAAAAAACGATATATCTCTTATGGGATAGGTATACTTTTTGTATTGATAGTGGTAGGTGCCGGAGCTTTCTTCTTGAAGCCGGACTCTGCTTTGGGACGCTTGTTTTTGTGGAAAATAACCTGCCAGGCCATAGCTAAGTATCCTATGGGGTGTGATAAGGGATTCGCTTTTGCATACGGTGAAGCGCAGGAAGCTTACTTTGCTCAGGGAGATTATGCCGAGTGGGAAGAACGGGTGGCCGGAAGTCCGGAATATGCATTCAATGAATATCTGGAATTGATTCTGACACAGGGACCTGTCATCTGTATAATGCTGATAGTGATTACTTTTGCCTGTTTATGGGCGGGGATACAGTTCAGACGCTACGGTGTATGTGGCGCAATTATCGCTTTGCTTATTTTTTCTTTTTCTTCTTATCCTATGCATCTTCCCGCTTTCATTGTAGCCTATGTGTGCTTGTTGCTGGCTTGTGGGATAGGAGATATAATAGCTAAACCGGTTGTTTTATCTGCTTGTCTTATTATATGGATAGGCGGTTTTCATGACAAGTGGCAACGGGAAAAGGATGCTTGTCGGGACTGGGTGAATGCCCGTATGCTTTATCATGCGGGAGCCTATACAGCGGCAAATGCGGCTTATGATAAGCTCTATCCGCAACTGAGAGAGAAAGGGACATTCTTGTTTGAATATGGGCATAGCCTTCATAAGGCAGGGTTTTATAATGAGTCTAATAAATATCTGGATAAGGCTCTGGTATATTGTACTGATCCGATGATACAGAATGTCATTGGCAAGAATTATCAGGCACTGCGTTGTTACAATTGGGCAGAGGAACTTCTTCTGGCTTCGGTCCATCGTTTGCCCGGACGGATTTATCCTTACTACTTACTGGCGAAGCTATATGCCGAACCGGAATTCCTGAATAGAAAGAAGTTTGAGGAGATGAAACGAATAGTGCTGATGAAAGCGCCTAAAATTCATTCTATGGCTATTGAGGAGATGCGCAGGGAGGTAGAGGAAATAGCAAAGGAACTGGAAAAGTAATTAGGAAAATATTATAAAAACAAGAGATGTATATGGAAACTTACAGTGATGGTTGGAATGCTTGCTTACTGTTCAGAAATAAGCAACTGACAAAACAACTGAAAAACTATCAGGAAGCATCAGTATTGGCAGATTGCTCATCCTCTTTATTATTGGCTATGAGCCAATTGTTACGACTTCATCAGCATCCGTCTTATGGCATTGTCAGGGATGATACCGAATGGCAAAACCTGTTTACCGTTATCGATTGGTTTTATGGGAACTGCCTGACAGAAGAGTTGGCTGATTACTGTTTAGGACCTCAGGAATTAAAGCTGTGTTATCTGGTGCGTGCCCGACTCTGTAACAAGGCTGTTGCAGCTCTTTTCAATATCACTTCCCAGTCGGTATTGAAAACCAAGCAGCGCATAAAGAATAAATTGTCCTTATCTGCTACGGATAGCCTGGACCGGTATATACAGCAAATATAATGTAGTTACCTCTTATTTAATTTAGACTCAGATGAAATATAATTCAACCTGTGTGTTCTTAATAGCTTGGATGCTAAGTGCATGCTCTCAACCTCGTGTAGATGGAACCGTTTTTCACGAAAGCAAAAAGGTATTTGCAGAAAAGATTCCTGTAAACGAAATGTTTTCTCCTGATTTCGTTACAAAATCAGGAGACTATTTTATTATTTCAAGTTCACAATCTGACACAACATTATTCCTATATGAGACTCCTTCATTGACATTTAAAAATGCCACAGGTATAAAAGGAAATGGTCCGGATGAGATCCAAATGTTTCCTATGTTTTGCCATACATTGGATAATGATTATTTATATATAAGAGGTTATTCTCCTACGTCAATCAGAAAAATATCATTAGCGCCTGATGGTAACTTATTGTTTATTGATGAGTATGAATTAGGTGAATATGATGAATATAATGAATATAATTTCATGAATATTATAAATGATTCTTTATTCATATATTATAGCAGTAATCAACTTGCCATTACAAAATATGATTTGAAGAATCAAACTGAACTGGATAAAATAAAACTGGAAAAAGATGACGGTAATGAGTCTTATTTCTATTCTAATAGAGGACTTATTGCTGCAAATGATTCATTTGTGGTTTATCCTTACATCTATAAAAAGCAAATAGATATCTATGCCGTGAAAGATTTTAAGTTAGTAAAAAGAATTAATGATGGTAAGCATTATCCCGAAATTATAGCTAATGACATTGAAGATATAACTTATCACTATCTTAATGTCTATGCGGGGAAGAAATATTTTTATGCTCTGTATGTCGGACATAAGGAGGATGATAATTTTTTTGGCAGAATTTTAGAGGTCTATGATTATGAAGGGAACCCGATAATCAAATATACATTTGATATAATTCCTTTTTATTTTGTAGTTGATGAAGAAAATGGATATATATATGCGACTAATGCACACTATGAAGATTATTTATTAAGGTATAAACTGTAATTTTGCGGACAGTATTCCTATTCCTCCGGTATTGCTGGCTGTCAAGAACGGGAAGATGTGATCTGTACTTATAATATACCCTGATCTGGAATCTTTTTAATATGAAACTAATACTGAGTATAAATAGGATATCATATAGTCACAGTATCGGAAATGTACTACTGGATATCTATTATCCTTAATTCTTATCATCGGATAATAAATTGTATCTAATGGGATTTCTTTTGGACTTGAAGATGCAAGTTATCAATCCGGATGAGAACCCGGCTATTGCTATTATTGATATAGATGATATCCGTTTTTACGGATCAGCCGATATTTCGGGTGCATGAATTGAACTGTTCCTGACTATTGCATTAACCTGTCCGTAGCATCTATATATCCAACACTATCCATCTATATTATTCTGAATTTCTCATCTGAAATCAATAAAAAAAGGTTTCCTTTGTCATGCGAATGAAACGTAAGCATTCGGTGAACTCCGTATTTTTCCTCTTTTCTTTTCCTGCTACCTTTGCCTCAAAAAAGTTATGTGGAATCTTAAAGCGTTTGAATCAATTTATTCCCGTTATGAAAGTAGCGGTTTGAAAGTCCGTGATTTTTGTGCCAATGAAGTGATCAACGAAGCCAAGTTTTATTATTGGCAAAAGAAGCTGCGCGAGTCAAAACTGCCCGCTCAAAGTTTTGTTCCTATAGTGCTGGATTCCAAGTTGCCCGTCTCCGGCTTACCTTGTTCAACCTCTACCGATATCTCTGCTTCCGTCATGCCCTCCCCGGAATATGAAATTCTTTATCCATGCGGAACCTCTTTGCGCGTAAAAGGCATAGTGGATGCCGAACAGCTTAAAGTCTTACTCCAACTAATCCGTTGATGCCATGTTTAATCTAAATGACTCCATGCGCTATTATCTATATCCTTATCCTACGGATATGCGCAAAAGCTTCTATACCCTGAGTGGTGTTGTCAAAGACCTGATGGGGCAAGATGTCCGTAATGGTGATGTCTTCATTTTTATAGGACGTACCTGTAGCAGCATGAAAATCTTGCATATGGAATGTGGCGGTTTGGTGATTTATCATTTGCGCCTGGAAGAAGGCCAGTTTAAATTGCCTGTTTTTGATGAACAAACTCATACCTACAAAACAACTTGGCAGGATTTAATGCTGATGGTACAAGGTATTGATATGAGTAATTGCACTCGTCGAAGAAGATGGAATCCACATGGTAAAACTGACAAAAAGTAAACAGAAATAAGTTGTATAATCCATTGACAATGGCTATCTTTACGTCATAATTGATAGCCATAATGGGAGAATTAATCAGCGATAAAGACTCATTCATACAAGCGCTTCTTGCCGAACGCGACCGTTTGTTCCAAGAGAACAGCCGGCTTAAAAGTAAGCTGGAAGACAAGACGGACGTGGAATCGTTGAAATCTTCTTATGAAGAGACTATCAATCATCAAAATCCAAAGATTATCTCCCTGGAACATCAGGTTGCCTACCTTCAGCGTCGTATCTGGGGTAAGTCTAGTGAGCGTTTCATCAAAGAAGCCCCTCAGCAGCGCAGACTGGATTTTGATGGCTTGAAACTCCTACCCGAGGAAAAGGAAGAAGCCCGTTTGGCGGAAGAGGAAATCACCCGTTATAAGAACCGAACTATCATCACGAAAGAGAAAAGCAAGCCGGTACGTAAACCTATACCTGAAAATATTCTCCGAATAGAGGAGCATATCTATCCGGAGAATATCAACTCTCAAGAGTGGATTGAGCTAGAACCGGAGGTTACGGAAATATTGGAACATAAGCCCGAAGAGTTCTTTGTCCGCAGAATTATCCGTCACAAGTACGTATTGCGTGATAAATCCACTCTGGTAGAATCACCCATTGTCACTGCCACTCTTCCTCTCTTGCCTTTAGCCAAAAGCTATGCGGGCGCCTCCTTACTGGCAGAGTTAATGGTTAACAAGTATGTGAACCACCTGCCTTTCTATCGACAGATACAGATGTTCAAGCAATCAGGCATCAGTCTAGCGACTGCAACAATCAATGACTGGTTCTCACAGACGGCTGATTTGCTCAGACCCTTATATTACCGTTTGAAGGAAATTGTTTTGTCGAGCGACTATATACAAGTGGATGAATCCACGCTCCCCATAGTAAACGAGGAAAAACATAAGACGGTAAAAGGCTACATCTGGATGGTCAGGGCTGTCATAGAGAACCTGGTATTCTTCCACTACGACCATGGTTCGAGGGCTCAAAAAGTAGTGATCCCGTTATTGAAGAACTTCCAGGGTGCTTTGCAGACAGATGGATATGAAGTCTATAAAATGTATGAAGACAAGAAAGGAGTACTCCCATTAGGGTGTTGGGCACATGCCAGACGAAAGTTTGAGGAAGCTTTAAAAGAAGATAAAGTCAGGGCGGAGTATGCCTTGGCGCAAATAGGTATGCTCTATGATGTGGAAAGACGGGCAGATGAAGAGAATCTTTCTTTTGAGGAACGTTCAGACCTTCGCTGCCGGTTATCATATCCGATCATGGTTGCTTTTGAAAAGTGGCTGGTTAACGAGTATCCAAAAGTTCTGCCAAAAGGAAGGCTGGGTAAAGCTATCAAATACACATACGAGATTTACCACAGATTAACCAGGTATCATCTGGATGGCAGGTATCGAATTGATAATAATCTAGCTTATCC
>NZ_CBVI010000087.1 GCF_000513195.1 Bacteroides timonensis | reverse complement strand
CCACTATGGATGAATCAGTCCGAAAGCATGATGAGCTGGAAGAAAAAATAAGAAACCACTAAAATATTAGAGAAAAAAGTTTGTTACTAACAAACTTTCCTATATCTTTGCAGAGTCATAACAAACGCGGGTGACGTCCGCATAAGTTCTTTATATTATGGAACAATTAATCTCGGCTATTCTCGAGATAGCCAAGGCGAACCCTACAGGGTTCACGGTTGACCTGACAACCTTAAAAAAGGTCACAAAAGGTATTTCAGTCGCCTACCTCGAAACACAAGACAGTTTCGGAGAAGAAGGACTGGAAAGAGTTCTTAACCATGCTTTAGTGCACGAAAAGAAAGTCGGCGGATGGCTGAATGAAGAGAACGAACAGTTCTATTTTGACAGTGTCCGGATTTTCACCAACCTTGAAGAAGCGAAGCAATTCGGGCGTGAAAATAAGCAGATTGCCATTTTCGACATAAAGAAGTTGGAACTTATCAAATTGTGATTCTGGTGGGGGATAATTCCCCCACCTTTTAAAATGAATATTAACCCGATTGTCAAATCGTAAATTGATGTAACATGAAGAATTTAGATTTACTTCCTCTCACTGCAGAGGTTAAAAAGCGGCTCGAAGAGTTCGCAAAGCAGTACCGCCGCTACGGGCACATCGTTATTGAAATCGTCTCCTACTCAGAAGGACGCCTGATTGTTCGTGCCGAACAAAAGGACCTGGTAAATGACAAGTTTCTCTCTAAAAAGGAACTGACCGAACGCGTACGTGAGATGTTTAAGGGAGAGATCCCCGAAGACTGGAAGCTGACTGTATCCGCTGTAAACTTTGACCGTAAGGATATCGACAACATTACCGTTGACTGGATCAAAGGACGTATGGATAAACTTGGCTTAAAAGCCAAGCATCTGAGTAACTACACCGGCATTGACAAATGCACTGTGTCTTCTGTTCTCTCCGGAGATAAGGATCTAACCAAATGGCACAAAGTCGCTATGTATTACTTCTTTAAATATTATGAGGTGGCAAACTTCTAATCATACAATTTATTATTGAAAAGCGGAGTGTAAAAAACTCCGCTTTTATTTTGATATATAAATTAAAAATTTCACATTTGTAGCGTCCAATAAACATAGTACAAACACTGTTAATCTAACATGAACCCCTTCCCAAGATATAATCCGTAAAATCGGATTAAGGTTTATACTATACCTTTGGACATATCCTGATAAGGGATTCTTCATTATTACCTAACGCAAAACATAGATCATGGATAATTATATTTCGGATGAAACATTTTTAGAGGATGAAAGAATTATCGAAAAAAGTGGCGTGAGACGTGTTTTTACACCACATACCCCCATTAATGATATTAGTTTATTCAAAGGAAGAACTGTTGAAGTTCGCCAAATCCTATCAACCCTAAATACCCCAGGCCAGCATGTTCTATTATTCGGTGAACGTGGCGTCGGAAAAAGTTCTTTGGCTAACGTAACATCAAAACAAATAGTCAATATAACAAATAAACATTTAATATCAAAAAAATGCTCTAAAACCGACAATTTTAAAACCATAGTAGAAAAGGTTCTAATTTTTGTTGGAGTAAACCCCTTGGAAAGTAGAAATAGTAAAAGAACAGAGATTGGTTTTAGTGGAGCCGCTTTTGAAACATCTCGCGAATTATCAGGCTATGAGGATAGACTAAACTCTCCATCATGGGTTGCTGAAAAAATAAAAGATGCTAATGTACTATTTCTCATTGACGAATTTGACTCTATAAAAGAAGAATCTGATAAATTTAAAATAGCAGAATTAGTCAAACTATTAAGTGATTATAACTCCGATATAAAATTATTTATCGTTGGCATTGCAGAAACATCCTCTAAACTAACGCAAGGACATCCTTCTGTTCAAAGATGTTTGAAAGAAATCAAACTGCAAAAAATGCAAAATGAAGAATTATTCAGAATAATAGTTGATGGCGAACAAAAGTTAGGTATTGAATTTTCCAGAGAATCAAGAAGAAGAATATGTGTTTTAAGTTCTGGATATGCACATTTCACCCATCTGATAGCCTTAAAGGCTTCCGAAGAAGCTATTATTAATAATCAACCATACATTGATTTACCAGATGTTAATAGAGCTATAGAGAAATCAGTCGATGAATGTGTTGATACTTTAAGCACTTCTTATAAAGATGCTATCAGTTCTTTTTCAGCTTCAACAATTGATAAATATCGAAAAATATTATATGCAATCTCTCTATGTAATGATGAATTTATCCGAAGTGCAGAAATAAGAAAAGAATATAGCCGAATCTTTAAAGAAAATATTACTCAAGGAACATTGAATAACTTTTTAAGTAAGATCGTAGCTTCAGATACTTCTAAACTATTGAAAAGATTAGGAAAGGGAGTATATAGATTTAACGATCCAAGAATGATTTCTTATATTAAATTAATTCAGTCTGACCTATTTGCAGAATATGAAATGCAATTATTAAGCGAACAGGGAGGCCTTTAAAAATAGTAACAATCTAATATTATGGTAACAAAAGAAAAATTAACTGCAGCAGAAAGCACGCTGGCTACAATGGCAAAAGTAGTACTTGTATTGGGTATTATTGCATCTATTATTGTATTCTTCACTTCTTGTATTGGGTGGAAGATGTATTCTGATGGTGAGATCTATGGGGTAAAGGGCATTAACTGGACTGGTCTCTCTATCCTCATTTATTGCCTTATGACTACATTGATAGCCTGGTCTTTACTCTCTGTCATCGTAGAGATATCAGTTAATGTGCGTTCTAAAGGAGACGTAAATATTAGCAATAATTGGAAGAAAGATTTTGTTGTTGCCAAGGCAGCAGATCTAAATGACAAAGCTAAAGAGATTTTGTATCGAGCTGTCTTAGAATCTGATCTATTCAAAAAAGTCCTCTCTGGAGGAAATGAAACCTATCACCAGCAATGTATTGATGAATTAAACAAGGCATTTGAACCCTATTTAAAAGAAATCGGTGAAACTCAATTCAAATATACCGAAGCAAACGAAATACTAAATGTTTTCAAGTAACCCCTAAAAAGATATCACAATGATTAAAAGCGAAATAATGAGTGCTTTAGCATCTGCAGGAATTGTTCTAGCATCTAACGGTAGTCCTGAAGGTACAATGTTGGCAGCAGTAGTACAACCATTATTTACAAAGGCATTTGATGTAATCATACCTGATATGTTCCATAAAAATCTAACCAAAAGAGAAGTGGAACGATTAGGAATATCATATAAAGCCGCAGTAAGCAAAATAAATGAAAATGTTCAACGTGGTATACCACTAAGAAATGATAATCTATTTTTAAGATCAGATACCAATTATTCAAAAGCAGATGATATTATTGAGGCAATATTCAAGAATGCTATTAATGATACAGAACAAAAGAAAACTGAATTTTACGGATATTTCTTTGGAAATTTGGCATTCTGCCCAGAAGTTGATTATTCAAATGCATTACACTTACAACGGACTATATCCCAATTATCCTATACCCACTTATGCTTAATTAAATATATATATAATCATACCTCTTTGCCTGCATATGGTTGGAAAAATAAAATTAACCGAAATACCGACATGAAAGGTATGGAAATATATCATGCTGTTAAAGATCTCGTACGTTTAGATATAACAATAGCAACTGGAAGAATTGATCTTGGAGAGGAAATTGGTAATATTGAATTAAGTTGTATAGGAAAAGCCTTGTATAAAATAATGGATCTCAATAAAATATGTAATGAAGACTTTAACGATGTTAGTAATATTATAAGTCGTATTAAATCTTAAAAGGTTATTCATGCCTTATTTTATTTCGACATTGCAACGATTTTACTAATACAAATAATGAACATGAAGAAAATCACTATTACAATGGCGTTATTATTCGCCGTAACTATCTTTGTATCTGCACAAAACAAAGAGTTGGAGAAATGGGCTAACAAAGAAAAGGCCCAAAGTAGTCAAAGTGTAACAGAGAGTAGAAGAAGATCGAATGTAGTCAAAGAAGCTGGTATTTATCTTGAAAAGTCGGCAAAGTATCAGTATGCGGCGATAGGGCTTGCCGGAGTAGGAACCGGATTAGCTATAGCAGCATCTTTTCTTGATGATAAAGTAGAGATAATTAAAGAAGAACCATACTTCAAAATGAAGAAAAATAGTACAAGAACAGCATGCTATGTTGGTGCTGGTGTATGCGCAGTAGCTGCAATATGCTGTGAGTTAGTTTCTATCAACTACAAGATGAAAGCCGGACGAAGTTTACGTTTATTCTCTAACGGAATCGGTGGCGGATTGGCATATACATTTTAGCATTTAAGAAGCTATTGTCATGGGAATATTATTAATTGCAATTGTGATTTTTATTATAATTATCATGTTTGCTGGACGTAAGAATTTGGGCAAAGTTGAACAAGAACTGGAGGAGTCTATAGAGAAAGAGTCAAAAGCAGAAGTAGCCTACAATAATTGGAAACTACAACATGAGGAAGACATAAAACGTGAATATGATAAAATCAATAATGGTGAATATAATGAGTATAGAAGCATTGAGTTTAATATAGCAGGAATTCATTATCGGACTCAATTAGCTAAAGACACTATAAACAGTTTAGATATACTATGTGATATTAGTTTAATAAAAGAGCCCGATAATCCTTATGACCGTTTTGCTGTAAAGGTTGTCTATGACCGTAAAAGATTAGGCTATGTTCCTGCATATGACTCAGAAGAAGTGACAAAGCTCATCAACAGAAATCTCATCAAGAAAGTATATATTATAGACTCTGGTAGAGATTATACTTCGGAATTCTCTGATGCATTGTTTGTGACACTGCGTATATACTATACTCCAACTAATGAAGAACTTAGACGTGAGGAAGATGCGCGTTTAAAAGAAATAGCGGATCAAGAAGCAAAAGCTAAAAAGTTGCAGACACCTGTAGAGATTCCTATTTGGATGGAAGAACTATATAATCGAACAGATACAGTTAAGCCTAATTCTGAAAAAGATGCAGTAGCATTACGAAGGCTAAAAGACAATATTCGTAATTCTATTAAATCTTACGAGAAGGCTATTCGTATGGACAAAAAAGGTGTAGCAAACAATGCCGAAAAGCGTCTCATTAAATATAAAGAGGACATGGAGAAGCTATTATAATAAAGAAAAAACGGAGCTACTGTGCTTCGTTTTTTCTTTTAGTTATGTTTCACAACGGGCATAAAACTTCCCATCCGGATGAACGTGATTCCGTGAAACAAATATAATATCATATCCGATATGATTCTTTTTAGCTTTCTTGGTTATTACAATTATTATCCCCATCTTTGCAGTGCTAAACACGTGATATTAATCACAAACCGAGAGCAACGGATTTTGCTCACAATAAATTTGCGGGCTTTTTTATGCCATTTTTGTTTCATACTAATTAAAGTGTATGAAAAATATAGCGGCTGCCTTCCTTGTGTTTTTGCTCCTCGGAGTGATTTCACGTGTTTAGCGACGGGGAATGTGCAGCCGTCTCTGTACTATAATCGCTAAACACGTGAAAAATGAAAAATCAACTCCCCGGCACTGAATCTTTCGTGCCCTCGTTCCGCTCCACGCAGAACGTAAACACGCTCCAAGAGCGTTATTTCCGCAGTCTAACCGACTGCGAAGTGAAAACCGACATTGACCGCTGGTATGTTGCGGTTATCTTCTCTATCTGCACCGGATTTGTCTTCCCGCCGTGCTTCCTGGTTACCGCCTATTGCCTTTACAAAGTACGCCAAAACAAGAAAGGAGGCGAACATGGCGAATAACATAACCCTCACTCCGGAAGTCGTCGAGTGTGTCAACGGGCTGCAAACCGGTGGCGCAGAATTATGGAACACCACCCTACGCAAAGCTCTGTACTGTGTCGTTAACGGTGAATGCTACGGCAACGCTGAAGAACGTCTCAAACTTGCACAAGAATTATTATGTATGCAAGACATGATTTCAACCTTTATCCCGGAAGGAGGTGCAGTATGAATCGCAAAGAAGCTCTCCGACTTATTAGCACCCTACTGGATCCAACGACCCCCATGGATGAAAAACAACTCGCAGCGGCCAGATTATCCGAATTAATTCGTATCTTGCTGCCTGAAGAAAAGGAGGAAACATGATGATAACTATATTAGCTTTATCCGGGATCGTCACCATCGGTATCGGTGTGATCAAAACCACCAAATCATTTTTTTGGAAAATGGTTTGGAGTATAGTCGTTGTTATCTTGTTCCTGGTCATGATAATGCCGGACTAATAATCCGCTAAATATTTGTCCTTTATAGCCCGCCCCGTGCGGGCTATTTTTGTGTCCATAACCTAAAACCCTTGTGTTGTTATGGACATCTACAATCACTTTTCATACGGCGAACAGCTCGCCATCCGGCTGAAGTCTATCGGTCACACACCCGAAAAGCCCCGTTTCTTTGAAGCCTTCGGACTGGAAGACCTGTATAACCTGGATGATAAGTTATCCAGTGTAACCGGTATGATCCTGATCGCTGTCAATGGCTACGAATCGGATTCCCGGGACAATGGAGGCGACGGCTTAAACGATACCCTGCAGTATAGTTTCATCGTCGCCAAGAACACAATTTCCGACCGACCTCAAACCATCACTGCCGCTTTTGAAGAATGCCGCCCTGTATGCAAACAAATCCGGAACGTATTATTCCAGGATCCGCAGTTCTCTTATGCCATCGACCGCAATACGCAAATCAACGGTATCGGCCCGATAGGTGATAACTTCTACGGCTGTATGCTCACTTTCACCCTACATGAAGCTGAAGACTTTTTAATTGACGAAACTTTCTGGAATAAATAGCAGCTATGGGACAAATAAAAAATGCATATGATGCTTACAATGAAGCTAAAAGATATAATGCAGCAGTAAAAAAGCAAGAGAAATTACTTGGGAAAAATACTTCCAGATTAATACGGATTGAAACATTTTCGGAAATAGAGCGCTATTCCATGGCTCAAGATGCTAAGCGGGTTACTGAATATAATAATGCAGTTATCGCTTGGCAAAACTCCGTTTCTATGCAACTCCGTGCAGGAGTCATTTCCAGAAGTATGCGTGTTGCCCGCGAATTAATCCCAAAAGCTTATACTGATGACTATGGCATTATCAATCGGCTTGGTTTTTCTTTTCCTCGCCACGGAATATATATCCACAAAGGTGCCGGAAAAGGTTATGGGGGCCTTATCGGTTCAAAATGGACTAAACTAAAAAAAATCAACGGTATCGAAATTGATACTGGAATTGTCCGTCACACAAATCCTGTATCTAAAGGAAAGTTAGGCACTGGTAGCCGCAACGCTTTTGAATGGTTTGATCCGGTTATCAAGAACCGTCTTCCCGAGCTCTCCGATATCGTATTAAGATATTTTGATACCATGTTAATTGATGCAACTCGAATTTTCATTGATAAATGACCTAACCTATGGCAAATGACCTAAACCGCAGCATTAAAATCTATATCGACGGCACCCCTGCAGCTCAAGGAGCTGCCACCGTTGAAGCAGCTATTCAGAAGTTAGAGGAAAAGCTCGCCAACCTCAGCAAAAGCGAAGCTAATTACGAAAGCAAAAGCAGGAAATTAAAGAAAGAACTGGAAGCCAAAAACCGAACCCTGCAGAACTACCGAGCCAAAGTTGAAGAAACGGAACGGGTACTGAATAATCTTTCTGGAGCCACTTATAACGAACTGATTGCCGTACAATCACAAGTCCGCAAACAGCTACGTGATGCAGTGCCGGGCACAACACAGTACACTGCCGCCCTGGAACAAAACCGCCGGGTGACTGAGGCACTCACCCGGGCGCAAAGTGCGATGCGTGTAGAGGTCGGATGTCAAGGAACGACCTTCGGCAAAGCTATCGGCATCTTTAATAAATATGCCGCTGTCGTAACGGCAGGTATTGCCGCCATTACCGGCGTAACCCTCAAACTAAACCAACTCCGGGAAAAGCGCAACCAGCGTGAAGAAGCCAAAGCCGACGTAAAGGCTTTGACCGGGCTGGATGACGCCAGCGTCAACTGGCTGGAACAGGAAGCGAAAAGATTATCTACCGCTATGGACGAAAGCGGCATCCGGATCCGGCAGTCTGCAACTGAGATACTGGATGCTTATAAATTGGTAGGTTCCGCCAAACCGGAGCTGTTAGAAGACAAAGAAGCACTGGCAGAAGTGACTAAACAAACGCTTATCCTGGCATCCGCATCCGGAATGACCTTGAAAGATGCCGTTGACGCTGTAACCTTATCACTCAACCAATACGGAGATGGTGCAGACCAAGCGGGAAGATATGCTAATGTTATGGCCGCCGGTTCCAAGTTTGGCGCCGCCGGTGTTGAATCCGTTACTGAAGCTGTCACAAAGTCCGGTGTTGCCGCTTCTTCCGCCAATATCCCCATAGAGCAATTAGTCGGTACCATTGAGACATTGGCCGAAAAAGGCATCAAAGATGAGATTGCCGGTACCGGGCTGAAAAAGTTCTTCTTGACTCTGCAAACCGGGGCTGACGAAACCAATCCCAAAATAGTAGGATTGGAAACAGCACTCAACAACCTACAACAAAAGCAGCTCTCTGCCGCGCAGATAAAAAAACAGTTCGGCGAGGAAGGTTATAATGTTGCCAGTGTGCTGATCAACGAGGCCGAAAAGGTGAAATACTACACCGAAGCCGTCACCGGTACGACTGTTGCCGTTGACCAAGCAGCCATTAAATCAGCGACAGCAGCAGCCAAACTTGACCAGGCTAAAAATAAGATGAATGAAATGGGTATTGCCTTGATGGAGAAGTTGAACCCGGCTATTGTCCAGTCTATCAACGGTGTTGTGAGTTGGGGAAGCAAGTTTATCAAACTGGTAGACTTCATCACCCGGAATATGGGAACGATTTCGGTTCTGACTACTCTCATTGCGACATACTACACCGCTAATAAGTTAGCGGCATTTTATGAAAACAAACTCCGGGAAGCGAAACTGGCAAGTTTGGCAACGGATCAGTTGACAATTATCCGCCAAAAAGCTCTATTAGCCGGAACACTGGCTTTATCCATGGCAAAATATGCCCTAACAGGAAATATAAAATTGGCCGTTGCTGCCTTTAAAGCCTTGAACACTGCCATGAAAGGCAACCTGTTCGGATTAATAGCCTCTTTAGTTGTCGGTGCGGGTATGGCTATCTACAAGTTTGCTACCCGTACGAATGACGCCAAGGAAGCTGTTAAATCATTTTTGGAACAAAGTGAGGAAGAGCGCCGACACTTGAGAGTATTAATTGATACTACCAAGTCAGCAGCCGATAAAACCCAACGTCGCAAAGAACTCATCGAGGAAATCAATACTAAATACGGGCAGTATCTCCCTAATCTGTTGAACGAATACAGTACTCTGAAAGATATTGAACAGGCATACCGGGATATCAATAAAGCCATGAGTCAAAACTTTGCTCAAAAAGCCCTTCAGGAAAAGATCGATTTTATACATAGCGATACTCTTGAAGGAAGAATAAAGCAGATGAATGACATACGCGAGATACTGGCAAAGGAGTTACCAGAATCAGAACTAAATCCTTTGTTACAGGGACTCACTACTACAGTCGATAAATATATAGAAAGCGGTCATTCAGTAAAAGAAACTACTGCCTCTATTATGGAGGTTTTAAGAACCAAAAACTTTAAAGGTCGCTATTTGCCAGTAAATGACCTCGAAGATGAAATAGAAGATTATGTAGAGAAAATAGAAGAGATGGTCAAACGGGTTAACAATACAAAAAAAGAGATGAACCCGTTTATCGGTACCCCCCAGAAAAAGAAACTAGATCCCGTTAATGTCTTACCAGAAGTCGTAATAACCCCTACCGCCAAACCGAAAACAGATCCAGACGAAAAGAAAGCAGAAAAAGCCCGCAAAGCCGCTCTGGAAAAAGAAAAGATACTCTATGATAAACAACAGGCAGATATCAAGAAAATATATGCGGAAGGACACAGCAAAGAACTGAAAACCGAGAAACAGTATGAAACCAAAATGCTGGATCTGAAAAAAGAACATTTCAAACGAATTATCAATATCGCTGGTAAAGGAACTTCGGAAGCTGCCGACGCTGAAAAGCAACTCGGAGATATACAGATCCAGGAGCGTAAAAAAGCTGTTGATCTGGCCATCGAAGAGGAACAGGCGCTTTATGAAAAACAGCAACGTGATCTGAAAGAACTCTTCATCTCCCAAAGTGACGAAAACCTGAAGACTGAAAAGGATTACGAAGATGCAAAAGAACAACTGGCCATCATGCACCTGCAACGTTCTCTTGAGATTGCCGGAATGGATGCCGATGCCAGGAAAAGCATCGAAGAGCAACTTTTAGACTTCAAAATGAAATGTATCCAGGAAGAACTTAGCGAACGGAAAAAGGCAGCCGACAGAGAAGCAAAGATCGCTGCAGATCTTGCAAAAAAACAACTGAATAGCGGTAAACAACAGCACACCGCCATGATGCAGTATGCCAACAGTTTCGGAGAAGCAATAGGCAACGTCATTGCCGGACAGGAAAACGCCTTGGCAAACTTCGGTGACTCTATGGTCGATATCGTCTTTGATGTACTAACCACCATGATCGACGCAGAACTGATACGATTAACCGGTATCGGTATCACCACCATCGCAGAAGCCCAAGCCCGTGAAATAGGTAGCAAAGGTTTCTTAGGTATCGCAACCGGTGCGGCCCTAGCTGCTGTTATCGGCGGAACGATAGCTGCAGCTCGTGCCGGATTGAAAGCCCTGATCGGTGGAAAGAAAAGTTCCAGTTCCGCTTCTGATACCGAAAACAAGAGTCCAACCGCCAACGTGACCGTTAGACAGTGGGCATCCGGTAACTATGACGTTATCGGTGAAGAAGATGGAAAAACCTATCGGGATGTGCCTTATATCGGTCCGGCTCCTACCGGTATTGTGCACCGGACGGCTCTGATTTCAGAGCGTGGAGACGAACTTATTATCAATGCGGAAGATCTCGCCCGTCTGCAGAAGCATGTTAATTATCCGCTGGTAATCGATGCGATCCAAGATGCGCGGAGCGGTCGGGTACCGCAACGAGCTGCTGGAAACTACACACCGGTAGAGACAGGATCCTACAATGCTATCTCCTCACCTACCCCGGAAACAACCTCTCAAGATGAAGGTAAGATCAACCAACTGATCGCAGAGCTGCGCTCACTTATTGCCACTTTGAAACATCTGAAAGCCTACGTTGTACTCCGGGATCTGCGAGACGCTGAAGAACTGGACCGAAAATCAAAAAAAGCATTTACCAAACAAAACAAATAGCCATGTCAGTAAAGATCACTACTCAATCTGGAACTTTCGACCTGCCTTCTGATTTCAATATTGAAATCGAAGATACTTCACCTGTATTCAATGACCAGGGATCGCAATCCATCGCCACCACAATACCGACATCAAAAAATAACCTTCGCCTGATTAATCATATCAACCGTCTGGACACTGATCAGGCACCGGTTGAAGACGCACGGGTCACCGTGTCCGATGGCATCTACCACCGGATCGGAAAAATGAATATCACGCAAGCCTCGCATAGTACCGGCATTGTCTCGAATATCGGCTTTGACGAGTCCGAAATCTACAATATCTGGAACTCCGTAACCCTGCGATCTTTTGAAGGGCTACCGAAGTATAGTCCGGAAAATGGAGTTGAAGACGTTATCGCCTACCTCGATGATATTATGAATGACCGAAAGACAGATACTCCGTTCCATGTCTTCCAGATCTGCGTAGCCATACCGGGAACCAAAGAAAATGATGCAGACGTTTATTATCCGGAATACCTAAACTCTATCATCAAAGAAGGTGAAAAATACAAATTAAACGGTGCCGCCCGGACAGAAACTTATCTGATGAACAGTGAAGCTGTCGCCACTTCAGTACCCATCGGTTACGGGATCACTCCTTTTCTGAAAGTGTCCTGGCTGCTTGATTATATCTTCAGCACTTTTGGATATCGTGTCACAGAGAACCCATTCACCACACACCCGCAGCTCGCACGTCTGGTTGTACTTAACAATGCTGCAGACTGTTGTGTCAAAGGGTTTATCGACTATTCGGACCTCATGCCGGATTGCACGATAAACGAATTCCTGCAGGCGCTTTACTGCCGCTTTGGAATGGTCTATTTCGTCAATGGAAAGACAAAGACTGTACGGCTCAGGTTCATCAAGGACATTATCACTTCTCCGGCTTCACAAGACTGGTCTAAACTAAAGGCTGCCGAACCTATCATGAATTACAATACCCCCAAACAATTGAAATTGTCTGCAGCAACTTCGATCAGTGGCCCATATCCGCTGTTAGTCGCTTCTCCTGCAGCCGACTCCCTTGATAAGTTCCTCAAACCATACGGGCATATTGTCGGAGACCGGAAGGACGGATATCTGAGCTATACCAACAGGGATGGTACTTATTGCGTGCGTAACCTTCGCACACAGAAGCTTGAAGTAGTATCATTAGACTTCTTTCCCTGGGATAAGGAGTCTAACATAGACTACGAAGATATCTCATCCGTAGACGAATGCCTACCTATTAAGTGGGAGGATCCGGATAACAACTATGAATGCCCTGCCTATCTATTCAACAAGATCCACCGGTATACCAATATCTCAAGCTCTGATGTAAACCTCTCGGAGAAGTCAGAAAACACATCTCCACTCTGTTTTTGCTTCTCCCTGCCAACAGCACGCCCCTGTGGTAGTCCCCGATGTTATGGACCCAACGGCCAGGTTGTTGACAAGAACGGACACACCTATGATATCTCGATGACATTCGTCGGAGAAAACGGATTATTCAACCGCTTCTGGAAAGGCTACGATGCGATTCTGAGACATGCTAACCACACTATTGAAGCCAAATTACACCTGGAACACAAGCAGCTCTTGAATGCTGATTTCAGTACCCCTGTCGCTTTTGATGGCCAACGGCTTTTAGTCGATACACAGAGGTATCAGCTACCGCTGCATTTCAGTTTGCCGGCTACCGTAAATTTACGGACTATCAAATTACTCAAGCCTTATGATCTTGATAAGGAACAAGGCATTCATACTATAGCGCAGCTTTATAAATGGGTCCTCTTTAATAACCGGGAATCAGTATATAATTCTGTTTGCGGCGAGCAGATACGGCAATGGCAGACTGCAGTCAAACCACCAGCAACCTGGATCGGTGTCAACCGAAAGAATGAAGTCAGCGACGAAACCTCCGATGTTGAGATACCTTTCACCGTACCGACCAAAGACGATTACGATAATACACGAACTCATTTCATCAAGCAGGTAAACTACAGTTTCGACCTATATTATAAAATCAGAGTGGTCAAAAACTACACCAGCCAGGGGATCCCCATCTATGAAGAAAAGGAGTACGGAGGTGTACATTTTGAATTCAAATACAATCTATGGATCAAGGCAGACCATATTTAAGTTGTCCTTTTAGTCTCCGCCTTCAGTTCTCATCTTTGCACCATGATTAACAGCAAAAACATAACAGCCATGCAGGTCAGTAATACGGATGTGTTACTGACTGCTTATCGCCGGTATTCGGGAAACAATATCGCCATGGCCGACGACCTGTTCGCGTTCATCACAACACCGACCCCGGAACGTGATGTGTTCCTGATTACTTATTGTAGCTGTACGGTATCCGTATCCGGAAATATTGTCTTATCAACCTATACCCCGTTATGAGTCTAACCGCTAATATATACCCTGCAACCATGGCACTGACCGGGAACCCTATCAAGTTGTCTGTCAATACCACCTCTTTGGCCACTTATGTTATCAAGGAAGGAAATAATATTGTTTATACCGGCAGCGGTGAGGGGGATTTCTCCATCTTCATACAAGATATACTTGCCGCCATCGTGCAACCGGCTACTTTATATAATGAATCTGTTGACGTGCTGATCAGTGCCACCGGTAGCGCTAAAGATATCACCATCACAGTCACTAATACTGAAGGTGGAGAAGTGACGCTGACATTAAAAGCTCTGATCGGCGGAGTCAGTAAACGGACACTTCGCCGGCTGAATGATGAAAACAGTAATATCTTCACCTGGAAGCTGCTCAACTCAAAAGGAAACTTTTTCCAGACTACCCGCGGAACCGGGCGCCTTTTCACTATCCGAGAAACGGAACTGTTGCCAATCCCCTTTATCTACCCTGATGCAGAACTGAAAGTTGTAGCTGCAGGGATTGCCACTCCCCTACCCGGCACAACCGGAGATCCTGTCGCACTCAACTTGTACCGCCTCCGGAAGAATCTGTTTGAAACGAGTCATGTCCTGGCATCCGTCTTTGATATTTATTCCGGAGAGACAAAAGCCTGTACGATTGTGATCACTCCGGGAACTGTCTCGCGGGAACGTTATCTGCTTCAATTCCTGAACTCCTACGGAGCCTACGAACGTATCGAGGTCACCGGTATCGGTTCCATCGAGCACAAGGCAGCGGACGAAGAAACATACTTCGTATATGATGAATTGGTGGATGATTATGTAGAAGCCCGTGAACGCCAATCCGGTACCGACACATTAAAAGTAGACTCCGGATATCGATCACCGGAAGAACTCGTATATCTTATAGATATGCTATCGTCAGATGATATCAAGATCCTGGGACTGGATGGCCGCAATATCAAGGTTATCACTACGGCTGATAACCTGGCATCCGCCGCACGTGCCACCACTCCGGAAAGCATCAAGTTAACATTGCGTTTTGCAGAGTCAGAACACCATCATACCGGATCACTCCTGGATGATGATTTCGGATCCCCGCGCATACATACCGAACAATTCACACCCGAATTTAACTGATATGACACAGCAACAGGAAGTAATTGACCAGCTAATTGACTATATAGACAAAGCGATACTTAAGAACAGTGTCTCCAACCGTCATGTAGCGGCAGTGCTCGCATTTTTGAATGAAGGGCTGAAGGATAAAACTATAGATATTGAGGAACTGAAGAAGTACTTCTTATCTAAGACAGGACCGGATGAGACAAAGCATCTGCTGAAGCTGCTAGGCGGATTATATGTAGAAAATGGAATACAGACCGATATAATTGAAGCATCTGGCGGTGTATCTGCTCAAAGTGTAGATGTTACGGAAACTGTTTCAAGTAAAAATGTTACGGCTTCTGAGAGTATCTCAGGGCAAAATATATCAGCTTCTGAAACTGTTTCTGCTCAGAATGTGGATGCAATAGGTACAGTATCGGCGAATATGCTTGATGCCATTGAAACCGTTTCAGGGAAGAATGTGTTAGCATCCGAAAGTGTAGCGGGCGAAAATATCACTGCCTCTAATACTGTATCCGGTAAGAATGTTACCGCGAAAGAAAACATATCCGGTAAGAATGCTACGATTTCGCAGAAAATTACGACTCTCAACCTCCTGGTTCAATCGCTTGCCGACATGTATGATCTAAGTGTTTCTCATGTAGCTACACTAATGGGTACGGTTGTAAAGGACTACGTATCATCTGAAAGTTTCGTTTCCGGATTCTCCGGTGAGGGTATGAAGATATATAAAACCCTTGGTGGTGACTGGAATATGGAGATTGATAACTTAGTTGTTCGCAAGATCTTTTCCGTTTTCGAACTGGTCGTTCAAAAAATTGTTCATCAGGGTGGTATGATTATTCGTTCGGCAGCCGGTGGAAAGTTGGTGAAGGTTACCGACGGCGGGACTTATTGGAAATGCGAGCATGACAGCACGGACGATTTCGTGCAGGGTGATCAAGTGCTTTGTCAGACATTTACAGGGAAGTCTATAAAGCGTTACTGGCGGCTTGTCACGTCTGCTGGTGAAGGATATTTCAATCTGTCGAAAACTGATTGTGAAGTAAGCAGCGCAACTCCGGCAGCAGGTGACGATATAGCGGTACTTGGCAACCGAACCGTTGCCGCCCGTCAGAAAGCGCAGATTGATTGTACCGTTGGCGACACGGCACCTTATCGAGACGATTATGATGCTATCAACTCTTTTTCCCTCACAGGTAAATTAATAACGCGCACCGGTAATCTGAGCGGCATAACCGATGCGGTATTTGGAGTCTTATCCGGCATTGGCTTTTATGGAATAAATGTTTATTTGAAAGGTACCTTTGTTCTTAAATCGGGCAAGAAGGTAGAGGAGTTTATCAATGATAGCATTGCTTCCGTTCAAGTAGGTGGGCGTAATTTACTTGCCAATTCTGATTTTTCTGAAAACTCCTTATCTAAATGGCTGGGTTCCCAAGATAAGAATTACACCTTATCTATTGAAAACTCTGAATTAAAAATTGTCGGGTTGCAAGGTAGGACATCCGCGGAGTTAAATAATTCTTGGAATACTGCTTGGTACGTTGCGCCTTATTCGTTCAATGTAGCTGGTGATTACACTATATCGTTTGATGCTTATGCTTTGAAAGCGTGTACATTGTACTTTAGAGCTAATTATTATACATATCCAACGTATGGCGGTGCAGTTCAAATTGGTACAGAGAAAAAAAGATATAGTGTCGTATTCAAGAACAATACAAACGAAAATTCCCGTCTGTTGGGATTTGTGTTTAGTATTGCTACTACTCTTTATCTTGACAATGTTAAACTGGAATTAGGCAATAAAGCTACTGATTGGACGCCTGCGCCGGAAGATGTTGATACACGTATTACCAATGTAGAAACACAGTTTGAAATTCGTGAGGGTGTTATCAGTTCAAAGGTAACAGAGGCTACTACCGCAGCAACCAATGCAAAGAAGAGTGAGACGGCTGCGTCTGGTAGTGCATCTACTGCGACAACAAAGGCTACTGCCGCAGCTTCTTCCGCTACGAGTGCATCTAGTTCAGCCAGTACAGCAACAACAAAAGCGAATGCTGCGGCTTCATCCGCTACCGCCGCATCCGGTAGCGCAACAACTGCGGGGCAAAAAGCTACCGCTGCGGCAAACAGTGCTACCGCTGCACAAAAAGCCGCTGAAAGTGCTGAAACCGTACTGGAAGAAGTGACTACCAAAGAAAGTAGCATAACTCAGACAGCTGGGCAAATTGCTACGAAAGTGACAGAGGTAAACAAGAAGGTCACAGAGGCAACAACCGCGGCAACTACCGCCACGACGAAAGCAACCGCTGCCGCTACGTCTGCCACCAATGCGAAAACAAGTGAAACGAATGCCGGAACAAAAGCTACTGCCGCAGCTAACAGTGCTACAGCCGCTGCTGGCTCTGCCACGAACGCTAAAAGTTCTGCCGATAGTGCTGCTGCCAAGTTGACTACCATTACAGAGAAGGAAAGTAGCATCAATCAGACCGCTAGCCAGATTTCGACAAAAGTAACGGAAGTAACTAAAAAGGCTACAGAGGCGGCAACGTCTGCCACTAACGCCGCTACATCTGCTACTACAGCCGGGACTAAAGCCACTGCTGCGGCTAATAGTGCTACAGCTGCCGCTGGCTCTGCAACGAATGCTAAAAACTCTGCTGACAGTGCGGCGGCTAAGTTGACTACGATCACTCAGAAAGAAAGTAGCATAAATCAGACAGCCAGTAGTATTACCACTAAGGTTACAGAAGTCAATACCAAAGCCTCGCAAGCGGCAACGTCTGCCACTAATGCCGCGAACTCTGCTAGTACAGCCGGAACAAAAGCTACTGCCGCCGCCAATAGTGCGGAGTTGGCGTTGGCAATGTCTAAAGGTAAGATGATTTATCGCGACCCGTCGTTTAAATCCGGTTCAAATAGTTGTTCTGTTTATAATAATTCCGGCAACGGCAATGTAACCGTTACGCGTGTCTCCGGTATTTCCGGTAATCCTAATAGTTCCGGTTACTGTCTTAAAGTGAAGACAACAGGAACTGCCTCACCTGATCGGGGTGGCTTTTACTGGGGAGCAACTGCGAAAGCCAATCGGGTGTTAATCGTTCGTCTTATTGCTAATATTCCTACGGGATACACCTTAAAGTTTGCAACAAATGCTCTTGGTACAGGGGCTTCGCATAAGTGGCTTACTGCCTATGCAGGGACTGGCAAATGGGAAGAATACGCCTATAAAATTGTATGCGGCGCATCCGGTACATTCTCCAATACAGGTTACTTTTATCTTTCAGGAGGTAGTACACCGACTTCCGCCGCACCTTTGGAATGGCATATCTGTTATGCTACGATATTCGATGTAACCGACGCGGAGATAGATTATATCTCTGATGCCGCCGCGAAATACACTACCAAAACAGAGCATACAAGTAGTATCACGCAGTTAAGCAATAGCATTGAACTGAAAGTTGCTAAGACTGATTTTAACGCATTGGGTACGCGCGTTTCTTCGGCTGAAACGACTATTAAACAGCATACTGATCAGATAGCACTGAAAGCAGCTAAAACGGATGTAACCGCATTGGGCACACGCATGTCAGCCGCCGAAGCTAAGATAACGCCGGACGCTATTAAGTTGACGGTTAAAAGCCAGACTGAAACTATAGCGGGCAATGCAGCAAACGCTGTACAGGTTGGTGGGCGTAATTTGCTTACGGGAAGTGACTTTAAAACACTGAACAGTACGTATTATTATTCGGGAAATGCTAATACCTATACGTTGTCGTTAGATAATGGGATGTTGAAAGTAGTAGGGAAAGCTGTAGGAAGTTCTAGCCTTTATACAATCGTAAAACAACTATTTCATAATGAAAGTGAAGATTATGTTTTTAGCTTCGATGCTTATGCACTGGCAGAAACTACAATTAGTGCCCGTTTTGGTTATGGTACTGTTCAGAGTGGCGGTACTGCATTGATCGGTACGACCAAGAAGCGTTATTCTTTAAAGCTAAAGGGCGTTTATAATAGTGATACTTATAGTGTATTTCTCTTTTGGTTTGATAAGATCACAACTGTATGGTTTGATAACATGAAGTTGGAAAAGGGAAATAAAGCTACTGACTGGACACCTGCACCGGAAGATGTTGCAACCGATGCAACGACCAAAGCCAATAATGCAAAACAAGCGGCTATTACAGACGCGGCGGGTAAATATACTACGAAGACAGAGCATTCCAGTAGTATAACCCAACTAAACAACAGTATCGCGCTAAAGGTGGCTAAGACTGACTTTAATGCACTTGGCACTCGTGTAGGCTCTGCCGAAACAACGATAAAGCAACACACCGACCAGATAGCATTAAAGGCGGCTAAAACTGATGTAACAGCGTTAGGAACAAGGGTTTCCGCAGCAGAGGCTAAGATAACACCTGATGCCATTAAATTAACTGTTAAGTCTCAGACTGAAACGATTGCCGCTAATGCTGCGAAGCGTACTGAGGTTTGGGTAGACGCTACGGCGTTGGATGCTAGTAAATATTATCCGGTTACGATGGTGCTTGCTACAAGTATCCCAATGTACACTATAACAGTTGACAGAACTTTAAATACGAGCTATGGCAAGCCCGCTTGGAGTACGCACACAAATGGTTTTTCTGTTATATGCAAATGGACTACAAATGCAAGCGGCTGGGGTACTATTGGGGTTAAAAGAACAGTTTTAGATTACACGTATAATCATGCTAATGTTGTTCCTGTTGGTAATATCGGGCAAATGACGAACACCAGTCGCGAGTATGTCTATGTACGCGGTGGCTCTAAATATCGTGTAACGGTGGAAGGCGCAACAGGTGTTAGTATATCGCTGCAAACCGCTGCATATACTGTAAGTAGTCAGACTGTGGATATACTTACGGTTGTTACTGCACCTGTACCCAATAAGGATGCTATTAACACCCGCATTACCAATGTAGAAACACAGTTTGAAATCCGTGAAGGTGTTATTAGTACAAAGGTAACAGAAGCTACTACCGCGGCAACCAATGCAAAGAAGAGCGAAACATCTGCGTCTACCTCTGCCAGTACTGCAACAACGAAAGCTACTGCCGCAGCTTCTTCCGCTACATCTGCATCCGGTTCAGCATCAACCGCAACGACGAAAGCCAACGCTGCTGCTTCATCCGCTACCGCCGCATCCGGTAGCGCAACGACCGCGGGGCAAAAGGCTACCGCTGCTGCTGGCTCTGCCACTGCCGCGGCTACTTCTGCAACGAATGCTCAAAAAGCCGCTGAAAGTGCTGAAACTATACTGGAAGAGGTGACGACAAAGGAAAGTAGTATAACTCAGACAGCTGGGCAAATTGCAACGAAAGTGACGGAAGTAAACAAGAAGGTCACAGAGGCAACAACTGCGGCAACTACCGCCACGACGAAAGCAACCGCTGCCGCTACGTCTGCCACCAATGCGAAAACAAGTGAAACGAATGCCGGGACAAAAGCAACCGCCGCTGCTAATAGCGCAACCGCTGCTGCAACTTCGGCTACAAACGCCAAAAGTTCAGCTGATACCGCCGCCGCTAAGCTGACTACGATCACCCAGAAAGAAAGTAGCATAAATCAGACGGCTAGTAGTATTACCACTAAAGTAACGGAGGTTACAACGAAAGCAACACAAGCGGCTACATCCGCAGCCAATGCTAAAACAAGCGAGACAAACGCCGGAACAAAGGCTACTGCCGCCGCAAACTCTGCGACGACTGCCGGAACAAAGGCGACCGCTGCCGCAAACAGTGCTACCGCTGCCGCTAGCTCAGCAACTTCGGCTGCTACCTCGTTAACCTCTGTTACGACCAAACAGAGTGAAATAAATGCCAAAGCCGATCAGATTACTTTAAAGGTAACTGAGGTTACGACAAAGACAACGCAGGCTACTAATGCGGCTGAATTGGCTACTGCAATGTCTAAAGGTAAGATGTTATATCGTGACCCGATCTTTAAGGGTGGAAGCTACAACGGTACAACCGTTTATCTAGGTACTGGGGTAACCCGTAGTTATGTTGCAGTTACCGGGTGTCCTAACCCGGATGCAAAGGCAATGAAATTCGTTGCCACGCAATTCTACACCGCAACAGATAAGCGTATAGGTGGTTTTCTTTTCGGTAATAAATCCCGCGCTAATGCTGTGTTTGTTGTGCGTATTATCGCTAATATTCCGACCGGACGTAATTTGAATGTTTACCACAATAGTTACGGAACAGGTGGAGCGACAAAATGGCTGACCTCAACGGCTGGTGCTGGCAAATGGCAAGAATATGCTTGTAAAGTCACTTGTGGTGCTTCCGGCACATTTAGTACTTTAAATTACTTTGCGTTAACTGGCGGTGCCGCACCGACCGCTGCCGCGCCTGTTACTTGGTATGTGGCTTATGCTACGGTATTTGATGTTACAGACGTTGACGATACGCCATCACGCGAGGAAATTAAATCCGGCATGACAATAACAGCCGGAGGCATTTCTATTTTTGGAAAGGAATTATCATTAGCTGGGAAAGTTACCTTTTCTTCTTTGGACAGTGCTGCGCAAAGCACTATTAACGGTAAGGCGACCCCGGCGCAAGTAGCTACAGCAAAAAGCGAGGCTATTAGTACGGCGGCTACCGATGCTACAACGAAGGCTAACAATGCAAAGACTGCCGCCGTTTCTACTGCCGCAACGGATGCAACAACAAAGGCAAACAATGCAAAAAGTGCAGCTATCTCAGCCGCTGCTACAGACGCAACAACTAAAGCCAATAACGCACTAACTAATGCTCGTAATGATGTAGCGGTCAAACTTGGATATACAAGTTATACCGACATGGTAAATAAAGCCACTGCAAAACAAACTATTATCGACGGTGGATTTATCCGCACAAGTCTTATTAAAGCTGACGATATCGTAACTTCTACTTTATTAGCTACCAAAATTGCAGCTACTGAGATAACAACAGGAAAGCTGAATGTCACTAATGGCGCAACAATTGGTGGTTGGAATGTAGAAGATAATTCTCTTTCTATAAAAAGTGCTGCGTCTGCTAAAATACTTGTAGAACCGAGTGGAACACGTTTTTTAAGAATTAACGATAGTGCTACTGAATTGTTAGGTATTCGGGCTGATGGCGTCACAGGTATCGGTATATATACTCAAAATGTATCAGGTACATGCTTGAGTATGATAGCTCAGACAGGAGGAACAGCTGTTGAAAGTTATGGTAGTCACACCTTCGGGCAGCGTCCCGGTGAAGTTTGGAATGCTCCGGGTGTATTGTGGGCAGGACGAATAAGCGCAGGTGGTGGTGTGGAAAATTATTGGGGAAATGGCTGTACGGTTTCCAGTACAAGAACAGGGGTAGGGAGATATCGTATAAATCATAATCTTAACCATACGCAATATTATGCCCTAATAACCTGTACGCCTTGGGCAACCAGCGGTGAAAGATGGGCTTTCGGGATGGTTGTAGATAATTATGTTAATTATTTTAATGTTCGAATTTTAGACACCAATAATGGCGAAATTGATGCAGCTTTCAATATAGCAATTATCGGACGAAATAAATTTTAAATTAAAAATTATAGAATGAAAATTGATTTTAGGAACATTCAAGTGAAGGACATTGAGGGGAATAATAGTACCCTTGATGTCAGCAAAGAGCTAGGTAATACCATTTATGGTAAGACTGCCGATATTGGCGAACTGGAACTTGCGAGGGAAATCTACAAGAACGGTGAGGTTGATGTGGATGCCGCAAACGCTGGTATTATTGTAAAGTATGTGCGTGAGGGATTTCTGGCATTTGTTCAGGAAGCCGTTTGCCCGCTGCTGGAAAACATTATTAATCCTAAAAAATAAAAGATTATGAAATTAGAAAAAGTTAGTGAGAGTGTAAACCGTAATTATAACGGTGAGTCAGTAAGTGAAGAGGTGACAAACGTTAGTTATAACATTTGTGAGAATAACGAGGTGATAGGTAGTGCCAATATTAGCTCTGGTTATCTGAGTGTAAATGTTCAGATGGCTGGAACGATGGATGAAATTAAAGCCAAAGTAGAGGCAATGTTTGTATAAGATGAAAATTCCCGCCCGATCCTTGCTGACCGGGCGGGAAAAATCTAATGAACTTTAAATTAGATAAAATGGAAGAGAAAGCAATTCATCAAATTACATCTGGAGCATTTGCATCTATAGCCGGTAGCTTTGTTATTGACAGTTTGCAAATGATGATTCCCTGGCTGATTACTATGGCGTGTGTGATAGCCTGTGACTTGGTAACAGGAGTGAGAAAAAGTAAATTAATGGGTGATCATGTGCGATTTAGTCGAGCGTGTCGGGCAACTATGGGAAAGATGGTTACTTATTTTTCTTTTGTTGTGATGGTGGTAATGGTGAATAAGGCTGCCGGTGGATCAATGCACATTGACACCTATGCCTGTCTGTTTGTCTGTTTTATTGAAGGATGCTCAATCATTAGTAACATACTAAAACCAAAAGGATATAACTTCAACTTGGCAGCTGCTATAGGTCTATTCTGCAAAAAGGTATTCAGCGTTGATAAAGAAGATGTGACTAATATAATCAATAAGGAGGAAACAAAATGATTAAAGACTATTTCGATATTCAGGAACTTGTATGCAAACACGTGTATAATAAGTTTAGTGATAATGCTTGGCAGTTCTTCGATGATCGATTGCTGGAGACATTACTTGCTATCCGGGAGAAATTAGGTAAGCCTATTCATGTCAATAATTGGCAGATTGGTGGTAATCTCACCCAGCGGGGACTTCGCTGTAATGTATGTAGTCTCGTGGCCGAGAAGACGAGACTTGAAAAGGTCTATATGTCAGCCCATAGTCAAGGTACAGCAGTTGATTTTGATGTGAAGGGTATGACTGCGTTGGATGTCAGGAACTGGATAAAAGTTAATCAGGTTCTTTTGCCTTATCCTATCCGACTGGAACAGGATGTCACTTGGGTGCATCTGGATATGAGGAATGACGGGAAGAAAGGTAAAGTGGTTTACTTTAAAGGATGAAACTATGAAAAAGCTGCCTTGGATATTAGTCATATTGCTGGCTGTGGCTTGTGTGGCGACCTGGTTCCGTCCGCACGAACCTTTGTCTGTGGATATGAGGCCCGATACTACTGAGTATGTGGAGACTATTCCTTTTTACTATCCTGTACCAAGAGAGAGCGTAGTGATAAGGTATGAAACGGTAAAATTACCTATAAAGAAAGATACATGTGATCCTAAAGGTGATACATGTGCCGCTTCGGTTGATTCTGTTCAGGTAGAAATACCGATTACGTCTAAAGTGTATAAAGATAGTTTATACCATCTCTGGGTATCAGGTTATAATGTCAGACTGGATAGCATCAATGTGTATAGCCGATTAAGAGAGATAAAGATACCGGTTCCTGCAAAGCGGAAACGTTTGGGATTGGGCTTGCAAGTCGGTTATGGTTATCCATGTGGCTGGTATGCAGGTGTAGGTGTTAGTTATAACTTGTTCATGTGGTGAATATCTGCCTCGGCTTTTTCTTTAAATGAAAATCCCCGTAGTGGCTCAACTACGGGGATAGTGTCAAATAACAAAATATCAATACGAGATATTAAGTGAGCCTATTTTTTTAGAAATGTCTTGCAAAGCATTATTGAATGTTTGCAATTCTTCGTTTGTAAAACGGGCAGGTCTCCCGTTTACTATATTCCCATTTAATCTTTGATAAAGCCATGCCCGGCTCTTATTAAAGTATTTCTTTGCCAAATAGCTAAGGGAAACGATCTCCGCAACTTCTTGCAATTGCAGTTTTATTGCATTTTCTTCAATAACATTCAACTCCTTATCAATGTTCTGTAGACGTTCAGACACAAAGTCAGCAATAACTTTTTTGTCTTCTTCTGAGTTGTACCGTGATGCTATATCTCTCACTTTATCGTAGAACTCCGGTGAATCTGTGCCCAATAATGGCTTTAGAGTTAGTAATTCTTCTTTTAGTGTCATAAGTTTATAATTTTATGCCATCCCCGTAGGATGGCTTGTTTTTACTTCTTTTTTTCTAACTCTGCTAAGATTTTGTCTATTGTAAGTATCCGGTCTAATCTTTTATCTATCTCCTTTTCTTGGTTCGTCCCGGTCACTTCTGAAATAAACCTTAGCTGGTCTAGCTCTTTTTTAAGGAATGCCCTCTGTATTAGCAAGTCCTTTTTAATTTGTTCATTACTCATATTGTTACTTTTGTTATTTGACATCGCAAAGGTAATAATCATTTGGTTATTATGCAAGCTTTTAAGTGATTATTTTTCTTTTATACCTTATTATATACTACATCATCGCCATCATTTGCATCTGATTTCTCATCTCAATATATGGCTTGAATACTTCTGGGTCGTTTACGTAGTCTATTACCCGGCGTATTGCCGCATCAGCCTGGTACTGTTTTACCCGGACATAAGAATTGATGGTGATTCCTGTTTTGATGGAATGCCCGAGACAGTATTCGATGATAGGGTAAGGAATACCTATCTCTGCCGCAAATTGGGCGAAGGTCTTGCGAGCGGAGTAATAAGTAAGAGTGCCTTTGAAATTTAGCTCCTTGGCAAGTAACTTGAGACACTTATTAATGTAGCGTTGCAAGTTTCCTGATGAGTATTTATAATCAAATTTAAGATAACCATTCTTGATATACTTATCTAAAATAGCATTAGCCTCCGGGCAAATGCTAATAGTTATCTGACGATTCTTTTTCTTATGTTCACTACTCTTCTGGCGAACATAACTAATTGCCTCTTCTGAAAAGTCTGTTTGTATAAGGTCGGCAAAGTTCATGCCCCCGAGAAAGAAGCTCAATAGAAACATATCTTTAGCTAAAACAAGCTGTCGGCTGCGTGATACATCTGCACTGATTATCTTCCTGATGACCTCGACGGGAACATCAAGTTCTCGCGGTTCCGGAGTCGGTATTTTGGTGTAAACAAATGGATGCTTCTCACAGCGGAGTAATCCTAACTTTATGGCTTCATTAACGCGCGCCTTTATTTGGCTCAATCGTATTTGTCGACCACCATCCGTGTGGCCATGCAGTTTCATCCATCGGTCAAAATGTTCTATAGTAATATGATTCATCAATATCATCGGAACATCCCCCTCTGCCGCCTCGAACACTCTCAGAGTTTCTTTTAACATCTTCGCATGGCTATCTTTACCTTCTTCCTGTTTTTCCTTAATTCGTTGGCGCATGAACTCATTGAAGGTGCGAACATCGGGCACAGCTTTATCCTGTTGCGTCAGAATTGCTTTTAGTTGTTTGGCTGTATAATACTCAGAATTATCTATGTACTGAAGCCGGTCTTTATATTTCTTCAGTTCATACAGTAAGCGTTTATTTACCATCGTCGCATCCGGACGTGCAACGACTTTTCCTTCATACCACTGGCAGGTATCGTCAAGTTGATACTCTGTTTTGATATACTCCTTATCATTTTTGACCGAGATACGGACAAAGACAGGGTACTTTCCATCCTTAGTAGGCTTGGCTGATAAAATAGTTAATGATAATGTTGCCATAAAACTATAAGTTTTTAAAGACACTGTTTTTCCACTGTTGGTGACTTTCCGGTGGGAAATCGTATCTTTTTTTTATAGCCATTAGGCTGAGGAGGGAGAAAAGAAAAGACTGATTATCAATATATTATAACCAGTCTTCAAAGTGATTCCGAAGCGATTCGAACGCTTGACCCACGCCTTAGAAGGGCGTTGCTCTATCCAGCTGAGCTACGGAACCATCCTTAATTGCGGTGCAAAGGTACGCTTTTCTGTGAAATTTGCAAAGATTTTACGCAGAAAATATTTTGTAAATAGATGCTTTTATATCCGATTAGATGTTATAATCCTAATGGTAAACCTGTTACATACCATAAAATAAATAACAAAGTCCAGGCTAATAATATATAGAGAGAGTATCTCCATGTATATTTCAGTAATGAACCATAGGTCGCTTGCTTATCATATTGCTGCATGTAAGTAAGGATAAGAGGCATGTAGAACATGAAAGGAGTGATAGCATTAGTGGCACTGTCGCCAATACGAAAAGCACATTGCACCATATCCGGAGAAATTCCCATATTGGCAAAGAACGGAACAAAGATGAAGGACATGAAAGTCCACTTGGCAGTGGCAGAGACCATAATAAGGTTCACAAGTGCTGTAAAGAGAATAAATAGAATGAGTATCCACAAACTCCCAAGATGAATAGACGAAAGCATGTCTGCTCCCATAATGGCTATACATTTATCCAAATGAGAATACTCGAAACACGCAAACATCTGAGCAGCAAAGAAAGCGATAACAAAGTAAACACCCAACAGTTTCATAGGTTGAGTAAGCCCCTCAATCACATCTCCATCTGTACGATAACGGCCGGAAGCAAAGCCATAAACCATCCCCATAAGCCCGATACCAAAAGAAAGCAAAAACAGAATGCCCTCTATAAAAGGAGAACGGATCAGACCACCATTCACACTACGCAAAATACCCCATGAAGAGAAAGTAGCCCAAAGAATCACGGTTGTATAAATCACCCCGATAGATACTGCACCTATCATAGCACGACGTTCTTTGCGGGATAATTGCTTATAACCATTGAAACGAATATGACCGGCATATTCCCCTAAAGCCGGAAGAAGATTACGGCGGGTTACCTGATAAATAATAAAAGCCAGCAAGAAAGTAGATGCAAACAAGAAATAGTAATTGCATAACGGCCCTGTATTTCCAGGTGACACATTTGCCATATCCGCGGCTTCTTGGGTACTGGCAGCAAGCATAGGATCCAAAGTACTTAGCATCAGGTTAGCGCTATACCCACACGAAACAGAAACGTATGCCGTAATAATACCTGCAACCGGATGCAGCCCGACCGAATGGAACAAAGTTGCTGCAATCGGTAAAAGAATAATGTATCCGGCATCCCCTACTACATTGGAAAGTAATCCCAAGAAAATAACCAGTATCACCATACGCCATGGATTGTGCTTACAACGTGCCCCACCGCGGATACAAGCATCTATAAAACCTGAATGTTGTGCCACCCCGATACCAAACATAGCCACAATTACTAAGCCCAGCGGAGCAAACCCCGTGAAATTAGTAACCACATGCCGCAACAGCCAACGAACACCTTCCGGACTAAGCAAACTTTGTACCCGTATCTCCTCCCCTGTTTGCGGTTGAAACACGCTCAGGCCGTAAATGTCAAATATCCATGATAGGACAATGACAGCCAGCGTCAACAAGAGAAACATTGTTGCCGGATGCGGTAAACGCCATTTGTTATTCATCATCTGCTTCCAGATTATCTATATCAAGAATACGGAGTTCCAAAGCACGCACAACCAGACGGGTTGCATTCACTCCTACCCGCTCTCCTTGTGGAAACAGACGGTTTACCAAATCATTCTGACGCTTTTCCAGAGATTTAACTCCAAAAGGCATACCTTTCAAGTTAGCAATCATATCTTTGGTATACCCCAATGCCAGATGGCGTAGGAAACGTTCGTCATACTCATCAATATCATAACTGATAACCGCTTCCTGACGTTTGGCATCATTCGCAACAGATTGCTTGAAACGGTCTACAATTTTTTCTAGAATAGGATAATTAAAAACCAGCTTCTTTCCATCCATTACTGCCTGTACATCTGTTTTCGTAAGCAGCTCACCTGTTTTCAAAATAATACCGTCAGCACCCGCATTCAGAACATCCACCCAAAGCTTTTCATTCAGAATTTCTCCCGTAAATATGAGTACGTGTACTCCCGGATAACGCTTAAATATATTCTGGCAGATATCCACACCAATAGTAGTAGAACCACCCAATCCTAAATCCAGCAAGACCAAATCAGGAACTCCAGCTTCTATCAATGTCCAGAATTCGCTTTCGGTCATAGCCGTACCGATAACTTCTGCGTTGGGTATTTCATGGCGGAAGATTTCTTCCGTTCCTTTCAGTTCAAGCTTGACGTCTTCTACAATAATTACTTTGAATTTCTTGTCTTCCATATTCTTTAATTTTATTTTCTTCTCGGTATCGTGAAATAAACTGTAAATCCACCATTCTCAGCCGGTTCAGCATTGATGCGACAGCCACGTTTTCCGGCAAACTCGTCATGGTCGCGAATAATCTGCTTGCAGACGAGATACTCCGTACCTCGCAACTCTCCTTTTTCTCCTGTTGCCGTCATACGTTCCAGGTTTGGATAGAAAAGTTGATTTAATTCCTCACGGGTTTTCGTCCTTCGCATATCAGTGAAAAGGAAACGAATATATTCTCCGTCTACTGCTGCCGCCAAATGTATTTTTCCATCCAGAGGAACAGACAAAGCTTCATCTATCAGATTCTCCAATAAGAAACGAAGTTGGATAAAATCTCCGACCACTCTTTCATCAATAGCTTTCGTAGAGAAAGATACAACAAACCCTTTTCCCCTATTCGCTTTACGAAAATATTTTTCTGCCAAAACAAACAACTCCGGTACGGAAATTATCCCTCGACGGAATGTAACTTCTTCCAACTGGCGCGATGCACACGAACTCAATATGGTAAATATACCTTTATAATATTCTATCAATTCGCTGATAGCTGAAACCGTCTCTTTCTCTTCCGTTTCTGAGAGAATACCTGAACGGAGTTTACCAATGAGTTGCTTGACCTTATTCGGATAATAAATTGTCTCGTGCTTGATGGTGGAAAGACAATTATCAAGCACCATATTCTGCACATGCAACATACCGTCCTCCCATGACGCCCGGTGTGCTTCTTCATGCGCTGCTTCAATGTCGCGGTATTTTGTTGCCAGTTTCACAACTGCATTGAAGACCACAATCGCTATATACCGCGCAATCAATTCCAACAATAAATGAGCCGTCTCCTGATCGACGCTCTCCTGCCGTTCAAGATATAACACACCCACACAACGCGAATCACCCGCAGCATCCACCACCAAAGGCAAAGCTTCAAATCCTGGTGCGGACAGTTGAGTATGCTGTTCAAAACAACGCTGAACTACTTCCTTCCAAAGTTCATCTTCTGCCGCAGATGATCCATTATCTCCCGCAGAGGACAACTCATTTTCTATAGAATTTGACGCATATTCCAGTTGATGTGTCGTTTCATTATAAACGGCGATTCCTAACCGATCAATACTTAGCAACTCATTTACGGCATCGAAACCTTCGTCAACGATACGTTGAGGAATAGCTTTCAGGGTATCTTCTTCCCGTTGCAATGCCTCTTCTGTTTCGGGAACTTGTATCAGGGAGGCAGCAAATATCTGTCTATTGATTTCCAAAACCTGTTCCAGATTCCAACGGTTTACAAGACGTTTACGAATATACAGAATGTAATATCCTAAAAGCAACATAGCTATAAGTCCGATAAACAAGATAACACCCACCATCTTATTATTGGTAGAACGTTCCAGTTGACGACAATATTCTTCCAAAGACTGGTCTTCACCCAATAATTTGTACATGGTGGTATAGGCGGCATTATTATAACTGTACGCATCCCATTGTTTCAAAGCCAGAAAAGCGACAGCCGCCTCATTCCGGATATCCAGAATGACATGAAAGTCAGAATTGAAAAGCTCATTCCACCAGGATAATTCCCCCGGCTCCCCTTCTCCTCTCAATGACATGTAGCGCTGCGGATACTGGGCATACCTTTTATAATGCGCATTCAGACAAGACATGGCAGAATCTACATATTCCAAAGCCTGTTCAAAATTTCCTTCCACATTACTATAATATGCATCATTGGCATAGTCAGACGCCTCATTCAACAGAGCTTCAAACTCATTTTCCGCAGTTAATGACAAAGAATCCTGAGCCGTTTGCGCATAGATTTCATCCGGTTGCATCACCGCTTCCTCCACTGCTTTATTGCACGAACTCATGCCTATAGAAAAGAATATGCACAGAAATACCATCAAAGTTTTACGCACTCCTGTAGGCAGGCGGAAATAAAAACGGCTGCCCTTTCCTAAACTACTTTCTACATTGAACAAACAGACTCTGAATACTTCGTTCGTCTTCCGGTATTTCTCAATGATACCTTTACAATTCATCAGGCCGAAGCCGCTCCCTTTGTTTTTCAGTAGTTCTTCCCGATCGGCAGCATCCAGTATACCTATTTCCTGCGAATTATACAATTTCTCACCGACAATATGCGTCACATCTTCTTCTGAAAGGCCATAACCGGTATCCTCTACTGAGATTTCCACATATTCTTCTGTCGAATTTGCATAGACTTTTACCTTGCCTCCCTTTGGAGTATATTTACGGGCATTTTCTGCAAGCGTGTTTATCATAAACAGCGTCAACGCCTTGTCAGCTTTCACATAGGTATCCGTTGGCGTCACTTCCAGTTGTTGCTGTTTCATTTCGAAGGCACGGCTTCCTTTCCGTATCAGATCGAAAAGCTCGTTCAATCCGAACGTTTCTATATTCAAGCTCAGGCTACCCTGTTTCATTTTAATCCATAAAGCAAGGATATCATTGTATTCATTGATGGTTGTCACCAATTCGTCCATATATTGATACTTCTCAGCTTTGATGTATTCGTCATGGATAAAACCCTTTTCCGTCAGTTTATGCACTTCATTAATAATACGGTCTATGTACGGATGAATACCGTTCACAATGGCCATACACGCTTTCTTTATAAGATTCTGACGTTTATTTCCAGCTATATGCAGTTCGTACACATACCGTTCTTTCTCCAACCGACGACGTTCGTCACCCAGCGAAATGGAAGTCATTCCATTATCAAGCGCCCATGTAATATAAGGAGCAATCACATGTAGTATTGCCTTCTCATCCTTCGTAAGACGTTTGGGTAATACCAACTGCCCATCTTCTATCCGGATGTCTTTTACAATGAAAAGTTCCTCTATATCTGTCTGCACAGCAGAAAGAATGGCATCTACAATTTCTTCTTCCGTCTGCGCGTCCGTGGGAATAGAAGCGGTTATTTTCTGGCAAATGTCCAACATCTGCCTCAAACGGTGCAAATGGACATGATTACGTTCTTTAGACCGCTTATTGAATATCCAAAAGAATAAAACCACCAGTATAAAACCGACAATCACAAAGAAGAGTAAAATATTGAGTTGCCGGGCTTCACTTTCCAAAGCCTGATAACGGCTTTCCAACTCCTTATCCTGACGGGTATCTTCCAGAATATCCAGATAAATATTGCGATTATAATCGGAGTGTTGCTTCATTTCCAGTCCGGCATACGTAACACTCAGTTGTTCGCGAATACGTGAAATCCATTCCGGAACGGTTCTTAACTTACGCTCTATCCATGCTTTTTCTGAAGAAATGGTATCCCGTATATCATAGGTTTTCAACCAGTCCAAGCTATCGTGGCAATCATAAAAACGGCGATGATGGCTGTTCACACACTCCAAGGCAAGCGTCAATGTATCCAATGCTTCGGTGTAGTTATCATGCGCATTCAGATATTTACCAATAGAAACATAGGCACCGGCAATCTGATACACATCATTATATTGCTTGAATTTCTTCAAAGCCAATTGTCCTAAACGCATGGGCAACAAAGAATCAACAGGAACATCAAACTGTTTCAACGCATGAGAACGCCTGACCTGGAAAAAGTCATAATTATCGGGAGATGCCATCAGGTTAGCAAGCCCCTGCACTCCATTACCTTCAAAATACAAGTATCCTCCGCGGGATGCCATTTTCCAAGTTGTATACAGTTCGTCGAATTCACGCAAACGACGTTCATCCGCCGTTTCACCATCACAAAGTGCTGCCGATCCTTTTATATAATGATAATACAGTAACTGGTTTGTATCTGCCGCAAGTTCTTCCTGCGGATATATTTCGTTGATGGAAGCCACCGCTTCCGGACGTTGTTGCAGATAGTAGTAATAAACTGCGGAAACAATATAAAATTCGGAGCGTGCATAGTTCAGTCTCAACCGCTCGTGCTTATCTACGAAAAGCTTGTTATCTTCATCTATTCGTTTCATGCGATGGAGGGCACTGTTCCGATAGTCATAAAATTCTTTGTTCATGGCCGTCCGCTGATAGATTTTCATCAATCCGATATCGGCAACCAGCAGTTCCAGTTCATTTTTCGTGAGACTATACACATCTTTATGAAACTTTTCCGCTTTCTCAAAATCCATGCGCATAAAAGCGCAAAAGCCCAGATTATTGGATGCTTCCGCTTTCCCCTGACTATACAGATTTACTTTTCCATAAGCTTGTGTGGCAGCATAACAAGAAGAATCCAGGTCTTTATAACGATAAGAATAAGCCACTTGGTTGAGCGAATCGATAAGATGTACTTCCTTGGTGGGAGCAGTACCCACACAAGAAATCATTACTATGCAAAAACACAGTAAGCCCACCAATCGTATATGAGGAAACCGTTTCACTTAGCAAAGCTACAAATAAATTCGGGAAAGAAAAAAGATTTTTCTACAATAAGTCTTGTAGAATGTAGCGGGAAATTCATAACTTTGCAGCCGTATTAAACAAATAGGTAACATCTATTACAAAATGAGCGAAAAAGCACCCGTAATGGTATTCTCCGGAACTAACTCGAGATACCTTGCAGAGAAAATCTGCGCAAGCCTTGATTGCCCTCTGGGAAAGATGAACATCACCCACTTTGCTGATGGTGAGTTTGCTGTTTCCTATGAAGAGTCAATTCGTGGCGCACATGTATTCCTGGTTCAATCCACCTTCCCTAATTCCGACAATTTAATGGAACTTCTGCTGATGATCGACGCTGCAAAAAGAGCGTCTGCTAAAAGCGTTGTTGCAGTCATTCCATATTTCGGTTGGGCACGACAGGACAGAAAAGACAAACCTCGCGTTTCTATCGGCGCAAAGTTAGTAGCCGATTTACTTTCAGTAGCAGGTATCGATCGTTTGATTACGATGGATCTCCATGCTGATCAAATCCAAGGTTTCTTCAACATTCCGGTAGATCACTTGTATGCTTCGGCAGTGTTCCTCCCCTATATTGAGTCCTTGAAATTGAAAGATCTTGTAATCGCTACGCCGGATGTGGGTGGTTCCAAACGTGCCAGCACATTCTCAAAGTATTTGGGAGTTCCCTTGGTATTGTGCAACAAATCACGTGAGAAAGCAAACGAAGTTGCATCCATGCAAATTATCGGTGATGTAACCGATAAGAATGTAGTATTGGTAGATGACATCGTAGATACGGCCGGTACTATCACCAAAGCAGCTAACATTATGTTGGATGCCGGTGCTAAATCAGTACGCGCTATTGCAAGTCACTGTGTAATGTCCGACCCGGCGTCTTTCCGTGTACAGGAATCCAGTCTGACCGAAATCGTATTTACCGATAGTATCCCCTACTCTAAGAAATGCGCGAAAGTGAAACAACTCAGTATTGCTGATATGTTTGCAGAAACCATTAAGAGAGTGGTGAATAATGAGTCTATCAGTTCACAGTATATTATCTAATAGAGAATTGGATATAAAAACAAAGGCTACGCAGTTTAATATTGCGTAGCCTTTGTTTTTATTTAAAGTTTCAAATCTCAATCATTCTACTCCAGTCTTCCCATTTTGTACGTGCCTTTTTTTATTACTTTTCCGTTTTTATCCGTTTCAACAAAAGGACCGTGTTTTTTGCCTTGCTTAAAGAAGCCTTCGTAACGATTACCGTTTTTATCCTCCTGTATACCGTTACCTTCTTCCATACCATTCACAAAACCACCTTTATATTTAGTTCCATCTGTCATTATCAAAGTTCCCTGACCATTGAACTGGTTGTTTTTCCATTCACCTTCGTAGGAATCACCTACATTCCATTTATAGGTTCCGCGGCCGTCACGTTGGTTGTCTTTCCAGTCGCCGTCATAGACTGCACCATTTGCCCAGGTGAATACACCTTTTCCATGTTGCATGCCGTCCTTAAAGTTTCCCACATACTTATTGCCGTTGGCGTGATAATAAATGCCGGCTCCGGTACGTTCGCCCTGCACATACGCACCTTCATAGCGATCGCCGGTGTGGAAGAAGTAAATACCTTTTCCATGTTGCATATCATCTTTCCAGTCGCCTACATATTTATCTCCGTTGGCATATTCGAAAGTCCCTTTTCCATCACGCACATCGTTCTTCCAGTCACCTTCATATTTACAGCCGTCATTCCAGACAAAAGTACCCTCACCCTCTTTTTTATCATTTTTCCAGGAACCTTCATATTTGGAACCGTTTTTCCAGGTATATGTACCTTGACCTTCACGTTTATCATTTACCCAGTCTCCTTCGTAAATGTCACCGGTGTAATAGTACATTGTACCTTTGCCTTGCTGATAGTCCTGAAACCACATACCATCATAGCGGTTGTTGTTCATGAAATAGTAGATGCCCTTACCATGTTGCTGATCCTGAAACCATTGTCCTTCGTACTTTTCGCCGTCAGGAAATGTATAAGTACCATATCCTTCACGCTTTCCTTTTACATATTCACCTTCGTAGACATTGCCATTCTTGAAAACCGTCTTACCCTTTCCGTTGGGTTTACGTCCTTTCATTTCACCCGTATATACGGAACCATCTTTGAAGGTATGAGTTCCTATCTTTATTTCAGAAGAGAAAGTTGTTTTTACTTTGTCGAAGAAACCGGATTTCTTTTCCTGGGCCGTCGCCCCGCCTTGGGACATGAATACCAGAATGAGTGCAGTATATAGATATTTCATTGAAAATTATAAATTAGCGATTTTAATAAAAAGACGTGTAAACGCAGCAACTTGTTACACGCCCTATATAGTATTTGTACAAAGATACAATTAATCTGCTAAAAGGAAGGTGTATCACACCTTTTTTATGACATTTTTTTGCCGGATACGATTTCTTTTAATGTCTCTTTGCACAAATAGCGTGAGGCAAGTTCGCGTATCTCGACAGGAGTAATTGTCTTCACTGCTTCTACGGCATCCCTCACATACGAATCGGGGAGGCCGGAAGTATGAATAAAGATCCAAGCGTCCGCCAGTGAGAAGGCAGACTCATAGCTGCGACACATATCGCCCAACATATAGTTTTTCACCATGGCAAGTTCTTCGGCAGATACGAGGTCATTTTGCAGGCGGTCTATTTCATGATAAACTTCTTTGACAAGCGGTTCTACAAATTCATTGGCAGTCTCTGCATTGACAACCAACAGGCCACTATCGGGATAAGGCATGATGCCGGCAGATATACCATACGTATATCCTTTATCTTCACGAATATTAGACATCAAACGGCTACCGAAATACCCTCCGAACAAGGTAACCAGAACGCGGACTTTCAAATAGTCAGGATGACGTCGGTCCAAAGAAAGCATTCCCATGCGAACAGCACTTTGCATTGCATCGGCACGCTCGGTAAAAATACGTTTCTCAGAAGAAGTTACCGGAACATAGGACGGTTTTTCCGGCTTCCGGAAATCTTTACCGAAAGGTTCACTTCCAAAAAGAGTTTCAATACGACGGATAGTGTCTTCGCTGACCTTCCCAGCAAGATAGATACTGCAATTTCCAGAATGATAATATCGGTCGTAAAAAGATTGCAAGACAGAAGGGTTAATCAAATGATAATCTTCCTTCTGCACTAATTGCCCGCACGGATGCGTATCGCCATATACGGCATTTATCAAAGTGCGATGGGCCAGAAAATCCACCTTGGAGCTGTTTACAAGAAATTGTTGGATATTGCTGTCTATAATCACTCCCAACTCTTTTTCAGGGAAAAGAGGTTCTTTTACGATAGATTCAAAAACATCTAAAGTTTCCGGCAGATATTTATTTAAAGAATAAAGGGTGATATAAGCATACTCGGACGAGCTGGAAAGTTCCAACCAGGCACCATAGTAATCCAACTTTTCGGCAATGGCCGCGGCCGAATAACGCCGGGTACCTTCGCGCAGCATCCGGTTGGTAAACAAAGCCTGCAAGCGTTGGTTCTGTTGCCAGCGTCCACCTTCTATCAACAGGTCGATTCGGACTACTTCATTATCCCCGGCATTGAGTATATATAAAAGTATGCCATTTTTCATCACCCGACATTCAGGAGATGGCACTGCCAGTTGTTCCGGCTCACAAATAAGGGGCTGGATAGTTCTGTCTAACATATTTTCAAAAATTCTTCAGCCTTTTCCAAATCCTGAGGAGTATCAATGCCGATGGTCTCTACTTCGGTAATACCGGCTTTAATGGTATAGCCATTCTCCAGCCAACGAAGTTGTTCCAGCGATTCTGCCAGTTCCAGCGAAGATTGCGGCAACGAAGTAATCTCTTTTAAAACTTCAGCACGATAAGCATATAATCCTATATGCTTATAATAAGTATGGTTTTTCAGCCAATCTTGTTTTTCCGCATTTCTCTGATAAGGAATAATGGAGCGGCTGAAATAGAGTGCATTCATATTCTTATTCAGCACTACTTTCGGAGAATTGATATTCTCCAAAGCTTCAAATCCATTCTCAGGAGTAAAAGGTTTCACCAGTGTAGCAATCTGGGTCGTAATATCGTCGAAGCAAGCTTTTACAGTTTCCAGTTGGGAGGGTTGAATAAAAGGTTCGTCACCCTGAATATTGACTACGACATCAAAGTCTCCCCCTATTTTAGTATATGCTTCATAGCAACGATCCGTGCCGCTTTTATGATTCACAGAAGTCATCACTACTTTACCTCCGAAAGCCTTTACAGCTTCTTCGATCCGTTCATCATCTGTGGCCACATAAGCATCGTCCAGAATACCTGCCACTTGTTCATATACTCGCTGTATTACAGTTTTACCTCCCAGCATGGCCAACGGTTTTGCAGGAAAACGCGTGGATGCATAACGGGCGGGAATGATTCCTAAAAACTTCAACATGTTTATATTTACGATTTAATAGATACGCGTACCCATTTAAAATTACTCTATCTCTTTCAATCCCCGGCAAATATAGTCCCTTTTTAAATCGTCGGGTTTATAGACTGTATCATCACATGATAATAAGTCCAGATCCAGCCGGACTATTTCTTGCTTTTTCTCTTCAGGCATCCGCCCCGCTTCCCGTTCAATAGCTTTCAAACAAGAAGTTATTTCCGCCGCATCGTTACTAGAAATAAAACGTGCCACCTGATTGGAAAATAAAGATGAACGCCGGAAATAAAGCGGTTTAGTCTCTTCTTCCGTAGAAAAACGAATACCAGGAAACAGTTCTTTCAACCGCTTCCGCGCCAACGAAAGATTCTCTTTCTGTTGCTGGTTACTACCGATGCTGATTGTATAAACCACTTTCGAAATCAAGAATTTAGACCGACACTTGAACTTTAATCAAAGAAGTCATCCAAACCAGTTTCTGATGCCGATTCAAAATTAACGTCCCCATTATCCTTACAAGGATCGAAACCTTCAGGAAGTTGGAATGTCTCATTTTCATCATATCCCAGTGTCTTGTCTCCAAGCACTTTTACCATATATTTAGACCAGATAGGCAATGCCATAGAAGCACCTTGCCCATGCAGCATAGTATCGAAATGAATATCGCGCTCTTCTCCACCAACCCAGCATCCGGATACCAGTGAAGGAGTAAAGCCCATAAACCAACCATCCGCATTATAGTTAGTTGTTCCGGTCTTACCACCCATATCAGCTTTCACACCCAAACGACGAACACGTCCACCTGTTCCCTCATTAATAACGGCACGAAGCATAACCAACATCTTATAAGCACTGGAAACACTGATAACTTCTTCCATTTCCGGAGAGAACGTAGCTAATACATTTCCGTCATTATCTTCAATGCGAGTTACAAACAGTGGAGCTACACGGATACCTTTATTGGGGAATGCAGTATAAGCACTGACCATTTCTCCTACCGAAATTTCGCAAGGACCAAGACACAAAGAAACTGACGGCACAATTTCACGATTACGCACACCAAAGCTTTCAATCAAACGCTTCAGAGAATATGGGTTGAGCTTACTCATCAGATACGCTGTGATCCAGTTGTCAGAGTTAGCCAATCCCCACTTAACAGTCACCATTTCTCCATAACGTTTAGTATTGGCATTACGGGGCGTCCACGGTTTGCCGTTTTCATCAATTAAAGTATATTCCACATGACGCGCTTCATCACAAGGAGAATAGCCATTCTCCATAGCTAATGTGTAGACATAAGGCTTAATGGTGGACCCCACCTGACGGCGACCTACCATTGCCATATCATATTTAAAATAATGATGATTAGGCCCTCCGACATATGCTTTCACATGCCCATTATGCGGATTCATAGACATAAAACCTGCACGGAGGAAGTGTTTGTAATAGCGGATAGAATCCATAGGTGTCATGATTGTATCCTTTTCACCATTCCAGGTAAATACCGACATTTCTTCAGGTGTATTGAAAGCTTTTTCTATTTGGGCATCCGATGCCCCGGCTTTCTTCATGATACGATAACGGTCGGACTGTTTCATGGTGCGGGTAAGAATTTCATCTACCTGCTCCTGCGTAATTCTATTACTGTAAGGCGCTTTTTTACGTCCTTTCTTTTCTTTGAAGAAATAGCCTTGCAATTCTTTCAGGTGCTCTTCTACCGCCTCTTCTGCATATTGCTGCATACGGGAGTCAATAGTGGTATAAATTTTCAAACCGTCTGTATAAAGATTATATTTAGAGCCATCTTTCTTAGTATTCTTTTCACACCAACCAAACAGAGGATTATTTTCCCAGTCAAGAGAATCTTCATAGAATTTTTGCATCTGCCAACCACGATAATCTCCCTTTACAGGTTTCTTTGCATTCAATACACCACGCAGATATTCGCGGAAGTAAGTTGCCATTCCTTCATTATGGTCAACGCGAGTATATTTCAGAACAAGCGGAAGGGCCTGCAAAGAGTCACATTCTTCCGCTGTGATATATCCGGCTTTACGCATCTGATCAAGCACCACGTTACGACGCCCGCGTGAACGTTCATTATATCGTACTGGATTAAAATAAGATGGATTCTTGCACATACCAACCAATGTGGCGGCTTCTTCCATTTTCAAGTCTTTCGGCTCACAACCAAAGTAAGTGTTGGCCGCAGTCTTAATTCCGACCGCATTGTTCAGGAAGTCAAATTTATTAAGATACATCGTAAGTATCTCTTCCTTGGTATAATAACGTTCCAATTTCACGGCAATCACCCACTCTATGGGTTTCTGAAACAAACGTTCCACTACATTGTCCGCACTGGGCGAATAAAGTTGTTTGGATAATTGTTGTGTAATCGTACTACCTCCACCCGCATTCTTCTGGAACAGCAAACCACGCTTCACGATAGCGCGGAACAATGCGATGGCATCAATTCCGGAATGTTCGGCAAAACGCACATCTTCCGTTGCAATCAATGCGTTGATAATATTGGGAGACAGATCATTATAGCCTACATACACACGATTCTCTTTACTAAATGAATAAGTTCCGAGCACTTTCCCGTCTTCTGAGAAAATTTGTGTAGCAAACTTATAATTGGGGTTTTCCAGATCTTCGACAGGAGGCATATAGCCTATCCAACCTTTTGCAATGGAGAAGAAAACAGTGACACAAGCCAATACTATGACGGCTAAGAATATCCAAAGGATTTTTATGATGTTCTTTATCATGTTTATTACTGTAAATTCACTAAATCAATAAAATAGATTACCTGTAAAAATAACAAGGCAAAGGTACGGAATTATATTGGAACACCCTTATAAATTCTATAGAAAACTCTTAAAACACCACACTTTATCATCGGAAATGCCACACCTTGACGGGCAAAACGCCACACTTCAGCAAGCGCCAAGTGTGGCATTTCGAGTGATGAGGTGTGGCATTTCGGGTGATAAAGTGTGGCATTTGCGGCGATGAGGTGTGGCGTTTGAAACGGTGAAATGCGGCATTTTCCGCCGGGGGAAAGTAAGAAATTAACTCTTTTTTAACACGTTTTTTGCATAGGGAAAGGCCTTTGCTATGCTACTTTTGAACCAAAAAACGCATTTTTTGCTATAGCAACGGCGTTTCCCTGAAAATGGCAAATCGCTATTTTTCAGCATTTTCGCCTAATAAATAGCACTTTTTTCTTAATATTCTTTTATATATATAATAACAACAGCAGAAAAAGAAAAAGAAAAAACACTGCCGCTGCAGCAGATTATTTTAAATAAATTCCGGCATTCATCTCGCCGGATGAACGAACTTTACCCATGGCATTATTTTTTTTCGTTATTTTCTCCCGTCTTTCTTCCGTACTCCGCATCTTTTCCGTACCTTTGAACTCTCGAAAAGAAACAAAATAACGAACGATATGGAAAACAGAAGTTTAGTCACCATTGCCGAGCATAGCAAGGAGAAAATCCTCTACATGATCGAGATGGCGAAGCAGTTTGAAGCCCGTCCCAACCGTAGGCTGCTGGAAGGGAAAGTGGTTGCCACCCTCTTTTTCGAGCCGTCTACCCGCACAAGACTCAGTTTTGAAACAGCAGCCAACCGCTTGGGAGCCCGTGTAATCGGGTTTAGTGACCCCAAAGCAACGAGTTCTTCGAAAGGCGAAACCCTAAAAGATACCATCAAAATGGTGAGCAACTACGCCGATATCATCGTGATGCGGCATCATCTGGAAGGAGCCGCCCGCTATGCCAGCGAAGTAACCACTGTGCCTATCGTCAATGCCGGAGACGGAGCCAACCAGCATCCTTCACAAACGATGCTCGACCTCTACTCCATCTACAAGACCCAGGGTACACTGGAGAACCTGAATATTTTCCTCGTTGGTGACCTCAAATATGGCCGCACCGTACACTCACTGCTGATGGCAATGCGCCACTTCAACCCGACTTTCCACTTCATAGCTCCTGATGAATTGAGAATGCCCGAAGAATACAAAATTTACTGCCGCAATCATGGCATCAAATACGTGGAACATACAGACTTTACGGAAGAAACCATAGCAGATGCCGACATCCTCTACATGACTCGTGTGCAGCGTGAACGCTTCACTGACCTCATGGAGTACGAACGGGTGAAGAACGTTTACATTCTGCGCAACAAGATGCTGGAACATACCCGTCCCAATTTGTGCATTCTGCATCCCCTGCCCCGCGTCAATGAAATCGCTTATGACGTAGACGATAATCCGAAAGCTTACTACTTCCAGCAGGCACAAAATGGTCTGTATGCCCGTGAGGCTATTCTCTGCGATGTATTAGGCATCACACTGGATGATGTGAAAGAATGATTTGACAAGTTTACAATTGAAGTTACATCAGAAAACTATGAGCGAAAAAAAACAAGAATTACAGGTTGCCGCATTAGAAAACGGTACAGTTATCGACCATATCCCCTCTGAAAATCTATTCACTGTAGTCTCTTTGCTGGGACTTGAACACATGAATAACAATATCACCATTGGCTTTAATCTCAAAAGCGGAAAGCTGGGTACTAAAGGTATTATTAAAATTGCGGATAAATTTTTCTGCGATGACGAAATTAATCGTATCGCCGTGGTAGCACCTAATGTGAAACTGAATATTATCCGGGATTATGAAGTGGTGGAAAAACGTGAAGTTAGCCTTCCTGAAGAACTTCGCGGCATTGTAAAGTGTGCTAACCCCAAATGTATCACGAACAACGAGCCCATGGCGACGTTATTCCATGTAGTGGATAAGGAGAATTGTGTGATCCGATGCCATTATTGCGAGAAAGAACAAAACAGGAACGAAATTGAAATAATATAAGAGTTACAAGCTACAAAAGCTACGAGCTACAAGTAGCTACGCAATACTAGCTTTATAGTTATAGTTTGTAGCAACCATCCGAAAGGCACTTGTAGCTTGTAGCTCGTAACTTATAACTCTTTAGTCATGAAACAAGACTGGAAGCCCGGAACAATGATTTACCCGCTTCCTGCCGTATTGGTAAGCTGCGGAAGCACTCCGGAAGAATATAATATATTGACAATTGCATGGACGGGAACGATTTGTACGAACCCGCCCATGTGCTATATTTCAGTACGTCCCGAACGCCACTCCTATGAAATTCTAAAACGGAATATGGAGTTTGTCATTAATCTCACGACCAAAGATATGGCGCGTGCAACGGATTGGTGTGGTGTACGTTCTGGGAAAGACTACAATAAGTTTGAAGAAATGCATCTGACACCGGGAAAAAGTACTGTGGTCAATGCCCCTCTTATTGAAGAATCCCCTTTGTGTATAGAATGCCGTGTAAAGGAAATCATGTCACTTGGCTCGCATGATATGTTTATTGCCGATGTGGTAAACGTGCGTGCCGACGACCGGAACCTAAACCCGGAAACCAGAAAACTGGAGCTGGCGGAAGCTAATCCACTGGTTTACGTACATGGAGGATACTATGAATTGGGTGAAAAGATCGGTAAATTTGGCTGGTCTGTCGAAAAGAAAAGATAGTGATTAATGGTTAGTGATAAGTGATGAACAAAGTTTTGAAAATATTTATCCTGTGCCTTTTGTTTTTCCCCGCTACAACGTGGGGGCAATCTCATCTTGTGCCCGGTACAGCGGTTGAAGAACCACTGAAGAAGCATCACCATGATCGTCCGGTGAACTTCGGTATTAAAGGTGGATTCACCTCTTCCCTCTTTCTTGTATCTAATCTTACATTAAACGGAATCACCATAGACGAGGTGCAGAATAACTACAAGATAGGCTATTTCGGCTCTGTCTTTATGCGTATCAACTTTGAACGTCATTTCCTGCAACCGGAAATATCCTACAATATCAACCGCTGCAATATTACTTTCGAAAAACCTGCCGCAGAGGATGCTCCTTTGGAAATGGCATCTATAACTTCTGAAATCCATAGTGTAGACATTCCTGTGATCTACGGATATAATGTTATTAAGGAGGGTCCCTATAGTCTGGCTGTATTCGGAGGTCCTAAATTTCGTTATATCTGGAATAAAAAGAGCGAAGTTACTTTTGAGAATTTCGACCAGCAGGGAATCAAAGAAAGGCTGCGTCCGCTGAACCTCAGCTTCACCCTTGGAGTAGCCGTTACTATCTCCCGCATTTTCTTCGATTTCCGCTATGACATAGGAGTACATAATATATCCCGCAAAGTAACTTATGATGACGGCGTCGCCGAAGGTGATCCACCCGCCGACGAAATACGTTTCCACCGGCGAGACAATGTTCTTAGCTTTTCCTTTGGAGTATTCTTTTAGAAAGTAAATTTCTGTCTTTTCTGACAGTTTATTCATTTTTTTACCGTAAATTTGTGCGCTTAATAAGAGAACACAGATTTATCAAACTTATCTAAGTAAGCAAAATGAAAAGAGACGATTTAATTTTCGATATCATCGAAAAAGAACATCAACGTCAGCTCAAAGGTATTGAACTGATTGCATCAGAGAATTTTGTAAGTGACCAAGTAATGGAGGCAATGGGCTCCTGTCTCACTAACAAGTATGCAGAAGGTTATCCCGGCAAACGTTACTACGGAGGTTGCGAAGTAGTAGACCAGAGCGAACAAATTGCTATCGACCGCATAAAGGAAATCTTTGGTGCAGAATGGGCTAACGTGCAACCCCACTCAGGCGCACAGGCTAATGCAGCTGTATTCCTTGCTGTATTGAATCCGGGTGACAAATTCATGGGATTGAATCTGGCTCACGGCGGTCACCTCTCACACGGTTCTTTAGTAAATACTTCTGGTATCATCTATACTCCCTGTGAATATAATCTGAATAAGGAAACCGGTCGTGTGGACTATGACCAGATGGAAGAAGTTGCCTTGCGCGAAAAACCAAAGATGATCATCGGTGGTGGTTCAGCATATTCCCGCGAATGGGACTACAAGCGTATGCGCGAAATCGCAGACAAAGTAGGTGCTATCCTGATGATCGATATGGCTCACCCTGCCGGACTGATTGCAGCCGGATTGCTGGAAAACCCTGTGAAGTATGCTCATATCGTTACTTCTACCACACATAAGACTTTGCGTGGTCCCCGCGGTGGTATCATCCTGATTGGCAAAGACTTCCCTAATCCTTGGGGCAAAACAACACCGAAGGGTGAAATCAAGATGATGTCTCAGTTGATCGACTCAGCCGTATTCCCGGGTATCCAAGGTGGTCCGTTGGAACACGTCATTGCATCAAAGGCTGTTGCATTCGGTGAAATTCTGCAACCCGAATTCAAAGAATATGCTGCCCAGGTGAAGAAAAATGCGGCCGTACTGGCACAAGCATTAATCGACCGTGGCTTTACAATCGTTTCCGGTGGTACGGATAATCACTCTATGCTGGTCGACCTGCGTAGCAAATATCCTGATCTCACAGGTAAAATTGCTGAAAAAGCATTGGTATCTGCCGATATCACTGTAAACAAGAATATGGTTCCGTTCGATAGCCGTTCTGCATTCCAGACTTCCGGTATCCGTTTGGGTACTCCTGCCATCACTACTCGTGGCGCCAAAGAAGATCTGATGCTGGAAATTGCAGAAATGATTGAAACGGTTCTGTCCAATGTAGAAAACGAAGCGGTTATTGCCGAAGTTCGCGCACGCGTGAATAAGACAATGGAGAAATATCCGCTGTTCGCATATTAAGAAATTTGTTTTTACGAGTCAGCCGGTTTAGTTTTTCCGGCCGACAAGGTATATACATTTTTGAGAAAAAATGTATATATATGAATGATTAAATATATAGTTAAATTGTAAAATGGTCCGTAGCCTTTGTGATAAAGGCTACGGACCTCTTTTTTTTACGCATTGACACTATTTTTGTTGTATTGAAAGGATACTCCTGCTTGCATTTCCCTATTTTTGGAAACTACATTTATTATTCACTTTAAAACTTTAATTACTATGTCAGAAAACATTGGAGTAGCTACAGGTAAGATTATGCTGAAAATTGTTATCGCTCTTTTTAAAGGTGTATGGAATGTACTGACCTTCGGGTTTAAAGCTTACAAAGGTCACCGGGACAAAAAAGACGCCGAAATGCGTGAACAGTTGAGACAGGTACAAGCAAACAACAATTCCCAAACTATTTAATTCTGCAATACTATGAGTTCAGCAAACAAGAAACACATGCAGGGTGGTATGAACACCACATACAGCAATGTAAATACTGAAGACGAAAGAAACAAAAAAGCGGAAGAACTATTGTTCCAAGCATGGGAAACAGCCGGATATCATGGACAGCCGGATGAAGATTATTATCCTCGAACAGCCCAAGAAACAAGGGACATGGAAGATCTGCTGACACAAGCGGAAGCAGCCATTGATGACCCGTCGGATACCGAACTAATGGAGGTAATGGCTGATACGCGCGAAGTGCTGGAATGGTCCAAACAGCGGCATTGGACATTCGCATGGTGGATCATCATCTGTGTAGCCATTATGGGATGTTATTATTTCTATCAGGCCGGAAGCGAACAGGATTATGTAGCAAAGAGACAGGCTCTGACTGATGAGCAAGTGCAGACTGAACTCAGCGAAGCTATCACCCGGCAACAAAGTTACATTGATAGTTATAGCCAAAAGTTGGCAGTAGATACCATTTCTGAAGAAACACGCAGTCTTTATGAAAAATATATGGAAAATGCCACTGAAGAAATAAAAGAACTGAAAGCATATAATGTGGAAACTTATAAAAAGCACCTGGTAGATCGCGCCGATGCCGGAGTATGGCGTGAAAGATGGGAAGCGATCTGGTGTTTTATCTGGATCGTACTTTATATTTTTGCCTGCCGTCCACGTGGATATATGATTACTAAACGTCGCCGTGAAGACAAAATGGCTACCGGTCTCAAAAAGATATTATTCGGCATTGCAGGAGCTTTAGTGGGTGCTGCCGGCGCTTTATATGTGACCACCACCATAACTAAATGGAGCGATGGAAGTAAAACCCGTGATGATGATAGCATGATTATCTACGCCATGAAGTTCGGTCTTATTGCACTGGCTGTTATTATCGTTCTTTGGGCAGCACGTATTGTTATTGTGATTGCTACACTTCTGGGACTATTGAGAAACTACGACTGGAAACAGTTGGCCAAAGACCCGAAAGCCATGTTGAATGATTTGAAATAAATGGAAAGGGGATGCAAGTAAATACCGGCATCCCCTATTTCTATATTTATACTTTCCGATGGTTAGCTCAATCCTTCTATATTTCCATCTACAATGTCAATGTGCATAGCTTGTGGCTCTTTGGGAAGCCCCGGCATACGCAGAATTTCTCCGGCGATGGCAACAATCATTTCCGCACCGTTATTGATTACAATATCCTTGATATGAAATTCAAAGTTGTTCACCGCACCGTATATTTTTGGATCGGCAGAGAAAGAATATTGTGTTTTGGCAATGCAAACGGGATAATGACCAATGCCCATCTTCTCTATCAATTTGATAATTTTACGTGAATGGATACTGTAAGTTACCACACTGGCACCGTAAAGATTGCAAGCTATCTTCTCTATCTTTTGTTCTACACTGTCATTTTCACTATAACTGAAGTTCAAGGGTTCAGAAGGTTTCTTCTCAATAGTATCCACTACTAGATTAGCGAGCTCCACAGCTCCCTCTCCTCCTTCTGCAAAGGCATTATTGACAGCGAACCCTACACCTAACTTCTCTTCGCAATGCCGGCGGATTGCTTCTACCTCCTCGTCCGTATCACTGGCAAAACGATTGAAGGCAACCAGCACTGTCTGACCGAATGAACGTAGATTGCGTATATGTTTATCGAGATTACCGAAGCCTTGTTGCAATCCTTCCATATTGGGTTCTTTAATACGATCCAGACTGACACCTCCATGCATCTTCAAACCTTGTGCAGTAGCCACAATCACTGTCAGTTTAGGTTGCAATCCACTTTTGCGACATTTGATATTATAAAATTTCTCCGCACCAAGATCGGCACCGAAACCGGCTTCCGTTACAACATAATCTCCGAAAGTCATTGCCATTTTCGTTGCAAGAATAGAGTTACAACCATGCGCAATATTTGCGAAGGGACCACCATGAACAAAAGCTGCCGATCCTTCGGTTGTCTGAACTAAGTTCGGATTGATAGCATCTTTCAGCAGGACAGTGATGGCTCCTGCTACTCCTAACTCTTTCACAGTGAACGGGCAACCATCAAAACGGAAACCAAGGATGATATTCTCAATCCGTCGTTTCAGGTCGTCTATGTCCTTTGCCAGACAAAGAATAGCCATAATTTCGGATGCAGGGGTAATATCAAAGCCGGATTCTTCGGTAATACCGTTCGTACTGGGACCTAAACCGGTGACAATGCTACGCAAAGAGCGGTCGTTCACATCGAGCACGCGCTGCCAGATGATTTCTTTCAACCCGAATCCGTCCGCCTGATGCTGATAAAGATAATTGTCGAGCAATGCAGATATCATATTATGCGCCGAAGTAATGGCATGAAAATCTCCTGTAAAGTGCAGATTTATCTTTTCCATAGGAAGCACCTGGGCATAACCGCCACCTGCCGCTCCACCCTTCATGCCGAAACAAGGTCCTAACGAAGGTTCACGCAAAGCGACGATGGCTTTCTTGCCGATCTTATTCAACCCCAATGCCAGACCGATGGAAACCGTAGTCTTACCAATACCTGCTTTGGTAGCAGTAATAGCAGTTACCAAAATCAGGTTACTTTTCTTCACTTTTTCTTCATCAATCAGATGTGTAGGGATCTTAGCAATATACCGTCCGTAGTTTTCTACTTCTTCACGTGGAATACCTACATTCTCGGCTACCTGCTTAATCTTCTTCAGCTCTATGCTGCGGGCTATTTCAATGTCTGATTTCATACAGAGAACTTCTTTAAATAAAACTTTCTTTTTGAAAGCTACAAAAGTACGAAAAAGAGTGCAGATAGCAAGATTTTAGGGAAAGAAAGCCTCTGTTATCTTATTCAAGTGTCAAAGCAATACCTTCGACACGGTCTGAATTCGAGTCTCCCGGTTCGACCATATTGAAAGAACGCGTTCCGTCAGGCAGTGGAGCGAAATAAAGAGTATAATCGGCCTCTCCACTTTCCGGCATATAGAATTTCTCCCCTAAAGGAATACCTTCCGAACGAAGAACCGGACATACAGTTCCATTGTCCGCTACTAACTGGATATTCTTCATAATTTGTATCCAATATTTGGGTATATAATAGGCACGAATCCGCAAGATCGTAGCAGTATCCGTCAACACTACCTGGCGGATTTCAGGAATATCGTTATTGCTTTTCTTCACCGTCGGGAAGTTCACCACTTTATGTCCATTCTCTTCCCCTAAACTCATCACATATTCGTTTGCATTCAGCAGGCGGCGGAGTTTTCGTTTCAGGCTCTGTTTCCCGTATCCGAACCATTTTTCCACAATGCGTCCTTCAGGTGAAATAAGGACATAATTTGGAATTCCACGTACTCCGTATTTGGCATATAATCCATTACTTCCTTTCAAGTCACTCAGATTCTGCCAAGTCATTTCATGGGTTTTAGAAGCTGCTTCCCACCCCTTCTTGGTATCAATGCTCAGACTTACTATCGTCAAGCGATCTTTGTACATCTCAGCCACTTCCTTCATTTCGGGTAGAGCCATAAGACACGGACCGCAACCACGACTCCAGAAATCCAACATGATATATTTACCTTTAAAATCAGCCAAGTGGTGTACATTTCCCTCCAGGTCGTACAAATCAGCATCTGCCATTTCATCACCCACTTCCACTACTTGGGGAGGAAAGAGATATGTATATGTATCCATTGCCCAAGAGGTTTGTTTTTTCTCATCGGCCAGTCCTTCATACAGAGCAATCACTTCTTCTTTATAGGGATAATTTTCAGTATACTTAGCCGACATTGCCAACTTTCTCAACTGCTCCAGCCAAATATCGTCAACAGGAATCTGCTTCATGCGTTTTATAGTGTTGGCATCAATACAGATACTAATCTTATCCTCTACCTTCCGCAAACTGTCAACTTGTGCACGTATCATCTGTCTTTCTTCGTCCACCGCACTCTCTGCATACTTCCGGCGGTATGCACGCTGCAATAAAGCATTGCGCTGATATTCATTCCACAATTCGCGTGAGTCGTTTATAAAAGCCTGATTAGCCACTTGTTCCGGAACAGTGCTTTTCACATCCCAAGTTCGTATCAGTGTGTTTTCACCGCTTATCTGTATATTATCTCCCGGACGAACCCAAAGCCTTAAGCTCATAGAAGGAAACTTGTCACTTCTTCCCATCATGTCCACTATTTCGGTTTCATTTCCCAATGTTTCTGCCTGGAAACGAAAATGTCCGTTACGAATCGTATCAACACCGATACTGTTGCCCACATTTCCATCTAAACGAAACAAGGTGACTAAAGTTCCGTCTTCTACATTCTTTACCTGTCCTTCTATTGTAAAAGTCCCTTGAGCTTGTGCTGTCCAAACACTTGCTGATAAGAATAACATCGCAATCCCTTTTCTCATATATGTATTGTTTGGTTATAAAATTATATATCTGCCCACAAAACTATATGATTCCACCGAGATTAGCAAGTGAATTACGACTATTTCGTAATTTACAGTAATATAATAGTTTGAAAATTGATTAGGGATTAGTAATAAGCGATTAGTCTCCTTGCGGCATTATAGCGCAGCACTAATCACTTATCACTAACCCCTAATCACTTATTACAACGCTTTTTTGTATAAATCCAGAATAATCTCCTTCGTCACCTCGCGAGGATTACCCGGTGTACAAACATCGGCAATAGCAGCCGTAGCCAGCTTATCGAGATCGCTTTCCTTGATACCCAATTCAGAAAGGTGTTGCGGAATACCTACTCTTACTGACAGTGCTCTCACCGCATCTACGGCAGCACGTGCAGCCTCTTCCTGGCTCATTCCTTCTTTATATACTGTCATCGCCTTAGCAATTTCCACATACTTATCAAGCGCAGCAGGAGCATTGAACTCCATAATGATAGGCAGCAACAACGCATTAGCCACACCATGAGGTATATCGAAAATAGCACCCAACGGATGTGCCATGCCGTGAACAACGCCCAAACCTACATTAGAGAAAGCCATACCTGCAATATATTGCGCTACCGCCATACCATTACGCGCCTCTGCATTCGTCGGCTCAAACACAGCCGTTTCCAGATAACGGGTAATCATTTCGATAGCTTTAATTTCAAACATATCGCTCATTTCCCAAGCTCCCTTAGTAATCAGACCTTCAATAGCATGTGTCAATGCATCCAATCCCGTAGAAGCGGTCAGCCCTTTAGGCAAAGTGTACATCAATTCGGCATCTACAATGGCGATGGCAGGAATATCATTCGGATCTACACATACCATCTTCTTTTCATTCACTTCGTCGGTAATCACGTAGTTAATGGTTACCTCGGCAGCCGTTCCCGCTGTAGTAGGCAGAGCAATGATAGGTACGGATTTCTTCTGAGTCGGCGCCACTCCTTCCAGAGAAACCACATCACTGAATTCCGGATTATTAGTGATAATGCCGATAGCTTTTGATGTATCGATGGAAGAACCACCACCAATAGCCAGAATAAAATCGGCACCGGATTCTGCAAACGCTTTCACACCTGCATTTACATTACTAACCGTAGGATTTGGTTTAATATCGCTGAATACAACATAGGGTATACCTGCCTTATCCAGTACGGAAAGCACCTTGTCGGCTACACCAAATTTAATCAGATCTTTGTCGGTAGATACAAAGGCTTTTTTCAAGCCGAGACGTTTAATTTCCTGTGGGAGCACTTCGCGGGCACCCGGTCCGAAGTAGGATACTTCGTTCAAGACGAATCTGTTAATCATAATACGATAATTTAGGTTCCGCAGTGTCATTTTGAGATTAAGTGTGCGGAAGGTTGATACTTCATTTTGTTCCGACAAAATTAAGAAATATAGAGGAGGAAGGGGCAAAAGATTCTGATTTTTTTAATGTGTATTATGCTGGTGGGAGTGAGAGTACTTTTCTTTTGTCTCAAGACAAAAGAAAAGATACCAAAAGAAAAATTACAGAAAGCCCTTACGTTCGGCATCCTCAAGCAAGCTTGCGGCTGCTCTCACTAAAACGGGCTTTTCAAGGCTGCACTTCCGGGGCTACTTCGGTAGCATTTCCAGCTAAAGGGCAGGAACTCGCTACGCTCAAACAGCCTGCCCTTCTTAACGCTGAAAATACGACCTGCGCTTGACGCCCCTACAGTGAGGCCGGGGGACCATGCGGCGTATGGTGGGATGGAATTGATTGTTTTTTCTGATCGGGGTTGAGGTAAATACGGATTTTTGAAACGCTATCCAATAGAATCATTATAGAATGATAATAGATTTGGTTATATTTGCATCTTGATTATAAGTAACAGATTACAAATCATTAATCAGTAAACAATGAGATTCAGCAACGTAAGATTATTAGTAAAAGACTTCGCCAAATGCTTCAAATTCTATACAGAACAACTCGGATTAGAATCCGCTTGGGGAGATGAAACTAGCGGATACGCCTATTTTAAAGTGGCCGACGGAATAGAAGGCCTTGCCCTTTTTGCTTCCGATTCAATGACACCTTCAGTAGGCAATGAAGATAAGCAACAGCCTGTTGCGATGCGTGAAAAATCAATGCTCGCATTCTGTGTAGATAATGTAGACGAAACCTTTGTTGCCCTAAAAGCCAAGGGTGTAACGTTTATCAATGAACCTACGGATATGCCCGATTGGGGTATGCGTAGCGTGTACCTGCGCGATCCCGAAGAAAATCTGATAGAACTCTCTACCCCTCTTGCTGTGGAACAATTTAGCCAGGAACTCCTCGAAGAAGATAAGAAATTTTAGCGCAGTGCCGGAGTAGCACCGGAGACGTAGCCGGGGTCCCTTTCTTTTTGGTATCTTTTTCTTTCGGGACAAGCCGAAAGAAAAAGTACACACACACAACATTACTTAAACCTCGACGTATCCACCTCCTCCCTCTTCTTCTCCCTATATCCTCCGAACTTATACGTAAACGACACCCCGATTTCCCTGAAACAAGCATAATCATTCGTCACGTTCTGCGTACCAAAGCGGATACGTGGTTTTATCTGTCCCGTCTCAAAGATATCATTGCAATAAAGATTCAGAATAGCCTTTCCTTTGGCAAAACCATACCGCAAAGCAGCATTTACATACCCTGAAGACGGTAAATCATAAATTCCCTGAGTCGCTTTACTACGAGCCATTCCCGTCAGTGTCAGCTTCAGATCAGGCTTCTTAGAAAGAGTGAAAGTATTTGTCAGTACGGCAATACCATAACAAATATTCCGATTAAAAGGAATATCCCAGAAATCATCATCCTTCTCATGATGCCATACACCAATCAAAGTTAAACGAGAATTCAACCATTGCTTTATATCAAAAGGTATAGAAGCCTGTACTCCTGCCTGTTGTTGGTAATTAAAATTCAAATGTTTATAGATTTCCACCAGACGTTCAGAAGATTGATAAAGAGTCTGGGTAGAGTAATCTTTCGTATGGGTAAACCATGCACTAAAGATATATTTACTCTTCAAAATATGTGTCAGTTGAAGTTGATATTCCTGAGCTGGTTTCAGGAACGGGTTCCCATGTATTTCAGAATATCCACCGCCCAGATAAGAGATAGCGTCCTGCACTGCCCAATAATCAGGATAGTCCTTATCGCTGCTCAAAGCCAATTGCCAAACATAGCCGGGGGCAGGCATATAACTCAGATTAATGGTAGGATACCAGTCCCACTGATTCCATACCGGCGTCTTGTAATGTTCCACGGCAAGCGAAGCATCCAGAGAAAGTTTATCACCGAAACTTTTATTGAAACCCGCATAGAAGTTCAAAGTTTGTTCACGACGGCGGGATTGCATATTATCGGGAATACCTGTGCTCACACCTGCCTTTGTTCCCGCATCCTTCTCCGTATCATAATAGTATTGATAACTATGGTCGATACTGGTAGTATAAACGGCACCATAATTCAATCCCCATCCACGACCCAGCTTATGCTCCTGGGCAAGGAAGAATTTCCAGCGATTGATGCGCTGACAGTCTTCGGTATAAAAGGCCAGTTCTTCGCCTTGCATGCTGCTATGCAATAACTGATCGGACGGAGAACGGTAATAAGTCAGTTCAGCACCGGCTTTCAATCCGAAAGGCGCACGGTAATCCAGACGTCCGTTGTGCAGCCAATCGGTGCTGTTGCTACGGGTGTTGGACTGCTGCGTACCGTAAATATCCATCAGGCTGTGGTAAGTCGAATAACTTCCATTATAAACAAAACTCAGCTGATGGTCCTTGGCAATATTGTAATCCGCCCCTACCCGGAAACTATGGGTATGTGAACGGCTCCGGCCCATCTCATCGGTTGTGATGTGATGAACCGAACCGTCCGCCAGAGAGTGCATAGCTTCTTTATCGGTTAAAGAATATCCCCGTCCGTGGTTGTGTGAGTAAAGAAAATCCGCTGAGAATTTATTTCCGTTATAGATCAGGCTGGCACGTTCGTTGAAGCCCTCGCAATGTTTCTGATTATATTTGCCATAAAGCTCTCCCTGCCAGGAAGACGGGCCTCCGGTGCTTTGTTTCAATGTGATATTGATAAGTGCACCCCGCACCTGATAGCGTGCCGGAGCATTGTACATCACTTCCGCCTTCTCAATGCGACTGGACGGGATGCTTTTCAATAAAGAATAAAGCTGTTCGGTACTCATGGTGGTAACTTTGCCATCCAATATTACAGTTACCCCCTGCCCTGCCAACATCAGCCCGCCATTCATCTCGGTTACGCCCGGCAGTTCCTTCACAGCGTCATAAGCATTATCTACGGGCAGATTACCGATAAGACGCGGAAGATCGTACACCAGTTTACCTTGCTCCGCTTTCACGATGGGACGTTGTCCGGTAATCATTACTTCAGGAAGAGATTGGTAAAGACTGTCCAGCTGCTTGTCTTGTGTCATAATACTGTCCGCACTGAGCGTCCGTTCGCTCTCTACATCCGTACTCTTTGTTATTTCCTGAGCGGAAACTCCTGCACTCAATGCACATAGCATCAGGGAAAGATAGTAATAAGACTTCATCTTCATTTGTTTTAGATACGACATAAATGTGTTCAGACTTAGAGATGACTGGGTGTCAACCTTGGTTGACAGGTCGATCAACCTTGGTTGACAGATCCGTTAGCCTTGGTTGACAGGCCGGTTGACCTTGGTTGACACCCAATCATGCAAGGGAGTGAACAGGATTATCCTTATAGCTTTTGCCTAAAATGCCTCATACAAAGCGAATCATCCCTTAATCTCTTGCGCTGCAAAGTACGGTGAAATCTTCCGGACTTTGTGTTATCCGGAACTTACGTAGTCTTATCTAGTGTTATCAGAAGTGTTATTTAGTCTTACCGTCCATACATGTACCGGTTATCTTTCCTATCTTTGTATGCATAACAATACAAGAGCTACATGAAACTGCCATTCAAACCTATTGCTATATTAGTTATAATTTCTCTGCTGGGTATCTTCATTTACCAGGCATACTGGATCACGGGGCTATACAAAACAATGAAGCACGAACTGGAACAAAGCATCGTGGAAGCCATGCGCATGAGCGATTATAATGAAATGATGCTTCGTGTAAAGGAGATGCAAAAAGAAAATAAAGCCCACGGTTCCGTAGAGGTTTCAGCAGGATACAATTCCGATTCCGGAAAATCATTTGTCCGCAGCAGTACAACTGTTAACCAAACAGATAGTGCCGGAAGCCGTTCACTTTTAAAAGACGGTATCCCTATGAAGTATGACAGCGTCTCAGTGAGTTACCCAAATGACTCGACAAGAGATATCCTTTTCACACGGGGACAGGAAGGCACAAATATTTCAGTCTGGGCAGAAAGAGATTCAGTAAAAGAGGTCCTGGAAGATACAGTGCTTAATGAGGATGAACCTCGGGCTTCTTTAAGAGCCGAAGGTGGAATAGACATGATGCTGCGTGACCAAAGCAGTATGGTGGAACTTGCCACTTTCATCCAGCGTGGAATGCACTCGGGACTGGACATTTTTATAGAACCTGATATAGCCGTTTATGACAGTCTGCTGAATACCTATCTGCAAGAACGGGGGCTTAAACTTCCCTACCGATTGGAGCGCCTTCATTCCGGTACCGATCTGGACTCAACGCTGGTTTACACTGATACGCTCGCCATTGTCGGGACTCCCGGATACATACCCAGTGAAAAAGCAAAACAATATAATTATGCTTTCGACATTCACTCCAATCAAAGTTACCGCCTCACTATAGAACCTATTTATAAGATTGTATTGCGGCAGATGAGCGGCATTCTTACCACATCATTCGTTATCCTTATTATATTGGGTTTCTCCTTCTGGTTTCTTATCCGCACCATTTTGCGGCAGAAAACACTGGAAGAGATGAAGAGCGACTTTACCAACAACATCACCCACGAGCTCAAAACACCTATTGCCGTGGCGTATGCCGCCAACGACGCTTTGCTTAATTTTAATCTGGCAGAAGACAAGCAACAACGGGATAAGTATCTGGGTATCTGCCAGGAACAGTTACAGCGATTAAGCGGACTGGTGGAACAAATTCTCTCCATGAGTATGGAACGCCGTAAAACCTTCCGTCTGCATCCGGAGACGCTCAGCTTGCACGATCTGTTCCCGGCACTCATCGAACAGCATAAGCTGAAAGCGGGCAAGCCTGTAGAAATCAATCTCGACATTACACCGGAAGACCTGACAATCATTGCCGACCGTACACACTTTAGTAATATTCTGAGTAACCTGATAGATAATGCCATCAAATACTCTCCGGATAAAGCAGACATAATGATCTGTTGCCGGAAAAAGGAAACGGAACAAGTGGAAATCTCAGTTACAGACCACGGTATTGGTATCCCTACGGATAAACAGGCTCACATTTTCGACAAATTCTATCGGGTTCCGACAGGAAATATCCACAATACCAAAGGCTACGGACTGGGGCTTTTCTATGTAAAGACAATGGTAGAAAAGCACGGTGGCATTGTAACCGTACGAAGTGAAGCGGGAAAAGGAAGTACTTTTACAATAAGAATCTGAATAACATTGCTTATTATGAAAATGAATCAAGATATGGACAAAATCAAGGTACTGCTGGTTGAGGATGAACAAACCCTCGCCATGATTATCAAAGATACGCTGGAAGGCCAGAACTTCATCATCCATACTGCTGCCGATGGCGAGGAAGGTCTGCGTATGTTCTTCGACTTACGCCCTGATGTACTGGTAGCAGATGTTATGATGCCCCGTATGGATGGTTTTGAAATGGTACGCCACATCCGTCAAACCGACAAACGAACTCCGGTACTTTTTCTCACTGCCCGTTCTTCCATCAATGATGTGGTAGAAGGCTTTGAACTCGGGGCCAACGACTATCTGAAAAAGCCTTTCGGCATGCAGGAACTTATTGTACGCATTAAAGCGCTGGCGGGCAAAGCATTTACATTCAAAGAAGAACCGAAGAAGAAAGAAACCTGTTTCGAGATAGGCGATTACCATTTCAACTCTGTCACACAGATATTGTCCCATACCGGAATAGAGCAGGAACTCTCCCACCGCGAGGCCGAAATCCTGAAACGCCTGTGCGAAAACCGTAATCAGGTAGTGAATACCCGGAATATCCTGCTCGATCTTTGGGGGGACGACAGTTTCTTCAATTCGCGCAGCCTGCACGTGTTCATCACTAAATTACGACATAAACTTTGTAAAGACGAACGTATCCGCATTGTCAATGTCCGAGGGATCGGATACAAACTTATCATCAACTGAAACTTCCGTTAACGCATAACGATTTATGAAAAAACTATTCATCATTCTGTTCCTTCTCACTGTTTCCTTTCGCATTGCCGCACAAAACGAGCAAACAAAGGACAGCACATTATTGAATCGTTTTCCCACGGAAATGGGAAAAGAACCGTTGTCTCCTCCCCCCGGAACAGCTGCCGCTCCCAATCGGGACATGTCGGTAAAGACTTCTCTCAGCATGGATAGCACAGACTTACGCATCATTCTTCCGACTTATTATCCCAACTTTCCGTGGATGGATATTAGAATGGGAAAGATGGTCAGCAGTTACGATCCTTTCGTGATGGATTACGAGCATTACGGTGCTTTTCAGCTTTCACCCAATAGTATATTGAGCACATTCAGTACCTACAATACTTACCCTACAATGGGAACAATTATCCAGGCAGGTGCCGATTTTATATATCGTCCCAACGAACGTTGGGAACTAACAGGGGGTATGTATACAGCCAAATACACCATGCCATCGCGTATGCACGGTGCTCAATTCGACATCGGATTGGATGCTTCCGCCGCCTATCGCATTAATGATTTCATGCGCATCCGCTTCTTCGGGCAATATTCGGGTTTCGGCAAACAGAACTCACTGAACGGATATATGAGTCCAATGTATCCACAAAGCCACTACGGTGCTGTTCTAGAAATGAAAGTCAATGATTATCTGGAAATACAAGGAGGCGTGGAACGAGTGTACAATGCTTCGAAGATGAAGTGGGAAACAGTACCGATATTTAGTCCAGTGATTCATCTCAATAGAAAAAAGAAATAGAAAAACGGGCTGCATTTCCACATGAGATACAGCCCGTTCATTTACCGGTTAGAGAGGAACAAATAGATTGCTTATAAAACCAATTCAATTATTTACGCTCCAAAGATAACAACAATACTCAAATATCAGCATATAATATACAAGTTTTATTTTAATAAATGCTATATATTTCCATAATTCATACTTATTTCTTATATTCGCCATTAAATAAAGACCATTAAGTGATGAAATATACAGGACTAATCATACTTTTCTGTCTTCTTTCTTTCAGGGTAAATGCCCAGAATGAAGTACCCGCTGACAGTGTTCGCAGTATGAATATGCCGGCAACAAAGAATTTTGATGGATTCCTTTTGGATATGAACCTGATGAAAATGGCAGCTCCCCAAATGCCCAAAATGACTTTAGACATTCCCGATGCCAGCAAAGATTATAGTTTTCTGTTTCGCTTGGACCCGAATGTGACCTACTCACAAGGCTACTCACACTTATTTAGTTTAGGTAGCTCCACCATATACAGTATGAACCCTTTTGGACTGACAGGTTTCGGATCATCTCCCCAAAACCTGCAAATGGGAAGTTTCCGGCTGAAGAATGGAATGCGCATCAATACTTATGGAGAGTATGACAAGGACGGACGGAAAGTCCCTAATCCTTCTGCCCTGCCGTGGGAACGGAATAACTTCAAAGGCGCTTTCGAACTGAAGTCGGCAAACGGATCATTCGGAATTAGAATCGAAGTACAACAAGGAAGGAATGGACCTTACTAAAAAAGACTACAGTCAAGGGATTATATACTGAAATAATATGAATATGAAGAAAAAAGTATTGGTAATAGGTGCCAATGGCTTCACAGGACGCCGGATATTGAATGATTTGTCACGCAATGACGAGTATATAGTAACAGGTTGTTCTCTGCATGACGACATTGCTCCCGATTCCGGGAATTATCGTTTCATCAGTGCAGACATCTGCCAGATGGGGGAACAAAGCGCATTGTTCCGGGAAGTACGCCCGAATATAGTGATCAACACGTCCGCATTATCCGTTCCTGATTATTGCGAAGCACACCGTGAGGAGGCAGACAGTATCAATGTCAATGCTGTGGGACAATTGGCATTCCGATGCGAAGCATCCGCTGCACGCTTTATACATCTATCTACTGACTTTGTATTTAATGGAGATACAGGGCAGCTTTATACAGAAGAAGATACTCCTGATCCCGTCAACTATTATGGGGCAACCAAACTGAAAGGTGAAAAACGGGTAGCTGAGCTCTGTAGCAATTATGCCATCGCACGTGTGGTAGTGGTCTATGGTGCCGCCCTGCCGGGGCAACACGGGAATATTCTGCAATTGGTAGCCAATCGTTTAAGAAATAATGAAGAAATACGGGTGGTTTCCGACCAGTGGCGCACGCCAACCTATGTAGGCGATGTTTCTCAAGGAATAGAGAAACTGATAAATCATCCCAATAATGGCATTTATCACATCTGTGGCTCGGAATGTCTGACTATAGCCGATATTGCTTATCGTGTAGCAGATACGTTGAATCTGGATTATTCATTAATTCTGCCAGTCACTACCAAGCAAATGGGAGAAACAACTCCCCGTCCCCGTTTCAGCGGATTAAGCATTGAAAAAGCACGCAGAGAACTGGGATACCAACCACATACTCTGGAAGAAGGAATAAAACTAATGTTCAATCTTTAAATAACGTGAGTTCGATATAAGATAGTAAAATATTAGTCTGATTATTAGGAGAATAGCGATAAAAGTATTAAATTTATAGTGTCAAATTATAACATTTAAAACAATTACCGCTATGTTCTCAGAGGCTAAAGTTACAGAAATATATTGTTTGGCAGATGATTTCTGCCAAGAATTTGCATTGCAACAAGAAAAATATATGATTGAAGAGAAATCGCCCGTTCATAAG